>JAZKCQ010000007.1:0-30721 GCA_040388015.1 Verrucomicrobiota bacterium | reverse complement strand
TTCATCGTCTCCATGAAACACGGCGAGAGCGATTTCTTCCGCTACCTGCCGCTCAACCGCGCGTTCTTCAGCGTGCCGCAGAAGAAGATCATCGAGATGCAGGCCCGTCGCGAATACGAGGGTGCGGGCGAGTATCCGTCGTTCATCGGCCGCGATTGCGAACGCTTCTATCATGAACTCTCCGCCGCCGAAAACATGGTCGGCATGTCCGTCTGGTGCCAGACCGGCGGCTGGCACCGCTTCCGCCGCCTCGCGTTTCTGGAGGACGGAAACCGCGACGTCTGGATCCGCCTCAACACCGCGGCAGCCATCGGCGTTTTCAAACATGGGAAATCCGTGGAAACGATTCTCGGCGAGTTCTGCGGCCCGGAAAAATCACCGGCTGTGCTCGAACTGTTGCGCCATTCGGACACGGTGATCCACGAGTTGCTCTACATCGAGGAATTCGCCCGCCAGAAGCTGTTCTTCCGGCGTGTCAGGGTTCCGCCGATGCTGCACATGTATTGGGATTCCATTTTCATCAATCATGGTGTTAGGAAAATCGTCTCCCATTTCATGACCGATCCCGAACGCGCGCTGCGGGCCGGGCAAGCGGCGGCGGAGTTGTTTCCGCGGATGATCGAGCTGGCGCTCGAAGCCGACCTGCCGGTGGATGACATCGAGCACATGCGAGATGCCTTCGGGATCATCCTGCTGGCGCGGCGGTATTATTTCCTGCCCTTCAGCGAATCGATGTCCGATGAGATCCGCGCCGCCAAGAAGCTCTACAAAAAACGCTGGCCCAAGGAAATCCGCCAACGCTACCGGGTGAAGGTATCCTTCGAGCCTTTCAAATTGAAACGCCGGACCATTGCCTGGGGGATCCGGCTGATGTCGCGAAAGAAGCGTGGCTATCGATTGATCGACCACGTGTTCACCCTGGGGCTGTTGGGTTACGCCTACCGGATTTTCCGGGCCCGCGCACCGCAGGCGCTGCCGAAGTTCATGCGCGAGTCCGCGATGGGAGTGGATGTGTTGTTCAAATAAGTCCGGGAAATCAGCGCCCTCTCACCGGGAGAGGCTCGGGGACGATGGCGGCACGTGGGATCTTGGGCGCAGCTGCCGGAGGAGCGGGCACGGTGCCCGATGAGGACGCGGCGGGAACCTCGGGAGATTGGGAAAGATCGGTGCCCGCGAGGACTTGTTCGCCGGTGTTCTGACTGGCCGAGTTGGTCGCGTAGGCAGTGGGAAGCAGCCCTTTTTCCAAGATGAGACCCGGTCCTTGATTGAGGGTTGCCTGATTCGACGTGACGGGAAGCTTGCCGGCGGCGGAGCGGATCACGAAGCCGCCGAGCAGATTCGCACGGGCGGTGTTGCCGGTGACTTTACCGGAGCCGGCACTGTCGAGGACGAAGCCGAACTCGCGGTTTGAGACGAGTTGGTTGCCCTCGATGGTGGCGGAAGCCGTTCCGTTGTCCGCGTGAATGCCATTGCGGCTGTTTCCCTCACAGCGGTTGTTGACGAGGATGGCGGCGGCACCGTCCCACGACTCGATGCCGTGTTCGAAATTGTTCAGCGATTCGCAATCGCGGACTTCGAGAGTGCTGCCCTTGCCGATCGCGGCCACACCGTTCCAGCCGTTGTCGGCAAACCGGCTTCGGCTGACGGTGGCTTGGCCTCCATCGATGACGGCCAGTCCGTGGCCGCTGGCATCGGTGAATCGGCAATCGACAAACGTCGCCTGCCCGCCACGAACGAGGGCGGCGGAGAATCGCTCGCTGCCGACCGCGAAGGACTCGTGGCGGAAGGTGATGCCGCTGATGCGCGCGCCCTTGGCCTCCGGGCCGATGGTGATGGCGCAACCTTCGTCGGGCGCGCACTCGATCTTGGTTTCCGCGAAGCCGCCGCCTTGCAATTCGACGGCGGTGCCGATGACGAGCGGACCTTTCCATGTCGCGGCACCAAGCACGATGCGGTCGCGTTCATGGGCATGATCCAACGCTTCCTGAGGAGTGGCGAAATCGCCCGGGACGTGGAGGGTCCGGGTGTAGCTCGAGAGCTTTTCCAAGCGCGAGGCGATTTCGGCATTGTCAGGTGCGAGGGAACTGGCCTCGCGCAGCCAGTCGAGCGCCTGTTGGTCGAACTCGCCGCTGTCGCGGGCAGCAGCGAGTCTCAGGAGATCGAGTGCTTTCGCCTGGTTCGCCGCGGCTTTTTCCTGGGCGGCGGTGGCTTCGGCGAGAATCGTCTTCGCCTCCGCATCGTCCGGAGCGGTGGCGAGGATCTGCCGCGCGGTGGTGATGGCGGCACTCCATTGGCGCTGGTCCATGGCCTGGCGGGCGCCGGCGAGAGCGGCGGCGCGTGATTGGCCGATGCGGGCGATGGCGATCTTGCCCATGAGGTCGGCCGCGTCCTTTTCGTTTGGATACTTGTCAAGCACCTGCCGGGCGGCGGACTCCGCCTCGTCGAGCCGTCCTGCTTCGAGCTCGGCGGTGGATTGCCCGGTCCAGTATCCGATGAACTGCGTTTGCTCCTCGCCCATGCCGGCCTCGATGCTGCGGCGGCCGCGGGCGGAAATCTCGGAACGGGGCGAAATCGACTCGATCTCGGTGAAAGCGCCGGCAGCTTCCTGCCATCGACGGTTCTCGATGAAAATAGACCCCTGGCGCTCCAAGAATGCGATCCGGATGAGGCGCTGGTCATTCTTCGCCTGCTCGCTCTTCAGATAAATCCACGCGCCACCCATCGCTCCCACGAGAAAGACGACGAACCATGCGAGGTAGGACAGCCAGCGTCCGCCGGATTCGACCATGACCGGCTCCCCATCGGGAACCTCCGCGGATGCCACCTTCGGCGAACCAAGAGCCACACCGAGGACAACGGTCTTGGCCGGCGGAGGGATGGACTGTTCGTCCCGCGAAAAGGAGGACGGCATGGTGCCGCCTCCCGCGGCCTCGTGGTGCTCGCGGATGGCGGCGAGCGCCTGGTCGAACTCGATGAGCCCCTTCTGATAGCGGTCAGCGAGGACCTCGTTAGGGGCGCTGCGCACCATCGCCGCGATGTGCTCGCGGGCAACCTTGAACTCCTCCAAATGGGGCAGTGAATCTTCTTCCGGAGCCAGTCCGAGGATCTTGCGGGCTTCGTTCAGCGTCATTGCATCAGGAGGGCGTTCGGGCGGAGGGAAAATCGGCCTCCGGCTGCCTGCCGGAGAAAAGAATGTTGGCACGCTGGCGCAGGGTGGCAACGCTGGAAATTCCTCCGTGCTTTCAGCAGAGGGCAAAGGCAGGCGAAAAACCTGCCCGCGTCATCCGGACAAAGAATTCAACCGGAGATCCGCGGATGTCTTGGAGATTCAAAAATCAGAACCACCAATCAATCTCATTTCTATTCCCCCACTGGAGAAGAACACGGATGGACGCCAATCCACGCAAACATCGGGAGGTGGGATGAGGCGGATTTCGTTCCAGAAAATGCATCGTCATGCCTTGGACCGGTCGCGAAGTCATCATTCCCTCATCCGTGATTCGTTATACATGAATTGGCGTTCGTCCGTGGTTCTTTCAGCGCAGGGTCCGTGCTGATGGAAGCGTTGGGGAGACGTCCCGGCCAACAAGAGCCAATCGCCCTCCCGGAAGGTGAGACAGAGCCACAGCTCGAGTGCAGCCCGGTGAAAGCCGGGACTGCACGGGAGCCGGGGGGAAGGATTTCTCAGTCGAGAAGGTCAGCAGGCACCTCACCACCGTTTTCCGCGAGCTTCTTGATGACCGCGCGGTGGAGCCAGACATTCATTTTCGCCGAGTCTCCGGTGTCACCCGGATAGTCGAGTTCATGAGCGAGTTCCTTGCGGGCGGAAAGGCTGCTGTCGATGCCGACCAGTTTCATGAGATCGACGATCGAGCGACGCCAATCGAGCTTCTCGCCATTCTTTGCGGCGAGCTCGTCCAACACCGCCGTGACATTAACAACGACAGGAGGAGCCGGAGGCGGCGTGACTTCCGCGGTCGGAGCGGGAACCGCGGCCGAGGCCGTTGCTTCGCTGGCGAGAGTCAATGGAGCGGGTGCCGGAGCGGCAGCCGCAGCAACAGGTTTTTTGGCTTCGGCGTGGCCGAAGATCTTGTTCATGATGCCGGAAAAAAGTCCCATGGTATTGAAAGGTGTAGGTTGGAGGTGAGGCTGCGCCACCGGATCAGGCCTGCTTTTTGCGGGCGAAACGATAGATGATCAGCAACAGGATGGAACCCAGAGTGGCGATGAAGAGGCCACCGAGGTCGAATGACTCGATTTTCCCCAGTCCGATGAAGGACCCGAGAAATCCGCCGAGAATCGCGCCGACGATGCCGATCACGATCGTGATGAATATGCCGCCCGGGTCTTTTCCAGGCATGATGAACTTGGCAAGGGCTCCTGCCACAAGTCCGAGGAAAATCCATGTAATGATTCCCATAGGATTGATTTGATAACGGGTGCTCGTCGCGATGGCAAGAGGCATTTGCCTGAAATTGCACGCAGGCCCCCAACGCGGACTTGATAGCCGACAAGACTCTATCCGATGAAGCGCTGCACGATGGGCATGCGGCGGCCGATGCCGAACGCCTTGGAGGTCACCCGCAGGCCCGGAGCGGCCTGGTGGCGTTTCCACTCGTTGAAATCGACCCGGCGCTGGATCCAGCGGACGGTGGCTTCGTCGTAACCGCGGGAGATGATCTCGTCGGCGGAAAGCTGGTGCTCGACGTAGAGTTCGAGGATGCCGTCGAGGACATCATAGGGCGGCAGGGTGTCCTGATCCTTCTGATCGGGCCGCAACTCGGCGCTGGGCGCCTTGTCGATGGTGTTCCAGGGAATGATTTCCCGTTCGCGGTTGATCCAGCGGGAGACATCGTAAACCTTCACTTTCGGCAGGTCGGAGATGACGGCGAGGCCGCCGCACATGTCGCCGTAGATGGTGCAGTAGCCGACGGCGAGCTCGCTCTTGTTACCGGTCGTTAGAAGCAGGAGGTTCTCCTTGTTGGAGAGCGCCATCAGCATCAGTCCGCGGAGGCGTGCCTGCATGTTTTCCTCGGTGACATCTTCCGCCCGGCCTTCGAAAATGGGCTGCATCGTGGATTTCACCGCTTCGAAGGCACTTCTGATAGGAACCTCGTCGCAGCGGATGCCGAGATTCCCCGCGAGAGCGAACGAGTCGTCCACGCTTCCCCGCGAGGAATAGGGACTGGGCATGGTGAGCCCGCGGACGTTCCCCGGGCCGAGCGCGTCGGCAGCGATCACGGCGGTGAGCGCGGAATCAATTCCGCCGCTGAGGCCGAGGCAGACGCTGGAGAAACCGGATTTCGTCACATAGTCGCGGACGCCGAGGACGAGGGCGTGGTAAAGTTGTTCCGCATCGCAGGTTTCGAGCGGTGCGTCGTTTGCCACGCCGGCGAACACATCGACCACACGCGTGGTTTCGCAAAATCCGGGAAACTGCGCGGCGATCCGGCCATTCGCATCGGTGACGAGCGAGTGTCCGTCGAAAACCAGCTGGTCGTTCGCGCCGACCGAATTGCAATAAACCACCGGCACCTTCGCCTTGCGGGCGATGCCACCGATCATCGCGCGGCGCAGCAGCGGCTTGCCGAGGTGGAACGGAGAGGCGCTGAGATTGAGCAGCAGATCGATGCCTTTTGCGGAAAGTTCCTCCACCGGATCGCGGTCATAGAACGGGCGCCTGAGGTAGTCTTCCGTCCAGATGTCCTCGCAGATGGTGACGCCGATCCGGAGATCGTTCCAGAGGATCGGCTCACTGGAATCGCCGGGCTCGAAGTAGCGGCGCTCGTCGAAAACATCGTAGGTCGGCAGCAGGGTTTTCCAGATGCGGTGCCGGATCTTCCCGTTTTCCAGCCAGGCGGCCGCGTTGCGGAACGGCTTGCCGGGCTTGGTCGGGTGGTGGTGATCCACGTAACCGACGAGCAGCGGCACCTCCCGGATCTCCCCGGCGAGATAATCGAGCGCCTGCAGGCACTTGGGCACGAACTGCGACTTGAAAACCAGATCGCGCGGCGGGTAGCCGACCAGCGAGAGCTCCGGCGTCACCACCAGATCCGCGCCCGCATCAAGACACTCGCGGTAAGCGGCAAGCAGGCGTTTCACGTTGCCGGGAAAGTCACCGATGACGGCGTTGATTTGGGCGATGCCGATGTTCATGAGCGCGTTCAGAAAACACCCCCGGCGGGCGGCGGCAAAAGGAAAAACCGAGTTTCGGGAAAAGATCGGAAGGCCACCGGTCCAAATCCGGGCGAACGACGGCTTGCCGTTTGCGAATCCGCCGTCTAATTTGCCGCTCATCAGATGCCCATGAAAGCCATTTCCCTCTTTTCACTGCTCGTATTGGCCACTCCGCTGGCGGCCCAGAACGAGGCAAAGCCTGCTGAAAAAATCCCGGCCGCGGACCAACAGCCCCTGACGCCGAACCAGCAGGCGTTCCTCAATCTGCCTGAGGAAAGCCGCAAGGCATTCCTGAAGAACCTCGAAGAAGCCACCCGCCTTTTCCAACAGAAGCGGATCTTCGAAACGATGGAGCAGCTGGAAAAAGCGGAGAAAATTTTCGCGGACAGCCCGGAGATCAACAACATCCGCGGCAGTTGCTTCGTTGAGATGCGCGCCTTCGACAAGGCGCTGGTGGAATTCAACAAGGCGGTCAAACTGTCCCCCAACAACCCGAGCCTCGAGTTCAACATCGCCGAGGTGTATTTCTGCACCAAGGAATGGAAGAAGTCGCTCGATCTGTTCGACAAGATCCTCAAGGTCCTGCCCAAGGACAACCTGGCGCTCGGCCGTCTGGTCGAGTTCAAGATGCTGCTGTGCAAGCGCAAGCTCGGCATGAAGGAGGAAGCCACGATCCTCGGGGAAAAATACGACTTCCTCGACGATTCCCCTTATTATTATTACGCTCAGGCCGCTCTCGCTTATGAAGATAACAATCTGATCAAGGCGGAAGAGTGGCTGGCCATCGCCGGCCGTATTTTCCAAGATCCCAACGTCCTCGCGCCTTGGCAGGACACACTCGTCGAGTATGGCTACATCAAGAGCTTCTACGGCGAGGACGAGGCGGCCGCACCTTGATTCACGAGTCCGCGGCGGCGTGCTTGAGTTCCTCGATGAACGCGAGCACCTGCGCGGAGGTGTTGTTCTCCGATGAAACTCCGGCAGCCACCTCGATCCGGCCGGGCTGTTCTTCCAGAGGCCGGCTGACCAGCCGCTGTTTGTAGCCATTGTCGATGCGGCTGCTTTCCGCCAGCAGCGCGATTCCGAGGTTGCCCTCCAATGCGGCGGTCAGACTGCTGACCCCGTCGAATTCACCGGCGATTTTCGCCTGGAGATTGTGCTCTTTGAAAAAGCCGGTGATCCGATCCCAGTAGTCCGGATAATGCTCTCGGTCGTAGAGCAGCAGCCGCTGTCCATCCAGATCCCTGGCGGAGATCCGCTTTTTTTGCGCCAGCGGGTGATTGGCCGACATCACCAGCTGCCAGCCATAGCCGCGAAGGGAGACCCAGCGGACCGGCTCCTGAATGCCGGCGCATGGTGCGGCGACGATGAGGTCGAGCTTGCCGCTTTCCAAGCCCGTCCGCATTTCCGCTGACGACCAGTCGTAAAGGCTCACGCGGACACGCGGATGAAACTGCGTGAAACGCTCGATGGCCACGGAGAGAAACTCCCCGGCCAGCGACGGCGCGTAGCCTACCCGCAGAGGTTCCCCCACCGCGATGGACCTCACTTTTTCGATCATCGCATCGCTGAATTTCACCAGTTTGCGCGCTTCCGCCAGCAGGACCTCGCCGGCGGGTGTTAGCTGGATGGAATGCGCGCCCCGCTCCAGCAGCGCGGTATCGAGTTCCTCCTCCAGCGACTTGATCTGGCGACTGAGCGCGGGCTGCGTGAGCCGCAGTTTTTTCGCGGCGGCGGTGATGCTTCCGGCCTCTCCCACGGCGACAAAATGCTTCAGCTGGCGCAGCTCCATGCCGCGATTCTAGCGATGCCTCCGCCCAGTGCCATCCCCGAAACACCGCATGCGGAAAAAACGGCAAGCCATGCGTTGCAACGGATTTCCTTCGTGCCTAAGTTGGATCAAATCAAAAGTCATGGGACTCGAAAAAATCACTCAGAAGCTCCAGGAAGCCCTCCAGTCGGCCCAAAACATCGCCTCGAAATCCGCCCAGGCGGAGTTGAAAAGCCTGCATGTCCTGCTCGCCCTGCTCCAACAGGAAGGCGGCATCACCACGCCGATCCTCCAGAAGGCCGGCGTCGATATTTCCAAACTCAAGCTCTCGGTCGCCGCGGCACTGGCCCGCGAGCCGAGCGTGCAGGGAGCCTCCACCCAGCCGCAGATCAGCGTCGGCCTGCGTGCCACCCTCGATGCCGCCGACAAGGCCCGCGAATCGATGGGCGACGACTATCTGAGCGTCGAGCACTTCATTCTCGGCGCGTTGAAAGGTGACTCCCCCGCCGGCAAACTGCTCAAGGAAGCGGGGCTGGATGAAAAGAAAGCCCGCGAAGCGATCACCGGTGTGCGCGGCTCGCAAAAGGTCACCGACGAGAATCCCGAGGGTAAATATCAGACGCTCGAAAAATACGGCACCGACCTAACGGCCCGTGCGCGCGACGGCAAGATCGATCCGGTTATCGGCCGCGACGAGGAGATCCGCCGGGTATTGCAGGTGCTTTCCCGACGGACGAAAAACAATCCCGTCCTGATCGGCGAACCGGGCGTCGGCAAGACCGCCATTGTCGAAGGTCTCGCCCGCCGCATCGTTTCCGGTGACGTGCCGGATTCGATGAAAAACAAGCGCATCATTACCCTCGATCTGGGCGGCATGCTTGCCGGTGCGAAATACCGCGGCGAATTCGAAGAACGTCTCAAGGCGTTCCTCAAGGAAGTCACCGAGTCGGAAGGTCAGATCATCCTCTTCATCGACGAACTCCACACCATCGTCGGTGCGGGTGCCAGCGAAGGCGCGGTCGATGCCTCCAATCTTCTCAAACCCCAGCTTGCCCGAGGCGAACTCCGGACCATCGGTGCGACCACTCTCGATGAATACCGCAAGTATATCGAAAAGGACGCGGCACTGGAACGGCGCTTCCAACCCGTCATGGTCGGAGAACCTTCCGTGGAAGACTCCATCGCCATCCTCCGAGGATTGAAGGAGCGCTATGAAGTCCATCACGGCGTGCGCATCCAGGACGGCGCGCTGGTCGCGGCGGCCACTCTGTCAGACCGCTATATTTCCGGCCGCTTCCTGCCAGACAAGGCGGTGGATCTCATCGACGAAGCCGCAGCACGGCTCAAGATCGAGCTCGACTCCATGCCGACCGAAATCGACGTGCTGGAGCGGCAGATCCTTCAGTTGGAAATGGAGAAGAAGGCGCTTGAGAAGGAAACCGACAAGGCGTCCGTCGTCCGACTCGAAAAAGTCCGTGAGGAACAGGCTAACCTCCGCGAGAAATCTTCCGGCCTCATGGCGCAGTGGCGGAATGAGAAGTCGATCATCGACCTCGTCCGCGCCGCGCAGGAAAAGATCGAAACCCTCAAGAACGATACCGAGCGCGCCCAGCGCATCGGCGATCTCACACGGGCCTCGCAGATCACCTACGGCGATTTGCCCGAAGCCCACCGCGAGCTGGAAGCCGCCAAGGAGCAACTCACCGCACGCCAGAACCAGGGGGCCATCCTCAAGGAAGAAGTCACCGAGGACGACATCGCCCGCATCGTTTCCTCATGGACAGGAATTCCCGTGAACCGCCTGCAGGAAGGCGAGCGGCAGAAACTCGTCCATATGGAACAGCGTCTGGGTGAGCGGGTCATCGGCCAGAAGAAAGCGATCAAGGCGGTTTCCAACGCGGTCCGCCGCGCTCGGGCCGGATTCCAGGACGAGAACCGGCCGATCGGCTCGTTCATTTTCCTCGGCCCCACCGGCGTCGGAAAAACCGAACTCTCCAAGGCCCTCGCCGAGTTCCTCTTCGACGACGAGGGCGCGATGATCCGCATCGACATGTCGGAATACATGGAAAAACACAGCGTCGCCCGCCTGATCGGCGCGCCTCCCGGCTACGTCGGCTATGAAGAAGGCGGCCAGCTCAGCGAACAGGTGAGAAGAAAGCCTTACTCCGTCGTGCTCTTCGACGAAATCGAGAAGGCCCACCCGGATGTCTTCAATGTCCTGCTCCAGGTCCTCGACGACGGCCGCATCACCGATGGTCAGGGCCGCACCGTGGATTTCCGGAACACCGTGCTGATCATGACGTCCAACATCGGCTCTCAGTACATCCTCCACGAGGAAAACGCCGAGCAGCGCGAAGCCAAGGTCACCGAAGCCCTGCGCGGACATTTCCGCCCCGAATTCCTCAACCGCATCGATGAAATCATCATCTTCGACCGGCTCCAGCGTGAGGAGCTCACCACCATCGTCGATCTCCAGCTCGCCCGGGTTCGCCAGCGCCTTGCCAAACAGGGCCTCGGCCTCGCACTGACAGAGGCCGCGAAAGAACACATCGGCACCCAAGGCTACGATCCGGTTTACGGAGCCCGCCCGTTGAAACGCGTCATCCAGCACCTCCTGCTGGATCCGCTTTCTCTCGACGTGCTCGACGGAAAGTTCGTGGACGGCGATGTCATCCAGGCGGACGTCAAGGACCGGCAGATCGTTTTCACCAAGTGACGCGGCGCGGATGGCGCAGGCATCCCCCGCTTGCACTGCCGTTTCCCCGCTGTCAGAAATCTGTCGATGCCCGTCCGCACGCGATTCGCTCCCAGCCCGACCGGCCGGCTCCACCTCGGCCATGTGCTCGCCGCAAAGGTCGCGCATTCCCTCGCGCGCGGTTCGGAGGGCGCTTTCCTGCTTCGCCATGAAGACATCGACGGCCCCCGCGTCCGGGAGGAGTTCTATCAGGGAATCGAGGAGGATCTCGAATGGCTCGGGCTGAAATGGGATGGCAAACCGCTGCGCCAGACCCGCCGGATCGACGCCTACGACGCCGCTCTAGGATCACTCCGTGATCGAGGCCTCGTCTATCCCTGCTTCTGCACCCGCCGCGAGATCCAGGAGGAATGGGCACGCATGGGGGCCGCTCCGCAAGGGGCCGAGGCACCGCCATACCCGGGCACCTGCCGCCAGCTTGGCCGAGACGAACAACAGGAAAAAATCCGTTCCGGCATTCCCTACGCGTGGCGGCTCGACTCCGGCAAGGCGGGCGGACTCGCCGGTCCCCTCACCTTCCACGATCTGCGGTTCGGGGAAATCCCGGTGAATCCCCGACTCCTCGGCGATGTCGTGCTGGCCCGCAAGGACATCGGCACCGCCTATCATCTCGCCGTGGTGGTGGACGACGCGTTTCAGGGAATCACCCACGTCACCCGCGGCGAGGATTTGCTTTCGTCCACTCACGTCCACCGGCTGCTGCAAGTCCTGCTGGGACTGCCCGAACCGCGGTATCTCCATCATGCGCTGATGCTCGACGACGCAGGAAAACGCCTCGCGAAACGGAACGATTCCCTATCCATCGCCACTCTCCGGAAAAACGGCGTGTCGCCTTCCGAAGTTCTGGCGCGGGTCGAATGCTGACACCTGATGCCCCCTCTCACTTACGCATGGCTCTTCCTCGCGGGCTTTGGCGGCGGATTCATCGACGCCATCGCCGGCGGCGGGGGGCTGATCACGGTTCCCGCGCTGCTGGCCGCCGGCCTCCCGCCCCAGATCGCGCTGGGGACCAACAAGCTCCAGTCCTCCTGCGGAACGGCGTTCGCGGTTTGGCGATATGCCCGCGCCGGGTTGATGAAAACTCCCTGGCTGTGGCTCGCGGTGGCCCTGGCATTCCTTGCCAGCGTGGGTGGTGCCTTCGCCGTCAGCATCCTCAGCAAAGACCTCCTCAAACAGATGATTCCGTGGATGCTCGCCTCCGTCGCCATTTATACGGCGTTGAACCGGCGCTTCGGCATTCATCCGGGAAAACCCCGGATCTCTCCGCTGCTCTTCGCATCGCTCTTCGGAATCCTCATCGGATTTTACGACGGCTTCTTCGGCCCCGGCACCGGCTCTTTCTGGACCATCGGACTCGTTGCCTTACTGGGAATGGATCTGCGCCACGCCACCGGCTACACCAAGGCCGCGAACCTCGCCAGCAACCTCGGCTCGCTCGGGGTCTTCCTCGCCTTCGGTGCCGTCCATTTTCCATCGGCCGGAGCAATGATCGCCGGACAAGTCCTCGGCGCGCGGCTGGGCTCCGGACTCGTCATTCGAAAAGGCGCGGCCTTCATCCGCCCCGTGTTTCTGAGTGTGGTCTTCGCGATGACCTTGAAACTGATGTGGGACGCCTGGGGCCATTCATGAAAAAAGCCGCCTCCCGCAACCGGGAGGCGGCTTGGAGATATTCTTCAGATCACTTCGCCTGCGCGGCGGACTCCAGCAGATCCGCGGCAGGAAGAATCACGTTCGAGGGCACCGGGCCTTGGTCGCTGTCGCCTTTCGGGCTGAAGCGGTTGATGCCGAGGCCGAGGAACTTGCCATCCTTGTTGAAGACCGGCATGCCGAGCGACTGGGTGGCGACTTTCGCGAAGGTCCGTGGCTTGGAGACGATCGAGATGATTTCATTGGTCATCACGACGGGTTCGCGGTTGAGATCCTTGGCGAGGCGGCCAAGGATGATCACATCCTCAAGCAACGTCATCGGTGCCGAGTTCGCGGTGTCGATGGCGGTGAGTTTCGCCTCTTCCGGTTTCTCGGGACGGATGAAGGCGAGATCGAGATCGGTGTCCTTGAACGAGACTTTCGCCGCGGTCTCCGAACCGTCCGGCATCAGGATCTTCACCTCCTTGGTCGTTCCCTTGGCAGAGAGTTTCATCGGTCCCTGCGGGCCGTTGACCATGCGGCCGTCGATGGTGGAGGCGACATCGAGCGTGGAAAGCGGAACGACGATCAGGCCGTCCTTGCCGATGACCGTGCCGAGCATTTCCAGCTTCCGCTCTTCCTTCTTCGCCGGGTTGTCACCGGCGGTGACCTCGATTTCGACCACCGCGCTGAGGAACAGCACGGAGTCCTTGTGGGAGGCGGATAGAGCCAGGGCCTTTTCCTTGAGCGGCCCCTCGGCGGCGAAGGCTAGCGGCGCGGCGATGACGGCGGCGAAAATGCAGAATCGTGATTTCATGGGGTGTGTTGGTGGGAAACAATTTACCAGCTCGGCTCAAGCTCGATGTAACGCGTCGTGATTCCGCGGCGGACGAACAGAACGATGGGACTCCGAAGGTTTTTCTCCAGATCGGCAAGGATAGGTTTCAGCGTTTCAATGGAATCCACCGGCTTGCCATCGAGCGAAATCAGGATGTCCCCGGCGGAAAGTCCGCCCAGCGCGGCCCAGCCGGCGGGCGTGACGGCGGTGATGAGCACGCCTTTGAAATCATCCGGCAGCTTCTCGCCGACCCGGTCGGCCTGGCCGAGATCGCGCGAATTGAACTCCAGCGTCTCGCATTCGTGGGAGTCGAGTTCGGACGTCCCTTCAGGGCTCGCATCCAGAGGCACCTTGATCACCAGATCCTCCGCGCCCCGGCGGACGGAAAGCACCGCTTCCGTTCCGATCTTGTATTGGCGGATGAGCGAGGGAAACACGTCGGACTCCTCCGGACGCGACGTCGGGATCACCGTGCCGTCGAGTTTCAGTAACAGATCCCCCGTTTTCAATCCCGCCTTCTCCGCACTCGTTCCCGGATGAACCTGCGTCACCCGGACGCCCTTCGATCCGGCGATTCCAAGAGCCCCCGCGAGGTCGGAGGAAATCACCTGCGTATCGATGCCGATCCAAGCCTTCTTCACCAGGCCGGGCTTGTCCACTTCCGGCTCGGGACCGATCTTGACGACGGTCAGATAGCTGCGTCCGTCATGTTCGTAGGAGACGAGCACCGGTACCGGCTCGGTCTTTCCTTCCGTAATCTCGTTGCTCACTCGGACGAGTTCGGCGAGATTCGGGGTCGGCTTGTCAGAAACCGCTAGAATCAGGTCGCCGGGAGAAATCGCCGGCTTCGAGGCCGCCGCCGCGCCACCGGGACGGATGCTCTGGACGAGCACCGCCTTGTTGTCCTCGCGGAGGAGTTCCTTCGCATTCAGCTCCGTGAGATCGCGGGCGGTGATGCCCCACGAGAGCAGCTCCTTCTCCCGCGGCTCCGCCGGCTCGCGGACATTGCTGACCGCCTTCCATGACATGGGCTTGCCATCGCGAAGACCGTCGAAGGAAATTTCCGAGCCGATCGCCGCCTCCAGAAGAATCCGGTTGAAAACGGGAATATCCTCCGGCGCGCGCGACGCCACGATCTCGGCACCATTGCATTTCGTGATGACATCGCCCGCCTTCAAGCCCGCCTTCTCCGCCGGCGAACCACCGATCACGCCACCCACGAGGATGCCGGATTTCTCGTCCATCGTCTTCAGCAGCGGCTGCGCGTTCAGGCCGATCCAACTCCGTTTCACCCCACCGCTCGCGATCAGCTCCTCCGACACCTTGCGCGCCAGATTCGACGGAATCGCCCCTCCCAGGCTGCCGATGCCGATCTCGTTCACGCCGATGATCTCACCCTTGAGATTCACCAGGGGCCCGCCGGAGTTTCCTGGAAAAATCACCGCGTCATGGCCGATCCAGCGGACCAGCTCCCCGACCGCCTCGCCGTCCAGCCGCATCGAGCCACCCGGCGCGATCATCTCGGTATTCGCCACGATCCCCTGCGTGACCGATTGCGAAATCCCCGCCGGACTGCCCATCGCCAGCACCGTATCGCCCACTTCCAGCTCCGCGCTGTCGCCGAATTTCGCCACCGGCAGCGGCGCTTCCGGATCGCGCAGATTCTTCCGGTCGATCTTCAGCACCGCCAGATCCGCCAACGGATCCGTGCCGACAAACGTGGCGCGGATTTCCTGGCGATCCGCCAGCCGTACCGTGATCCGCGTCGCCCGGCCCGCCACGTGATGGTTTGTCAGAATGTAGCCGTCCGGCGAAATGATCGTGCCGGACCCGCTCGCGCGGCCCTTTTGCATCCGCCCGGCCCCGCCTTCCTCCGCCACCACATGGATCCGAACCAACGCCGGATAGACCGCCCGCACCGCAGCCTCGATCTGTGGGTCCGCCTTCGCGAAGGCCGTGTTCTGGATCAGTGGAACCGCCAGGACGATGGCGATGGCGAGCTTGGGAAATGGCAGCATGGCAAAAGGAGAAAACCCCGGCGGGGCTTGTTCTTCAATATCGAAACCACCGGGGATTCCCGTCTTGGAAATTCTCCAGCAATGCATTTGGGATACGTCTGTGATTCCTTGGGCAAGCCGTTTGTCCTGTTGGGAAAGGAATTTCTCTCCTTGGGAAGAACCTTTGAGTTTTCGGGAAACCATTCTGCGTCGGTGCGGAGCATTCGAGAAGGTGGCTTTACTCAGCAACCTGTCAGGACAATGGTTGCGTGTCCGATGGAAGCCAGCACCGACCGATTCATCCGCTTTCTCGCCACCGAGCGCGGGCTGTCCGATGCCTATCAGGCGTCGGTGCGGCAGACGCTGGATGCCTTGGCCGGGTGGATGAAATCGCGGAGCGTCGAACTGCGCGACATAGGGACCGACAAGCTGGCGGCGTTTCTCAGCCGACGGAAAGCAGAAGGGCTGAACGCCGCATCGCTGCGGATCACGACGGTGCATTTGAAAGTGTTTTTCCGCTGGCTGGTGATGAAAGGGAAACTGGAGATGGACCCGGCGGAGCCTCTGCTGGCACCCCGGCCGGACCAGACTCTCCCGGAAACGCTGCATGCGTCCGAACTGGTGAAATTGTTGGAATCGATCGATCCCTCACAGCCGTTGGGGCGGCGGGATCTGGCGATTCTGGAATTGTTCTACTCGTCCGGGCTGCGGCTGTCGGAGCTGTGCAAGGCGCGGCTGGAGATGATGGATTCCGAAGAAGGCTTCCTGCGCATCACCGGCAAGGGCGGCAAGACGCGGATCGTGCGGGTGGGAAACAAGGCGCGGGAAGCGATTGCAAATTACCTGGCGAACGAGCGGCCCGAGTTGGTGACGAAGAAGACGTCATCCCACATTTTCCTCAGCGTGCGGGGCGGTGCGCTGTCGCCGGACCGGGTACGGCAGATCGTGAAGGAACGGGCGAAATTCGCGGGGATCGATCAGAACGTCTATCCGCATTTGCTGCGTCATTCCTTCGCGACGCATCTGCTGGAAGGCGGCGCCGACCTGCGGGTGATCCAGGAGCTGCTAGGCCACGCGGATATTTCCACGACTCAGATTTACACCCATGTCGACCGGCAGAGGTTGAAGGCGGTGCACAAGAAATTCCACCCGCGGGGTTGAAATCCGGGAAAAGAGACGGGAACCGCGAATCTGGCGAATCTTTAATATCCGATTCGCTCGATTCGCCAGATTCGCGGTGCCTTCAATTCTTCCGCTAGATCAGTTGTACGACTTGATCTCCAATGGAGCCGAGCCAGGTTCCTTGGGTTTCTCAGGAGTGGCCGGAGCTGGTGCCGGCGGTGAAGAAGGGACGGGTGCGGGAACGGACGTCGAAGCAGCCGCCGGAGCCGCCGGAGCTGCCGCGGGTGTCGTGACCGGAGCCGGACTGCTGCCGGGAGCCGGAGGGTCGACAACGACAGTGGCGGCGGGGACGTTTGGCAGCACTTGCATGCCATCGACGCGGACGGCTTGGAACAGGCGGTTGTAGTTGTGCCGCAGAACGGCGGGAAGCGAGACACGTCCGGCTTCGACAATGTTCTGGAGCAGCAGCTTGGCGGAGAGGTTCGCGACCAGGTCTGTGCCGATCTGGACGGCGCGATCCGGGCTGAGAATTGCTTTTCCGGCTTCACTGGTGCCGATGATGACGTCGCTCTTTACCGACTGCCCCTGGATGGCGACGGTGGATTGAGCGGAGGAGATCACGCCTTTCGAATCGACGGTGATTTCCAGACTCGCATGGTCGTCGTTCGAGAGCCAGCCGCGGATATTGTCGATGCGGACGGAAATGAAGATGCCGCCATCGGGAGTGGGGCTGATCTCGGGCTTGTAGGTGCGGTAGTCGGCACCGGAGAGCGAATACTCGGCGGCGGTTCCTTTGATTTTTTTCCAACCGCCGAGGGTCTTGCCGAATGCCTCCTCATCGAGTGTGACCTCTGCGGACAAGTGCGGCGCGGCGAAGAGGAGCGCGGCGAGGAGCAGGAATTTCGGTTTCATGGCAAATCTCGGGTTGATACTGAAAACGGCGTGATTTTATTCGAAAAATTCCGGCGGTGCGGGTGGATTTTTCGATCCGAGAAGACGTTCGACTTGGGCGGTGGCTTTCGATTTGTGCTCATCCTTGATGTAGGCGGCGACAGTGCCGAGGGCTGCCACAAGCGCTCCCAAGTCGTCGCCATAGCCAGCCCCGGGGATGATGTCCGGGATGAGATCCATCGGCAAAACGAGGTAGCCGAGGGCTCCGACGATGACGCCCTTGGCCCATGTCGGGGTATCGCGATCTTGCAGGCAGTAAAAGAGAGTGAGCGCGGTGAGGAGGGTCTTGCGACCGGCGCTGGCGGCGGCTTTGAGCAAGGTGCGCCACAAACGCGGGGCGGAATACCAGCGCGGGGCCGAGAACGGGATCGGCAGTTGCGGATTGTCTGACATGAGGGAAAAAGGCGGGTGGAACTTGCGGAAGATGTCCCAATTTCCCCCTCGCGGCAAGGAGAAGCACCGATCACCAAATCCAGCGGTTGCACCCCGTGCGGTGAATCGCTAGCGTCCGCCGCGTGATTCGTCCCGTCGATGTCCTCCTTGAATTTCTCGCTGCCGAGCAAGCCCGCGGCGTGACCCATGTGCATCTGGACGAGGGCGCGCGCGAGGCCTTGCGCGAGGTTTTCGCCCTGGCGAAATCGGGCGGAGTTCCGGCGGCGGCTGTCGTGAGGGAGGAAATGCCGACGGGGAAAGCGGAGATTCCTCGGATGGAAATGCCAGTGGAGGAAGTGAGGCCGGTGGTGGTTTCCACGTCGGTATCGATCACCGGCGCGAACCGCGCGGAGCAGCTCGATTCACTGCGCCACCAGGCGGAAAACTGGGGACCGGCGAAGTCGCTCGGCTCGCTGCGGGAAACGATGGTTTTCGCCACGGGAAATCCGGACGCGCGGGTGATGCTCGTCGGCGAGGCACCGGGCTATCAGGAGGAGCGCGAGCGCGAGCCGTTCGTCGGACCGGCCGGTCAGAAGCTCAACGACATTCTCAAGGCGATGGGGATTTCCCGTGAGGAGGTTTACATTTCCAACATCGTCAAGTTCCGCCCGGCGACGCCGAAGCAGACGACCAACAACCGCAAGCCGACTCCCGAGGAAATGGCGGCGTGCATGCCGTTCGTGAAAGCGGAGATCGGCATTGTGAAACCGGAGTGCATCATCGCGCTCGGCGGCACGGCGGCGGAGGGATTGCTCGGACTGGAAGGCTCGGTGACTTCGATGCGCGGAAAGTGGCATGAAATTTCCGGCACGCCGGTGCGCGTGACCTATCACCCGAGCTATCTGCTGCAGAGCGGCGGCAGCACGAACGTGAAGCGCCAGGTCTGGGAAGACATGCTCGCGGTGATGGAGAAGCTCGGCCTGCCGATTTCCGACAAGCAGCGGGGCTTCTTTTTGCCGAAGGCATGAATTGGAGCGCGAAACCGTTTTCGCGTGCTACTTCACCAGCTTCTTCTCGCCCAGGATCTTGATCGGCTCCGGCTGCTTTTTCCGGCGCAGGCCGAACTGCCGGACGGCATGCCGCTGGAGGTGGGCGGCGGCTTCCTCGACGTCGTCGGTGAAGAAGATGAGCTCGGGATCGTCGGGGCTGATGGTCCCCTCCTCCGCCATCCGATAGACAAAATCCATCAACGGCTGCCAGTAATCCTTTCCCATCAGCACGATGGGGAAAATCTTCAGTTTCCCCGTCTGGATCAGAGTCATGGTCTCGAACATCTCGTCGAGAGTACCCGCCCCGCCGGGCAGGACGATGAAAGCGTAGGAGTATTTCACCAGCACCACCTTGCGGGTGAAAAAGTAGCGCATGGTGACGGAGCCCTGGACGTAGGGATTGAGCGATTGCTCGAAGGGCAGCTCGATGTTCACCCCGATGGACCGCCCGCCGGCTTCGAACGCGCCCTGGTTTCCCGCCTGCATGATGCCGGGACCGCCACCGGTGATGACAGTGAAGCCGAGCCGGGCGGAGGCTTCTCCCATCTGCCTCGCCATTTCGTAGTAGCGGCTGCCCGGCTTCGTGCGGGCGGAACCGAAGATGGTCACGCACGGCCCGGCGAAATGCAGCGCGCGGAAGCCGCGGATGAGATCGAGGGCGACGCGGAAGATCGTCGACAGGTTGTGCAGCCGCGAACTCGGACCTGATAGAAGGGATTGGTCAGGCGTTTCGAGTTCGAAGATTTCCTGCTCGCGGACTTCCTTTTCCGTGATCTCCAGTTTTTCGATTTCCGGCAGTTTCGGGCATTCGGGTGAATTCACGGACAAGGGGTAACACCGATTTCCATCCACGGGAAAAACGAAAAACGCGGCCGCCTCGGTGGAGACGGACGCGTTTGGGGAAGTTTCAGGAAAATCAGGCGGCGAAGTTCGCGGCGACGACGTCCCAGTTCACCACGTTCCAGAACGCGGTGATGTAGTCCGGGCGGCGGTTCTGATAGTTGAGGTAGTAGGCGTGCTCCCAGACGTCGAGTCCGAGGATCGGCTTCCCATCGCAACCGGCGATGGCGGCACCCATGCACGGGCAATCCTGGTTCGCGGTGGAGCAGACGGCGAGCGAGCCGTCGTCCTTTTTCACCAACCACGCCCAGCCGGAGCCGAAACGGGTGGCACCGGCCTTGGCGAAAGCTTCCTTGAACGCGTCGAACGAGCCGAACGCCTTGTCGATGGCGGCAGCGAGATCGCCGGAAGGAGCCTTGGCTCCACCGGGAGCGATGACTTTCCAGAAGAAGCTGTGGTTCGCGTGACCGCCGCCGTTGTTGCGGACCGCGCCGCGGATGTCTTCCGGCACGGCAGCGAGGTCGCCGATGAGTTCGCAGAGGGACTTGGCTTCGAGCTCAGGCTTGCCGGCGAGGGCGTTGTTGAGATTGGTGATGTACGCCTGGTGGTGCTTCGAGTGGTGGATTTCCATCGTCTTCGCGTCGATCGAGGGTTCGAGCGCATCGTAGGCGTAGCCGAGTTCGGGAAGTGTGTGGGCCATGGTGATAGAGGAGTTTGGTTTGCGTATCGCCGGACCATCCGATACCACGGATGAAATCAGCGACCTCTCTACGAAACCGAGCCAGCCGCGACCCGCAAGGACAAAACCACGATGCCTCCAGAACTCGCCCCCTATCTGCCACAAATCATTTCCGCCATTCTGGGACTTTTCTTCGGCTGGCTCTTCACACGTCTCGCGGCTTCGGGGAAAATCGCCGCCGGCGCCGAACGCCTGAAGTCCGAGGAACGCCGCGCGTCCGAAATCGAAGCCCGCCTCGCCCACTCCACCGCCGAGTCCGAGCGCAACGAACAGGACGCGCAGACCTTCCGCAACCAGCTCACCGAACTCCGCTCCCGCCTCGACAGCGAGCTCAAAGCCGCCGCCGAAAAACAGGCCATCCTCGAACGCGCGGAAATCAAGCTTTCCGACACCTTCAAGGCACTCTCCGCCGATGCCCTCCGTTCCTCGTCCGAGCAATTTCTCCAGCTCGCGAAATCCTCCCTCGCCACCCAGACCGAAGAGGCCAAGGGCGAGATCGAAAAGCGCAAGATCGCCATCCAGACGATGATCACGCCGGTCACGGAGTCGCTCGGGAAATTCGAACTCCGCATCGGTGAAATCGAAAAATCCCGCGAAGGCGCTTACTCAGAACTCCGGGAACAGGTCCGCGCCCTCGGCGAAGGCCAGTTGGGCCTCCAGCGTGAAACCGCCTCGCTCGTCAAAGCCCTCCGCCAGCCGACCGGTCGCGGTCAATGGGGCGAGATGCAGCTCCGCCGCGTCGTCGAACTCGCCGGCATGCAGGAACACTGCGATTTCGAAGTCCAGCACAGCGCCACCACTGACGAAGGCAAGAAACTCCGTCCCGATCTCGTCGTCCGCCTGCCCGGAGGAAAAACCATCGTGGTCGATTCCAAGACCCCGATGGACGGCTACCTCGACGCCCTCGAAGCCAATGACGACACGGTCCGAGAGGAAGCGCTGCACCGCCACGCCCGCCAGGTCAGAACGCACATCCAACAGCTATCCTCGAAGAACTACACCGCGCAGTTCGCCCAGACTCCGGAGTTCACCGTGCTTTTCCTACCCAGCGAATCCTTCTTCTCGGCAGCCCTTCAAAGCGATCCCGGCCTCATCGAGCGCGGCGTCGATCAAGGCGTCATCCTCGCCACGCCCACCACGCTCATCGCGCTGCTCCGAGCCGTAAGCTACGGCTGGCGTCAGGAATCCATCGCGGAAAACGCCCGCGAGATCTCCCTGCTCGGCCGCACGCTTCATGAACGCTTGGGAAAACTCGCCGAGCATTTCTCCAAACTCGGCCGATCTTTGGGAAATGCCGTGGAAAACTACAACAACGCCATCGGCTCCTTCGAAACCCGGGTCCTGACGACCGCCCGCAAGTTCGAGGAACTCAAGGCCGCTCCGGAGTCCGCCACCATCGCCAACCTCGAACCCATCGATAAAATCCCCCGCAGCTCGCAATCCACCGGTGCCCCGCCCGCCGCCCTCGCCGCCTTGGCAAAAGCCAGCCAGGTCGCCGCCCGACATCACGAGCCAGCAACCCTCACCTTGAACACCGAAGCCGCCGAGGCCGTCCTCGCACCCGCCGAAGACGACGATTTCACCTTCGTCCCCGATCCGCCCGCCAGCGCCCGCAGCGCCGCCGCGGATCTGAGATCGGCGCTGGGGTGATTGCCAGTTTGACATAAAAACAGCTTTATGGGAATATTCCTCCGTGAAAACGACCTTGGATCTGCCGGATGACCTGATGCGTGAGATCAAAATCCGCGCCGCGACCCAAGGGAAAAAGCTCAAGGACGTGATGGCCGACACACTCCGCAGCGGCCTTTTTCCCGCAACCTCCGTCCGTGAAACACCAAAACCCATCATTACCAAACACCCCACCCTTGGCTTTCCGATCGTCGAATGCGGACCTAACCCACCCGTTTCGCGGATGACGACTGAGGAAATCCTCAAACTCGAACAAGACGCCCTCGCGGCGGATGACCTGAAACGCGCCGGCCTTGCTATTTGATTCCAACATATGGGTGGCGCTGACCTTCCCCACGCATCCTTTTCATGCGGCTGCGACGACGGTTCTGGAAACTTGCTCCGAGACCCAACCCGCGGGTTTCTGCAGATCCACCCAGCAGAGTTTTCTCAGGCTGATCACCACTGCCGCGTTGGCCCGCAATTACGGCTTCCCGGACATCGACAACCAACAGGCCGCTGAAATCCTCACCGGATACCACGAGCTTCCTTATGTGGATTTTCTGAACGAATCCTCCGGCACTCACGACCTCTGGCTGAAACTCGCCAATCGCAACACAGCCTCCCCCAAAGTCTGGATGGATGCCTATCTCGCCGCTTTCGCCATTTCAGGAAAGCTGCCGCTTGTCACCACCGACAAAGACTTTCGGCAATACATTCCCGAAGGACTTGATCTCCAACTTCTCAATCCCGAACTTTGAACACTTCCGTTTCCAAACCGGCACTCCCCGCCCTCACCGGACAATCTCCCGAATCGCTCGCCACCTGGCTCAAGGAGGCGGGCGAGCCGGCATTCCGTGCCGCACAGATCCTCGAATGGGTTTGGAAAAAGAAGGTCACGTCGTATGATGCGATGACCAACCTTCCCGCTGCCCTGCGGGCGAAACTGACGGAGTCTTTCCGCCTCACCGCACTGGAGCATTCCACGACCCAGGGTTCGGCCGATACGACGCGCAAGTTCCTGTTCCGCCTCCACGACGGCCGTTACGTGGAAAGCGTGCTGATTCCTGCGAATCCGGCGCTCTACGGAGAGAAGTCCGACCGCCGGACGCTGTGTGTTTCCTCGCAGGTCGGCTGTGCCTACGGTTGCAAATTCTGCGCCTCCGGCCTTGCCGGCTTCACTCGAAATCTCGATGCCTCGGAAATCGCCGGTCAGGTTCTCGCCGCCGAACAACTCTCCGGCGAGCGCGTCGATTCCCTGGTCTTCATGGGCATGGGCGAACCGATGGCGAATCTAGACAATCTGCTAGCCGCCATCACGCTCATCACCGGCGAAAAAACCCTGCACCTCGGTGCGCGCCACCTCACGATTTCCACTTCCGGCCTGGTCCCGCAGATCAGGAAGCTCGCCGAACATCCTCAGCAGATCCGCCTCGCGATTTCCCTGCACGGCGCGACCGATGAAGTCCGCCAGCAGATCATGCCGGTCAACAAGAAGTGGCCGGTTGCCGAATTGTTCGAAGCGCTCGACTACTGGAACTCGAAGAAAAACCAGAAACTCACGCTCGAGTACATCCTCATCCAGGACGTCAACGACTCGCTCGAACAGGCCGCGATTCTCGCGAAAAAGGCCCGCAAGCTGGGCGCGAAGGTGAACCTCATTCCCTACAACACCGTCGAGGGGCTGGAATGGAAACGCCCGCCTAACAACCACTGCAAGGCATTCCAGCAGGTGCTTCAAAGCGCCGGCGTCACCGCCAACCTGCGTCTCGAAAAAGGCCACGACATCGACGCCGCCTGCGGCCAGCTCCGCCTCAAGCAGGAAACCGCGGAAGGCATCATCGAGGCTCCGGTGAAAAACAAACCGTAGGGTCGGTCCGTGCCCGCCACCACCGCGAGGTTTTGATACAACACCCTCCCGCTCCGCGTAATCCGTCTGCCCATGCTCAGACACCTCACCTTCCTCGTTTTTTCCTGCTCCGCCCTTGCGGTGGAGCCCTGCTGGATCGAAATCGTCGACAAACAAAACGGTTGGCCGGTTCCCATGGTCGAGCTCCGAAGCGTGCACGACTCCATCCACGTCAGCGACAATCTCGGTCTCGTCGCCATTGATGACCCAGACCTGCTAGAACGCGAGATTTTCCTCCATGTGAAAGGCCACGGCTACGGCGTGCCCAAGGACGGATTCGGCTTCGAGGGCGTGCGCACCACGCTCAAGCCGGGGGGGAAATTCCGCATTGAAGTCGAGCGAAGGAATCTGGCGAAACGCCTCGGTCGTCTCACCGGCGCGGGGCTTTTCGCGGAGGGCGAGAAACTCGGCATCCCTCCCCTGCTGCCGGAGACCGGCGTTTTCGGTTGCGATTCCGTGCTCACCGCCGGCATCGGCGACCGGATTTTCCATCTCTGGGGTGACACGATGCTGCCCGGCTATCCACTCGGGATCTATCACTCCACCGCGGCGACAACGCCCTTGCAACCGCTCAAGAAATTCGAGCCGCCGATCGCGATGCCCTACTCGCTTTTCCGCGATGACAAGGGGAAGCCGCGCGGTGTCGCGCAGATGCCGGGCGAGGGTCCGACCTGGCTGGGTGCGATGGTTTCGTTTCCTAACAAACAACTCGGCGCCACCTGGTCGAAGATCCGCAACCACGTGGAGGAATACGAAGTCGGCATCTGCACTTGGGACGGGGAAACGAAAAATTTCGTATCCGGAAAAACCCTGTGGAAGTCAGCCGACGGCAAGAAGCCGCTCATCCTCCGCGGCCATCCGGTCCGCTGGCAGGATCTCGATGGAAAACGCTGGCTGCTTTTCGGGGATCCATTTCCCGAAGCCCGCTGCCCTGATGATTTCGCGTCGTGGAAAAATCCCGTCACGTGGGAAAAAGTCGAACGTCCGCCACACCCTCGTTCCGCTGATGGAGCGGAAATCCAGCCACATCGTGGTTCCATCGCGTGGAATGCCTACCGCAAACGCTGGGTCGCGATTTTCACCCAGAACTTCGGAAAACCCTCCATGCTCGGGGAGATCTGGTATGCCGAGGCGGATTCGCCGCTAGGACCTTGGGAAAAGACGGTGAAAGTCCTCACTCACGACAACTACACCTTTTACAACCCGCGCATCCAGACCGACCTCGCGCCGGAAAACGCATCGTTCATCCTCTTCGAAGGCACCTACACCGCCGAGTTCGCCGACCACGCGAAGCCGACTCCGCGCTACAATTACAACCAGATTCTTTACCGGCTGGATCTCGATGATGTGAAATGAATTGCAACGTGAAATTCTTTCCGCACTCCAGTTAGAAACCCGCCGCCGCGCGGCCGGCCGCTTCGCCGGTCGCGAAGCAGGTGCCCATCACCCGCACCGAGGCCTGCGCGTCATGGTCGGTGGAGATGCAGCGACCGGCCACGAACAGCCGTTCGATCCCCGCAGGCTTCAGACAGCCGAGCGGAATGCCCGCCGGCCGGTTTCCTTGCGGAAACCTCAGCTTCGGCCCCCGCGGGGTCTCGCGAAACTCCATCGGCCAGGTCGCCAGCGCGATTTCATCCTCAAAACGCCTTCCGGCTAACAAATCATCGCCGGTCAGCACGTATTCCCCCACCCAGCGGCGGCTCTCGCGCACTCCCGCACGGACCGGCCAGTGGCTGATGTAGGCGCCTTTCCAGAAATCCGATTTCGCCGCCAGCCAGGCCATCACCTTCGCGGCCGTCGCCCGCCCCTGCACTTCCAGCCCACCGAGGCAGGCGGCATCGAGCGGGTTGTAGTCCGCCACGGTCTCGCCCCCCGCCAGATCCAGCGTGCCGAAAATCTCCGCCGGCCGTCCCGAGGCGCGGAAGGAAAGCCCCATCGCCGCCTCCGGCAGATCCCCGGCGCGGATTCCCTCCACGATCAGGCCCGCGGTCATGAGACGGTCCGCATCTTGCAACGGAATGCTGTTGGAAATGCCGAAAACGTAGGCGGGCCGCTGGAGTCGCGGCGATTCCGCCATTTCGGCGCCGCCACCTAGCAAACCCGCGGCGGCCGCATCACCGGAAGCATCCACCACCGTCCGCGCCCTGACGGTCCGGATCCCGCCGCGTCCGGCCAGTTTGATCTCCCAATTGCCTTCACGCGAGATCCCGACGACCTCCGTGTGCAGCAGGAGCTCGATCCCCGATTCGGCGGAAACCAGTTCGTCCGCGATCCTCACGAACTCGACCGGGTGCTGCGGCAGCACGTCCACCCGGCCCATCCGCACCGGCCCCAGTCCGGTCGCGGCGGTCATCCGCTCCGCCATCTCGCTGGCGAATCCCGGATTCGCCAGCACCGCTCCCGGTTCATCCCGGAGCAGATAGAGTCCGCAGAAAGTGTGGACAAGCGAGGCAGTGCCCATGCCGCCGAGGAAGCCATGGCGCTCTATCAGAACAGTCCCCGCCCCCTGCCGGGCGGCGGTGACGGCGGCGGCGAGACCTGCGCTTCCGCCACCGATGACGGCGACGTCGAAGGGCTCGCCCGCCCGCTTCATGAAACTTTCGCGGCGATCAGCGCCGCCAGCGTCGTCGGAGTGGCCAGATTCGCCTTGGTCAGATCTTCGGGTCCCAATTCGACCTCATAGCGGTCTTCCACCGCGACCACGAGTTGCATCACGGCCATCGAGTCGAGACCCGCCTCGAACAGATTGCCATCCTCGGGAAAATCCCAGTCCAGTTCCAATACTCCTTCGTCATTCAGCCAGTCGATCAGCTCTACGGGGGTCGGTGTTTTTTTCTTCTTCGAGACTTCCATGTGCAAAAACGGTGCGATGCCGGTTTCGCGGCTTCAAGCGGAAAGGTTGGTAAAATTCGATTTGGCGAAAACCCCGGCGGATCAGAATTCCACTTCGGTTCCGAGTTCCGCGATTTCGATGGAATTGGTGTGGAGCGACATCAGCGATTCGCGAAGTTTCAATGCGCTGTCAGGTTCGCCATGGACGAGCCACACCCGTTCCTTCGGCCCGGTCGTCCGTTCGAAATAATCGAGCAGTTCCGAGTGATCGGCGTGGCCGGAAAACGAATCGATGATCTCGATTTTCGCCCTTACCTTGCTGCGGCCTCCGAGGATGGAAACCTCGTGTTCCCCATCGCGGATGCGGCGGCCGAGCGTGTTTTCCGCACAGTAGCCGACAAACAGCACCGTGGTTTTCGGGTCTCCGATGTTGTTCTTCAAATGGTGGAGGATGCGGCCCGCCTCGCACATGCCGGAAGCGGAAATGATGATGGCCACGCCAATGATGTTGTTGAGCGCCTTCGAACCGTTCACCGATCGGACCAGCGTCAGGTTTTCAAACCCGAACGGATTGTCGCGTTCGAACAGGGATTGATAGACCTCATCATTGAACGCGTCCGGATGCAGCCGATAGATCTCGGTCGCGCTCACCGCCAGCGGACTGTCGACATAAACCGGGATCTCCGGAATCTCTCCGCGCTCGAAGAGGTCGTGCAGCACGTAGAGCAGCTGCTGGGTCCGCTCGACCGCGAAGGCCGGAATCAGGATCTTGCCGCCACGCTGCACCGCCTGGCGGATGATCTCCCCGAAGTGGTCGCCGTAACCCGGAGGAGCCTCGTGCTCGCGGCCGCCGTAGGTGCACTCCATCAGCAGGAAATCCACGTCCTTCACGGGCACGGGATCCCGCAGCACCTCGTTTCCACCGCGTCCGACATCGCCGGAAAAAAGGAACCGCTTCCTTTTCCCGTCCGACCGGTCGTCGATTTCCAACAGAACCTGCGCGCTGCCCAGGATGTGGCCTGCATCGATGAAGGTGACCGTCACTCCGTCCGCCACGAGCATCGGCCGATCATAGTTCATCGTCACGAACTGCCGCAGGCAGCGTTCCGCATCCATTTCGTCATAGAGTGGCAGGGCCGGCTCAAGCCCTTCCTTCTGCCGGTGCTTGTTCACCCAGTCGATGTCGCTTTCCTGGATGCGGGCGCAATCGGCCAGCATGATCTGGCAGAGATCCCTTGTGGCGTGCGTGGCATGGATGTTCCCCGTGAACCCCTTCTTGGTGAGATTCGGCAGATTTCCGCTGTGATCGATGTGCGCATGGGACAGGATCACCACATCGATCGACTTCGGATCGAAATGCGGGAAGCAGCAGTTGATGTCGTAGGCATGCCTGCGCGACCCCTGATAGAGCCCGCAGTCGAGCAGGATGCGCTTGCCGTTGATCTCCAGCAGGTGCTGCGAGCCGGTGGTGGTGCCGGCGGCACCGCAGAATTTGAGTTTCATGGGTTTTCTCGGGTTTGGGAGAACATCGGTTTCCCGATCACCCTAACCTAAGCGAAAAAACCAAAGAGTCACGTCCGCTTGCTTCGAATTGTTCGCGGCGTTTTTTCGGCAGGTCCTCGACCGTCGCCGGACTGTATCCGAGCTTGCCGGTGAAGAAATCCGCCGCCCGGTTGCTCAACGCGAAAACCCGCGGAATGCCGCGTTCGCGGGCGACCTTCTGCGCGTGGTGGACCAGTTCGATGCCGTAGCCGCGTCCCTCGTGCTGGACCTTCACGTAGAGGCAGGCGACTTCAGCCGTCTGTTCTTCGGGATACTCGTGCAGCGCCACACAACCGACGACGTTGTCGTCGATGGCCATGACGTAGAAATCCTCGATCCTCGACTGGATGTCCTCGTAGGTGCGCTCGA
The DNA here is from genome assembly GCA_040388015.1 of Verrucomicrobiota bacterium. Classification (GTDB taxonomy): domain Bacteria; phylum Verrucomicrobiota; class Verrucomicrobiia; order Verrucomicrobiales; family Akkermansiaceae; genus Luteolibacter. The sequence goes on along the minus strand of JAZKCQ010000007.1, from coordinate 2,164 downwards.
CCAGTTTTGTCCGGCGCACGGAACGGCCGATCATTCCCAACAACTCGGGAATATCCTCCTCCCGCAGCGCCCGGATGACCCGGTAGCTGTCCGCGTGGACCATGGTGCCCACGCCTTCGTTGGAGAAAAGCTCGTCGACCAGCACGCCCTGCTGGCGACCGTTCAGAACATGAACCCGGGGCACGCCGCGTTTGCAGGCCTCCGCCGCCGCGAGCAGCAGCGCGGCTCCCGCCGGATCGGTGCGGGACGCGAGGGCATCGGCATCCTTCGCACGGATGGCGTGGGCCGGGGCTCCGTCGATGAGAATCGCCTCTTCTAGCAAGGTGATGACCTTCGTCACGCCGATGCGCAGGGCGAAGTCCACCACGGGAAAATCCAGCGGGCCGGTGGCTGAGGCATCGATGATCGCCGACTGCCCGCGGCCGAGAATTTCCAGCGCCTCCTTCACCGCCAGCGGATCGGTGATCGGGCGGGAAACGCGGGCAGCCATGATCTCGCACTCGAGCGTCCAATCGTAGAGATCCTTCAAATCCCCGCCGAGCACACCGAGCACCAGCTTCACGCCGAGGTCTTCGAGCACGGCCAGATCCAGCAGCGTTTCCGCCACCGCCGGTTCGGGCAGGATGCCCGCCTCGATCAGCACGAAGAAAATTTTCCCGCGGAATTGAGGGATGTATTGGAGGACCTCCCGAACGTCACTTTGCTGCGCCACGGCCTTTTCCTACCAAACCCACGCGGCCCCGCAAGCGTCGCGATGGAAGCTCCCGATTTTTATTCGCGGGCTTTTCCTGGAGGATGTATGGGTTTTCCCACAGCCATGATTTCCGACCTGACCGACCTTCTCCGCCGACGCGTCCGCATCATCGCCGACCACGCCTGGCGGGATCGTGATGCGGACGGCCATCTCGAGGCGTTGAAGCAGGTTTCGGAGGAGATCTCAGCATGGACGATGGCGCACCGAACCGAGGTGGATGCGCAGCTCCGGCACTATCTGGCAAACGCGAGCTATCAGAAGGCGCTGGCGCATCTGGAAGCGCTGGCGGCTCAATAAATGCGATTCTGAAATTTCTTTTCAAGGATTGGGCCCGTCGTTACGTATCACCCCGACACATGAAATTGTTCTTCAACCTCTTCGGCTTGGCGGCAGCCGGTTATCTGGGCTACATGGCTGAACCGAGCCTGCGGTTCCAGCTCACCGGACACCAGCCGAGCGCGTCGGAGAATGCGCGCGACAAGACGGTGATCCTGGAACTTCCGGGACAAGTCCCGCAGATCGACCTGTCCAGTTTGACTCCGGAGCAACTTCCACAAAAAGTGCTTCTCAAGACCGATGTGAAAGTCACCGACGCCGCCTCCGGCACGACCCTGCTGATGCAGGCCGGCAACCGGGTGAAACTGGTGCGCATCGAAGGAGGAAACGCGGTGGTGAGTCCCGGCGAGGGACCATTTTCCGGACTGACACCGGTCACTGAAACCGACCTTTTCCAACAGCTTGCCGCCAGTCCTCCGACGCCGAAGACCACCCCGGAAGCCCCTCCGGCAGCCGAAACGCCGGTGCCGGTGGTCCCCGCAACGGGTGATTCGGAAGAACCCGCGAAAGCCGCCGAACCTCCGCCAGTTCCTGAACCCGCACCCGAGGCCACTCCCGCGCCAGAACCGGCGGCTTCCACCGCCGCCAAATCGATGGACATTCCGGACGCCTCCCCTGCGCCGGGAGCCGCGGCAGCCAGCGCGGGCTCGGACGAGCTCATCGCTGCAATGCAGACCAGCATCAAGGCCGGCCAGATCAAGGAATTCACCTTCGAGCAAGTACAGGAATGGAAAGCCGAAGCGAACGAGACCGTGGACGGCGAGACCTATCAAACCGGCCTCGCGTCTTACCAGGCTGAGACGATTTTCGGCACGAAGACAATCCAAGCCAAGGCTCTCGTCAAAGGAGGAAAAGTCCAACGCTGGATCTGGCCGAAGAGCGGCATGGAAATCAAGTGAAGCACTTGAACCCAAACGACTGACGGGCCGGCACCGAAACCGGCGTTGGCGGCAGTTTGCGGAAAAGTGACGTTCCACTATTTTTTCCGCCGCAAACCCTTGCCAGCTTGCAAGTGGTGGGTTAACTCCCCGCCCCTATGGCAACCTATCGCGTGCTGGTTTCTGACCCCATTTC
>JAZKCQ010000006.1:0-118603 GCA_040388015.1 Verrucomicrobiota bacterium | reverse complement strand
AACAACCCATTCCACAACGGCGCGCCATAACCGCCGAAGGTGGCGACGGGCGACCACTCGGGCAGCACCGGAATCGACGGCGGATCGTACTCGCGGAACACGCCGGCGGCGTAAACCGGTTTGCCGTCGACGATCGTGAGCACCGATTGCAAGTCGCGGATGCGCTCTTCGGGAATCGTGAAATAATCCTCGCTCGTGACGACAAGATCGGCGAGCTGGCCGGGAACGATCGCGCCCTTGGTGCCGTCCTCGCCGGAGAACCACGCGCTGCCGACGGTGTAGAGACGCAGCGCCTCCTCACGGCTCATGCGATTTCCCTCCGGATAGAGCTCCAGTCCGCCGAGCGTGCGGCCGCTGACAAGCCACCACAGCGAGTTGAACGAATTGTAGCTGGCCACGCGCGTCGCATCGGTACCCGCGCCGACGGGGATTCCCATTTCCAACATTTTTCGAATCGGCGGCGTCCGTTCCGCGGCTTTCGCGCCGTAGCGTTCCACGAAATATTCGCCTTGGAACGCCATGCGATGCTGGATGGCAATGCCGCCGCCGAGCGCTTTGACACGTTCCAGATTGCGATCGCTGATGGTTTCGCAGTGATCGAGGAACCAATGCAGATCATGGATCGGAGCCTCGCGGTTGACACGCTCGAAGACATCGAGGAAACGCGAGATGCTCTCGTCGTAGGTCGCGTGAAGGCGGAACGGCCATTTGTTGGACGCGAGTGATAGAACAACCTCTTCCAACTCGGTTTCCAACGTCGGCGCGAGATCCGGGCGCGGTTCGAGAAAGTCCTCGAAGTCGGCGGCGGAGAAAACGAGCATTTCACCCGCGCCGTTCATTCGGAAGAATGGATCGCCTTCGCCGGGCTTGGTCATCTTCATCCAGCGGGCGAAGTCGTCTTTTTCCTGCTTCGGTTTCTGAGTGAAGAGATTGTAGGCGATGCGCACCGTCATTTCGCCGCGCTCGTGAAGGTGGCGGACGACTTCGTAATCATCCGGATAATTCTGAAACCCGCCGCCGGCGTCGATGCAACTGGTGATGCCTAACCGGTTCAACTCACGCATGAAGTGGCGGGTGGAATTGACCTGGTGTTCGGGTGGAAGTTTCGGCCCTTTGGCGAGTGTCGCGTAAAGGATCATCGCATTCGGTCGGGCGATCAGCAGGCCGGTCGGATTCCCCTGCTTGTCGCGCTGGATCTCGCCGCCGGGAGGGTCGGGCGTGTCCTTGGTGTAGCCGCAGGCTCGCAGCGCTGCGCGGTTGAGCAGGGCGCGGCAGTAAAGATGCAGGATGAAAACAGGCGTGTCCGGAGCGGCTTCGTTGAGTTCCTCCAACGTTGGCATGCGGCGTTCGTGAAATTGGAATTCACTCCAGCTTCCAACCACGCGGACCCACTGGCCGACGGGTGTTAGGGATGCCTGGAGTTTCAACATCCGCAGCGCGTCGGCCAGCGAAGGCACGCCGTCCCAGCGCAGTTCCATGTTGTAATTCAGTCCGCCACGGATGAGGTGGAGATGGGAATCATTGAGACCGGGAATCACGCGATGGCCGGCGAGATCGATGACTTTGGTGTCAGGACCGGCTTCGAGAGTGTCATCGTCCACCGCGAGGATGCGGCCGTCCTTGATGGCGACCTGCCGTGCCTCGGGCCGCGCGGGATCGAGCGTGGTGATTTTTCCATTTCGCAGGATGAGATCGGGATAAGTGTTCATGATGATTTTGATTTCGAAGGAAACAACCAGGGACGGAACAGGCGGGTGAGATTCGGCATGACGACCCACGTGAGAAGGATGACGACCATGCCCGTGACAAAGACATTGACTAACAAAGGATGCAACCCGGGCAGCAGCCGCCCGCCGAGCCGGGGCAGGATGGAAGTGAGCGGGTAAACGCCGAGGAACGTGGTGAGCGCCATCTTGATCCGCGGTGGCGGCCCGACCGTCGGATGCCCGGGCAGCGTGAACCAGCCCGACAAACCACCGGTTTCCTCGATGTGCGGATCTTCCTCGGTGAGCGCCCGCAGCCGGACCATCCATTCCTGATAGATCGGCGATGCGGTGAAATCCCTGCGCGACGCCCCATCCGCGAAACGGTCGACGACGGTGTATTCGCGGGGATTCGCCTCGTCGGAACGCAACACGTTGATCCCGCGGTTGCCGGAAGAGGAAAGCGCGAAGGTGACGAAGTCCCGCATGGCGGCTTCGAATTCCGCCTCGCAACCCGGCTTGGTCCGGCGGCGGAGGACGACGGTCACTGGATGATCTTCGGTTGGTGGTGTCATGGCATCTGTCTTCGTTCTTGGGCAGCCGTGCGGGCGTGTGACCGATTTTCGCGCGTTTCAAAAACTCCGGCGCAGGCTGAGTTGCAAATAATCCACATCGCCGCCGCCGATGCTGGTGAGCGAGTCGCCCGCATCCTGGTGGGTGTAGCCGAGGAAAACGCTGGTGGCGGTATCCGGCATCCATTCGACTGATAGATTGAAGGCCGTTCCGAGATAGCGCTGACCGTCCGGTGCCGGGCCGCCGATTTCATCGAGCGTCGGCCCGTAGACCGCATCGGCGGGACTGAAACGCCACTGGAAATTCACGCCGAGGTTGAGGGTGAATTTCTCCCCGGGGATCAGGACCAGCCGTGGGTTGAGGTTGTAGAGGTTCGAGGGGGAAATGAATCCGCCTTCGTTGAAATAGTTGTTCGCTTGGAACAACGGATCGAAGGTGTTCAGCTTGCCCCGGTCGTCGCCGCCGGAGATCGCGTCGGCACGCAGGACGAGCGAGGGTTTCCAACAGAAGTCGGGGAACATTCTGCCGACGCCGAGGCTGAACGCGCCCGCCAGGATGTCGCGGCCATCCGCATCGCCGAACTGCAGGATCGTCTCCGTGTCGCAGATGAATGGCTTGCCATCCGTCCAGTAGCGGAAGCCGACGGTGTGCCGCGTTTCATGGCCACCGTTTTCGACGAAGACGGATTCCTCATCTCGGAGACCGATGTAGTAGAGATCCATGGAATCGCGGCGGTTCACGGAAAACGTCGAGTAAAGGCTCCAGAATCGGAGGTCCGATGGATGCGAACGATTGTCGAAAGCATCCGGCTCGATGGCGACAGGAGAAGCAATAAACCCATCCACCCGGAGATCATCCGACCGCCGCCAGGAAAGTCGCAAGGCATCGTGGGCAAGCCGTTGATTCGCTCCTTCACGCGAAGCTAACAAACGGCCCGATCCATAGTAGAGATCCTGCCTGCCCGCACGGATTTCCAGAACATTGCCGCTGTCCAAGGGAATACGGCTTTGCATGAATCCCTGAAGCAGATCGACATCATCCTGATCCGGCGGCGCGAGCGGCTGCTTTTTCCCCCACATCCGTCCCCAAGTCAGCTCAGCGGCGATTTCAAACAGCCCGTCCTTTTCCGCGGTCAGCATGGCTTGCACCCGTTGGTGGACCCACGTGTCGTCATCGACCGGACCGAGTCCGAAATCGATGTTTTCATACGACTCGCTCATCGTCCTGGCATTTCCTGATAGATTCCATTGCCAATCATCCGCCGCCTCAGCGAAACTCGTGCCGCTAATGATCAGGAGACAGGCGAGCGGTCGGAATCCATCCATGGCAGTCGCCGGAAATGAGGCGGCTCCCGCGCTTGAATGGGAGCCGCCTTGTTCGGAATCAATGACCCGCTTTTTTTGGGACGATCTGTGGCTTGATCGCGGATTGCGGTGCCTTGTGAACCATGGTGTAGGCATACTCGACGCCGACGCCATACGCTCCACCCTGGCCCTTGATCAGGCCCATCAGCTTGTCGTAGTGCTCGCGCTTCGCCCAGTCCCGCTGCCATTCGAGCAATGCGGGAATCGTGGTGACCCGGACAGCGCCAGCCTGGACCATGCGGGAAAGAGCTGCTTCCTGGGCAGCGGGCGAGGTGGCTCCACAGCAGTCTTCGACGACGTAGATGTTATATCCTTCGCCGAGCATTTCGATGGTCGGCCAGGTGACGCAGACTTCGGTCCACAGGCCGGTGATCAGGATGTTCTTGCGGCCCGTCGCCTTGATCGCGGCGCGGAAGCCCTCGTCGTCCCATGAGTTCATCGACGTGCGTTCGACGATTTCCTGACCGGGAAAAATGTCGAGCAACTGCGGCCAGATGTAGCCGCTGAACGACTCGGTTTCCACCGCCGTGAGGACGGCGGGGATGTTGAATTCCTTCGCGACCTTGGCAAGCAGGGTCACGTTGTTGATGAGCGACGCGCGGTCGATGCTGGCGACGCCGAAGGTCATCTGCGGCTGGTGATCGATGAAAACAACGGCGCTGTCTTCCGGCGTGAAGAGTTTGTGATAGGGATTCATGGTGATGGTTCGTTGGTGGTGGCAGCCGCGTTTTTAGAATCGAAAACGCGGTCTACCGGTGGATACGAATTCCATCCCGGCGTGTGACCGGATTTTTTCCAGATCACTCCATGCTCTGGATTTCTCCGAGAATCGCCCATGCGCCGGCGCCTTGTTTCATCCTCAGTTGGAGCGGGGCCGGGCTGCCGAGGTCGGGAACAAAGATGGAGAGTCCTGAATTCCCGGCCTCGATCAGTTCGGTGCCGGAGCCGTGTCCCAGCCGGATGCGGCGGACGATGTTGAACTTTTTCACCACACCGGAGGGCGATGTCTCGGTCCAGATTTTCCCGTCCCGCCTCCAGATCCGCGGCCCCGGATCGCTGAAGGAATAGTCGAAGCGGAAGGTGGACGGGCTGCGATCTTTCGGATCGGGAGCCAGGGATTTTTCCAGTTCATCAAACTCCGGATTCCCCCGAAGAACCGCCATCCGGGCATCGCTGACCGCTTCGAAAAAACGGGGATTGCCCGCTCCGGCGGAGGACTTCAGCAGTTCCACCGCGGACCGGGTGGCACGATCCACCGATTGCTGTTTCTGAACGGCATCCATTCCGGGATCGTTCTTCAACAGCGGTATGGCCTCCGCCATATACATCGCAGCGTGTTCCTGATCCTCCCACGATTTGGGGAAATAGCGGGGAAGATCCAGGGCCACGGCCATCGCTCCGGCGGGATCGCCTGTCAGAAGGCACAACTCCCCGAGTTCGTTCAGCGCGTTCCCGAGCGCGATCCGGTAGCCGCTGCTAGCGAGGTCGCCGTTCAAAGCCTTCTTCTGCATGTCGACACATTCCCTGAGACAATCCCTCGCCCCCTGCGGATCCCCCATCTCGCGGCGGAGCCTCGCGATGTCGTGCAGACTGAGCCCGGCGTGATGGAAGTAGGAGGCGTTCTCCGGAAACTCCGCGGTGAGCGAGCGCATGATTTCCAAGGAATCCCGCAGCGCATCTTCCGCTTCCGACTGCCGTTTCAACGAGATCAGGGAAGCCCCCACCGTCTGATAGCCCAGCGCCAGGGAGTAGCGATACGAGGAGTCCGCCGGGAACTCCGCGATGAGCTTCAGATTGATTTCGACAGAGCGAAGCTGCAGGGCCAGCGCCTCTTCCGACTTGCCGTTTCCATTTAGATAGAACGCGAAATTGTAGCAGGCGTCGGCCAGACTTTTGCGGCAGTTGGCATCCGCCGGAGAGGACGCCACCAGCGTCTCGCGGATGGCCATGGATTTCCTGAAGCGCGGCTCCGCTTCCGCAAATCTTCCCTTGTCGGCGAGCATCCGGGCAAAGTCCGCGTACGACGAGGCGACATCATTCTGATAGGATGCCGACTCCGGAGACTTGTCCGCGAGATTCTGTCGGACTTCGATGGCGCGCAACATCGCTGCCTCGGATTCCGCAATTTTCCCAACCCTCGCCAGATTCTGCCCGAGGCTCACGAGGAGGATCGACAGGTCGGTGCCATACTCGATATTTTGCGGATATTTCCGCATCAGACCTTCCACGAGATTGATCGAGTGCAGGTGGACTGCAATGGCCTCATCATGCCTTCCCAACTCGCCCAAAACCACCGAGATGTTGTTCCCGGTGACGATGATGGCCCGATTGTAAAACAGATCCTCGGGAAATTGAGCGGAAAGCGCTTCCTCGATTTTCATCACCTCGCGAAGCGATTCCACCGCCTTCTCCCGCTGGCCGAGATTTCGATAGAGCGACGCCAGCTTGTCGAAAACCCAGGCGCGGTCACCCTTCAAATGCGGATCGTCGCTCTCTTTGGACGCCATTTCCTCATAGAAAGGAAGGGCGGTTTCCAACAGCTCTTTCCGCAGTCCTTGAAACGCCTCTTCCTTCAGCTTCGGGTGATCGGAAACCTTGGTGAGATAGGTCTCCACCGTCTTGCGTGCCTGGGCCGCGTTCGTCTCCGCGTCGGCGCGGCTGTGGTCGGCGTCGATCCGGCTCTGTTCCGCACGCGCCCCGGCCTTATGCGCTTCCGATGCCTGCCAGAGGCTGACTCCGGTGGCGACAGAAAGCGTTAGAAAAACCACCGACGCGGCAACGAATGCCGTGCGGTTCCTCCTGACGAGCTTTGAAAACTGATAGTGCCAGGTCGGGGCGACCGCGCTCACCGGCTCCGCCCTGAGGAAGCGTTTCAAATCGGCGGCAAACGCGGTCGAGGTCTCGTAGCGGCGGCGGCGGTCTTTCTCCAGCGCTTTGAGGACGATCCAGTCGAGATCGCCCTTCAGCATCCGGCGCAGTTTGGATGGCTCGGCATCGCGCGTGGCGGCGGCTTGGACCGAAAAGGCGGTCGGCGGATGGAAGCTGGTGCTGGGTTTCAACGTTTCCTCGGTCCGGATGCGACGCAGGGTTTCATCGTGGGAAAATCCTCCGCCGCAGCGGGCGAGCGGGGTTTGGCCGGTGAGGAGTTCGTAAAGGAGGACACCGAGCGAGTAAATGTCGCTGCGCGTGTCGACGTCCGGAACGCTGCCGGCCTGCTCCGGACTCATGTATTCCGGCGTGCCGATGACCGCGCCGACGCGGGTGCGCAGCAGGCTGGACCGAAGTGCCAGGTCTTCGTCGGTGCCCAGCGCCTTGGCGATTCCGAAGTCGATGACCTTCGGCACCGGTTTGCCATCGACGACAGAAACAATTATGTTAGAAGGCTTCAGATCGCGATGCAGGATCGACTTCTGGTGCGCGTGCTGGACCGCCTGACAGACAGGAATGAAAAGCTCCAAACGCTCAAGGATGGAAAGGTTTCTGGAGTCACAATAGCTCGTCAGCGGTTCGCCCTTCACCAGCTCCATGGCGAAATACGGTCGCCCGTCCGGCATCGTCCCAGCATCCAGCACGGCCGCGATGTTAGGGTGATCCATCATCGCGAGCGACTGGCTTTCCGCCGCGAAACGCGCGATGATTTCGCGGCTGTCCATGCCGCGCTTGATGAGTTTCAGCGCCAGCTCGCGATGGATTGGTTCGGTCTGCTCCGCACGCCAGACAAATCCGAAACCGCCTTCACCCAGCGGCGCGATGAGCCGGTAGCGGCCGATGACTCCGCCAGGTCTTTCCGGACAATCGTCGTCTGCTAGAATTCCCAGATCGAAAAGCTCCATCCCCGCCTCATCAGGAAGGTGTCGCGTTTCAGGCGGATCGGATGAGGGCGTGTTCATCGCGGGAAAAATTTCTATCCACGCAATGCCGACTTCAGCGCGTTCAGCTCCTCGTCGACCTGTTCTTTTGAAGGAATCGAAAGGGTGTCGCCGATCTCCGTGCGCAGCAGTTCGCGGAATTTCCCGCGCAACCGGCTCACTGCCTTGCGCGCCGCCTCGCCGGTGATTCCCAGCGCGGAGGCGACTTCGTCATAATTTCCCTCCGCCGTGGAGCTGGGCATCAGGAACAATTGCAACACGGCGAACTGCGCGCCTTTTCCCGCAAGCGTTTCCATTTCCTGCAATCGCGCCAAGGTCCGTTGAAGGATCGCATGCGCCCAGTGCCGGTCAAAAACCTCCTGCGCCGTGAGCGAATCCGAAGGCCGGTCGAAATGCTTCTCCGCCTCGTCGACATCGAGCGAGACGATTTCCCGCCCCCCGCCCCGCTTGAGCGCAATGGAACGATTTCTCACGTCGCTCGCATAACGCTGGAACGCGGTGAGCAGGAAGGTCCGCAGTTTTCCCAACTCCTGATCCGCCGCCGAGAACAGATCCCGTTCCAACAGATAGTGGAAAAACCCCTGCGTCAGATCCTCCGCATCCTGGCGGTGGTTTCCGCTCCGGCGGGCGAAGGCATACAGCGGATACCAATAGTCCTGGCAAAGCGTATCAAGCGCCTCCCGCTGGCGGTCCGGAGTGCCGTCCTTGCAGACATTCACGAGCGCTGTCCATTGCGTCTGGGGAAATGGCGAGATGCGGGTCGTTTTCATTTCTCGTGGATGGACCATCCGTAAAGGAACCTTCGCAGCAAAGGAAAAAGGAACTTTCGCGACCGGGAGCACAATCCGAACCAGCTCAACTCCTGCCGACGGGATTACTTTTATGCAGGCCGTCGGAAATGAGAAATGGTCGGGCTGGCGGGATTCGAACCCACGACCCCCTGCCCCCCAGGCAGGTGCGCTACCAGACTGCGCTACAGCCCGTTTCATGAACGGACGGCGAAGGAATCAGGGCAAATGCGGATTGGCAAGCACGGAAAATCGTGCGATGTCCCCCGCATGAATCGCATCAAGACCGCCATCGTCGGAGCCAGCGGCTACACCGGGATGGAATTGCTCCGCCTTCTGCTGACCCACCCGGGCGTGGAACTCGTGGCCGTCACTTCGCGTGCCGAAGCGGGGAAATCGCTGGGCTCGGTCTTCCCGCGTTTCAAGAAGGCTCCGGGCGCGGAGCTCACGTTCATCGAGCCGGACCCCGACGCCATCGCGGCGACGGGAGCGCAGGCGGCTTTCCTTGCCCTGCCACACGGAGTCGCGGCGGACATCGCGCGTGCCTTGTTGGAGCGTGGCCTGAAGGTCATCGATCTCAGCGCGGACTTCCGTTTGCGCGATGCGGCCATTTACGAGGAATTTTACGGTCACCCGCATCCGGCTCCGGATCTGTTGGGCGAGGCGGTTTACGGCCTGCCGGAAATCCGCACTCCGGAAATCCAGGCGGCGCGTTTGATCGCCGCGCCAGGTTGTTATCCGACGAGCATCCTGCTGCCGTTGCTGCCGCTGCTCCGTGAAAATCTCATCGATCCCACCACCATCGTCGCCAATTCCATGAGCGGCGTCAGTGGTGCCGGGCGCAAGGCCGATCTCACCCTGCTCTACGTCGAGTGCAATGAAAGCGCCCGTGCTTACGGCGTGCCCAAGCACCGCCACTTGTCGGAGATCGAGCAGGAACTCGGCATCGCCGCCGGCGAAAAGGTCACCATCAGTTTCCTGCCGCACCTGATCCCGGTGAACTCCGGCATCGTCACCACCACCACCGCGAAGCTGCGCGATGGCGTGTCGCCCGACGCCATCGGCGCGGCGCTGGACAAGACCTACGCGGGCGCCGACTTCGTCCGCCTGCTCGGCAAGGGCGGCTGTGCCGACACCAAGAATGTCACCCGCACCAACTTCGTCGACATCGGCTGGCAGCACGATCCGCGCACCGGTCGGGTGATCCTCATGAGTGCCGAGGACAACCTCGGAAAAGGCGCGGGCGGACAAGCGGTGCAATGTTTCAACCTGATCTTCGGCCTGAGTCCGACTGATGGGTTGCAAAATTTTTAACAGCGACGCAGTCTCGCCCGCTGTTTCCCTTTTCCACCCATGGATCACCCATTCACCCGAATCAAAGGCGGCGTCGGCGCGCCGCATGGTTTCCTGACCAGCGCCGTCAGCTGCGGCATCAAGAATCCCGATGCCAAGCGCCTCGACCTCGCGCTCATCTACTCGGAAAAGCCGTGCACCTCCGCCGGCACCTTCACCACCAACCGGGTGAAAGCCGCGCCGGTCCGCGTTTCCCAGACCCATCTCCGCAAGGGAAACCTCCGCGCCATCATCGCGAATTCCGGAAATGCCAACGCCTGCACCGGCGTCCAAGGCATCCGCGATGCCAACTCGATGTGCGACGCCGTGGCCAAGCCTCTCAAACTGAAACGCTCGGAGATCGGCGTCGCCTCCACCGGCGTCATCGGCCTGCCCATGCCCATGGTCCGCTTCGAGCCGAAATACGATGAACTCCTCGAACGCCTCGGCCCGAAAAACGGCACGGACGTCGCCAACGCCATCATCACCAGCGACACCCGCTCCAAGGAAGTCGCCATCTCCTTCGACCTCGGCGACCACCGCGTCCGCCTCGGCGGCTGCGTCAAGGGCGCCGGCATGATCTCTCCCAGCATGGCCACCATGCTCTGCTTCATCACCACCGACGCGAACATCCCTGCGGAAAACCTCCGCAAGACCGTGCTCGAATGCGTCGAGGAAAGCTTCAACCGCATCACCATCGACGGCGACATGTCCACCAACGACACCGTCATCGTCCTCGCCAACGGCGCGGCCGGCATGCCTTCCATCCGCCGCAACAGCGCCAACTGCAAACAATTCCGCAAGGCGCTCGGCTGGCTCATGCTGGAACTCGCCAAGGCCGTCGTCCGCGATGGCGAGCGCGTCACCAAATTCGTCACCGTTCGAGTGGAGGGAGCCAAGACCTACCTCGATGCCAAGAAAGTCGCCGAAGCCGTCTGCAAGTCCGCCCTCGTGAAATCCTCCTGGAACGGCGGCGACCCGAACTGGGGCCGCATCATCCACGCCGTCGGTTACTCCCGCGCCCGCATCCGGGAGGAACTTGTCGACATCCACATCGGCGGGAAAGCCGCCTGCATCGGCGGCCTCCAGGCCGACACGCCCATGGACCAGCTCCGCGAGGCCGTTTCCCATCCCGAGTTCGAGATCGTCATCAATCTCAACCAAGGCGATGCCGACTACACCATGTATTCCAGCGACCTGTCGCCCGAATACATCGACTTCAACCGCTCCGAATACGCCTACTGGAAACAAGCGCGCAAGGACGGCCTTGTCTGAAGCGTCCTGCCCTCGTGCCGCACCCTTCCGCCCGTCTCCGGAGCGCCCCATCCGCATGAGGGTTGCTATTTCGGGAAATTTGTCCTAATTCCCCGCGTCCCGTTTCCCCACCCCATGATCCCGCTCCGCATCGCCGCCCAGTTTGCCGCCGCCGTCGCCACACTCCTGCTGGCCAGCTGCGCCAACCAGAAGCCCGCCACCGAAGTCACCAAGGACGGCAAAACCGTGTTCGTGAATCCCCACCCGGCCGGCACCTACGACCACTTCAAGGCCGAGCCCACCTATCCGAAAACCTACTCGGTCTGGAAAAACGACGAGCTCCTCTCGCAGACCAACGCCGGGAACTCCTCCATCCTCATCAGCCTCGAAAAACAGCGCGGCTTCCTCCTCAACGGCGAGGAAATCGTCATGGACTACCCCATCTGCTCCGGCATCCCGAGCCGCCCCACGCCCACCGGCACCTTCTACATCCTCGAAAAGGTCGTCGACAAGCGCTCGAACAAATACGGCCGCATCTATGACGCCGCCGGCGAGGTCGTGAACAGCGACGCCGATTCCACCCTCGACGCCATCCCCGAAGGCGGGAAATTCGAAGGCGCCTCCATGCGCTACTGGATGCGTCTCACCAATGACGGCGTCGGCCACCACATCGGCCCCGTCAAGCGCAAGCCCGCCTCCCACGCCTGCATCCGCGGCCCCAGCGCCACCATGCCGGTCGTCTATTCCAAGGTGAAAACCGGCACCCGCGTTATCGTGGAATGACACGGGGCTTCCTCCCTCTCTCATGAAAAAGGCCCGGATGCGCGCGCATCCGGGCCTTTTCATTTTAAAACTCACTCCACCGGCATCATTCCTCTTCCTTGATGAACTTCTGGTGGCCTTCCTTCTTCTGCTCCTTCAGCGAGTCCACGATCTTGGTCACGTCCTCGATCTTGCCGTTGAGGAACGCTTCCTCCACTTCGCAAAGCGTCACGTAGAGTTTCCCCATCAGCTTGCGGTAGGAAACCAGCGCCTTCGCTTTATCCGGCCCTTCCGGCATCTCCTTGATCAGCGCCGGGATCTCAAGCAGCCCCTTCGCCGCAGCATCCTGGGCCTCGCGGGCGTGGGTCGCCCCCTTCACCGGATCCGTCTCGCGGCGGAAGGCCTTGAAGGCGTCATCCATCGCCTCCATCTGCTCGCCCAGCTTCGTGTGCTCCTTCTCATCCTGCGCTTTCACCGGCACCAGCATCAGCCCCGCCACACAGCTCAATAGAAATAGTTGTTTTTTCATACGCTGCCGATACGAGCGAAATCAGAGCCCCTTTCCAATCGGAATTTTCCCGTTTATTTCCCATCGATTCCTGCGCATCTTCCCGCGCTTGAACTTCAGGTCGAAAAGAAGCCGCAGGATCATCCGCACCGTGTGCGCCCTCGCGCTGGTCGCGCTGCTCGGGTGGTTCGTGCTGCCCTTCGCCGTGCCGCTTCCCGCCGGGTTGTCGGGGAATCCGGCCGCCTCTCCCGTGCTCTTGGACCGGCACGGCGCGCCCATCGCCCGCCTGGCACTGCCGGACTCCTCCCGCTCCGCGCCCGTCACGTTAGAACACATCCCTGCGGACCTCGTCGCCTGCACGCTCGCCGCCGAGGACAAGCGTTTCCACCGCCACGGCGGCATCGACCTGCTCGCCACGCTGCGGGCGGGGCGGGATTTCCTGCTGCACCGCCGCGTGGTTTCCGGCGCGTCCACCATCACCCAGCAGCTGGTGAAGATCTCCTCGCCACCGTCCAGACGCAGTCCGTTCACCAAGCTCCGCGAGGCGCTTGCCGCCCGCCGCCTGGAAATGACGTGGTCGAAAAAACAGATCCTCACCGCCTATCTGAACCGCCTCGATTATGGAAATCTCCGCATCGGCACCGCCGAGGCCGCGCGCTTCTACTTCCAGAAGCCGCTGGCGGATCTCTCGCTCGCCGAGTGCGCCCTGCTCGCCGGCCTGCCCCAGGCGCCCTCGCGGCTCAATCCCCTCCGCCATCCGCAGCGCGCCACCGTGCGGCGGAACACCGTCCTCCAGCGCCTTGCGGCGGCGGGGAATCACGACGCCGCCCGCATCCGCGCAGCGCTAACGGAACCCATCACCCTCCGCCCCCTCACCGAGAAGCAGGCCGCGCCGTGGCTCTCACAATTCTCCCAACCCACCGCGGAGGTCCGCACCACGCTCGACCTCCCGCTGCAGAACGCCCTCCAAACGATCGTCCGCGAGGAGACCGCGAAGCTGAAGGAGGCGAATCTCCGCCACGCCGCCGTCGTCGTCATCGACAATCCCACGGGTGAGATCCTCGCCCTCGTCTCCTCCGCCGACTGGGACGACCCGCGCGGCGGCCAGCTCAATGGCGCGCTCAGCCCGCGCTCGCCCGGCTCCACGCTCAAGCCCTTCACCTACTTGTTAGCCATGGAGCGCGGCCACCGGTCCCCCGCCTCCATCCTCGCGGACATCCCCAGCCCGTTCCGCACGCCGCAGGGGCTGGACCTGCCGGAGAACTACGACCGCCAGTACCGCGGCCCCGTCACACTGCGCACCGCGCTGGCCTGCTCGCTGAACGTCCCCGCCCTGCGCGAGATGAATCAGCTCGGCGGCGTGCGGCCGCTCTACGAGCTGTTGGAAAAACTCGGCATCACCACCCTGGATCCGGACCCGGACCTCTACGGCCTCGGCCTCACCCTGGGCAACGCGCCCGTCCGCCTGCTGGAGCTGACCAACGCCTACGCCACCCTCGCCCGGCTCGGCCGCCATTTCCCTCCCCTGCTGTTTCCGGGAAACGCGGGCGAGCCACGACAGCTCTTCGAGCCGCGCACCGCCTGGCTCATCTCCGACATTCTATCGGACGCCGGCGCGCGCGCCCCCTCCTTCCAGCCCGGCGGCCCGCTCGACCTCCCGTTCCGCTGCGCGGTGAAAACCGGCACCTCCTCCGACTTCCATGACAACTGGTGCATCGGCTACACCCCGCGCTTCACCGTGGGCGTGTGGGCGGGAAACTTCGAGCAGCAGCCGATGAAGGGCCTGTCCGGCATCGACGGGGCCGGGCCCATCTTTCACCGCGCCATGCTGCGGCTGCACGAAAGCACCCCCGCCACCTGGTACGAGCGGCCGGACGGCCTGGCCGACTTCACCGTGGACCCGCGCAATGGGAAATCCGTCCCCGCCGGGACGAAACACTCCCGCCGCGATCTGGCACCAGCGGACCTGCCGCCGCCCGCCGCCACCTCCGGGGACTATGATGCCTCCGGCAGGGCGCTGCTCGACACCACCTACGCCGGGTGGTTCTCCAGCCGTTATAATTTGCGCCGCCACGAGCTGGCCCTCAACCCGGACGAGGTCGCGAAGGAGCCGCTCCGCATCATCAGCCCGGCGGACAACGCGACCTTCCTGCTGGATCCCGAGATCCCCTCCGGCTCGGACAAGCTGCGGCCCGTCACGAATCTGCCGGGGACCGCGCGGTGGGAGTCCTACACGCTCGTCATCGAGCCATCTTCCCCCGAACCCATCATCCACCTCACCGTCGGCACGCACACCGTCACCGCCACGGACCCGGCGACGGGCGTCAGGCATACCCTTACGCTGCGCGTGAAGACTTTGTGAGAAGGGGGAAGCCGCCTCCCCGGCTTCATTGGAAAATCCGCGCGGTTTTCCACCGTGAAATCCATTGCGACGCCGCCGTCGATCCGTAGAGTCGGGGTCATGAATCTCGAACTTTTCACTTTGGCGCAGCACGCCGTGGGCTCCGGCCAAGGACAAGGCGGCGGCGGCATCGGCATGATGTACTGGGTCATCATCGGCGGCTCCATGCTGGTGAGCTTTCTGGTGAGCAGCACGCTGAAGCGGCGTTTCGCGGAGTATTCGCAGATCCCGGTGCGCATGACCGGAGCGCAGGTGGCCGAGGCCATGCTGCGGCAGAATGGAATTCATGATGTTCAGGTCATCAGCGTGCCGGGGCAGCTCACAGACCACTATGACCCGACCAAGAAGACGGTGAACCTGAGCGAGAACGTGTATGGGGTGAACTCCGTGGCGGCGGCGGCGGTGGCGGCACACGAATGCGGCCACGCGGTGCAGCACCAGCAGGCCTACGTGTGGCTAGGGCTGCGCTCCAAGATGGTGCCGGCGGTCCAGTTTTCCAGCACCATGCTGAACTACGTGATGTGGGCCAGCTTCCTGGGCATGGGCCTCTTCAACTCGCCGGTAATGCTGTGGGGTTGGGCCGCGCTCTTCGGGGTGACCACGCTTTTCTCAGTGGTCACGCTGCCAGTGGAGTTCGACGCGAGCCGCCGGGCGCTGGTGTGGATGGAGCGCAGCGGCGTGGCCGCGAGCATGGAGCATGACAAGGCGAAGAACGCGCTCTTCTGGGCGGCGATGACTTACGTGGCCGCAGCGGTGGGCTCCATCGCGCAGTTTCTCTACATCCTGATGATGGCCTTGGGCCGCAGGGAGTGAGTTTCCTCCCGCTTCCAGCGGGTTTTATCGGGCTTCCAGTGACTTTTCCCTGGCATCCACCCGGTTTTATTGGGCGTCCTCTGGGATTTATCGGACTTCCACGCGCTTTTATCGCGCATCCACTGACTTTTTCCCGGCTTCCACGCACTTTTATCGGGCATCCACTGACTTTTTCCCGACTTCCACGCGCTGGACGCTGAGTAAAAGCGGGTGAAAGAGGAATAAATCCCGCTGGACGCCCGATAAAAGTGCGTGGATGCCCGATAAAAGCGGCGGGCAGATGGGCAGCGGTGGCTGGAAGGGGGGCGAAAATGCACAGGAGAGGTGGGGGGAGCGCTGGTGACGGATCATCCGTGCGGGATGGCGGAAGGACAGCTGCGAAGGCCTATCACGCGCCGGCCGATTGGCGCTTGCCCGGAGGTGGAGCACCGGAACATGGTGCGGGCAGGCCATGAAGGAACTCATCGAAGAACTCGAACGCTGGGGAGCGGATGTGATCTTCGGCCGGGCGAAGGGGTTCCGGGCGGCGATGATGCGGTTCGCGATGCGGGCGCTCTCGGGGATTTTCCGGATGATCGTGCAGGTGCGGATCTGGCGCTACCGCAGCGGCTGGCGGGCGCAGCACCACTTGGGGACGCAGGTGGTGGCCATCGGAAACATCACGGTGGGCGGCACGGGAAAGACGCCGGTGGTGGAGCTTTTGGCGAAATCCCTGCGGGACCGGGGGCGCAGCGTGGCGATCCTCTCCCGCGGCTATAAGAGCAAGAAGCTGGACCGGCCGCAGAAGTGGCAGGACGCGAAGGGGCGGACCATTTCCGGAGAGAAGATGCCGAAGGTGGTGTCGACGGGGAGCGCGCTGCTGCTGGACTCGAAGCATGCGGGGGACGAGCCCTTCATGCTGGCGAAGAATCTGGATGGAGTGGCGGTGGTGGTGGACAAGAACCGGGTGAAGGGCGGGCTTTTCGCCGTGGGCCAGCTCGGGGCGGATACGCTGCTGCTGGACGACGGGATGCAGTATCTGGATCTGGCGCACTCGATCGATGTGGTGCTGGTGGACTCGGGCGCGCCCTTCGGGACGGAGGCGCTTCTCCCCCGCGGGACGCTGCGGGAGCCGCCGAAGAATCTGCGGCGGGCGAGCTACATCCTGATCACGAAGTGCAACGGAAGCTCGAATGAGGCGCTGATTTCCCGGATCCGGAAATACAACAAGACGGCGGAGATCATCGAGTGCACACACGGGCCGATCTACCTGGAGGATGTGTTCACGCGGGAGCGGCAGCCGTTGGAGTTTCTCAGGGACAAGTGGGTGGGGGCCATCAGCGCGATCGCGGTGCCGGAAGCCTTCGAGGGATCGCTGGAAAGACTGGGCGCGCGGGTGGAAATCCGGCGGCGTTTCTCGGATCACTACCGTTTCTCGCGGGAAGAGGTGGAGAAATTCATGCAACGCTGCGTGGAGCGGGACATGCAGATGATCGTGACGACGGAGAAGGACGCGGTGCGCTTCCCGAAGCCGGGCTCGGTGGATGTGCCGGTGTATTTCCTCCGGATCGAGGTGGAGATCCTGAAGGGTCAGGAGATTTGGGACGATCTGGTGACGAGGATCTGCAATCCGCCGCCGGCCTTCGAGCATGTGCTGCGGAACAGGCACGCGTATCGGCCGTGAGAGAGCATGAAATGTGAAGAGGCGCGGGTTTTAAAAAATTCCCCTTTTTCGGATTGCCACTGGGGAAAGTCGTCCCTAGCTTCCGCCTCCCGCGATCTTTAACCTCATCCCGAGATGTCCAAGCACAACAGCCTCAAGTCCAGCGCCACCGTCGGCGGCAAACGTTCCGTCCTCAAGCGCTTCGAGCGCGTCAAACTCCTCAAGGAGCGTGGCGAATGGAAAGCCGGCAAGTCCCCTGTCGGACTTCCGAAGACCAAGCACGAGGGTTAGTCCCCTGGCTTTCAACATTTTCTAAAACGCGCGGATCCCGACGGGCTTCGCGCCTTTTGCATTTATATTCCCATGGCTACCACCGACGGCACCCGCCTCAACAAATACCTCGCGTCCTGCGCCGTGGGCTCGCGCCGCGCGTGCGATGAACTCATCAAGGCCGGCCGGGTGGAGGTGAATGGTGCGCCGTGCGTGAACATGGGCACGCGCATCTCGTCGGGCGACCACGTGAAGGTGGATGGCAAGCGGGTGGCCCAGCGCGAGACGATGATCATCGCGTTCCACAAGCCGCGCGGATTCGTCTGCACGCGCGAGGACGAACTCGGGCGGGACACGATTTACTCGATGCTGCCGGCCTCGCTCCACTCGCTGCATCACGTCGGGCGGCTGGACATGGATTCGGAAGGATTGTTGATCCTGACCAACGATGGTGACCTTTCGCAGCAATTGATGCATCCGTCGAAATCGGTGGAAAAGGAATACCTCGTCACCTCGAACCAGGCGTTTGAGAACGCCCACCTCGACCAATTTCTCGAAGGCGTCTACACCGACGAAGGCAAGCTGAAGGCGAAGGCCATCGAGCGCCTTTCCTCCCGCCGCCTCAAGGTGGTGCTCGACCATGGCGCGAAACGCCAGATCCGCGTGATGTTCGAATCGCTCGGCTATCAGGTGACGAAACTGCTGCGGGTGCGCATCGGCGCGCTGTGGCTCGGCGATCTGGAACCCGGTGCCT
This sequence comes from Verrucomicrobiota bacterium, assembly GCA_040388015.1. GTDB lineage: Bacteria > Verrucomicrobiota > Verrucomicrobiia > Verrucomicrobiales > Akkermansiaceae > Luteolibacter. Next base: position 100,570 of record JAZKCQ010000006.1, on the reverse strand, counting down.
GGGCCGCACTCAACGCGGTGGAGGTCCAAATGCTGCTAGGAAATCCGAAGCCGGCGAAAAAACGCGAGGCTACGGCCGATGTGCGGAAAAAAAGACCGGATTAACCGGTTCTGGGGACTTGCCGGGGGCAAGCGGGCTTCCTAGTTTGTGCGCGTAGTGCAGGAAACCGTCCTATTCCCGTCAAATTTTCCGCAACCCATGAGCTCCAAGAAATCCACGCCGAGTCACGACCACGACGCCGTTCACAAACCATCCAAAGAATTTTCCGCGAAAGCCCGCATCCCGTCGATGGCGGCTTACAAGAGGCTCTACAAGGAATCCATCGAGAAGCCCGACAAGTTCTGGGCGAACGAGGCGAAGGAGCTGACGTGGCAGAAAAAGTGGGACAAGGTGCTGAATTGGAAGGCGCCGAATGCGAAATGGTTCGAAGGCGGCAAGCTCAACGTCTGTGAAAACTGCGTGGACCGCCACGCCACCGGACCGCGCAAGAACAAGGCTGCGATCATCTGGGAGGGCGAGCCGGGCGACAAACGCATCATCACCTACGGACAACTCCAGAAAGACGTCTGCCGCTTCGCGAACGTGCTGTTGAAAAACGGCGTGAAGTCGAAGGACCGCGTGCTCGTTTACATGCCGATGGTGCCGGAAGCGGCCATCGCGATGCTTGCCTGCGCCCGCATCGGCGCGGTGCATAACGTCGTCTTCGGCGGATTCGCCTCAGAGGCGCTGGTGGACCGCCTGGAGGATTCCGGCGCGACCGTCATTCTAACTGCTGACGGCGGCTGGCGGCGCGGCAAGGTCGTCCCGCTCAAGCCGGTGGTCGACGAGGCACTGGCGAAATACAAACACGTGAAGCGTGTGATCGTTCTCAACCGCTGCGGCAATGACATCGCGATGGATGCCAACCGCGACAAGTGGTGGCACGAGGAGGTCGCCACCGCGTCGTCGAAGCACGTCGCAAAAGCCTTTGATTCCGAGCACCCGCTTTTCGTCCTCTACACATCCGGCTCGACCGGGAAACCGAAAGGCATCCTCCACACGTCCGGCGGTTACCTCACCGGCACGTATTCGACCTGCAAATACATTTTCGACATGAATGATGAGGATGTCTACTGGTGCACCGCCGACGTCGGCTGGATCACCGGGCACTCCTACATCGTTTATGGACCACTCGCGAACGGCGTCACCCAGGTGATGTATGAAGGCGCGCCGAACGCTCCGGATTTCGGGCGGTTCTGGAAAATGATCGAGGAATACGGGGTCACCATCTTCTACACCGCGCCGACCGCGATCCGCGCGTTCATCAAGGCGGGCGACCATTTTCCGGCGGCCCACGATCTTTCCTCGCTGCGCCTGCTAGGTTCTGTTGGAGAACCGATCAACCCGGAAGCCTGGAACTGGTACCACAAGCACATCGGCGGCGGAAAGTGCCCGATCGTCGACACGTGGTGGCAGACCGAGACCGGTGCCATCCTGATTTCTCCGCTGCCCGGAGCCACACCGTGCAAGGCCGGCACCGCGACGCATCCGTTCTTCGGCATCGACGCCGCGATCCTCGACGACGCGGGCAACGAGTGCAAACCCGGCGAAGACGGACGTCTCGTCATCCGCAAACCGTGGCCCTCGATGATCCGCACGATCTACGGCGACAAGGACCGCTACAAGAAAACCTACTGGTCCGACTACCCCGGCCTCTACACCGCCGGCGACGGCGCGCGACGCGACAAGGACGGCAATTTCTGGATCATCGGCCGTCTCGACGACGTGCTCAATGTTTCCGGTCACCGCCTCGGCACGGCGGAAATCGAAAGCGCGCTCGTTTCCCATCCCGCTGTCGCGGAAGCGGCGGTGGTGGGTCGCCCGGATGACATGAAGGGGCAGGCCGTCGCGGCATTCGTCACCCTGAAGGGCGGCATCGAAGAGTCGGCGGCGCTTCAGGCCGAGCTGCGGAATCACGTGGGCAAGGTCATCGGCGCGATCGCCAAACCGGACGACCTGCATTTCGCCCCCGGCCTGCCGAAGACCCGCTCGGGAAAAATCATGCGACGGCTCTTGAAAGAACTGGTCTGCACCGGCAAGATCTCCGGGAACATCACCACCCTCGAAGACTTCACCGTCATCGAAGCCCTCCAACGCAAGATCGCCAAACAAGTCTGACCTCCCAATGACTTCGACCCGCTACTACATGGCACGCTTCGCGCAGGCCTTCGGCTACTTCCGCAAGAACCAGCGAATGGCCGACGCCGCGAGCGAAATGCACCTGCTGCGGGAAGCCGAGGCCCAGCTGGGGTATCTGATTTGGGAAAAGGTCGAAAACATCGAAGAACTCTCCGTCGAGTACTGGAACCTTCGGAAATTCATCAAGGAAAGGGATATCGTCCGCGAAAAACTGGCAAACTGCCAGGCAAGGCTCGACCAGGCCCATGAGGAGCGGGCCACCGTGCTCAACAGCACGCCGGAAATCCATCAGGAGCTGGCAGACCAACGCGTCGCACTGCTCACCGAGCTTGAAAACCTCGCGCAGCGCCGGGATGAGATCGTCGCCGAAGCCCGCGAGGTGCGCCGCTCGTATGACGGACTCAAGATGAAGCTGGAAGTGCTGACGAAGGAAACGCCGAGTCCCGAGTTCGACAAGGAGCAGGTTGAAAAAATCAAAGCCCGCCTCGCCGAATTGAAGACCCGGTTTTCAACGCTCAAGCAGCAGCGCATCGAGATCGGCACCGAAATCGAAAAAGGCGATGCCAAGGTGGACGTCGTGGACTCGCAGCTGAACGAGAAGAAAAAAGATCGGCGGGTCAACGCGTCCGAAGCCTTCCAGATGATCGGCGACGGCAACAAGGAGATGTCCATCCTGCGTGCGGAAAACGGCGTGCTGGACACCCAGATGCGCCAGCTTTACGCCGAGATCGGCCGTTTCGTCAGCCGCCACGCCGGGCAACATGCGGCGTGCGCCCAAGCCGTCTCCTCGCACAAGGGACTGGTCGATGTGATGCGGGCCCTCCGCCGCTCCATCGCGCTGAACCACCGGCTCGCCGGTACCGCCTGAAAAACAGCGCGACGCGAACGGATTCTCAAACCGCCGTGTCCTTGAGCCGCCGGCGGATGATGCCATGCTTCGGCGCGAACAACAGCGAACCGCCGAAAAGCAACGCCTGAACCAGAACGATGCAGGCTCCGGTGGAACCTTCGATTTCAAAGCTGATCAGAATCCCCGCCCAGGTGGAACCCACCGCCGCGGCGACCGCGATGAGAAGCATCCGATCGAAACGGTCCGTCCAAAGATGGGCGATGCTGCCGGGTGTGACCAACATGGCCACCACCAGAATGATGCCCACCGCCTGGAGCGAGACCACGATGGCGAGCGAAAGCAGACCTAGCAGAAGGTAGTTCAGGAACCGCTCCGGCAGCGCCATCACCCGCGCCTGGCCGGGATCGAAACAGATCAGAAGCAGATCCCGCCGCAGGGCCAGGGTGATGCCGAGGACCAGCGCGCCCAGGCCCAGCGTCTGCATTTTTTGGAACGGAGTGATGCCCAGAATGCTGCCGACGAGGATGTGGTCCAGATGCATGTCCGAAGGGGTCTTGCTGAACAGCACCAGCCCGAAGGCGAACAATCCGGTGAAGACCACCCCCATCACCGTGTCCTCCTTGATCCGGCTGTTCTGCTTGATGAAACCGGTGCCCACCGCGCAGGACAGACCGGCGGCGAAGGCACCGATCGAGAGCGGAAGTCCGGCGATGTAGGCGAGGACGATGCCCGGCAGAACCGCGTGGGAAATCGCATCGCCCATCAGCGACCAGCCTTTGAGAATCAGGAAACAGGACAACACCGCGCACATCGCGGCGACCATCGTCCCGACCAACAGCGCGTCGCGCATGAAGGGGTATTGCAGCGGTTCCAGCAGGGCGTTCATGGCTGGGACGCCGCGAGACGCATGCGGCGCTTGGAGGCGAGAATTCCGTGTTTCGGTGCGAAGACGAAAGCGGCGAGGAAAACCAGGGTCTGGAGCGTGACGATGCAACCGCCGGTCGCTCCATTGAAATAGTAACTGGCATAAGCTCCCACCAACGAGGTGGCAACTCCCATGGCCGAGGACAGCCACAGCATTTTCCCGAACCGGTCCGTTAGCAAATAGGCGGTGGCACCCGGCGTGATCAGCATCGCCACCACCAGACAGGCTCCCACCGCCTGCAACGCCGCGACCGAAGTGGCGGCAAGCAGGGAAAGAAGGGTCACATGAAGCAATCCCGCCTTGAGGCCGAGCGTGCGCGCCTGGTTGGGATCGAAGCAGAACAGCATGAGATCCTTCCACTTCAAAACCAACACGCCCAGCGTGACCGCGCTGATGACGATCACCTGCCAGATGTCCGGGTCCGAAATACCGAGGATGTTTCCCAGCAGGATCACCTTGAGATCGACCCGTGCGGGAAACAGCGAAATCAGCAACAGTCCGAGCGCGAAGTAAGCGGTGAAAACAATCCCGATGGTCGCATCTTCACGGATGCGGCTTCTCGCCTTGATGAACGCCATCGTCGCCGCGGCCAGCAGGCCGGCGATGAACGCACCGAGTGCGAAAGGCAGACCGAGAATGTAGGCCACCGCCACGCCGGGAACCACCGCGTGCGACAACGCATCGCCCATCAACGACCAACCCTTCAGCGTGACGAAAGACGATAGAAACCCGCACGTCCCCCCGACCAACGCGCTGACCCAGATGGCGCGCAGCATGTAATCATACTGGAACGGCGTCAGCAGTGATTGGAGAAGTTCACTCATGATCCTCCGAGCGTTTTCTCAACAACTCTTCGTGCTCAAGGCGGTCCTTGTATTCCAGGTGACCGTCTTTTCCGAAAACCAGCGGACGCTCGTCATCCGTAAGGACGCGGATCGCCCTGCCGTCGTGATCCTGGATGGTGGATTCCTCGAACTGGAACTGCCGCAGCACCCCGCCGAAGGCAGCGGATAGATTCTGCTCGGTGAAAACCTCGCAGGTCGGGCCGTAGGCGAGCACCGTGCGGTTGATGAGCACCACCTGATCGCAGAATTCAGGGACGCTGCCGAGGTTGTGGGTGGAGACGAGGATGATGCATCCGGCAGACCGCAGTTCGCGGAGAAGCTGGATGATGGCCTCCTCGGTTTTCACATCCACCCCGGTGAACGGCTCGTCCAACAGAATCACCCGCCCGCCCTGGGCCAGCGCGCGGGCGAGGAAAACACGCTTCTTCTGACCGCCGCTCAGCTCGCCGATCTGACGGTCCTTGAAGTCCCACATCGAGACGCGGCGCAGGCTTTCCTCGACCGTCGCCTTGTCCACCGCGCGGGGAATGCGGAGAAAATTCATCGCACCGTAGCGGCCCATCATCGCCACATCCCACACACTGACGGGAAACTGCCAGTCGACGTCCTCCGACTGCGGCACATAGGCGACGAGGTGCTTTTTCAACGCATCATGCACCGGCTGCGCGTTGATTTTCACCGTCCCGGCCTTGGGTTTGACGAAGCCCATGATGCTCTTGAAAAGCGTGGACTTGCCGCTGCCGTTCACCCCGACGAGGGCGCAGATGGTGCCGCCTTCGAGATGGAATGACGCGTTGTGCAACGCGAGGTGGCCGTTGGCATAAGCCACCGTAACATCATCGACAACCAGTCGCGGCAGATCCTGTGGCGTGCTCATTGCGGGTTGAGAAATCCTTTGACGATGGTGTCGGCATTCGTCTCCAACAGTTTCAGATAGGTCGGCGCCAGGCCTGTCGCATCCGTCAGCGAATCGACATAGAGCACGCCGCCGTAGCGGGCGCCGGTTTCCTTCGCGACCTGGCGGGCCGGCTTGTCGCTGACGGTGCTTTCCGAGAAAACGACCGGAATCTTGTTAGCTCTCACGCCGTCGATGACCTGCCGCACCTGCTGGGGGGTGCCCTGGGCATCGGCGTTGATGGGCCATAGATAGAGCTGGCGGAGGCCGTAGTTCGCGCAGAGGTAGGAAAAGGCTCCCTCGCTGCTGACCAGCCAGCGCTGCGCCTCGGGAATGGCCGCCAGCTTCTGGCTGACCGGCTCGTCGAGCGCCTTGATCTTCGCGGTGTAGGTCGCGGCGTTGGCCGTGTAGACCGCCTCGTTGGCGGGGTCCATTTTCACGAGCGCCCGGCGGATGTTTTCCACATAGATCACCGCATTCGTCGGTGACATCCAGGCATGGGGATTCGGCTTGCCGGTGTAGGGGCCTTCGCTGATCCCCATCGGCGCGACGCCTTCCGTCAGCACCGCACTCGGCACGGCTTTGACGTTGGTGAAAAATTTTTCGAACCAGAGTTCCAGGTTCATCCCGTTCCACAAGACAAGGTCGGCACTTTGCGCCTTCACGATGTCCTTCGGTGTCGGCTCATAGCCGTGGATCTCGGAACCCGGCTTGGTGATCGATTCCACTTCCGCCGCGTCGCCCGCCACTTCGCGGGCCATGTCGGCGATGATGGTGAAACTGGTGACGACTCGCTTTTTCCCGGATGACGGCTTCTCCGGTCCACCGCAACCGATGGCGCACAGGCTCCCCAGGCAGGTCGCGAGAAGCAGCACGCTTCTTCGTGTCATGGGCCCCAAGGCTCCGGATTTCATGGACTTAGCAATGGCAGATTTCATATTCGCTTCAATGTAGAATTTTAGATGAGGCTAAATTTTTGATCAAAACTTCGTGCTCATGCCCAGAAATGGAGTGAAATCCGCTGACGCATCCGTCAGGCCGAGACGGATGCCACCATCAAACTGCCATGTGGGCCGGATAGCCCATGTCATGCCAGTGTTGAAATAGGCTTCCCAATCCGCGCCGGATTCGGCGCTGAGCACGCTGACAAGTTCGAGAAAGATTCCGGTGTTTTCGGTCAGATCATGGCTGCCGGTGGCGGATGTCACTCCGACGGCATGGTAACCGGAACCCTCGTCATCCGAATCCAGGTCGAGCTCCGCCATCACCGCGCAGGACCAGCCCGCCGGACCTTCGAAGCCGAAAGGAACGATCAAACCGCCTTCGAACTCGGCATTCCCGAGCTCTCCGTTCGCAGTGGGACATTTGATGAATGGCATCAGGGCAAGCGCCGTGGGCCCCGTGTCATTGCCCCAGAGATTGTGCTTCAGGCGGATTTCGATATCGCCGAAGCCTTCGCCGCCGCCGCGGACATGGGTGTAGAAAGGCAGCACCAGTTGCAGGTCGGTCGAGGCATCGAGCCCGATTTTCGAATTCAGTTCACCGAGAGAGAATTCGCGGCGGCTGCCGTCCCGGGTCCGATTCGCGAGTTCCATTTCAAATTGGAAATGGCCGGCATCCACCGTGTGGGGGCTTTCCGTAGTGTCGGGTCGGTCGGTGGCGAGCGGGCGGAGTCCGGCTGCGGTGGCGGACGAAATGCCGCATGCGGCGGCGAATGAGAACAGCTGCTTGGCGGTTGGCTTCATGGGAAGCTGAATTAGCCTTGGCTAATTTTAATAATCAAGGCTAAATTGAAGCGCAGAATTTGAGTAAGAAGTTTGTATTGATGAACTCACCGGCAGAAATGCCTGTGTCGCATCACTCGTCTTCGATCTGAAGACGCCGCGGCCGCTTGAGCGGGATGCCTTCTTCGATGTCGCCAAGGTCAAGGCTGTCCAAGACATTGGTCCGACGCCGGACGACTCCTGCTTCAGCAGACGTCGCGGCAAAGCTCGGAACCTCCGTGTGATACGGATCATCCCCGATCAAAACAGGCTCTTTCGGGCGGACCGGCACCGCGTCGAGCGCCGGAAGATTGAGCGCCATGTCCGGAGAAACGCCTTCGCCCAAGGTTCCCGAGTGAATGCTGCAGTATGGAAGATTTTCCGTGCCCCTGCGGAAGTACTCGCCCACCGCCGTCGAACGCGAGTGGATCGTTCCGGAATTCATGTCCTCCACATGTTCCTGGCAGAACTGGGTCGCCCGTTGTCCGGAGGCCGTGCAGACATTGACCTGCACCACGCTGCCCGGAGCCTTGAGTTCCTCGCCGCCGAAGGATGGAGCAGCCGCGTTCATCGTCGCCTGCCAGACCGGCATCGACAGGTCTCGGCTGAATGCTCCGGGATAGATCGGCTCGCCATTGCCCATCAGAAATCCGGTCCAGACCCCGCAGGTGACGCGCTTGTTATAGCCGACGAACCAGGTGTCCGCGAAATCATTGGTCGAGCCACCTTTGCCGGCACCGCTGAAGTTTTTCTCCATCATGCCGTCGAGCACGCCCTTCGAACTGCCACGATAAAGCGAGCCGACCATCATGCTGTGGATCTGCCATGCCGTCGCCTCATCGATGATCTCATGGCGTTTCCTCGGCTCGCGCACGCGCCGGTAAACGACCCGGCCCGCCGAATTCTCGACCCGGTCCAGATAGACGAGCGAATCCGGCCCGGACAGGCCGCCGAGGGGGAAGGTGGCCATCGCCCGCACTTCCTGCTTCATCGAGACTTCTTCAAAACCCACCGCGAGGCGGGGCAGGAGCTCGGCCTTCTGCAATGGCAGGCCGAAGGCGACGCTGGTATCCACGACCTTTTGCAATCCCGTGTTCCCGGCGAAGCGCACGGTGGCGGCGATCTTCGAGTTCTCCAATGCCTCGCGCACCGGGATCTTCCCTTTGTAGGTCGGCGAGGAAACCTCCATGCCCCACTCCCCGAGAACCCCTTCCCGCCCGCCGACCATCACCGTGCGGTTGTCCATCGGCTCGTCCTCGATGATCGATGCAGGAGTTTCTCCGGCTTTCAAACCGGCGGCGTAGATGTAGGGGAAAAACGCGGTGCCCAGCGGACGCTTCCCGAGTTCGATGAAATCATACGGCACCTGCGCGTAATCGCGGCCGCCGACGTGGGCCAGCACCTCGCCTGTTTCGTGGTCCACCATCAGTACCGCACCTTGCAGGTATTCCGCCGGCTTCGAGCTCTTGCGATAGTCCTGATATTTCTGGTGGGCGTATCCGGGACGAGCCTCGGCCTTTGCCAACGTCTCCAGCAGCGACTTTTGCGCGGCATTCTGCGCTTCCGCGAGGATGGTGGTGTGGATCTTGAACTTCCCCGAAGCCAGCGCGTCCTCTCCCAAGGCCCGGCCGACCGCTTCGGCGATCCGCTCGTAAAGATGCGAAGTGCCGCGGCGCAGCGGCTGTGAATTCAACCCGAGCGGCAAAAGCTTGAGGCGGGCGAGTTCGGATGAGGAAATCATGCCCTCATCCCGCATCCGGCCTAACACGTAGTTGCGTCCGCTGCGGTTCGCTTCCGGGTTGTTCAACGGCGATCGCACGTTCGGATTCTTGATCAGCGTCACCATCGAGGCGCATTCCGCCACGGTCAGCTCCATCGGCTCCTTGCCGAAGTAGCCCAGCGCCGCCGAACGGATGCCGTAGAACCCGCTGCCGAAATAGATCCGGTTCAGATAAAAATTAAGGATCTGCTGTTTTGAATAACGGTCTTCGATCCGCCGGGCGAGGAAGGCTTCGACAAGTTTCCGCTGGATCGTCGTTTCCTTCCGCAACACCGCCTCCTCCTTGAGGTTGTAGGCGTTGCGCGCCAGCTGCTGGGTGATCGTGCTGGCTCCCTGGTTCCCGCCCTTGGCATTCAGGATTCCCGCGCGGACGATCCCGATGTAGTCCACCCCGTGGTGGGTGAGAAACCGCGAATCCTCGCCGGCACGCAGCGCCTGGATGAAGATTTCCGGCACCTGCTCGATCGGGATCACGCTGCGGTTCTGGACGAAGATCCGGCCGATTTCCTTGTTGTTCCGGTCCAGGATGATGCTCGGCTCCTCCAGTTCGTTGATGCGTTCCAAGTCGTAGGTCGCCGCACGCTCGCGGTACTCCTTGGTGTAGCCATCGACGAAAATCCAGCCCGCCCCGGCCCCGATCAGCCCCAGCAGCAGTAACCCCAGCCAAAAGCCTTTGCGCTTGAAGAACCAGGGCTTGCTGTTCTTCTTCCGATTCGAATTTTGAATTTTAGCCATGCCTGATCCGGATTCATCACCGCCCCTTCGAGCGGTCAAGCGAACGCAAGACTATCGGATCGAAACGCCGCCCGCAACCCCTTCGTTGGAGGCTCTGTTGCGCAGCCGCATCACCCGGGATGGGCCGTTGAAATTTACCGATTTCATGGCCATGGCACTCTACGAACCGGCACTCGGCTACTACGCCCGGGAAACTCGGCAGGTCGGACGCGCGGGCGATTTTTTCACCAGTGTGAGCGTCGGCCCCTTGTTCGGAGCCCTGCTCGCTCGCCGCTTTCTCCGCGAGTGGCGGGAATCCGGATCCCCCGGACGCTGGCGCCTCCTCGAATGCGGCGCTCACGACGGGACTCTGGCGCACGATGTTTTGTGCGCGCTGCGGCAGCTCAGCCCACCGGCCTTCGAGGGGCTGGAATACGTGATTTCCGAGCCCCTTCCATTGCTGCGGAGCGCGCAGCGCGAAACTCTGGGCGCTTTTCAAGAAAAAGCCCGTTTCATTGCCGAAGCTTCCGAGCTTTTCAGCGATCCCCTGCCGGGCATCGCCTTCGGAAACGAGCTGCTCGACGCCCTGCCCTTTCACGTGGTCGAAAGGAGAAACGGCCGCTGGTTGGAATGCCGGGTGACGACCACCCCGGATGGCGGCTTCGTCTGGGATCCGGATCATGAAATCAACGATCCGCTCCTGACCGGCGCACTCGGCTTGCTGGGAAATGACTTTCCCGACGGCTACCGCACCGAGGTCCGCACGAACTTCCGAGCGTTTCTCGAACCTCTGACCCGCTGCCTCACCTCAGGCCTCCTGATCTGGCCGGACTATGGTTTCGCACGCCCCGAATACTACCTGCCGGAACGCAAAACCGGCACGCTCCGCACCTTTTCCAAGCACCGCGCGGCGGAAGATCCGTTAGCCACCCCCGGCGGGATCGACATCACCGCCCACGTCGATTTCACCGCCGTTGCCGAAACCGCCATCGCGATCGGCTGTCAGCCTCTGGCATTCAAAAACCAAGGCTCATGGCTCACCGAAGTCGGCCGTGATTGGCTGCTGTCGCTTGAAGAAAACCCGGATCCTGCCGCCCTCCGCCAGTTCCAGACCCTCACCCACCCCGGCCACCTCGGCGGCAGCTTCCACATCCTGGAACTTTCGTGGAACCACCCCGCCACAAGGCTGTCGCCGATGGATCGGCATCGCCTCGCATTGAGGGCTTGCCCCGTGGACGGGTGACGATAGAGTCGCGCCCGCAAGCCGGGATGGCGGAATTGGTAGACGCGCCAGATTTAGGTTCTGGTATCGAAAGGTGTGCAGGTTCGAGTCCTGTTCCCGGCACTTTTCAACCCCTCTGACTCATGAACGAACTCAAGGAAAAACTCATCGCACTGGGCCTCAGCGAGGAAATGACCGACAAGGCCATCACCACGGTTGCCGACTTCGTGAAATCAAAGATCCCGGAGTCCTACCACTCGATGATCGACGATGTCCTCGCCGGAAAAACTCCCGAGCTCGGCGGCATCCTCGGCAGTCTGGGCAGCTTCTTCGGCAAGTGAGCCGTCATCCGGCGAAGCAGCCGCGATCACAAGGCGTGGAGCATAGGAGATTCGAACTCCTGACCTCTTCATTGCGAACGAAGCGCTCTACCAACTGAGCTAATGCCCCCCGACGACCTTGCACCGGATTCACTGACATCCGGCGGCTTCCGGCGCAAGGCAGAAGTTCCTGCCCGGCAGAGCGCCCGGTGGCAAAAAAACATTCGGGCCGATTAACAATGTTTTGCCAAAAGCGCCCGATGCTTCATCATTTCGCGCATGAAACCGGTCCTTTGGATTCCCGCATCCTGCGCGCTCGCCCTCGCCCTTTCCAGCTGCGGAAACAGCGGCGGCGGAAGCGGCAATCCCTCTGCGACGACCGGTCCTTTCGACAGCCGCGGCAACTATGTCGAGGAATGGGCCGACAACCCTTCGAAGTGGAGGAAAAGCGGCGGCAAGCCCTCGCCTCATGAACTGAAGTCGGACGACCTGCCGGAAATCGCCAAAAACGATCAACCGCCGCAGAACTCCGTTCCGCTTGCTTCAGCCGGCGTTTCCAAGCCGACCAAGCCCGCTCCGGTGATTTCGCAAACCCAGGTGGTCACTTCCAAGCCGAAACCGACCGTCTCGAAACCTCAGGAAGTCGCCACCAAAACCACCAAACGCCCCGTCGAGAAATCCGATGACGACGCCGTGGTCAAAACGAAGCCCAAGCCCAAGGCGAAAACCGTGGTGGCAAAGGCGAAGCCCAAACCCAAACCGAAATCCACGCGGTATGTCGTGAAGCAGGGCGATTCGTTGTCGGCCATCGCCAGCCGCACCGGATCCTCCGTCTCGGCGATCAAGAGCGAAAACGGCATTTCAGGCACCCTGATCCGCCCCGGACAGTCGCTCGTCATTCCGAAGCGCTGAGCCTTCCGGCCGGCCCGGCAGACGGAGATCACAGTCACCGGCTAACACCCGAGGGACGCTCCGTATTTCCCCGCTCCATCGCGGGGATTTTCACGGATGGCCGAGGGAAGGATCGAACATCTGTCGGTCGCTCTGAAATTGAGCGGGAGTCGTTTGATAGTATTTGAGAAACTGCCGGTTGAAGGTGTGCACCGACATGAAGCCCAGGTCCCGCGCCACTTCCTCCGGCATTTTGCCGCCTTCCAGCTTCCTCCGGGCAACCACCATGCGCTCCAGATTCATCCAATACTTCGGCGGCAGACCGATGTCCCGGATGAACAAGGTGTGCAGATAGCGACTGCTGCAGCCCAACGTGGTACAAACGTCGGCAACACGATACCCCTTGCGAAACGCAAGACGCTCAAGACAGTGGTTTACGCCCGAGAAGGACTCGACAACGCGCCAGGTTTGATTTGACCGGATGATCCTCAAAAAACTTATATCTCTTTAACAGCAGAAAACTAAATTTCATGGCCTAAATCCCAATTGGTCAATGTACCTTTTCGGCACTCTTCAGCCAGTTTCCGTCAGCTGGTTGCCCCCCGATCACCCTCCTTTGCCCCCCAAAAACCGGCGGAAAATCATCCGAAACCCCGGATTTACCGGAATTCCCATCAATCCGTTCGCCATCCCGCCAAAAATCGCGGATTTTGGCGGGGTGCAGTCCACCGAAGCCATCGTCATCCGCCTGACCCGCCTGACGGAGACCAGCCTGATCGTGCATTGGTTCACGGAGGCGCACGGGCTGATCAAAACCGTGGCGAAAGGCGCAAGGCGGGTGAAAAGCCCTTTTGCCGGACAGCTTGATTTGTTTTTCGGAGGAGAGATCACTCTCAGCCGAGCCCGTCAGGGAGAGCTGCACACCCTCCGTGAGGTCGCCATCCGCCAGTGGCGCGAAGGTCTGCGGCGGGACTACACCTCCACGCTGCTCGCCGCCTACTGTTGCCAGCTCCTGGAATCCGCTGTGGAGCCCGATCATCCCGAGCCCGGCCTGCATGACCTGCTGCGGCGCGCGCTCGATCATCTCGACGCCACCCCACCCACCCTGCGGGCGCTGCGTCATTTCGAAACGGAACTCGCACGCCTTCTCGGAGTTTCACACGAGCGCAGTCCGGCTGACATCTCGCTACGCGACGCACTTGGCATGCTGCCCGCTTCCCGAAACGAGCTGGTGGAAAGACTTTCACCCGCGAAAGATTTCAACTAGTCAGAAAGCGGATTTGACCGATACTACACTCATTCCCACGAATCATGGACTCACCTACCGCTACCCTCATTGGCATCCTACAAGACCGCGTGGAATCCCTGCGCGCCGCCGGTAATCTCAACGAGGCGCTGCACGCCGCGACCGCTGCGGTTGAAAAATCCCAGCAAAGCCTCGGACCAAATCTCGACAGCATCGATGCCTTCGCCTCCGCCCTCGAAATCCGCGGGGACATCCACCGCGAGTTGGGAAATTTCGAAGAAGCCCGTGAAGACTCCCGCCAGGCGATCGACCAGCTCCAGGACCGCCCCGATCGTTTCGACCAGATCGGCCGCCTCCATGCCGGACTCGGCGCCGCCTATGACGGACTCGACATGGAAGAACGCGCCGTCGGCCATTGGCAGAAGGCCATCGAGTTCTTCGAAAAAAACGAGCCGCCTCTCCTGCTCGACATCGCCGCGATGTCCAACAACCTCGGATTCATCGCCAAGGCCAACGGCGACCTCGACACGGCGGAATCCAATTTCCTCCGCGCGCTGGAAATCACCCACTCCCAGCTCGGCCAGGAACACGAGCAGACCGCCACCGTCTCCAGCAACCTCGGCGCGCTCTATCAGGCCGCCGGCTTCCACGAGCAGTCGCGCGAAATGCACATGATCGCCTTGGAAACCCGCCGCAACCTGCTCGGTGAGGAGCATCCGGACACCGCCCAGTCGCACAACAATCTGGCGCTCGCCCTGCTCAACACCGGCGACCGCTCGTGGGCCCGCCGCCACTTCGAAAAATCACTCGCCGGCTACGAAGCGCTCGGACCCGAATACGCCTCCGACCTCGAAGCCGTCGCATCGAACTACTGCAACTTCCTCCGCGAGGAAGGTGAGACGCAACTGGCGGATGTCATCGCCGGCCGCGTCCGCGAGGTCATCGGCGAGCCGGTCGGCTGATTTGATCTTCAAAAAAAACGCCCGGCAGGAAGCTCCCGCCGGGCGTTTTTTGTTATAGATTGGAAATCAGTTCCCGCCAGCCTTCACTTGAAGTGAAATGACCCGATTAACAGTTGGCAAATGTCGTTGCCGCTCTTGGCCCGGGCCTGTTTTCAAAGCATTTCCGTGGCCTCCTCGTTCGTGAGTCCACCGAAACCGAGCACCGCCTGAGGCGGGCCTTTCACCGCGCCGTGTCCACCAGGATGACTAGCATCGCTTCGGCCGCTGCGCAAAGAAAGTGCGCATGTCTTCCCGGATTGCTGTCCAAATGCCCCCGCACCTTGGCTTGAAGCGTCGTCAACGCCGTGCCTGTTGGCAGAAGTTTCGATTCGCCACATGATATCACAACGCCATGACAACCGCCACGGCGCTTTTGGCGACTCCTGAGCACTCTCTCGGCCGTCACTCTTCCACCTGTGCCACGGCCAGCGCGGCGATGCCTTCCTTGCGGCCGATGAAGCCCATGGTTTCGTTGGTCGTGGCCTTGATGCCGACGCGTTCCGGCGGGATGCCGAGGGCCTCGCCGATATTCTTCCGCATCGCGTCACGGTGGGGCAGTACCTTGGGAGCCTCGGCGATGAGGGTGGAATCGACGTTGATGATTTTCAACCCGGCCTCCGCGGCGAGTTCACGGCATTTCACGAGGATCTTCAGCGAACTGATGTCCTTGCACACGGGATCACCCGGCGGGAAATAGTAGCCGATGTCCGGCTGGCCCATCGCGCCTAACACCGCATCGGCGATGGCGTGGCAGAGAACATCCGCATCCGAGTGACCCGCGAGGCCGTGGGTGTGCGGGATGGTCACGCCGCCGAGGACGAGCGGTCGGTTTTCCGCGAATTGGTGGACGTCGTAGCCGATGCCGGTCATGGGAAGGGGTTGAGAGTTTTGGGTTGAGAGTCGGATGAAGAGGTGATCGGAGAATATTTCTCTCAACTCTCAACCATCCCCTCTCAACTTCCTCAAAGAATTTCCTCCACCGGGATGAGGCCGTTGGTGGCGACGATGGAGTAGGCGTCGTCGTAGCCGGAAATGGGCGTTAGATCCACCTTGCCACCGGCGGTTTCGACAAGGAGCTGGCCGGCGGCGATATCCCAGAGCGAGATGCGGGACTCGATGTAGCCGTCGAGACGGCCGCTGGCGATGTAGGCCATGCCGAGGGCGGCGGAACCCATCATCCGCATCTTGCGGGCGCGGAGCGATGCGCGGTGGAAGCGATCAACACCGGTGCGAAGCGAGTTCTCGTCCTTGCCGCTGCCGACGTAGAGGATGGATTCGGCGAGGGTTTCCCGCTTGCTGGCGGTGATGGGTTTGCCGTTGAGCATGGCGGGACCTCCTTTTTCGACGATCCAGGTTTCTCCTACCATCGGGTCGTGGATGACTCCAACGACGATTTCACCCGCGACGCGGAGGGCGATTGAGACGCAGAAATGGGGAATACCGTAATAGTAGTTCACGGTGCCGTCGATGGGATCGACGATCCACTGGCGCGAGGACTCCTGATTTCCTGCGATGCCTTCCTCGCCGTAGAGCGCGTCGCCATCGCGGGCACCCAGCAGGATTTGCGTGATGAGTTCCTGCGACTCCTTGTCGAGCGCGAGCTTGATGTCGTGATCGGAGGCCTCATCGACGACGCTGTCGCTGCCGAAGTGCTTGCGGAGGAGTTTGCCCGCTTCGAGAGCGGCGTAGGTGGCGAGTTCGAGGTCGGACATGGGAAAGAAGGTGGAAGTTATTGGTTAGAAATTAAAAGAAATTTGCTGGAATGAAGACCAACGATGGCATCCACAAGCTGGAGTGAAAGTTCGTGTTTCGAAGCGAGAGGAATGGAATCCGTGCGGTCGGGATAAACGAGGAGGACCTGATTGTGGTCCGAGTCGAAGCCGATGCCGGGTTGGGAAACGTCGTTGGCGATGACGAGATCGCACTGCTTGCGGACCAGTTTTTCACGAGCGTTGGCTTCGAGATTCTCCGTTTCCGCCGCGAAGCCGACGAGGGTGCCGGTGAAGCCGAATGTCCCGCGCGCCGAACCGAGGATGTCGGCGGTGCGGACGAGTTCGAGGGTGAGCGTGTCGCCGGATTTCTTGATCTTCTGAGGCTGGATCTGGGCAGGCGTGTAATCCGCGACGGCGGCGGCGAACACGGCGGCATCCATTTTTCCGATGTAGCGGGCCACCGCGTCATGCATCTCGGCGGCGGTTTCGACCGGAATGAAATCGACGCCTTCCGGCACATCCAGGTCGGTCGGACCTGAGATGAGGAGCACCGAATGGCCTTCGTGAAGAAAAGCTCCGGCCAAGGTGTAGCCCATTTTCCCGGACGAACGGTTCGTCAGGAAACGCACCGGATCGATCGGTTCGCGGGTCGGGCCTGCGGTGACGAGGACTTTCACGCCGGGAGTTTGGGCTGCGGGCCGCAGGTGGCAAGCGGGAATGCCCTAACGAAAAAGCCCGCCGCCGGACGAACCGGGGCGGGCTTGAAATCGGGGACGAATCACTTGGCCTTTTTCGGAGCCGGGGCTGGAGCCGCCGCTGGTTTGGACTCGGGAGCCTTGCCGGACTTCATCTCCTCAAGCTGCTTCCTGGCTTCTGCCTTCTGCTTGTCGTCGAGCTTGATGGCTTCCAGCAATTTCTTGGCATCTTCCTCACCGCGTTCTTCGGCGAGGGTGGCGAGCGCCCATGCCTTGACCGGATCGGCCTTGGTGCCGATTCCTTCGTTGAGAAGGCGGGCAAGGGCGAGGGTGGCCGGGCCGTGGCCTTGGTTGGCGGCGAGGGCGTAGAGCTGGCCGGCGTTCTCCATGTTCTGGGTCACTCCGGCGGCGCCGCGTTCGTAGAGGGTGGCGAGGTTGTTCTGGGCCTGGGCGTAGCCACCTTGGGCAGCGCGGGTCAGCCAGGCGACGCCGGCCGCGGCATCGGCACCGGCGAGTTTACCGGAGAGATAGAGCAGTCCGAGTTCGTTCTGGGCTTCGACGAGGTTGCCGTTGGCGGCGGCGAGAAGGTGCTTGTAGCCGACGAGGAGATCGGGCTTCTCCGTGGACAGCGACTGCACGGCGAGGCGGAAATTGGCAGCGGCGCTTCCGGCTTCGGCCGCTTTTTCCAGCAGCGCGAGGCCGCGGGCGGTGTCCTTTTCCACACCCTTGCCCTGGATGTAGAAATCGGCGGTGCGGAGGATGCAGTCGATCTGGCCGGCGTCCTTGCCGCGTTCGTATTCGGAGAGGGCGGCCTTCAGATCCTTTTTGACGTTTTCCTCGTAGTCGCCGAGGGCGAGATAGGCGGTGTATTCCTTGGCTTCGACGGCCTTCTTGAGCCACTCGCGGCCCTTTTTTTCGTCGCGGATCTTTTCATCGCCGCTGAGCAAACGGGAACCGAGGGCGGCCATCGCACCGGCGTCGCCGAGACCGGCGGCCTTGCTGTAGCTGGCGAGGGACTCCTTGGGATTCTTCAATTCCGGGAATCCGAACTGGCCTTCGTAAAAACGGGCCATCAGCAGGATGGACGGAATGTCTCCCGCATCAGCGGCGCTTTTCCACCAGAATACCGCCTTGTCGGGATCGGCGGTCGGGCTGAGCCGGCCGCGGAGATAGGCTTCACCCAAAATGCGGGCGGCCACCGCCGGATCATCCTTGGCGGCGGTTTCGAGGGCTTCGCGGGCCTGGTTGCGCTCTTCTTCCTTTTCCGAAGCGAGCAGGATGAACGCGAGACGGTAGGTGGCGTCCTTGTGCTTCAGCGCGGCGGCCTTGCGATAATATTCGAGAGCTTTGTCCTTCGAGGCTTCCGCGCCTTTTCCGGATTCGGAAGCGAAGCCCAGAAGGTAGAGGGCGTCGGCATTTCCCTGATCCGCGAGAGGCTTGGCGAGTTCGACGGCTTTCGCATGGCGTCCCGCTTGGAATGCCTCCAATGCCTCTTTGGCCGGACCGTCGGCAGGAGCCGGAACAGCCGCGGAACTGTCCGATGGCAGCGAAACCGCTGCTTGGACGGAGACGGTCAATGCTGAAAACAGCAACAGTTGGGTGAGGGAGCGGAGACGCATTTCGCAAACTAGCCGCGATTTCCCCGCCAATGCAAGCGCGATGAAAACCTCCTCAACCCCTGCTTTCCCAACGGGTACGGAGCTCGTTGACGCACTCGCCGAGCAGTGTTTCGTCAAACTCGTGGACATCGATTCCCTGCCCGACATCCTCCAGCAGCAGGACCGTCAGCTGACCGCCGAGGTGCTCGCGGAATTCGTCGAGGCCATCGAACACCCGGCGCCTGCCAGTGTCATCCAGCCAATCGAGCGCCGGATGATAGATGCTGAGTTGCAGCCCGTCCAGCACCCGCAGGATCTGCTCGGCGACGGAAAATTTCAGCAACCCGGCCCGTGCCGAGTAAAGCGTGTCCAGCGCCAGTCCGACGCCGACGGCCGGCGCGTGTGACAGCTGATAGTGCGTCATCGCCTCCAGCTTGTGCGCCGCCCAATGACCGAAATCCAAGGGCCGGCTCGATCCGGTTTCAAAGGGATCCCCGCCCGTCGCGATGTGCCGGGCGTGGAGCAGCGCGGATTTCTCCACACAGGTTTCCAGTGCTTCGGGCTCCAGACCGGCCAAGCTCGTTAGATTTTCCTCGATCCATCCGAAAAACCCGCTGTCGCGCACCAGCGCCACCTTCACCGCCTCGATCAGGCCCGCGCGGCGGGTTGCCTCGTCCTGGCTGTGGAGGAATTTGAAATCGTTGATCACCGCATAAGGCACCGAGAACGCGCCGACCCAGTTCTTTTTGCCGAAAGCGTTGATCGCGCACTTCACACCGACGCCGCTGTCGTCCTGCGAGAGGGTCGTCGTCGGAAACCTAACCAACCGCACGCCGCGGTGGGCGGTCGCGGTGGCATAGCCGACGGCATCGAGGAACGCGCCGCCGCCGATGACGAGCGCATAGGAATGCCGGTCCAGGTGCGCGGCATCGATGGCCGCCCAGATCTCCTTCACCAGATGGTCATCGGCTTTGGCGGATTCACCGCCGGGAAAGATGCTCGTGCCGAGAAAATCCAGATCGAGATCCGCGAAATACGCCTGGATTTCATCCACCAGATCCGGCCAGAAGGCGGCGACGTTTTCCTCCACGAAAATCATCGCCCTGCGTCCTCCGCCTTCGCTCAGGATCTCCGCCAGCGCCGGGTTTCCGGATGAAAACGCATCACGGGTGAAAACAATACGGTGCTTGAAGGTGACGGGGATTTGGAAATCGTAACGGGACATCAGGACGCGGAAGCAGTAGCCCGCTTTACGCCCCCGCGCCATCGTTTCTTGCCCCAATTATTCACCATATGTCCGCTCCCGAAACGCTATTTGAAACCCGCTGGCTCGGCCTCTACCGCATCGGACATTGGGATTTCGTCCGCCGTCCGAATTCCGACGCCGCGGTCGGAATTCTCGCGATCACCCCGGCAAACGAGATCATCCTCGTCGAGCAATTCCGCATTCCGATGCAGCGTCACGTGATCGAGGTGCCCGCCGGACTCGTCGGTGACGAACCCGAATTCGCCGGCGAATCCCTGGCGGAAACGGCGGGCCGCGAGCTGCTGGAGGAAACCGGTTACCGCGCCGGATCCATCCTGCCGCTCATCGCCAGCCCGACTTCCGCAGGCATGACCTCGGAATACATCCATCTTTTCCACGCCAAGGATCTCATTCGCGAAACCCAGGGCGGCGGCGTGGACGGAGAAAACATCATCGTCCACCACGTCCCGCTTTCCGGGCTGCGCCAGTGGTTCGCCGAGCAGGAAGCCGCGGGAAAAATCATCGATTTCAAGATCCACTCCGCGCTCTGGCTCGCAGGAATCCACTGCTGACCGCTTGCAATTTCCTGCTACCGGCATCCGTTTAAGTCCACCCATGTCAGTCGATTCCACGATTTCCCGCCGCCGCCTGCTCAAGACCTTGTTCTGCTCCAGCGTCGCCATGAGGCTGAACCTCGCTCCCGCCGCGATGGCGCAACCGCTCGCCAAACCCGGAGCGCTGGATCTTCTGGCCATCGGCGATTTCGGTTCCGGCGACGAGCGGCAGAAGGCCGTCGCCCGCGGCATGTCACGCTACACCGAGAGCCTCGGGAAGACACCGGACGGACTGATGATGCTGGGTGACAATTTCTACGGATCCATGAAAGGCGGTCTGAAATCCGAGCGCTGGATGACCGGCTTTTCCAACCCGTATCCGTCGAAAACCTACCCATGCCCGTGCTGGCCCGTTTTCGGAAATCACGACTATCACGACACGCCGGGCAACGAGCAGGTCCAGCTCGGCTACGCCGCCTCACTCGACCGCAAGACCCGTTGGACGATGCCGGGGAAATACTACCGCATCGATCTTCCCGCGGAGCATCCGCAGGTCACCCTGCTGATGCTCGATACCAACTGGGAGAAAATCAACCGCCGCGTCCACGGCGACCGCGTCGCCTGCTGGATGACGGCCGAGGAAAAATCCGCGCAGATGGAGTGGCTCGAAAAACAACTCGCCGCCCCAAGGGCGCCTTTCACCATCGTCGTCGGCCACCACCCCGTTTACTCCGACGGCAGCCACCGGGACACCCCGGAACTTGTGAACGAACTCGGCCCGCTGTTGGAGAAACACGGGGTCCACCTCTATCTCTGCGGGCACGACCACGACCTCCAGCATCTCGAACTTGAAGGCCTGAAAACCTCCTTCGTCGTCTCCGGCGGCGGCGGCGCCCGCCTCCATTCCCACGACCAGGTCCGCAAGGGCTCCACCATCTTCGACGCCCACGGCTTCACCCACCTCACGCTCTCCGACAACCGCCTCCACATCCGCCATGTCGATCCTAACGGAAAAATCCTGCACGCGTTCAGCAAGGGCGTGAAGCACGATTGGAAGATCGAAGCCTGAGCCCCGCCACCGCGCGCCGGCGTCAGATCCGCCCCAGCGGAGCCACCCGCGACACCTCGCGCCCGTTGCCTTCGATTTCCAGCCGGTCCGGATATAGCCGGATGCCCGAATACGCGTTCACGCCCGGTTCGTGCAGCACCGATTTGAAGGTGATGTAGGGCACGCCGTTTCTAACCACCTCCGCTCCCGCGTGGTTGTGCCCGTTGAAATAGGCCTTCACACACGGATGGCGGTCGATCACCGCGATCACCGCCCGGCTGTTCCAAACCTGATAGCCGTCCTCCGGCAGCAACGGGTGGTGGCCGCACAGGATCACCGGTTCCTTCGCGGCATCGGCTTCCGCCAGTTCTTTTTCAAGCCATTCGAGCTGGGCGGCTGACAGTCCGCCATTCCAAGGCTTCGCGTTCTTGAGGTTTTCAGCGGCCAGTTTTTCCAACAGAGCCTCGCATTCAACATCATCGGGAGTGCCGCCCGCATGCTTGTAGGTCGAGCGGTCGTTGGTATCCAGCATCACGAAACGCACTCCGGAAGCTGTGAACTGATAGTGGTCATGCGGCATCCCCAGCGTTTTCACGATCCCGGGTTTTTCCACATCCGCCACGGTGTAATCGTGATTTCCCAATGCATGGCGAACCGGATGGCCCAATCCGTCCAGAAGCGGCAGAACGGTCGCGAACGCTTTGAAATCGCGGTCGATGAAATCCCCGAGATGCAGGGTGAACGCCAGATTCTTCGTCGCCAGCCACTCCACCGCCGTTCTCAGTTTGCCGGGCGACTCGCGGTAATGGCGCTCCCCTTCCGGATCCGCGTCGGTGTATTGCACGTCGGTGATCAGTCCGAAGGAAAGGAGCGGCGTGCGTGATGAAACCTCGGCGGCCCGCGTGGGGGAAATGGAGGCGGCCGCGGCGGAAAGCCCGATGAATGTTCTCCGGTTCATGGGTTGCCTGAATACTTCCATCCCGATCCAAATGCGACGGCAAAATTCCAACCGCCGTCCATTCCGGGCGTGACTCCACCGCGGCCGCTCCATAAATCCCCTGCGTGTCCGATCCAGACGATTCCCTCAACCACCGATTCGGCGGCGTCGCGCGGCTTTACGGCCAGGCAGCCTTGGACCGTTTCCTCAATTCCCGCGTCGCCGTGATCGGCGTCGGCGGAGTCGGTTCCTGGGCGGTGGAATCGTTGGCCCGCTCCGGCATCGGCCACATCACGATGGTGGATCTGGATGAAATCTGCATCACCAACGTGAACCGCCAGCTCCACGCGATGGACGGACAAATCGGCCGGCAGAAGACCGAGGCCATGGCCGACCGCGCGCTGGCGATCCATCCCGCCTGCGACGTCGTGATCGTCCCTAAATTTTTCAACGAGAAGTCCGCCACGGAAATCCTCGATGCGGGATTCGATGCAGTGATCGACGCCATCGACTACGCCCGCCACAAATCCCTGTTAGCCGCCGAATGCCACAAGCGGAAAATCTACGCCGTCACCTGCGGCGGTGCCGGCGGCCGGCGCGACCCCACCCGCATCCGGGTGACCGATCTCGCTTATAGCGGGATGGATCCCCTGCTGCTCCAGCTCCGGCGCGGCCTGCGCAATGATTACGGATTCCCGAAAACCCCGCGCAACCAGGATCCCGTCCTTTTCGGGATCGATGCGGTCTACTCGGACGAAGCGCCCTACTACTCGCACTGCGACGGCACCGTTTCCAAGACGGCGCCGGAAGAAATCGCGATGCGGCTGAATTGTGCCTCCGGTTTCGGCTCGGCGGCCCACATCATCGCCAGCTTCGGCCTCATCGCCGCAGGCCGCGTGTTGGAAAACATCGCCGCCCGGGCATGAAAAAAGCGGCCCGGAGGCCGCTTTTCAAAAGTGATTTCGGAAGTGAATCCCGGATTACAGACCCTTCTTCGAAAGGCGGGTGCCAGCGGTCGCACCTTGGCGGGCCTTGAACTTCGGGTTCGATTTGCAGATCACGTAAACCGTGCCTTTGCGCTTCACGACTTGGCAATCAGCGTGGCGACGTTTTGCGGAGGCGAGGGATGAGAGAACTTTCATGGCGTGAGATGGTTGAAATTGACCGATGGCACCAGCCACCGGGGCGCGGAAATTAGCCAGCGGTCCGGTCTTGTAAAGTCATTTCTCGTGCACGGATGGGAATTATCAAATAGATGCTTAAGATTTCCTTACTTTGCTCTTTCAGAAATCGGCCGATGGCATTAAGCCAGAACCATGAAATTGCTCATCATCATCGCCGCCGCCCTCGCGCTGAATTCCTGCAACACCCTCATCGGCATCGGTCGTGACACCAAGCAGGGATACCAATGGACCAAGGGCAAGATCCAAGGAGCCGGCGGCGGAGGTGGAGGATCGGAAGACACCTCAGGTGCGCCGGTTTATTGATCGTCCGGCCCGGAGGCCGAGGATCCCGGTGGCGAAGTTTCGGGTTTCACCAAGTCTCCGGCTCTGCTTCTATTGAGCTGTGACCTTCGCCAGCAAAATCACCATCGCCCGGATCTGCCTGGTCCCCGTCTATGCGGCGCTGGCATTTTATTACGGGCACACGGTGAACGGCGGGCAACCGGTCGAAGCCCTGCGCTGGTGGGCTCTCGGCGTGTTCGTGTTCGCCGCATCCACGGATGGCGTGGATGGCTGGGTCGCCCGGCGT
Source organism: Verrucomicrobiota bacterium (assembly GCA_040388015.1). Taxonomy (GTDB): domain Bacteria; phylum Verrucomicrobiota; class Verrucomicrobiia; order Verrucomicrobiales; family Akkermansiaceae; genus Luteolibacter. Next base: position 76,398 of record JAZKCQ010000006.1, on the reverse strand, counting down.
TTCAACCAGTGCTCGAAATTCGGAGCGTTCATCGATCCCATCGCGGACAAGGCGTTGCTGCTGACCGGAGTGATCACGCTTTCCTTCGTCGATTGGGGAGCACCGGGCTGGCGGCTGCCATTATGGTTTGCAGCGGTGGTCATCCTGCGGGACTGCATCATTCTCGGGGGCATCCGCATCCTCTGGAACCACCATCGCGAGGTCCGGTTCGCGCCGCATTGGTCGGGCAAGGTCTGCACCGTGACGCAGATGTTCGCGATCGGCTGGGTGATGCTGAGAGTGACCATCCTCCCCCCTGAAATTCCCTGCGCCATCGCGGCCATTTTCACCGTCTGGTCAAGCGTCGCCTACATCCGGCAGGGCCAGCGGATCCTGCGGGGTGAGACAGCCTAGGCCATGAAAAAGCCCGGAAGCCTCTGAGGGCCGCCGGGCTTTTCCAACTGCTTGGGGGAGAATGTCAGCGGCGGCGGCGGAGGATGCCGAGAAGACCGAGCGCGCCGAGGAGGATGGAGGCGGGTTCTGGGACTGTGGCGATGACTACGTTATCGACTCTGCCTGTCCCTCCAGCGGCTACCGTTCCGTTACCTATTGAAGTGGTTGTCGTGTTGACCAAACGGAAAAAGATACTTGAGTCATTGTCCAATGCCGTGATTGAGGACAGATCGAATGAAAACGTTGTGACCGCTGGAGTTGCGGCGGCACCTGTTGCCCACATGATACCGGCAGGCAAGGCATAGGCGGAACCAAAATCAGTAAATGAAGCCCCGTCGGTACTGTATTGGAGTTTGAAGTCTCTTGGGCCCGTGCCGCTCCCATTTTGATCGAAAGTGATGGTGATTCCCGAAAATCCGGTGGAGCTGGTTTCAAACTGATAGTAGTCACCTACCGACCATCCATTGGAACTGAAGGATTCCGTTGATCCATTTCCCGCGGGATTACTGTATGTGCTCGTTGTCGCGTGAAACCCGGTGGCAGCGCCTGAGCCGCTTTCCGGAGCAAACGGGCCGGCAGTCGCCGGGATTGTTGTTTCAAATGTCCAAGCAGCCAAAACCGCCGCGGGGGAAGCTCCGGATGCTAATAGGAATGTGGAAGTGACTAATAACGGCAGATTGGATTTCATGAGGGAGGATAGGCGAAAATTTGCTCAACCCCTCCACCAGCACACGCCGGGCCAACACGAAAAGCTAACTCTCACGACCTCGTGAGGCGGATTCATTTCCGACGGCCATGAAGACGAAAAGCCCCAGGCAATGCATCCCGCTTAAACGGGAGATTGCCTGGGGTGGAGTTTCCGCCTGCGCGGAATTTAAAATCGCCGTTACGTAGGCTGTTCGCCTCTGGCCATCACGATCTTGCCCGTGCGGACGGTCTCTATGATTTCGAATTGCGAGAACATGCTGATGGCGGCATCGATCTTCGGTGAGTTCCCGGAAACCAGGGCGATCATCGAATTCGGCGTGAGATCGACGGTCTTGCCGCCGAAGTGTTCGATGATCTGAAGCGCCTGCGTTTGCTGGGCTTCGTTGGCGAGGAACTTCACCATGATCAGTTCCTTCACGACCGCATCCTCGTCGTTGTGTTCCGAGCAATGGATGACATCGATCAGCTTGCTGACCTGCATGATGATTTGCGAAAGCCCCTGCGGATCACCGGAGATACCGATGGTCATGCGGGAGAAGTTCGTGTTGCGGCCTTCCGAAACGACGAGCGAGTCGATGTTGAATCCGCGGCGGGAGAAGACCTGGCAGATCCGCATCAGCACGCCGGGCTCGTTGCTCACGAGCACGGAAAGCGTGTGGGTCGGGCCGCGGGTTTTCGCCGGGGCCGGAACGGGAGTGTCAGTGGTGACGATGGTCTGGGACATCTTTTTGGAGAAATTCTAAATCTTAAATTTTAAATTCGAAACGAAGAGGAAATCCATCCCTCACGTGGAACCGACGGGTTTCGCCATTTTCGTTTTCGGAGCTTCCGTGATCATGTCTTCCAGTGCGGCACCGGCAGGAATCATCGGGAACACATTGTCCGTCTTCACACACTCGGCGTGAATGAGGATCGGGCCGTCATTGTAGGCGAGCGCCTTTTCCAGCTGCTTGGTGACATCGGCCGGGCGCTTGATGTGCACGGACGGGATGCCATAGGCCCCGGCAAGTTTGCAGAAGTCAGGATTTCCAATGAGGTCCACACCGGACGTGCGGTCATCATAGAAGAGTTCCTGCCATTGGCGGACCATGCCGAGGTAGTGGTTGTTGAGCACCACGATCTTGATCGGCAGCTTGTGGATCTGCGCGGTGGCGAGTTCGAACAAGGTCATCTGGAATCCGCCGTCGCCGGAAATGGAGATGACGGTTTTTTCCGGATGCGCGAGCTGTGCGCCGATGGCCGCCGGGAAACCGAAGCCCATGGTACCCGCTCCGCCGGAGGAGAGCCAATGGAAGGATTCGTGGTTCTTATAAAATTGCGCCGCCCACATCTGGTGCTGGCCGACGTCGGTGGAGACGATGGCCTTGCCTTCGGTGAGTTCGTAAAGTTCGTCGATCACCTGCTGCATGCGGAGTCCGCCCTGCTTCTTATAACCGAGCGGATATTTTTTCTTATATCCGTCCAGTCTGGCGAGCCACTCGGTGGTCTCAAGCGGTCCGATCTTTTCATTGATCTCGGTGAGCGCCGCCTTCGCATCGCCCACGATCATCACGTCCGGTTGGATCATTTTTCCGGCTTCCGCAGGATCGATGTCGATGTGGATGATTTTCGCGGTGGCGCAGAATTTCGAGGGATTTCCAATGATCCGGTCGTCGAAACGCGAGCCGATGTTGATGAGGAGATCGCACTCGATCATCGCCTTGTTCGCATAAGCGGTGCCGTGCATGCCGAGCATGCCGAGCGAGAGCGGATGGGTTTCAGGGAAAACGCCCTTGCCCAGCAAGGTCGTGGTCACCGGCACGCCGAGGGTTTCCGCGAGGTAGCGGAGTTCCTTGTCGGCGCGGGCGATCATCGTGCCCTGACCGGCGAGGATCACCGGACGCTTCGCGTTCATGATGAGGTTCGCGGCTTCTTTCACGCCGGCCGCATCGATCTGGAACGAGCTGCTCGGATCATAACCCGGAAGCTGGAATGGCGGGTTCATTTCGCCGGTGAATGCGCCGGAGGAAACGTCCTTCGGGATGTCGATGAGCACCGGACCGGGGCGACCCGTCGTCGCGATGTGATACGCCTCGCGGGCGATCCGCGGCAGAGCGTTCGAGTCCTTCACCAGATAGTTGTGCTTCACCACCGGGATGGTGATGCCGAAAATGTCCGCTTCTTGGAAAGCGTCCTTGCCGAGCATCCAGGTCACGGTCTGGCCGGAAATCACGAGCATCGGGACCGAGTCCATCATCGCGGTCATCAGTCCGGTCACGGTATTTCCAGCGCCAGGGCCGGAAGTCACCAGCACGGCGGCCGGGCGACCTGTCGCACGGGCATACCCGTCGGCCATGTGAACCGCTCCTTGCTCGTGGCGGACGAGAATGAACTTCATCTTCGTCTTGACCGTTTCCAGCGCGTCGAAGATGGGAATGGCTGCTCCGCCGGAGTAGCCGAAGATGTATTCGATGCCGAGATCATCGAGCGTCCTGATGAGCGCTTGTGCGCCGTCCATTTTTTCTTTGCTCATAAAAATGCGGGTTGGGGGAAGGAAACTAGCCCAATGAGCGATTCAGATCAATCGAAAATTGCTAATTTTTCGACAAACCCCGATCTCACCCATCACCATTCTTCCAAAAATACCGGATAACCATCGAAAATTAGAGATTCAGCCCAACTGAAAAAGCAAAACTTGCACAACGAAGGTCAAACTTCAGTCAAGCGCACCCCAACCACGAAAAAACCGCTCGCCCCCGAGGCATCGACGTATGCGGTGAAATCCCCTTCGAATTCCGGCCCCGCCGACGTCTGGTTCGCAGGCCCGTCCGGAGTGATGGAAAAGGAAACGAGGCCGAGCGGCGCGGTCGGGGTTGCCTGATACCGGATTTCGTAGGTGGCGTCATAGGAAACCGGGAAGACAAGCCTCAGCCGCACGCGTTCGCCCGGCCCTTGGCGGTGCACGTCGACCGAATTCACATGTAGGGCGAGGCCGGGGATCGTGATGGAAACGAGGTCCGCCGCCACGTCGTAGCTGGTGACATAGCGTCCAAGATCGTTCTGAGCGGGTTCGGTCGAATCACCGTTTGCATCCCGGAACACACGGCCCTCGATGTCGTAACGTGAGCCGTGACAGGGGCAGCGCATGCGGTTGTCCGCCACGATGAAACGTCCGACCTGGCAGCCTTGGTGGGTGCAGACCGAGTCGAGCGTTACAAACCGGTCCGCCGCGATCCGGTTCAGAGTGAGCGGTTTCAGGTAACCGATGAATTTCAACTGCACCGATCCTCCCGGATTGGCAAGCGCCGGAAATGACGACGGCTTGATCCGCAAAACCCCGGGCCCCGGCCCGGTGGATGCCACCTCCGCCAGCACGCGGGAAGACCACGCCGGCCCCACCAGAGCGGCGGCAGAACCGAGCAAAAACTGTTTCACCCACTTGCGGCGGGTGCCTGTCGCCAAGATTTTCATTGATTCTAATCGCCTGCGGCACCGCTGAGCAGCGCATCAACTCGGGAGGAAGGAAGTGGGGCGGCCTGGAGCTGGGCTTCCGTAAACTGGTGATTGCGGGCCGCGACCGCATAGACATCGAACAGGACCTGCTCCCTTTCGGGTCCGGTCTCCAGCAGCGCCGCCCATTCCAGAGCGTGCTCGGGATCTCCGGCTTCGGCGATTTGGCCGGTGATGCGGATGAGGGCCGGTTGGTAGGGATCCAAGGATTCCCTTGCCGCCAGCCAGTCGCGGGCGGCGACGGGATCGGCATCGAACCAGTCAGCCAAGGCGAAATTCAGGGCGGGGAGGTCGCCGGTTCTAAAAAGCCGCGCCACTTTTGCCGGGTGGTCGGTGGGAATTGAAACACTTGGCTCGATTTCCACGGCCGAGGGTTCGCGGAAATTCAGGGGTTCCTGGGCGATTGCGGAACGCCAGAACGGAGCGTCCTTCGAGGGCAGCCGCAGCCGGGATTTGGTAAGCGGCAACGCCGTTTCCTGATCCGGAGAGCGAATCAGAAAAACCGCGGCGAGGGCGGCCAGAGCGAGCAGGATGGCGGCGGGTTTCATGCCGGGGCCAGGGTTTCCGGGGTCTCGCGCGGAACGAATTCCGCGCTCCCGGCGGTTTCCATCCCGTCGAAACGCAGCAGCCTCGCGCTGTTGAAAATCACGAAGAACGCGCTGAACTCATGGAAGAACGCCGCCGCAATCGGGTTGATGAAACCGAGCGTGGAGAGCGTGATCGCCGCGATGATGAACGCAAAGCCACAGAGCAGGTTCTGGTTGATGATGCCGACCGTTTTCGCGGAAAGCAGCAGCAAATCCGGCAGGCGGCGGAGGTCGTTCGACATCAGCGCGACGTCGGACGTGTGAATGGTCACGTCGTTTCCGAGCGCGCCCATCGCCACTCCCAAGTCGCCTTCCGCCAGCGCCGGCGCGTCGTTGAGCCCATCCCCTACGACCATCACCTTGCGGCCTTCCGAGCGGAGTTGGCGGATGTAGGCAAGCTTGTCCTCCGGCAGGCAGTTCGCCTTGAAATCCGTGATTCCGGTGTAGGCCGAAATGTGGTTCGCCACCTCCTCGCGATCTCCGGTGAGCATGATAAAATCAGAAATCCCCAGCGATCGCAGCCGGTCCAACGTCTCACGGGCTTCCGGCCGAATGCGGTCGGCGAGGCAAAACGTGGCGACGTGCCGGCCATCGACCGCCAGCAACACCAGCGAGTGGCGAGTGAAATCCGCGGGGGTGATTCCCAGCGCGATTCCGGATTTTTCGAGAAACGACGGTCTGCCGATGATCACGCGCCGCCCCTCGACCTCACCCTCCAGCCCAAGTCCCGAATGTTCCGTGAAATCACTGACCGGCGGGCGATCCTCCGGCGCGACGGCATTCGAAATGGCGCGGGCCACCGGGTGATTCGAATTTCCCTCGATCGCGGCCGCGATTCGCAGGACGGACATGGAATCGAATCCGTCCGAGTGCACCAACGTGTCCTCCAGCTCCAGCTTGCCCTCGGTGAGCGTGCCGGTTTTGTCGAAAACCACCGTGTCGATCATCCGCGCGGATTCGAGATGGCGGACGCTTTTGATCAACAACCCCATCCGCGAACCGGCGGCGATGGCCGACACCATCGCCGACGGACTCGCCAGCACGAACGCACAGGGAATCGAAACGACCAGCACCGCGATCGCCCTCTCGAGGTCCTGCGTGAAGAAGAACACCGACGCCGCGATCAACATGATCAACGGCGTGTAATAACGGGCATAGTCCTCCGCCAGCGAGATGATCGGCGCTTCCGAGTTCTTGGCTTCCTCGATGATCGACTGCACCCGGCCCATCACCGTTTCGCTGCCGGCTCCGGTCACGCGCGCCTCGATGGCACCATTGAGATTGGCCGTGCCCGCGAAAATTTCCGAACCGGGCCCGACTTCCACCGGCACCGATTCGCCGGTGATGCGGGATTGGTCGATGAGCGCATTCCCCGTCAGCACCGTGGCATCCGCCGGGATCGATTCGCCGGGGCGGATGAGAATCACGTCCCCAGGCGCGAGATCGGCGGCTTCGATGTCCTCCTCGGCATCGCCCTTTTTCCTCCGAGCCCGGATGCGGGAAAGCTCGCGGAGTTTTGCCAGCGCCATTTCCACGCCCACCGTCGTGCGCTCCTCCAGCATCTGCCCGAATAACAGGACGATCGCCACGATCCCGCCGGTCAGGTATTTCCCGGTGGCGAGGCAGGCGGCCAGCGCGAGCACCACGTATTGATCCATGTAAAACTGCGTGGCCGCGAATCCGGTCGAGCGGATCGCGGTGATGACCCCGGAAACGATGGGCACGGCCACGATCAGCGCCCCGGCCAGCGCGAGCGTTCCGGAAAGGCTTTCCTGACCCGGGCGCAACCAGCCGGTCACGGCGGACGCGATGAGCAGGGCGGTCGCGACGAAAAGCAGCCGCAGACGTTTGCGCGTTTCCGGATCGAGGGCGTAGGGAGTGTCGGGGGTCATGAAAATTTACTCCGGCGAGGGTTCCAGGATGAGCGACGGCCGGGACTGTCCGGCGGGCAGCAAGGTCCGCGAACGGATGCGGCCCATCACGGTGTCCAGGGTTTCGCGCAGCAACCGGTCGGCCACGAGTTTCGGCTGCTGGCGGTAGTTCGCGAGCAACGAACCGAACGCCGCCGCCTCACCCTGCGCCGACGCCACCAACCCGGCGGAGTGTCCTTCCGCCCGCAGCCTGATGGAGGCCGCCTCGCCTTCGCTTTGAGCGAGCGTCGTTGCCTGATATTGGCGGGCGTTTTCAAAAAGCGTTTTCCCGAACTGCTTGGCATTCGTCACGTCCTCAAACGCCGCCAGCACCTGCGCCGGCGGCGAAAGCTCGCGGATCTCGACCCCGGAAACAACGATTCCTAACTCCAGGCGATCCGCCTCCTCTTGGATCTCGCGCGCGGCCGTGGCGGAAATCTCCTGGCGGTCGGAAGTCAGGCTAGCGTCGATTTTCCGCGCGGCGAGCTGGCGGGTGATCGCGCGGTAGCCGAGTTTTTCCAACAGCCCATCAATCCGCTCCCCGGCCGACGCGTAGAGAAACGGCGCGGCGATGCGATAACGTAGGACGAAGCGGCCTTGGATCACGTTGAAATCCGATGTCAGCGAGTAGCCTCGCGTCACCGGGTCGAGTGCCTTGCCCTCGATTTCGGCATACTCGGTGTGCACGGATCCGCCGACCGAACTGGTCCGCATTTTCTCCGTCATCTGCGCGTCGGTGAACTGGATCGGCTGATCGGGATCAGCGATTTTCGTCGAGTCGATGACCCAGCGGTCCAAGGCCAGCGCGATGTCCTTTCCCGTCTCGAAACGCAGCACGCGATCAAAGGGTTCCGGCAGCCCGAACAACAATCCCGGCCCATGCACCTCCGGCTGCAAGCGCCCGAAACGCAGCAACAACGCCTGCTCCTGCGGCTGGATCGTGCGGATTCCCGAGACCGCATAAAGGGCTAACAAAATCACGAACACCCAGCGCGCGTGCGCGGTGAGATGCTTCAGTAAAATCAGCAGCGCCTCAACCGCGCGGCCTTCGGTGCGGAGGTTCTGCGGTTTCATCGATCGAGTGTTAGCGAGGACGGAGGCTGCGGGACGGGGGTTGATGGCTGGAGAGTCGGCGGCGTGGTTTCGGATTCCTTCAGCCAGTGAAACGGGGCGACGCTGGTGTCGAGCACGACGGTCGTGTTCTTGTCCACCACGGTGCGGAGGCTCTGCATTTCACGAAGGAAGCGGTAGAATTCCGGGGCCTCGCCGTGGGCTTGGGCATAAATTCCGGCGGCCTCGGCCTCGGCCTTGCCACGGATTTCCTCGGCTTCGCGCTTGGCGGTGGCGATCAGGCCGGTGGCCTCCTTGTCGGTTTCCGCCTTCATTTCGGCGGCCTTCGAGCGGCCCTCGGCGCGGAACTGGGTGGCTTCCCGTTTGCGCTCGGCGCGCATGCGGCGGAAGACGGATTCGGTGTTGGCCTCGGGGAGTTGGATCTGGGTGACGCCGGTGGATAACAGCTCGATGCCCAAATGCGCGCGGGCATCGGCAGCGGCGAGGGCGACCATTTCCCGCTCCAGTTCCGGCAACATCGACGCCCTGCCTTCCGCCGCTACGAGATCGCCGAACGGGTGGCGGCCGAGCACGGAATTCCGCGCCGAGGTGACGAGCGCGTCGAGCTTGGAAGAGGCGTTGGCGGTGTCTTTGACCGAGACGTGGAAACGCAGCGGATCGGCGACTTTCCAAGTGAAGAACACCGGGACGATGACGTTCCGCTGGTCCTGGGTGAGCGTCTCGCTCAAGCGGATGTCGGAATGCTGGAGCCGACGGTCGATACGGACGATCCGTTCCAGAGGCGCTGGCAGCCGCAGGTAGAAGCCGGATTTTTCCAAAACGCGGACGGGTTTGCCGAACCGCAGGACGAGGGCGCTTTCGGTCTCGCTGAGGATGAATCCGCAAGCGGAGGCGAGCACGGTGCAGCCGACGGCGAGGATCAGGGCGAGACGGAAAACGGTGATGCGGGATCCTGCGTTCATGGGTTGGGGACGTTGGTTTTGAGAAGGTTGTCGGGATCGTCCGGAGTGGCGGAAACGGCGGGCACCTCGCCCTTGTCGGTGCGCAGGAAGCCCTCGATATCGAGATCGAAGGCGTCGCGCGAACGCGACGGACGGGGCACCAGCGTCTCGGCGGCGGCTGGCTTGCGGTCGATGACGTCGGGATTGAGCACGCGGCGGAGATCGAGCTGGGTCGTCATGGAGGAGCGGATGCGGTCGTCGAAAATCGCCTTTTTCGCGCCTGCCAGCGTCTCGTCGAACACCTGGAAACCCTCGCGCACTTCGAACAAAGTGCGGGCCAGATCCCATGCATCCCGGCGGAAATTGAAGCGGGTGATTTCCCCGTGGACACGGGCGAGCCGGTTCGATGCGGTGGAATTCGCGCTCACCACCACCTCGAAGGCATCGCTGTGGGCGCGGGTGGAATAGTTGCGGCGATAGCTTTCGCCGTCATGGAGCATCGCTTCCTTTTCCTCCATCGCCGTGAGGACTTCCTGGAAAGCCGGGGCAACTTCCACCGCCGGATGAACGTCTCGCAGGCAGACTTCCTCGATGCGGATGCCGGATTTCTCTCGGTCGAGCTCGGCCTGAAGCTGTTGATGAAAATCCCGGCGGATCTCCTCACGGGCGGTCGTCATGACCTCGGCGGCGGAGCGGTGCAGGGTGAGATCGAGGAGAATCCGGTCGCCCGCGTCGCGCACCAGCCGTCCGGGATTGGCCGCGCCGCGGAGGTAGGCGGCGGGATCGACGATGCGGTAGTGGATGGGAACGGAGATAGAGAGGAAATCATCGCCACCGCCGACGAGGGACAATCGCTCGTCTTCGTAATGAGCGCGCTCCCAGAGGATCGGCTGGCCGGGATCGGCTCGGAAACCGAGGACGGTTTCCTGGATTTTTCCGGTTTCCACCATTTCCACGGCACCGAGCGGCCATGGCAGCGAGAAGTGGAATCCGGGGGCGAGATTGACCTTGCCCCAGGTTCCCGCTGTTTGGCGGACGCCGGTCTGGCCGACGCCGACTTCGTGAAAAGCGCTGCCCAGCCAAGTGACCGCGACGGCGGCGAGGGCGAGCGAGGGAAGCTGCCCTCTCAGCGCGGGCCACATCCACATTTCCGGGAGTTTCAGGGAAAACGCGTCGTCCGCGGTGGTCGCGACCGGGAAGCAGGCGCGCCAGTCTTTCCCGAGCCAGCGGAAGAAAAAGAACGCGCCGGGTGCGGGCAATTCCTTCCAATGCCGGCGAGGCGTGTAGAGGCGTGAGACGAGTTTGATGAAAGTATCCAGCGCGAGAACGCAGGCGATGCCGCAGCCGCTCCAGCCGAACACCAGAGGCATGGGCACCGGAAACCAAGCGGCGGCGAGAAACACACCGGCCGCGAGAAAATGCAGCGCCACGGCCAGACGACCGAGCGCGGAGGAAACCGGCAGCGGTTTCTTCTTGGCCAGCGAGGCCAGGATGCCGAGGAACGCGCAGCCGGTGCCGGCGACGAGCGCGATGACCGGATAGGCCGTCGGCGGGACGGGATTTCCAACCGCTCTGTCGGAAAAAACCCAAACGGCGGATGCTCCGACCGCGGCGGCGATGCCAAGCCACGCGAGCCGGCGGGTTTGCAGGGACGCGAGCAACGCGAGAATCCCGGCAGCAGGAAGCAGCCAGAGTGACCCGTGCGAAAAAGCGAGAGCGGCGAGCAGAATCGCTTCGGTCGCCAGGAAAACGGATTGTAAGGTGAGGCGGGGCATGGAGACAGGGAAGACCGGCCGGGGATTCGCACCCGGCCGGTCTGTGGATTCAATCGAATGGAATCAGTTCGGCTGCTTCGGACGCAGGATCAGGACCTGGCCGTCTTCCGCGAATTCCGACTGCGCCTGCGCCTTGCTCAGCGAGCCGCCCGATCCGTTCGGAGCGTTCGAGCGATGGTAGTTCGCGTTGACCGGGTGGGCCTGGACGTTGATCACGAACGTTCCGGCTCCGAAGATCGCATCGGATGCGATCACGCCCGAGGTTTCCCATTGGCCGCGCGAGTTGGATCCCAGCGCGTTGCCGTCGCGGCCTTCGGTGTAGGCATAGTTGAACGTGGTCTGGAGCTTGGCCGCATAGCTATTGTTGCGATCCAGAGTCCAGGCACCGCCGTTGCGGCCGTAGAAGGCGAAGACAGCGTCAGCCGGAGAATTGCGGTCCTCGCAAACGACGATGAAATCACCCGAAACCGCGATGTTGTCGATGCTCACGGGGAAATCCGTGCCGGTGCCCAGCGCGCCGCCACCGGAGTAGGTGCCGAGCGAACCGGTGACGCCGTTGACCGCCGCCATTTTACCGGGAGTGCCGTTGTAGGTGCCGCCGGGGTTGATCACGTTCGATGCGTTGTAAACCACGTTCAGCGTGCCGTTGGCGGTCGGGTTGGTTGGGTTGAAGGTCACTTCATAAAGCCGTCCGAGAGGATTCGGTCCGCTGCCGCCGGTGGTGGCGACAAACAGGCTGCGCGTCGGCTGGTTCGGATCGAACTCGGCGTCTTCCGTCCGGACAAACCCGAAACCACCGGCCAAGTCGGCCGCGGCGGAAAGCTGGTTGGCGGTGAGAGCCGCGCCATTGACGATTTCCACCCACTTCGTCGGCAGGCTGCCGCTGGTGAAGGTGCCTTCGTTCGCATGGCTGTCGCGGCCGGCGAGCACATAGATCTTGCCATCGGTCAGACCGTTTTTATCCAGCACGCTGGTGGACCGGCGCTGCTTGGTGCCGACATACATGTAGATGTAGGAAACGGCATTGCCGGTGGCCGGGCCGTCTTCCGTGGAGACGATCACGGTGAGCGCGTCGCGGCGCGGTTGGACGACGCTGGTCTCACGGGTCACGCGGCCGAGATCGGGCACGGTGTACATTTTCCCGTCGGCGATGACGACCGTCTGGGCTCCTTTGACATCATAGAGGCCGGACGAGGATTCCTCGTTGGTGAGGAAAAGCGGGCGGTCCATGCCGTGTTCCGGACCGGCGAAGGCACCGGAACAAAAACGGGTGAAGCCGGTGGCGTCTCCTTCGAGCGGCGCATTGGCGGCTTGGAAGGTGTTTTCAAGGAAAAGTTCCTTGTGGGCGACCGAGCCGTTCACGACACCGCCGTCCGGACTCATCACGAAGCGCGAAACCCAGGCACCCTTGTAACGGGTCTGGCCCGGGAACGGACGCGAATGCGAGGTGTTGCCGATTTCATGAGCGACGAAAAGGACGTTCTGGCCGGACACCCGGTCCTTGTAGATGCCCATGGCGTCCGGGATGCCGCAGAAGGCGAAATCCGAAACGCCGGCGGGAGCCGTGCCCGGAGTGACCGGCACGCGGTCGCCGACGGTGATCAGAGGCTCGACGGTGAAGTCGGAGGACGGGGTCGCGGCGAGGTAGGAACCTTCCGTGGTTTTGATTCCCTGGCCGTGCAGGGAGGATGCCAGCGCGAGACCGGCGAAGGTGGTGATGGTGGATGTTTTCATTTGGTTAGAGCAATTTCAGGTTGGGGAGGGAGAAATCTTCAAGCGCGGCGGCGGCGGAAAATCGCAAGCAGCCCGAGACCGCCGAGCAACGCGGCGGATGGCTCCGGCACGGCGATGGACGCGAGACCCGCGCCACCGAAACTTCCGAGCGAGGTGGCGGCACCGGTGAGCGGGTCGATGCTGTAGAGGCCGGAGGTCAGTCCGTCCGTGGAAAGGGCGGCGAAAACGTTTCCGTCCTCATCGACGACCAGGCCGCCGAACGCGGTGACGTCGATGCCGAGGCCGCCGACGAGGCTGAGTTCGCTGTTCGTGGGGAAAAGCGGATTGATGCTTGTCGAAAGGCTGTCGTTGACCGCATCGATCGCGAAGACCGTTCCGAAGGACTGGTCGATCGCCAGACCGAAGATCGACGGCGTGCCGCCTCCGGCGTAGGTGAAATTCGCATTCGTGGTCGCCGCGCCGGCGGTGGTGATCGAATGATTTCCCGCGGCGTCGTCGGCGAAGACGAAGTTGTTGTTGAACGGATCATAGGCGAATCCCGCGCTGAATCCCGCCGGCGAGAAGCCCGAGGAAACGAGGGTGGCCGCACCGCCCAGATTGATCTGATAGAAATTCGCGTTGTTGTCGATTCCATACAATCGCGCATCCGTCGGATTGTATGCCAGATTCAGGATCGAACCGCCCGGGTTCGGGGTGACGCCGTCGGCATCGAAGAGGCCGGTGATGGTCACGGAAGAGGTGAAGCTGCCCGGAGCCGCGGTGTCGAAGCTGACCAGCTTGTTGTCGGTGGTGACTCCGAACAGGGAGGCGGCGGAAGCGGCGGAGAGCAGGCCCATGGAGGCCAGGGTGCCGAGGATCATCGTTGTTTTCATGCGCTTGGCGGATTGAGGAAGGATTTGTCTGATAGACCGTGGTTCGTTCGGATTGAACGATGGTTGTTTGCGAAACTTGGACGGCGGGTTGCCACCCCCACGGTGCGACGAAATCGCCATGTAACAGTTCTGTCAGTGACGACGGCCGACACATTGTGATCCGGTGACGGAAATGGCACGGGACCGCCCGCCCGCCGAGCCACGGATTCGCGTGTTGCGCCGGGGTCGTTTCCCGGCAAAGCTGCCCGCGTTCGCAATGACAGCATCCGCATCAACCGCACGTCAGGGAGACGGTCGCCTGTGGGCGATCGCGCTCGGCCTTTCGCTGCTGGTCAATGTCGCCATCCTGGGCACCGTCGGATTCATCTCCCTGAAAGCCGAAATCCTCCGCAAATCGCGACCGGTGCCCCCCCGACCCGCCGCCCATGAAACGACGGTGACGATTTTCCCCGAACTCGCTACCGCCGCGCCAACGGCATCGCCTGCCGCCGTCGTCGAACCGGCGGCCGCCGCTCCTGAGAAGCCGAAATTCGCGCGGACCAGCGAGGACCAGACCGCCGCCGCACCGGAAACGCGGGCGTTCATCGGCGAGCGCAACACCCTAGCCACCAGCGACCGCGCTCCTGACGCGGCTGCTCCTCCCCTTCCCTCTCAGGCCGGAATCGAAAAGGAACATCAGGATCTGGAAACCACCGAGAGCGACTATCAGGACGGCAGACTCGGCAGTTCCCAACCCGCGAAACCGCAGGAGGCGATGCCCGCCCAACCCACGCCGCCCGCTCCCGTTTCCGACCCGTCACTCGCCGAGAATTCGCCACCCGGCGAGAAAACGGAAACACCCGGAAATGCGGAGTCCAAATCCTCCCCGCCTCCCCGCGAGCGTCTGCTGGAAGGACCTAACCCGGTGGATGTTTCCGTGCCCAAGGAGGTTGCGGAAAAATCCGAAATCAAGCCCACCCCGCCGGAACGCCTCAGAAACGGCTCCACAGCCACCAAGGCGGCGGAAGCCCCCAAGCCCGCAGCCGCGCAATCCGCGAACGATCCCGGCTTCCGCGGCTACCAGCGCAAGGCCGCGATCGTCGGCTCCATTTCGCGGACCGGTCGCAGCGCGCTCGATGTCGCGGATTCCCCGCTCGGCCGCTATCAGGCGGTCATCAGCCGCGCCGTCGAGCTGGAATGGCAGCGGAACTGCGTGCGCCACCGCGATTTCATCACACCGGGATTTTTGACCGTCAGGTTTTTCGTGGAAAACAGCGGCCGCGTGCGCACCGTCCAGTTCGTCGGCCAGATGGAGACCGGCGAGGTGCAAAAAGGTTTCACCCTCAATTCCATCCGCGACGCCGACATCCCCGCCATGCCGCCGGCCGTGAAGAAGGAATTCGAAAAAGAACCGCTCGAACTCATCTTCAACTTCTACTTCTAACGAATCATCATGATCGAAACCTCTAATCAATTTCTCGCCGTCGCGCAGTCCGGCGGTCTCGGCGCCGCATGGGATTTCCTCCACCGGGGCGGCATCTTCATGATCCCGCTCGGCATCACCTCCATCGCAGGAACGATGGCGATCCTCTACAAATTCCTATCACTTTCCGGCAACCGCGTGATTCCGAAATCCCTCGCCCACGAGGTCGCCCAGTTCCAACAGCGCATCGTCTCCGACCGCGTGGAGCCCGTGCTCAAGGAATTTCAAAAAGGAGACAGCACCCTCGCCCGCCTCGCCGCCGTCGTCTTCAAGCATCGGGGGAAATCCAGGAGCGAGATCACCCATGCCGTGGAGTCCGCCGCCCGCGAGGAGACGGTCCATCTCCATGCGGGCATCGGCGTGCTGGATACGGTCATCACCATCGCCCCGCTGTTAGGCCTGCTCGGCACCGCCTCGGGACTCGTCACGATCTTCCAGGGTCTCGGTGACAATTCCGACCACCTCATGATCGCGAAGGGCATCGCCGAGGCTCTCACCACCACCATCTTCGGTCTCGCCATCGCCGTCCCCTGCGTCATCGCCCACGGCTATTTCGTCCGCCGCATCGAGACCTTGACCGCCCGCCTCGAAAACCTCCTGGCGGACCTGTCCTCGGCCTGCGAGAAGCCCACCCCGAACGCCTGATCCACCATGCGTTTCCACCGTCCCAAAACCACGCGCAGCCAGGTCGCGGTCATTCCGATGATCGACATCCTGTTCGTCCTGCTCGTCTTCTTCATCGTCTCCACCGCCTTCAAGAAACCGCGGGACGTGCTGCGCATCGAGCTGCCGACCGTCCGGGAAATCCCTTCGGACACCGTCGCCGACGTCCGCTCGACCATCGCCCTGGACGCGCTCGGAAATGTCACCCTCGACTCCCTCGCCGTCCCGGAAGGACTGCTGGAATCCTATCTCGCCGCCTATCAGAAACAGAATCCAGGCCGCAAGCTGGAGCTTGAAGCGGACAAGAACATCCCGCTCGAACGCCTGCTGAAAGTCTGGGACTCGCTGACCAAGGCCGGCATCGAGATCAAGGATGTCCCCGCCCGCATCAAGGTGTCGAAATAACAGAAATTCAGAAACCCGATGAAACGCATCGCCTTCCTCCTCATCCTGTCGGCCTCCCTCGCCACCGCCCAATGGACCAATCTCTGGCCCGGCGAAGCCCCCGGCGCGAAACAACCTCCCACCGGCACCGAAAAAACCGGCGAAGGCGGCCGCTTGAGCGACATCGAGATTCCTCAATATCAGGTTTACCTCCCAGAAAAGGACAATGCCACCGGCGCGGCAGTCCTCGTTTTACCCGGCGGAGGTTACGGAATTCTGGCTTCCAACCACGAAGGCCACGACGTCGCCAAGTGGCTCGCCGCCCGCGGCATCGCGGGGATCGTCGTGAAGTACCGCGTCAGTGGAAATCCCGCGCTCGGCTATCAGTTTCCCGTGCCCTTCCTCGATGCACGTCGGGCGATCCGCACCGTTCGCTCGAAAGCCAGCGAGTGGAACATCGACCCGAAAAAAGTCGGCATCATGGGCTTCTCCGCCGGCGGCCACCTCGCCAGCCTCTGCACCACCCGCTTCGCCGACACGTTTGCCGAAGAAGGAAAAGACGCCATCGACAGCCAGCCCTGCCGTCCCGATTTCTCGATCCTGATCTATCCGGTGATTTCCATGGAACCGCCACTCGCCCACGGGGGCTCGCGGACAAACTTGCTAGGAAAAAACCCAGGTGCCGAAGCATCCGTGAAATACTCCACCGGAAAAGCCGTCACCAAAGACACCCCGCCGGTCTTCCTCCTCAGCACCTCCGACGACGGGGTCGATTGCCGCAACAGCCTCGAATTCGCCTCCGCCTGCAAAGCCAACGGTGTCCCCGTCTCACTCCACCTTTTCGAAAAAGGCGGCCATGGCTACGGCCTCGGCGGCAAAGGCGACCTAGCCATCTGGCCGCAGCTGCTGGAACAGTGGCTGGCGGGGAAATAACCCCGCCCGGTTAGAGCGCGGTATCAATTCCGCGCTCCAGTCAGCTCTCGAAGTAAGTGTAACCGGCGAGACCTTCCCGGAAAAGATCCAGGATCTCGCGGCGTTCTTTCGGCGAGATGCGGCCTTCGGTGACGGCTTTCTCGGCGAAGGTGCGGAAGCGGGTGACGAGTTCCTTGGGGTCGAATTCGACGTAGCTGAGAACGTCCGCGACGGTGTCGCCTTCGACTTCGTGGGTGTAGACCGGTTTGCCCTTTTCGAGGTGGACGCCGACGACGTTGGTGTCTCCGAGCAGGTTGTGGAGATCGCCGAGGGTTTCCTGATAGGCCCCCACGAGGAAGACGGCGAGGTAGTAGGGCTCGCCTTGCTTGAAGTCATGGAGCGGGAGGATCTTCGCCACGTCCTCCTTGTCGATGAAGCGGTCGATCTTGCCGTCGCAGTCGCAGGTGATGTCGGCGAGCACCGCGCGGTGGCGGGGCTTTTCATCAAGCCGGTGGATGGGCATGACGGGGAACACCTGATCGATGGCCCAGGAGTCGGGCAGCGATTGGAAGAGGCTGAAATTTCCGTAGTAGAAGTCGACGAGGGTGGAGGACAGCTCGCGGAGGTCTTCCGGGATGTCGTCGTCGAGGTCGGCGATGATGTTGGAGATCCGCGTCAGGATGTGCCAGAACCAGGCTTCGGCCAGACCGCGCTCGCGGAGGGTGGCGGCGCCGTAGAAGAACTGCGCGCGCATCTGGTCGCGGTAGTACATGGCATCGTTGAAGCATTCCTGGAGGTTCTTCTTATTGATGACCTTGTTGACCTCGATGATGTTCATCAGGTTCTGCGGCGCGTTTTCCGGGATCGGTGGCGCGGCCTCGCTGGTCTGGGCGCTGGTGACGTCGAGCACGTTGAAAACGAGCACCGAGTAGTAGGCGACGACGGCGCGGCCGGATTCGGAAATCAGGTTCGGATGGGTGACGCCGGCCTTGTCACAAATCTGCGAGATGACCTCGACGATGTCCGTGCAGTACTCCGCGACGGAGTAGTTGCAGGATGAATGGAAATTCGTGTGCGAGCCGTCGTAGTCGACCGCCATGCCGCCGCCGATGTCGAGGACGCCCATCGGCGCGCCTTCCTTGACGAGATCGCAATACATCCGGACCGCCTCGGTGGCGCCCTCGCGGATCGAAGCAATGTTAGGAATCTGCGAGCCCTGATGGTAATGCAGCATTTTCAGGCAGCCGATGTAACCCGACTCCTTGAGCTGATCGACGACCGCGATGACCTGCGAGGCGTTGAGGCCGAAGACGGACTTGTCACCGGCGCTTTCCTGCCAGTGGCCGGAGCCCTTGGTGGAGAGGCGCACGCGGACCCCGAGATTCGGCAGGATGCCGATCTTGCGCGAGCGTTCGAGGATGAGATCCAGTTCGCTTGGCATTTCCAGCACGAGCATGACGCGCAGACCCATTTTCTGGGCCTGGAGGGCGAGGTCGATGAACTCCTCGTCCTTGTAGCCATTGCAGATCAGATAGGCCTCGGGATCGTGCATGTGCGCGAGCGCGGCGATGAGTTCGGGCTTGGAGCCGGCTTCGAGTCCGTAGTGGTATTTTTTTCCAAACTCGGAAATCTCCTCGATGACCTGGCGCTGCTGGTTGACCTTGATCGGATAGACGCCGCGGTATTCGCCGCGGTATTTGGTTTCCTTGATCGCCTTGCGGAACGACTCGTTGATTTCCGTGATGCGGGAATGGAGGAGATCGCGGAAGCGGAGGAGCACCGGAAGGTGCGTGCCTCGATCGCGGAGGCCGTCGATGACTTCGAAGAGCGAGACCTCGGCCTGTGCTTCGTCATCCTCAAGACGCACGGTGACGTGGCCGTTCTTGTTCACGCCGAAGAACCCGTGGCCCCATGTATCGACGCCGTAGAGTTCCGACGATTTGTCAGGGGACCAAGCTTCGGATTTGCGCTTGGCGGGTTTCGAGGCGGCAGCGGTGGCAGGAGGAATCATGGACGATATTGAAAAGTGATCGGAGAAACGGGAGGCGGAAATGGCTCAGTGGACAGGAGGTTTCCAACCGGGAAATTCGGTCTGGAGCTGCAAGCGGGATTTTCCAGCCTCGGCTTGGTCGCCTTGCTTTTCAAGCGCTTGGGCGAGTTTCCAGAGTGCGAGCGGCTTGAGCTCCTTGTCGTCCACATTGAACCCGACGACAATCAGGTATTTCGCGGCCGCGGTTTTGGCATCTCCGGCTTGGAGTTCCAGATCGCCGTCGAGGATATTGAGCCTGGCGCTGGTGTGGCCTTGAGGCCGCAGCGGAATGGCCTCATCGGCCGCCTTGCGGGCTTCATCATAACGCTTGAGCATCAGCAGGGCGCGTCCCCGGTCGACCAGTCCATCGGCTTTCCAACCGGGATTATCCTCCACGGCGAGCACATTGTTCGCCGCGACCAAGGCTCCTTCGCCTTCGCCGATTTCGAGACGGGCCTTGGCGAGGTAGCGCCAGACCTCCTTGGGGGTTTCACGAGGCTCGTCCGGATTGGAAACCAGCGAGAGCGATTTCGCCGCGAAAGCGTAGTCTCCGGAATTGTAGGAGCTGTTGCCGGCCCACTGGATCGCCTTCTCGGGAATGTCGCCTTCGTAATTGCCGGCAATCGCGAGCTTGATCTCCTCGGTCAGGTTCAGCAGGTCCTGGGAAGCGAAGTAGACGATGGCGAGAAGAAGTCCGGCGTGTTTGCCATACTCGTTCGGACGCAGGGTCCGGGCTTTTTCAAGATAGGAAACCGACTCCTTGGCGGAATTGTTTTTCACAAATCCCCAACCGATCCAGTAGTTCGCCTCCGCCTGGAGATTGTCGCTGAGGTCCTTGACGTTCTGCAGAAGCCCTTGGTAGCGGACGATCATGTCCGGAATGTTGCTTTCCGCACGTCGCAGACGGGCGGACTCAAGCCATGCAAAAGACTTCAAATCGGCAGGCGCATCGGCGGTGGTGGTCAGACGGTCGAAATCGATGATCGCTTTCGCCGGTTCGGCACTGTCCGCATAAGCTTTCGCCCGCTTGGCGAGGGCGGAGGGAAGGCGCGAATCTTCGGGATACTTGGCGATGAAATCGGTCAGCGAGCGGACCGCGCCTTGGGCGTCCCCGGCCTCGGACAGGCACCAACCTCGCTGATAGAGCAGGCCGGGGCGGTTCTTCTCACTGATGGCGGCGGCGTTGATCTCGCTGTAAACCTTCGCCGCTGCGGCGGTCTCCTTGTTTGCGAACAACGTCTCCGCCTTCATCATGAGCGCGGTGTGGATACGCGGATCCTCCGGCCGCGATTTCCGATAGAGCTGGAGGAACGCATCGACCTGATCCGGCAGATGGCGGCCTTCGATTTGGAAAAAACAGAGCAACCGGTAGTAGGAAGCGAAGAATGCCATGTCCGTCTCCGGTTTCACCAGTTTCTCGACATCGCGAAAAAGCTGGAGCGCCTCGCTCGGCTGCTTGAGCCGCATGTAGGAGCGGGCGGCGATCATCAGGCGGTTCGCCTCCTTGTCGCCACTGGCTTTCGACGAACTGCGGCGGAACACCTCGATGACTTCTCGATACTGCTTCTTCGCGAACAAATTGCTCATCAGCGCGGTCTGCGCATCCGCACGGAAGTCTTCCATTCCGGGATTGCCGAGGATGAGTTGGAGATACTTGTCGGACAACTCGGTCTGGCCGAGCTTGGTGGCGGTGAGCGATGCGTTGAGCGCCGCCTCGCCGCGGATTTTTGCGGAATAGGGAGAGGCGATGACCTCTTCGAACTGCGCGAGGGCTTCCTGCAGCTTGCCGGCCTTCAACGCGAGATGCCCCAGTGCGACCTTCGCCTGAGGGGCATACAAGCCGCCGGCCGGATCTTCGATGATCTTCCTGTAGGAACCGATCGCCTCACGATCCCGGCCGAGAAACCGGTAGCAATTTCCGGCGTAATAATTGCCCCGCGACCTCTCCTCGGGCTTGGGCGCATTGCCCGCGAAGCGCTCGAACAGCGGGGCGGCGAAGGCATATTCCGCCTTGTTGTAATGATCCGCAGCCAGCGTGTAGGCGGCCAGCGCCGCCCATTTGCCGTTGCCATAACGGTTCATGAGGGTGCTGAAACAGCGCTTCCCATCGTCAAGCTGACCGGAAAGGTAGTAGCTGTTTCCGAGATACCACCATGCCACCTCCGCGTTCGGGTGATTCGGGAACGAGTTCAGATACTCGGAGAAAATCTGAGCCGAACGTTGGAAGTAATCCAAACGGTTGTCCTGGGTCGTGCTCGCCTGAGCGGCATCGTAGAGGTTTTTCCCACGGAGGAAAAAATCATTGCCCGCATCCGAGTTCAGCGCCGGGTCCACGGCTTCCGCCCGGGGGACCTGAGCGACCACCGGACCGGAAGCGAGAATGAGAATGGCGAGAGCGCGTTTCAAGATGCGGGGAGATTGGCCTGTTCAGATGGGTTTGCCAAGCGAATCACTTCGATGGCGCGGGCGGTTCCGGAGCCTGGGTCGCGAAGGAAATATTCCAGATCCCCGCCTTCTGGCAGGTATCGATGACTTCCACAATGCGCTGGAAGTCCACCTCGGCATCGCCGCGGATGCGGACGGGCTGGTTCTGGAACTGCTTGGCGATGGCGGAAAGCTTTTCAAACAACTGCTGCCGGTTCATCGCCAGGCTCTCAACCCGGATGCTGCCGTCGGCGAGGACATTGATGATGATCTCACCGCGCACCCGTTCGGGTTCGGCTCCTTCCTGTGCGGTCGGGACGGAGACATTGAGCTCGGTTTCCGACTTGCTGAACTGATAGTTGATGATGAAGAAGCTCAGCAACAACAGCAGGATGTCGATCATCGGCGCCAACTGGATGGACACCGGCGGCGGCTGGCGGGTGGAAAATTTCATCCCGGTGGTCGATTAGATCCCGTGAAGGTCGGGGCGCTCGCCGACAAGCGGCGACGGCACCGGCATGGCATAATCCTCGCGCGCGCGCTGGACCGGATTCGCATACTGCGGCTGGGCGGGCGGCTGCGCCGGCTGTCGGTCCATCTGCGTGTGAAGCAGGGCGATGAAATGGGTGGCGGCGGCTTCGAGCTCGGAGATGTATTTCTGCACCCGGCCGCGGAAAATGGAGTAGAAGGCGAGCGCCGGAATGCTGATGGCCAGTCCGCCGGCGGTGGCGATGAGCGCCTCGGAAACCCCTTCCGCCAAGCCCATCTGGCGGACACCTTGCTCGACGCCACCGGAGGAAATTTCCAGGAATGCCTTGATCATGCCCATGACCGTGCCGAGCAGCCCGACCATCGGGGCGATGCCGCCGAGGTCGGCGAGATAGGAGATGCGGGAGGTCAGCATGCTGGCCTGATGCGAGCCTTCGACCTGGGCAACATCGCGGACGTCTTCGAACGACGCGCCCGGATTGGCATTCATGAAATCGAGGGTTTTCTGGGTGATGCGGGCCATGCACTCGTTCCGGCGGTGGCTGAGGGTGATCAGTCCGAGGAAATCGCGCTTGCGGATCATCGCCTCGGTCGTGTTCATGAACCGGTCGCTGACAATGGCGTTACGCCGGATCGTCAGCAGGAAAACGAAGATCAGCAGCACCGTGATGACCGACATGATGCCGAGCGGATACATCATGATGCCGCCCTTCGCGAGGATCTGGAGGAAGTTCATTTCCTTGGCCACCGGCATCGGATCGGCGGAAGCGGCGGAAGCGATGAGCGCGGAGAGAAAAAATCCCGCAACTGAGAAATGGCAGCACTTCATGAATGAATGGGAGTCTATCGATGTGTGAACCGAACGCAAGCCCGGGCAATGCGTGACCAGATTACGCCGGGGGCGCCGGGATCTTTCCATCCCGGGCCGGGCCGGGTTACTCCTTCGCTTGCCGGCCGGCCCGCCGGAGTACGACTCAGATGGAGGGCTTTTCCTTGCCGCCGCCACCGGTGTTGAGGAAGCGGTAATAGACTTCCAGCATGAGCGTGCAGAGACAGGTGCGGTAGATCTTGCTTTGCTTGCTTCGGCTGGTGAAGGACTCCGACGCTCCGGCCCTGACATTTTTACTGCCGCCGCCCGGGACTTTCCATGAGCCGTCGGCTTCCTGGTTGTTCAGCAACTGATCGCGGAACATGTCGTTGTAATATTTCCACTGCTCCCCGCCGCGCTGCATCATCGCCTGCGACTCGTAATAGTGGCCGTAAAGGTCGCAGAATTCCCCGTTGTATTCGAATTTCGAATTCTCCATGACGTATTTCGCGGCGTTGCGGACTTCCTCACGAGCGCCCTTGCCCCACATCTGGTTGCACAGCATGCCGACTCCGGTCAGCGTGTGATACTTCAGCTCTCCGGTCGGCTCCTTGTTGTCGTAGCCGAACCCCCCGTTCTCATTCTGGCAGTTGGCCAGGTAGTCCAGCCCCTTGCCGATGCAGGTCGTCATCCCGCTGTAGCGGATGCCGGTATGGCTGCACGCCTTGAGCGCCTGGATCTGCCAACCCGTGATGGAGACATCGGTATGCGCCTTCGATTCTCCGGCCCGCACTTTTCCAGGATCATCCGTCATGTAGCCGTAAGCCCAGCCGCCGTTCTTGTTCTGATTGTTGATGATGAACTGGCCGGCCTTCTCGGTGACTTCCATGAGCGATGGGACCTCGACCTTCAGCTCTTTGCAAAACGTGGCCGCCTCGCCCAGGGCGTAGGTCGCGATGGCGTGTTCGTAGCATTTTCCATTTCCCCCGCCGGTGGCGATCATGCCGCCTTGGTTCTGCATGCCCAGATTGACCAGGTAAACGATGCCCTTCATGCATGAGTCACCGAACTCCTCCGAAACCGGGGTTTCGCAATGGCCGAAATAGGCGAGCAACGCCAGACCGGTCATTCCCGCCTTGTCGCCTTCTCCCCAGGAACCGTCGGCGGACTGGTTGCTCTTGAGCCAGCGGAGGGATTTCATCACCGCATCCTCACAGGCCGGCGTGCCGCCATTCTGGGTGAGCCGTTCGAGGCGGTCTTCCTTCGAACAACGCTTGCGCATGGTTTCCGGAATCAATCCGAAAAGCTTGCCCGCGCCGCCACCCAAGCCGAGGCCGCCGCCGGCTCCGCCCCCTTTGCCAAATCCGCTGCCACCGCCGGCACCGCCCAGGCCGCCGGACATGCCGCCGCCGCTGAGAGAGCTGAGGGCGGACATCTCACCGAAGCTGTCGCCCTGCTCGGGAATCGCGTAAGAGGCTTGCGCTCCTTCGGCGAAAACCCGTTTGACGTTGTTCGTCGGGGTGATCTGCGCGCGCTTTTTCTGTTGGATCTGATGCTCGGCCCCGCGTTCGCCGCCACCGCCGCCGGGCGGCATGAAATCCACGGTTTTTTCGGGCTCGCGGGTGATTTTGAAAATCCAGAACGCCCCGACGATCAGCAGCAGCGCATGAAAGAGCGCCGCGATCATCAGCGAGCCGCCGCCGATCTTGGCCCACCAGCTCTGTTTCGGCTTCTCAAGCTGGATGAGATTTCCTTCTTCGTCGTAAATTTCCATGGGTTTGTCGGGTTTTCTTCATTCAATCAGAAAGATGGAGATTGGGAATCAGGAAATCCGACAACAAATCAGGAAGTCATTCAGGGTCTCCGGCTTGGAAACTCACGTTGGCGATTTTCGCCCGGCTCAGCGCGTCCAAGACATCGACCACGCGCTCGTAACGGGCCAGCTCGTTGGCATAAATCGTCACCAGCACCTCGGACTTGGAAGCCTCGCTGCTTTCACGAAGCTGGTTCAGGCTGCTGGCGAATTCCGGCAGGTTTTTCGCCTCCGGAGAGTCCAGCGGATCATCGTTGAGATACACCTGTCCATCGTCGTCGATGCGGACGGCGATTTCATCCGGCAGCGGGGTGTCGGACTCGGTCGAGACGGTTCCCGGCAGTTTGGTGACGTGGGCGTTCTCCACCTGGATGTCGCTGGCCTGGACGATGAAGAACAGAAGGATGACGAAAACCACGTCGATCATCGGCGCGATCTGGAAGCCCAAGTTGACTTCCGCGGATTGTTTCCGGCGGCGGCTTTTCCTTTTCATGGGCGTGTCACTTGTTGGAGGAGGCGAAGGCGATGTCGGCGATGCCGGCCTCGCCGATGAGGTTCATGACGCGCTGGATTTCACCGGCGGGCACATTGGCGTCGCCACGGACCACGATGCGCAGCTTTTCGTCGCGCTTGCGGCTCTCCTGAAGGATGGGCACGACTTCCGACCAGTTGTTGTAAACCACGTCGTCGACGACGAGCACGCCCTTGTTGGTCGAGGGCTCGAAACGGACGTTGACCGCCATTTCGTGCTTGGCCATCTCGGGCTCGCGCTTTTTCGCGTTCGGGGACACCGGCAGCGTGAGCGCCTTGTCCACCTTGAGCACTTCGGCGGAAGTGATCATGACGAAGAACACAAGCAGCACCAGCAGCACGTCGATCATCGGCGCAATCTGGAACTCAGGTTCCCCGTCTCCTCCTCCACCTCCACCGGCCATGGGATCAGTTCGTTAAATGGTTGTTATGAAAGGATGGCACGGAGCTCAGCCTTGGGGCGATTCGATCCAGTTCGGAAGGGCCGCATAGGTCTCTTCCTGGCCGACATCGGCATCCTTGAGATAATCGTAGGGAGCGTTGCGGAAAAGGTGCTCCGAAACCTCATGGAGGTGGTGGACGGCCCCCTGCAGCTTGTTCCGGAGGAAATAGAAGGCCATGAACGCCGGGATGGCGACGAGCAGACCGGTTGCGGTGGCGACGAGCACCTCACCGATGTGACCGGCGAGTTCGCCCACGCCGCTGGAAAGGCCGGCGGAACCCAGGCTGCCGAAGGCGCCTTTCATACCACCGACGGTTCCGAGCAGTCCGATCATCGGAGCGCAGACGCCGATGACGGAAAGGTAGTTGATGCGGGTCTGAAGGGTGGAGTTCACCTTTTCCACAGTGGAATAGATCGCCTCTTCGGTGGCATCCTTGCCGTAGCCGACGGAACCGAGGCCGGCACGGACCACTTCCGCAAACGGGCTGAAGCTGGCCTTCATCGCCTGATAGGCGCCGAGGTAGTCACCGGCGCGGAAAAGCTCCTGCGCCAGGGTCACGTCTTCCGTCGGAGTCATTTTCGGACGGTTCGTGCGAAGCCAGATGTCGATGATCAGCCAGACCATGGCGATCGAACACACCAGCAGGAGGTGCATGACCCAACCGCCTTCGAGATAGGTGTCGATGAGGGTCTTCTTCGTCACGCCCGGAGCAGCGGCTTCCGCGCCGAAGACGGTCGTGGGGAGGAGGACGAGTGCCGCGTAGACAGCCTGTTGGATGGTTTTTTTCATGGCGATGTTATTGAGAGAGGTTGAGTGAGGGAAGGGTGGTTGGTTTATTTGAGGCTTTCAAGGCGCTTGTTGGCTTCAGCCGCCACCAAGGTTCCGGCCGAGTGGCTGATGGAGGATTTGAGAATGGCCACGGCTTCCTCGCGGCGGCCGACGGCGTTCAACAGCTCCGAAGCATGAAGTTCGGCGACGCCGTTGAGGACCATGCCCCCGGATGGGAAAAGGCAGGTCACCGCGAGATAGGCTTCGAGCGCCTCGGAATCGCGTTTTGCCCCCTTGAGCAGATTCCCCCGATAGAAAGAGGCGTAAGCGCAGACATCGGCCGGAAGATTGTCCGTGGTAAGATCCCGCAGGGCGGTTTCCCGGTCGGCGATCTTGGTCGTGGTGGGCAGAAGCAGGGCCTTGCCGAGCGACACGAAGGGGTCGATGCCCTGGATCGGCGTGGCGT
The DNA here is from genome assembly GCA_040388015.1 of Verrucomicrobiota bacterium. Classification (GTDB taxonomy): domain Bacteria; phylum Verrucomicrobiota; class Verrucomicrobiia; order Verrucomicrobiales; family Akkermansiaceae; genus Luteolibacter. The sequence continues at coordinate 49,687 of JAZKCQ010000006.1, read as the reverse complement.
CGGAGATCTCCTTGCCGAGGTCGTTGCACTTGGAGGTATTGCCCTCCACCGCGTAGGCGACCAGAGCCGCCCGCGCGGTTTCCAGCCAGTAATTTCCGGGAATCTTCGCACTGATCCGCTGCGAGGCGACGAGGGGCTCCAGCAGTTTCAGGGCGTCACCCGTTCTACCCATCAGCAGCAGGGCGATACCGGTGTTCAGCTCGGCCGGCTTTTCGCCGAAAATATGATCCGCCGAGTCCAGCGGCAGATTCTGGCCTTGGACAAACCCGTCGGACGCCACGGTGATCGTGAGATTGGTGCCTTGCAGCGTCACCGCGGAGAGCGGCACCGAGCGGCCGTTTTGGAAAACGATGCGGGTCGGTTCGGCGGCGGTCGCCATTGTGACGGCCGCGCAGGCAAGCACGGCGGACCGGAAAGTGTGCGATGAAAGCATCATGGGTTGGAAATTCACTTGGCTAACCCGGCGGCTTTCTTGGCGCGCTCCGTGTTCTTGAGTTTGGGATCGTTGGCGAGCGTCCTGAGTGTCTCCTCGGCGAGGGTTTTGTCACCCAGCTCCAACAGCGTTTCGTAAGCCTGCCAACCGGCTTCGGCGCAGACATCCGGCGTGCTCTTGTAGGCGGTGTAAACCCGGTTGTAGGTGCCGTGGGCCTTGCGCAGCAGTTCGTCCTTCGCCTCCTTGCCGGTCGCCTTCTCCGACTGCTTGCGGTAAACTTGAGCCAGGAAAATGTAGGCTTTGCCCGCCGCTTCCCCGCGGAACATCTTGTCTCCGGCGATCTGGAGGCAGAGCTTCTCGGCGTCTTCCAGTTTTCCGAGTTCGATCAATGCCTGGATTTTCCCCAGCGTGGTTTCCTTGAAGCGTGACATGCCGGGATTCTTCTCCAGCGCCTCCTCGAAAATCTTCAGCGCCTCCTCCGGGTTCTTGCGGGCCAGTGCGATGTATCCCAAACCAACCGGCCCCGCATCGGCGAACATCCCTTCCTTGTAGCGGTCGACGAGCCGCTTGAACATGCCTTCCGCCGCATCGAGATCGCCGAGCTTCAGAAGAATGTCGCCGGAAACCGCAAGCAGCGCCGGGCTGAGCACCGCAGGCTCCTTGGCGTTGATCGTCGCGATGCCTTTCAGATAGAGTTCCGATTTGTCAGGCCGCTTCAGCATGCGGGCGAGCTGGGCGCGGGCGTAATAGAGGCGGGCGTTGGTGGTCGGGTTTTCCTGACCGCCGATCGCCTTGTTGAGCACCTCGACCAGTTGCGCGTCCACGGCGTCGACGTCGATCTCCGCCGGCTTCTTCTTGGGAACGAGGGTTTTCACCAGCTCGTCGATGAGGAACTCGACCTGCTCGCTGCTCGGATTGCCGATGCGCGGCTTGAGGGCGTTGGCCAGCATTTCCGCCGCTTCCGGGCCCTTGCCTTCGCGCGCTTTCATCTTTGCCACCTGGATTGCGGAGAGAAGCGCCAGCGGGCTGTCCGGTTTGCGCTGGAGGAATTCACCATGGAGCGCGGCGATGCCCGCCCAATCCTTGCTCCCTTGGAGAATCGTGGTGGCGGAATCCAGCGCATACTGGATGACGTCGTCCGGGCTGTCCGTCCACACGGCCTTCTTGTAGGCTTCGAGCGCTTGTTTTTCGAACTTCGCGATTTCGTCCGTCTTGTCGGACTTCTTTTTCTTATAGGTGTCGCCGATCAGGCAAAGCATGGACCCGGCGGCGGAATCATCGGGATGCTCGGCCAGGAAGGCCGTGAGATCGCGGATGATCTTGTCGGACTGGTCTTCTTCCTTGTCGTTGAAGTCGATGAACGCGAGCCGGTAGCGCATGTCCCCGGCGTAGCGGCCGTCGGGAAACTTGGAGAGATACTCTTTGCTGGCGGCGAGGGTTTCCTTGTACTTGTTCGTCAGGAAATTCGACATCGCCACATAATAGAGCGAGTTCTCGACCAGGGTGCTGTTGGGGAAACTTCCCGCGAAACTGGTGAAGATCGGTGTGGAGGCGTTGAAATCTCCCGATTGGAACAGCGCCAGCGCTTGGAAAAACGTGTAACGGTCGAGATTTTCCGACTTGGGAAACTTCGCCAGCAGGCTGCGGTAGAAGCTCTCCACTTCCGGCCAGTTTCCGCTTTGGACGAGGACCTCGCCGGCAAGTGTCGCCACCTGCTCCGCATTTTCCGCATCCGGGTACTTGGCGAGGTATTTGTCGCAGAGGGATTTGATCTCCGCGATGTTCTTGAGCTTGTTCAGGATGACGATCTCGGCATAGGCCGCCGGTTTCGCGTCGGCGGAGGAGCCGTATTTGTTCCGTAGCGTGCGGAAACAGACGAGCGCCTCCTCATAGCGCTCCAGGTAGTAAAGACAGCGGCCCCGGCGCATCAGCAGGGCGGCATCCAGATCCGCCTTTTCCTCGATGGCGGCCAGCGCCGTCTCGGCGAGCTCGACGGCGGGCTTGAGATTGTTGAGAAACTCCGAAGCGGCGGAACGCTGGTTGAGCGGCTTGGTTTTTTCCGCATTCACGCGGGTTTCGAGGATCTTCACCTCCTTGCGCTGCGACTCCAGAGCGGTCTTCTGGATTTCCAAAATCTGGCTGCGCGGCGGCACGGAACGATAGATCGCAAGCGCCGCCTCATAGGAATCCGGCGTGGACAATGCGACCAGCTCATCACCCCGGACGATCACCTGGTTCGCATACCAGGCGATGGCGTCACGGACACCGGCCTGGCTGCTGAGGCGGTCGAGATAGGCGATCAGGTCGTCCAGCTTGCCGGTGTCGGCCAGCAGCGCGATGACCTCCACCGCCGCGGTGGTCTGCTGCGGCGAGCGGATGTCGGAGCCCATCAGGCTCTTGAAAACGACCATCGCCTCCTCATGGCGGCCGAGCTCCGAATACACCTTCCCCAGATAGAATCCGGCTTCCGAGCGATACTTGGGATCCTGCGCGGCGAGCTTGAGGGCATCCAGCGCGCGCTCCTGCTTCTCCGGAGTTCCCTGGAGGATGCAGGCGCGTCCGATGCCGAGATAGCAGCGGCTCGCATACTCGCCTTTCGGGAAACGCTTCAAGCACTCGGTGAACGCCGCCTCGGCTTCCACCGGCCGGTCGCCCAACAGATTGCCGAGACCGATGTTGAAATAAAGCAGCTCAAGCGGCGCTTCCTTGCTGGTGCCCAGCGCCAGCAGCAGCTCCTCGATCTTCGCCACCGCCCCGGCGTAATCTTTCGCCCCGAACGCGTTTTCCGCCTCGGTGAAAAGCCGGTTCAAGGTGGCGGGCGCTGCCGGAGCGGCGGGTGCCGCCGGAGGGTCCTGAGCCATCAACCGAGACACCGGAATGACACCCAAAAGTGAGAGTGAGCACGCAACAAGTGCGGGGATGTTTTGGGTCTTTCGCAGCATACGGTCGGATTGGAAAAGGGAGCGCCAGCGTCAAAGGCGTGTCAAGACAGTTAGTCCCCTCCAAATGGGGAGGAATTGGTTGTCATAAGGCCGCGGCAGGAGATTCTCATCGGGGCGTGAATCCCCCGCAATGGGTTTTCTGTTGATCTTTGAATTTCCGGCTCTTCGATGGTGGGCGCACCACTCCCCGCATGTCGACACCGGATTTCAAAGCCAAGCTCCGCGAGGTGCCCCACCTCCCCGGGGTTTACCTCATGAAGGACCGTCTCGGCTCCATCATCTACGTCGGCAAGGCACGCGACCTCAAGCGCCGCATGTCCTCCTACTTCATGGCCTCGCAGAAAATGCGCGCCAATGTGAAGACCCGCGCCCTCATCGACTCCATCCACGACTTCGAGTTCCACACCGTCCGCAACGAGGAGGAATCCCTCCTCCTCGAAGGCAAGCTCATCAAGGACTACCGCCCCCGCTACAACATCGCCTTCCGCGACGACAAACGCTTCTTCCTCGTCAAAATCCGCCTCGCAGATCCCTGGCCGCGCTTCCAGACCACCCGCACGAAAAAGGACGACGGCTCCCGCTACTTCGGCCCCTTCCCCCACTCCGGCGCCCTCCGCCACACCCTCGAGTGGCTCAACCGTTCCTTCGGCCTCCGCGTCTGCCGCCCCACCGACCCCGGCGAGCCCGACTACAAACACTGCAACGCCGACATCATCCGCAACTGCTCCGCCCCCTGCATCGCCCGCATCACCCGCGAGGCATACTTCGAACGCATCGAAGAAGCCTGCCGCGTGTTAGAAGGAAAAGGAAAACGCGAGGTCTTCGACACCCTCCGTGCAGACATGACCACCGCCGCCGAAGCCCTCGACTTCGAAAAAGCCGCCACCCTCCGCGACGTCCTCCAGAACCTCGAAAAAACCCTCTCCCCCACCCGCCAGTTCGCCCGCGGCCGCGGCGTCCAGACCACCGTCAAACCCACCGAAGACCTCGCCGAGCTCGGCGAGGAACTCCACCTCGCAGGCCCCCCGCGCGTCATGGAATGCTTCGACATCTCCAACGTCTCCTCCAACCACATCGTCGCCTCCATGGTCCGCTTCACCGACGGCAGGCCCGACAACCAGAACTACCGCCGCTACCGCATCCGCACCGTCGAGGGCCAGGACGACTTCGCCTCCATGGCCGAGGTCATCCGCCGCCGCTACTCCCGCATCCTCATGGAAAACAATGCGGCCAACCCCGACGCCGCCTTCTCCCAGGAAAACCTCGTCGACTCCCAACGCCGCCTCGCCCGCGAGGGCAAGGCCAGGATCGTCCTCCCCGACCTCGTCATCGTCGACGGCGGAAAAGGCCAGCTCGGCATGGCCGTCAGAGAGCTCCGCGCCCTCGGCCTCCACGACCTCCCCGTCGTCGGCCTCGCCAAGCAGCACGAGGAAGTCTTCATCCCCGGCCGCGAGGCATCCATCCGCATCCCCCACGACCGCGGCGCCCTCAAGCTCCTCCAGCGCATCCGCGACGAAGCCCACCGCTTCGCCAACGGCTACAACGCCCTCCTCTACCGCCGCCGCATGAAGGAAAGCCTCCTCGACGACTGCCCCGGCATCTCGCCCAACAAGAAGCGCCTCCTGTTGGAAAAATTCGGCAGCGTCGCCCGCATCCGCAAGGCCACCGCGGAAGACATCGCCGCCCTCCCCGGCATCTCCCGGAAATCCGCCGAAGCCCTGTTGGAGTTCCTCGCCAGGAACGACTGATCGCCACCCCGCCGCCCGTTCCGCCTGCCCCGGGACGAATCCCTACCGGCTCTCCTCACGGTGACAGGTTAGGGATTGGGTGGCGCGCCACGTTCGGCGTCCGGGATGTGTTGGGGCAATAGCTTGGCTCTTGCAAGCAGGCCATCCTTGACCCGCTTGGCACGATCAATCTTCTCTTGATCCGTCAATTGGCCAACACCAACTTGATCCTCCACTATCCGCTCTATCTCACGTTGAATCTGGGTGCCAAGCAATCTCATGGCGGACTCCTGCGAGGAAGAATCGCTCCTCAGCATGGATTCTCCCAGCAATGTATGCATATCGAGTTGGGTGGATACTTCCGCGCTAAGAACAAACTTGTTGGTAAGGTCGAACACTCTCTCTTTGCGCTGTGAGGTCCAACGCACCCCCACAACAAAACCCAGAATCGAAGCGATCGCGATACTGATCATCAAAGGGACTAATCGAAATGACTTCATTGTCTTTGCAACGTCTCAAGTCCACCGATGGCCGGCGGTTGAGCTGTGTTTTATTGGAGATTGTGGAGCTTATCGGCCATTCGGTGCGAAGACGTGTTCGGCTCCGATTTTGATTCACAGCACGGATTTAGTGGTGGCGGGGCGCGTTGCGAAAGAAAGCACAGCAGCAAGGAGAATGGTCGCGATCCCGAACAGAGCAATGGCGTCCCATTGATCGCTCAAAAGTTGGTAAAAGTCCCAATATGCTCGCTGCTTCTCGTTAGATAGTGCCGAAACCCCAACAGTCTGAGCTATCGGTTGCTCATTGGCATAAAGCGTGAAATTCACTACGAAAGCAACATAGTAAAGCTCCGCTGCGCCGATCAAAAACAGGAGGAATAGGGAAATTCGCCTCATGGGGTGTTTCTGCCGAACTTTGTTGTTCGTTTAGCCCTCGTTTAAAGATTCCGGTGGCAGGTGGCGAGGGGTTTGTGGCTTCCGTTTTGCCAAGGCCATCTTTTCCAGCAGCTTCGGGAGAAGGTAACCGGTGGTTGATTTCCAGGGTCTCCGGCAGGGAAACCGGATGCCGGGGTGGGAATTCGTCAGGTGTTCGTTCCGTGAACCGTCGGTGATGATCACTGGTGCGTGATGACCACGGAGGAGCGAGCAATCCGGGAGGACGGGTGGGCCGGTGGGAGGGTGGCGGCGGGGCGGGTGGCGTGGGAAGAGGCCGCTCGGGGTGGGTGGACGGGTGGGTTTTAAGGGCGCGAGGTGAAAACTGGGGGTGAAATGGAGTTTTTGATGGGGGGAAGGTGTATTTTTGTGGGGTGGAGTGGGATTTCAGGGGCCTTGGAGGAGGTCGTGACGAAATGGGTGGGCGATTGATGGGGTGGTTTTAGGGGTGTTTTCGGCAAAATGGATGGTTTGAAGGGAAATATGGGTCCATGTGGGTGATTATTTCTCACTAGTGAGGCTTTAAACCACTCGATTTTATCTTCAAAGCTTACAAGCGGGTGTTTGTTTTTGGCTGGTGAGGTGTTGTTTTTTCAAGGCTTGGCTTTGATTTTGTAAGGTGGAGATTTGGTTTTGTGGTTTTTGCTTTTAAAGCGGAAAATGGGGAGCTTGAGGGGGGATCCTGGCGCTGGTGGAGGCGGGATTCCAGCGGGGCTGGCAGCGGGCGCGGCGGCATGCGGTGATGCGGCGGGTGCGGCCGCTGCTGATGGGCGACGCGCGGACGCGGCGGGCGCGGCTGAAGCCGGGGGCCTCTACCCGGAGACGCTGCCGCATCTGCGGCGGCTGCCGGGAAACAGGCCTGACCCGCTGCGGGCGGCGGGCGAGTGGCTGGCGGTGGCGCGCGGCCGAGTGAGGGGGCTAGTCCGCGGAGGCCCGCGGGATCCATGGGGCGTCCGCGGGCTGGGTTTTCAACCAGGCTTCGGCGGCGGCGGGATCGCTCTGCCGCCACATGAGGAAGGCCCGGGCCGCCGGGTGGACGGAATCCCGGGCGGCGTCGTAGGGGAGCTGGGCCGCCCACCGGGCGGTGGCGGCGGGATCTTGATAGGCCTGGGAGCTGATGAAGCGGGCGGTGCTCTGGTAGTCGCGGCCGGGATCGGCGGCGTGGGTGGTGAGCCAGGATTTCACCAGCGCGGGGTCGCCCAGGGTCAGGCGCTTGGCCGCGACGGACCAGGCGGCGGGGCGGAGGGATGGGTCGAGCTGGGCGTAGATTTCCGCCGGGGACGGGCTGTCCGGGGTGAGGCTGGCGAGGTCGAAGTAGTCGTCGAGCCCGGCCTGGGCGGTGGCTCCGTCGGCAGGGAGCTTGAGGAGGGCGGCGGCCAGCTGCTTGGGGTCGCCATTGGCATCGCGGCTGATGGCGAGGGCGGCGGCGACGGCTTCGAGACGGGTGTTCTTGGGAGTCTGGGCCCATGCCAGGGCACCGTCGGCGCGGGTTTCCAGCCAGCCTTGCATCAGGTTCCGGGCGCAGTCGTTGGTTTCGTCCCCTTCGGTTTCGGCGAAGCGGGCGAAGGCGGCCTGCGGGTCGAGCCGTCCCCACTGCTGCCAGAGGCTCTGCCAGACGACGGCCGGTTGGCCGTTGCCGAGCTGGCGGGCGTCGGTCAGGATTTTCGTGGCTTCCGCCAGCTCGTCGCTGGTGAGCCCGGAGATCAACCCGCAGAGGAGTGCGGCCTGATTTCCCCAGTCGCTGACGAGCGCGCCCCGGGCCAGCATGGCCATGCGCTCTTGGGAGGTGAGCTGCAGGGCCTGCTCGGTGGTGACGCCCTTGCAGGCCGGCGGGTATTTCCCGATTTCCTTGGCGGGCGGCGGCGTGGTGTCGCGCACCGGCGAGACCCTGGCCAGGGCCGGGCGGGCGGGCGGAGCCGCGGCATGGGTGGAAGAAACGGCGGCGGGACGGCTCCAGCGGGCGAGGGAAAAGGCGGTGACCGCGGTGCCGAGGGCGAGGATGAGAAGCGTGGATCGTTTCATGGGGAGCATTGCGGTTAGGCGGTCGTCATTCCTGCGTTTTCATGAAGGGGGTGACCCATGCCGCGTCGGCGGGCTGGGTTTTCAACCAGGCGTTCGCAGCGACCGGGTCCTGCTGGAGCCAGCCCCTCACCGCGAAGGCCGCCGGGTGCATCTGCTCGCCGGAAGCAGGCAGGCCGACGGCCCATTGCACGGCTTCCGCAGGATCCTTGCCGACCCATTTCTGGATCAGCCCGTAGGCGGCGCGTGGCTCGTACCCGGGATCGTCCGCATGGCTGTCCAGCCAGGCGGCCGCGGCAGCGGTGTCGGTCTGGGAGAGGCGCTCGATCACCGTCGGCCAGGCGGCGGACTGCAAGGCGGGGGCCAGCCGGTCATAGATCTGCGTGGGAGAGGGCTTGTCCGCGGAGGTCGCGGCGAGGTCGAAGTAGTCCTCAAAACAGGCCTGCGCGGTGAGCTTGTTTCCCGCGATGCCGAGGATGGCGGCCTCCATCTGCTTGAGGTCGCCCCCGGCACCGCTGGTGATGGCGTAGGCGGCCCCGACCGCGGAGCGGATGTCGGGCTTGTCCTGCCTGGCCCAGGCCAGCGCCTCTTCCGGGTTCGTCTCCAGCCAGCCCGCCATGAGGCAGCGGTAGTCATTGGTGGTGTTGAGACCCTTGAATCCGTTCCACGTCTTGTTGCCGGAGGATTGTTTCGAAAGCTCCAGGCAGGCGACGGCCGCCACCCGCCCCCACTGGGTCCAGAGGGCGTTCCACACGTCCTGCGACCAGGAGTTTCCATGGAACTGCGCATCCAGCAGCACCTGGGTGGACTCTATCAACTCTTCCTGGGTCATCGCGGAAATCAGGCCGCAGAGGATGTCGGACTGCTTCCCGGTGTCCGCGAGGAGCGCGGCCTTCTTCAACAGGGCGACCCGCTCCGCCGGCGTCATTTTCCCGGCCTTCTCGGTGGACAGCACGCCGCTGCCGATCCGGTTCTTCGCACCGGCGCTCCCATCCGCCGCGGCCGCCGCAGGCTGGGACGGGGCGGTGCGGGTGTTGATTTCCGGAACCTCCGGACGCGGCGGCCCGCCAAGCTCCCCCCTTCCCATCAGAAACGCGGCGATACCGATCAGGACGACAAGAAGAAACGCTAACGGGGTTTTCATAGGAGGAATCGGGAAACCATTCCGTGGCACGAGACCACACGAATCCGTTTCCTAACGATTTCTCCGGGCGGGCACAACCACAAAGATTCCAATACCTTGCGCGGGCCGGTGGCGAATGGTCAGGCGGCTTTTTTCGCCGGCTTCTCCGGAGCGGCGGCGGGCTTCGCGGCCTTGTCCGGCTTGGCGGTGACGGTGGTGGCGGTCATCGTGTACTGGACGGTGACCTTGGAGCCGACCTTCACCTCGCCGGTGATCTTGGTGTCGGCGGTGCGGGCGATTTCCCATTTCTCGGTGTCCTTCTGGATCACGATCTTCGCCTCCGTGACCTCCAGCACCGGTCCGGTGACCTGATAGGTGGAGGTGCCCGCGTGAAGCGGAGCGGCGAATCCGAGGACGGCGAAGGCGATGGCGAGGCTCGATGGTGTTTTCATGATCGTTGTTTTTGAAACACCTATCATGTGCACCAGAAGGCCCCGGAAGTAAAGGGGCCAAAGCGCCCCCCTGACGCCTAGCGTGACGAACTTCCGCCGTCCGGCGGCAGGATTTGATCGGCGAGGCGGCGGGCTCCTTCTTCGGCGAGCTTGCTCTGCGGATGGATGCTGTGGGCCTTGAGATACCAGGAAAGCGCCGAGCCGATCTGCTTGTCGGCACGGCTCTCGAACTGCCGCGCCTTGTCCAGCGCGCGGGTGAAATCGGCGACTTTCGGCGCCAGCAGCTCCAGCTCGCGGCCGAGTTTCGGATCGTCCGGGAAATCCTCGCGCATCTCGGCGAGCTGTTCCCACGCGGCGTAGTCCTGCCCCATCTTGCTGAACTCCGAAGCCTTGCCGAGCGCTGCCTCGATCTTCGTGAGGTTCGTCATGATCTGCTTGAACGCCTCCTCGCGCTTCGGATCGCCCTGGATGGCAGGCGCGATCTCGTACTGGCGGCGGGCGATCTCGCGGAAATTCCCCTCGCTGAGAAGCCGGTCGAAATCATTGCGCATGACGATGAGGCCGCCGCTGCTGTTCACCAGGGTCCGGAATTCCCTGAGCTTGGGATTGGTCGGCCAGATCTCCGCCGCGGCCTTGATTTTCTCCGCGGCCTTGTCGCCCTCCTTGGCTAACAAATGGCCCTTCGCCTCTTCGATCGCGAGGTCGGAAGCCAGCGTGTAGGCGGCGATGGCGCTGTCGACCTTGGACGAGGGAAAATCCTTCGCCTGGGTCTTCAACCGCGCGGCCAGCTCCATGGTCCGGGTGTAGTCGTGGGCCTGGAGCGTGCCGTAGAGCTCGTTCAGGTCTCGGAAATAATCGGCGACCCGGCGCTTTTTCTCCAACGGCAGCGTGGCGACCGGCGAGAGGTATTCCCCGAGGGCGTAGGCCTCCATCAGCCGCTGCGAGGCGGAGTGGAGCTCGCCGCGCGAGAGCATGAGGTCGAACGCTTCGATGTATTTCGAGGTCTCGCGGATGGCTTCGTTGGAAAGCGAGTCGAGCGAGGCGACGGTCGGGCTGACGCCGACGGATTGGGAGAACAGCTTGGCGACGTCGGAATTCTTGTCGATGCGCAGGGTGGCGTCGCCGTCCTTCCAGATCTGGTTGTAAAACCGCGCGGCCATCAGCACGTGTTCGTAGCGGCGCTGGACGAACCACTGGATCATGGTGACCTGGTACTGCGCCTTGGTCTGGATGGTCTGGCCCTCGGTTCTGACGATGTTCGCCTTTTTGAGAACCTCGATTTCCGCGATGCGGCGCAGCTGCTCCTTGTAAAAGGTGGACTTCACGCCGGTGCCTTCGGAGGTCTCCTTGGTCGTCGTTTTCTCGCCGTCCTTTTCCCTCTGGGTGGTGAGTTGGACCCCGCGGTCCTGGCGTGCGATGTAGTCGGCCTTGCCGATCACGGCCTGCTTCTCACCGTCCAGCGACAAGTTGAGTTTCTCCAGGCCCTTCACATCCTTCTTGGCCAACATGGCCACATAGATCGACTCGGCGAGGGAGCCGCAGAGGTTCGCATCCCCGGGATAGGCCGAAGCGCCGGGAAGCAGCTTGAAGGCGGAGTAGATGTCCGGTCCGCCGGTTTTGAAGGGGGAAACGGTAGCGAGGATTTCCGCGATGTCGGCGCGGTATTTCGTGGCGGCCTCGTCCTTCTCCGGCGGCTGGCTGAGGTATTTCTCGAAGCGTGCCTTGAGCAGGCGGTTGTCACCCAGCGGGATGGCGACACCACCCACGGTGATCGTTTCCGCGGAAGGGTCCAGCAGCGGAATCTCCTGACCGAGGGGGCCGCCGGATTCCTTTTTTTCGCCCGCCGGGGCCTTGTCCGCGGGCGCGGCGGACGGAGCCGGCTTGTCCTCGGGCGGCGGGGTGTAGACCTGTCCCTGGGCAATGGCCGCGAGGCAGAGAGGAAGCAAAAACCGGGCTTTCATGGGTGGTGGGAAATGGATCGTTAGAGACGGTTCACGCCGGTGGCGACGGGGATGCCGCCTTGCCGGAATTTCACGCGGAAGGCGTATTTCTGCTTCGCATCGATGTTGAGCTTGTTGAACTCCGGCGGGATCTCGATGCCGACGAATTCATCACCACCCGGAGCATCCACCTTCACGCTGACGAGCTGGCCGCGGTCGGTGGTCCACTGGAGTTTCTCGTCGATCTGGCCCTCGACGACATACTCGTTGCCGCGCAGGCTGTTGCCGTTTTCCAACAGCTCGTCGACGCTCAGCCTGGCGACATCTCCGAAGCCGGAGGATTTTTTCCCGACGAGGGATTTGCCCGCGACGATGGCGAGCACGATGGCGGCGACGGCACCGATGATGATGCCGGGATGGAGGCTGGAACTTGCGCGGCGGGCCATGGTTTAAAAGGATTTCAAGGGGTGAACTTAGTCGGAGGAATCGTTGGGATCGAGTGGGAAAAACGGCTCAGTCCCACTGCGGGCGGCGGGCCCCGGCCCAGGCGGCGATGAGGGCGATGGCGATGTGCGCGCCGAGAGCGTAGAGACAGGCCTCCTGGGCGGAGAGGCTGGTATCGATCACCGATTTCACGGCGTCGTGGACCTGGGTTTGCAAGGCTTCCACCGACCCAGACCAGGCCCAGTAGGCGGAAATGAACGGGCGGGTGAACACCTCGATCTTCTCAGGCAGGGCCAGCACCGCGCCCGACAGAGGAAGCTGGAAACCCACCAGATAGATCGACAGCAGCGAGGCCTGCTCCGCCGTCCGCATGAGCGAGGAGACGGCGAGGCAGATGGAGGTCATGGCCGCATTGACCAACAACAGGAAGCCCGCGTGCTGGATGAAGTCGCCACGGAAGGTGCCGAAGAAATTCACGAAGAACGCCATCCACAACGACTGCCCGATGACGAGACACGCGAGGAACGCCACCTTCGAGGAGAGATAGGCCGACGGCCGGAGCCCGCCGAATTTCTCCTTCTCGTAAATCGGCCGTTCGCCGGCGATTTCACGGGCGGAGTTGTTGGACCCCATGAGTGAAAGCAGCACCACCTGGAACATGATGATCCCGGAAATGGCCGAGCCGACCTTGGCTTGATCCGAACGCACGCTCTGCTGCTCCTGGATCTCCGCCATCATGTTGGAAGAACGCGTGTCGGAGTAACGGCGGATGGGGTCGGAGGCTTTTTTACTGAAAATGGTGACCAGCAGCGGGAAGATCACGATGATGGCCAACTGGAGGAACACCTGCCCGCGGTCGCGGAAAAAAATGCGCCACCGGCGGGAGAGCAGGGTGGCGAACTGGCTGAAGAATCCCGGAAGCGGTACTTCCTCCACTTCGAGGAATTCACTTCCGTCCCCGGGCTCGGCCGGAGGGACGTGGAGATCGCCGCTGGAGATGAGCAGCGAGCGGTTCTTGTCCATCATCTTCTGATAGGACTCGCGGTGCTTCTGCCAGGATTCATGCCAGCGCTCGGACGGCTGGGTGGCAAGGCGCGGATAGACCTCCTCGGTGTCCGTGACGGAAAAATAGTGGGTCAGCCTCTCCGGCGGTCCGTGGAACGCGACACGGCCTTCGTGCAGGACGAGGATGGAATCATACAGTTCGAGGTGGGCCAGCGAGTGGGTCACCGAGAGCACGATGCGTCCGTCCTTGCGCGACAGATCATGAAGCAGCCGGACGATTTCCCGCTCCGAACGCGGGTCGAGGCCGGAAGTCACTTCGTCGCAAAGCAACAGTTTCGGATCGGAAACCAGCTCCATGGCCAGTCCGAGCCGGCGCTTCTGTCCGCCGGAAAGCACCTTCACCTGCCGGTCGCTGATCGGGCTCAGGCCGGTCTCCTCCAGCACCCTGTCGATGCGATGATCCAGCTCCTCCGTGTCGCGGCAACGGACGCGCAGCCGGGTCGCGGCCTCCACCGACTCGTCCACGGTCAACGGATCATAGGCGATGGAAAACTGCGGCACGTAGCCGATTTCCGATGGCGAGAAATCGCCCTCTTTCGACAAATCCCGTGAATCCCAGAACAGCGCCCCGCCCGATTCCGGATTCAGGCCGGCGATGGTTTTCAGCAGCGTCGTTTTCCCACATCCGGAAGGGCCGACGATCGCCATGAAATGACCCTTCGGAACCCGGATGGAGACACGATCCACCAAAGGGATGTCCTCGCCGTCTTTGCGGATGGTGAAACTGACGTCTTGAAGCTCTAGCACGAAATGAATGGGTCGGGAAAAATAGCTAACGGCGCGGGCGCGCGATCTTTATCGCCATCGGACGAAATAAAACCAGCGGTCCGTGCGGTGCTTCAATCGAGCGGTACGATCCGCAGGGTGCCGCCCGCCTTGCGATGCAGTGCGGAGGCCAATGTGGGGGCCATGTTTGCGGGAGCCGTCTCCGGGACAGGGACCGCCGCATCATTGTCCAAGGCGTTCCGCAGCGCGCCTTCCACGAGCTGGCCGCAATGGATTTTCATCGGCGGCAGCGGTCCGAGATCCCCGGTGAGATCCTGGGCGGTGAGGTGCTTGGCCTCGTCGGCGGTTTTCCCCCGCAGCAGCTCGGTGGCCATGGAAGCGACGGCGATGGCGGTCTGGCAGCCGAACGCCTGAAACGAAGCACGGTCGATGACGCGCTTGCCGTCCTTTTCGGTGAATTTCAGCCACATCCGCAGCATGTCGCCGCACTCGGGGGAGCCGACCGTGCCGACCGCGTCGGCATTGGCGAGCTCGCCCTGATTCACGGGATTCGCGAGCGCCTCCTTCACTTTGGTTTCAAATGAACTCATGATTGTTGTCCGGGATTCTCCGCCGGGAACGGCCGATTACGAGCCAAAATGCCGCGAAGACCTCCTCACTTCTCGTTGTACTGGCGGCCGCGGCCGCTTTCCCAAGCGCTGCGGACGCTGTTATAAAGCGCCGTCAGATCCTTTTCCTTGAGCAGCCGGTACTCGATGGTCTTTGCGTGGGTGGTCTCTGGGTACTTCTTCACCACCATGTTCTGGGTGTCGGAGCCGGCCTTTTCCGCCACTTCATCGAGCAATTCCCTTCCGCGGTCCGCCACTCCCTGGATGGTGTCCCCCGGCGCCTTGTCGGTGAGCGGGGAAATGACGTAGAAGCGGGCCAGCGCCTGGCCGAGCGTGTCGATGGTCACCTCATCGACGATCAACGACCCGTCGAGCACATACTTGTGACGGCTGATGGAGACGATCCGGTCGAGCGGAACCATGTAGTGACCGCCGCTGAGGGAGGTTTGCCAAAACCGGTTCGGCCCCGGGGAATCGCCCGCCTTGGGCTTTTCCGTCGTGCCGCCTTCCGCCGTCGGATCCGCCGGATTCTGAGCCAGCAAGGCACCCGAACCGCCGAGAAGGCCGACCACCAACAGGAGAAAAGTTTTTCTGAACATGTTGAGAACGTGGCAGCAGGATTCCGGTTTGGCCAGTCCCGGCCTCGTGCTATTTCGCCGCGTGGTCCGCCGGCACATTCTCACCGGCCCAGATCCTTTTCTGGGTCCAGTCTTTCGCAGGCGCGGTCCAGAACGGGTCATCCGCGGGAAGCCCGAGGTGGAGCAGCCCGGTGAGGCAGAGATAGAGGCTGCCGGTGGAAATGTAACCTTCGCGGACGGCGGGCTGGTAGCCGGCGACTCCCGCGCGAAGCCAGCCCTTGTCGTCGAAAGTCCCCGGAGCTTCGATCATCCGGCGGACCACGGCATTCAGTCCTCCGCGCACCGCGGCGGGCTCGACACTTTCCGGCAGCTCGTGGCGGAGCGCGACGAGCGAGAGTGTCTGGAAAGCGCCGAACCGATAGGCGCTGGAACGGCCGATGACGGGAAATGTTCCTTCGGGAGAAATCGACCGCTCCTGCACCTCGGCGTAGCGGCCGGCGCGTTTCACAATCTCGGGAAATTTCGCGGCCAGCGGCGATTTTTTCTCCTGACAGACTTCCATCACATCGATAAGCGCCGGCTGGATCACGAAGCTGTTATAATAATCCCAGTGGTAGTCGGGGCCATCGCCGTAAGTGCCGTCGCCGAGGTACCATTCCTCGTGTTTGGCGAGTGCTTTCTCGATGGGGGCCATCTCGCACTCGCCGGTGAATTTCCACAGCGCGGCCTCGACGAGAGCGGAGAACAGCAGCCAGTTGCTTTCGTAGGGCTTGATCCGGCGGGTGACTTTCAGCGCGTTGACGACGTGGGTCCTCTGCGCCTCATCGAGCGGTTTCCACAACTGGTCGGGAGCGCGCAGCATGGCTTGGGCGAGGAAAGCGGCGTCCACCAGCGGCTGGCCGCCTTTGGTGAAATTCATGAAATCCGGCGACTTAGGATCCGTGGCGCGGACGAGCCCCTTGACGGACAGTGCGATATACTTCGCCCGCAGCTGCCCCTCTGGCGTGGCGTCCGGTCCGAGCGCGAGCCACGGGGAAATGCCCGCCAGCGTCCGTCCGAATGCCTCGAGGCAGGCGTATTCGCGCCGGGATTCCTCACCCGGTCCGAGCGGCAGATTCTGTTTCAACGTTCCCTCGGCCAACGCCTCGATGACCGGCCGCGCGATGCGATCCAGCGTCTTCACCGCATAGTCCCGGTCCGCCGCACCGCCGGCCTGCGCGCGGACCAATTGCGGAACTAACCATAAGCAAAACATCAACGGGATCAGACGCATGATGTCCGACACTGTCCGCCAGTCCCCGCACTGACAAACGGAATCAAAACCGGCGGGCGCTCAAAAATGGGGAGGCCGGAAGATTCGGAAAAGTTAAGGATTGTCACTTCGGCACTGAAACTGCATTTTCCCCGCATGGTACGTTACCGCCCGAACGTCGCGGCGTTGGTTGTGAACCCGGTGGGAAACCTGCTGATCTGCGAGCGCTGGACCATCCCCGGCGCCTGGCAGTTTCCGCAGGGTGGAGTCGATGCGGGCGAATCATTGGAAGAGGCGCTTTATCGCGAAGTCCAGGAGGAGGTCGGCCTTGAAGCGAAACATTACGAGGTCGTGGCGCGCCGTGAAGGATATCGCTATCTTTATCCCGAAGGCGTCCGTGGAAAAAAGCTCCGCAAGCATGGCAACCACGGACAGGAGCAAACCTATTTTCTCTGCCATCTGAAGTCGGACGCGCCGCAGGTGAATGTGAACCAGAAGCAGCGCGAGTTCCGCGCCTACCGCTGGATCCTGCCGGAGGAATTCGATCTCGACTGGCTGCCGGCCTTCAAACGCGACGTCTACCGCGAGGTGATGCGCGACTTTTTCCAGGTCGAGCTGTGATCATTCCTCCAACCGCAGACTGGCGACCGGGCAGAGCCGCGGGTCGGGACGTGCCTTGAGCGCTGCCAGAATCGCTTCCCGGGTGCGCCCGACCTTCCCCAAGAAAGCCTGCCTGCCGTTGATTTTCACACTGACCGGGGCGTCCAGATCCAGCAAGGCGTCGGATAGATGAAGGGTCGTTCCTTTCGGCACGTCGCCTTCGAGCGTGATTTCATTGCCTCTCACACCGGCCACGATCTTCTGTCCCGCTTTCGCGACACCCGCCGGGATTTCGAGCCAGTAGAAGCGGTCGTGCGTCACATCATCCTGGAACCAGACGACCCTGTCCGGCCACGGGTCGCGCGCGTGTTTCGACATCCACGGCACGGCTTCCGCATCCTTGCCGTCCATCCAGTGCGGCAGGCCTTTGTAGATTTTCACCAGATGTTCGTAACCCTCCGGGTCCGCCTTCTGCAGGCCGTCGAGTTCCTTTTCCTTCTCGGCCGCGATCTTGTTGCGGTCATACGCCGCGTCTTCCCCGCCCATGAAGAGGGCGAAGGGAAGATTCCGGACACCCAGCAGCGACGCCTCGTTCGGATGGCCCGCCATCATCGCCGCCGCCGCGAAACGGTCGGCCATGCGCGGGGCGAGCTGCCAGACGCCGTCGCCGCCCGCCGAGTAGCCCATCAGATAGACCCGGTCCGGATCGACCCCGCGGGTGGCCACCATGCCCTCGATGAGCCGCTCGAAAAGCGGATCGACGTGCGCCTCGTGCCAAAGGTTCCAGGTGTCCGTCGGCGCGCGCGGCGCGACGTAGATCCCCTCCTTCGGCTGATAGAGCCGGATCTGGTTCTGCCATTGCCCGTCGTTCATCGCCGCCGGCCCGCTGCCGCCGCCGTGCATGGAAATCCACAGGCTGCGCTTCCCTTCGGGCACTTTGCCGAAATCCTTCTCCAGCCACTTCAGCGTCCTGCCGCCC
Organism: Verrucomicrobiota bacterium; assembly: GCA_040388015.1. Lineage (GTDB taxonomy): Bacteria > Verrucomicrobiota > Verrucomicrobiia > Verrucomicrobiales > Akkermansiaceae > Luteolibacter. The sequence continues at coordinate 31,867 of JAZKCQ010000006.1, read as the reverse complement.
AGCGTGATCGACTTCGCGGAGATTTCCTCCATCCGCTCCGTCTTCAATCCCGCGAGCGTCTCCGCTGCCAGCGTGTCCCGCATTTTTTCCGCCTCGGCGCGGCTCAGATTCCGTGCGAAGGCCGGAGAGGCCAGAACAATCAGCGCTAACAAGGTCAGTGGTTTCATCAGTTCGCAGGCTTTGAAATTTCTCCGGGATCCTCACCGGCCCCGAGCAACAACGCGAGCGCTCTCTTCGCAAACCCGGCCTTCGATTTCCACGGGCGGGACGGACGGACGATGTCCCATCCGTTCACGCCAGCCAGCTCCGTCAGCGTGGCCGACGGATTCACCACCGTGACCTCGCCACAAAGCGCCAGCATCGGCAGGTCGGCCGTGCTGTCGGTGTAGCCATGGCAATTCCGCAGTCGCCCGCTTTCGAAATACGACGCGGGCAGTAGTTCCTTCAGCCGGTCCACCTTCGCGGCGCCCTTGTGGTTCTCCAGATCCGGGAAAAACGAACCCGTCTCCACCGGCGTGCCGAGGGTCAGATCGAAGCCCAGTTCGCGCCCGATGTATTTGACATAAAACTCCGGACTGGCCGAAGCGAGAATGAGGAAATGCCCGTTCCGCCGATGCTCCTCAAGACAGCCCCGAACCTGCGGATAGATCGCAGGCATCACCGAAGCGGCGAATTCCCGTGAATAGCCATCGAGAGTGTCCGGCTTCATCCCGCAGAGATAACTCAGAAAAACCCGCTTCATCCCCCCCGCACCCAACAGCCCGGCCAACGGCAGGAACGCCAGAAAAACCGGCAGAAAAATTCCCCGCCACGGTTCGCGGCGGAGGATGAAATGACGGAACAACAACTGGCAGTCCCACGCGATCAACGTGCCGTCGAGATCGAACAAGGCGATGCCCGCAGGCGATGTGGAAGCAGGTAAATCATTCATGGCGCGGTCGAGTTACTTCCCATTCCATGATGAAATTGGCGAGTCCGGATCTTCCGTTTTGCCAGATCTTGAAAAAATCGCGCCTTGCGGAAATTTTTGTCCATTTCCGGGCCTGCTCCGACAGATGATCTGTGAAAATGCAATCGTCCGAACCCACCGACTCCGAGCTGCTGGCTGATTGGTCGAGCCGTCAGCGGGAACCTGCGTTTCGACAATTGGTCGCCCGCTATGCCGGGCTCGTCCACATGGCGGCGAAACGAACCTGCGGCGACGACTCCCTGGCGGCGGAAGCGTCCCAGCTCACCTTCATCCTCCTGGCGCAGAAGGGAAAATCACTGACATCTCGCCAATCCCTCGCCGGATGGCTCCACCTCACGGCCGTGATGCAGGCGAAAAACCTGTTGCGCAAATCCTGCGGCGAGCTCCGCAAACGCGACCAACTTCACGCCGCCATGGAAGCCGAACCCCACTCCACGGACGACAGTTGGAAGGAAATGCAACCGGTGCTGGATGACGCGCTCGCCGCGCTTTCGGAAAAGGACCGCGAGGCTCTCCTGCTCCATTTCTATCGATCCCTGAGCGCCCGCGAGATCGCGGAAACGCTCGGCATCGCGACGGACGCTGCCCGAAAGCGGATCGACCGCGCGACGGAGAAATTGCGCGCCAAACTCGCAATCCGCGGATGCTCCGTCGGAGGCTCGCTGTCCGTGGTCATGCTGGCCGGATTCGCGGCGGAGGCGAAGGCCTCGGCGGCCACGATCTCCCTCATCACTGCGAACGCCACGGCGGCCGCAGTTCCGGCGGCCACGTTCTCGCTTCCGACCCTCATCGCCATGAAAAAAATGACCCTGCTTCCGCCCGCGCTCGCACTGATGGTCGCAGGCGCATGGATTTTCCCTCAGCGCGAAGCTATCGCCAAACTGGAAAAACTCAATGACGCCGCCGCGACGAGCGCGGTCCACCCTGCTGCCAACTCCCAGAAATCTGCGGTGCGGCCACGGCGTGTTGCGAATTCGAAGGGCGGTTCCAAAGAGATCGACTGGGAGAGAGTCGCCTTCCAAGAGGAAGACAATTTGATCAACGGCAGGATGCAAAGCCGCTCCAGCGTGGATGACAACGCGTTGAGGGAGAAATTGAATGCCATGTCACCAGAGGAACTGCTCACCGAGCTGGACCGCATCACGGCGTTGGAACTGTTTCCCGATGCGAAGCGTTCCCTGGAGAGGAACATCGGCTTCATCCTGGCGAGGAAGGATCCGGCCTTCGCATTGGATCATCTGGAAGGTCGGTTGGGAGAACGGTCGGATTTCCGCTTCGTTCTTGCGGAAGCACTCAAGCTTTTCGCAAAGAACCATCCTGACGAAGCCGCCGCATGGCTTGACCGCCAGATCGCCGCCGGGAGGTTGGAAACCACGCGGCTTGATCGGAAAAACCGGACCCGGAACAACTTCCATGCCGTGCTGATCAGCAATCTTCTCGTGTCAGATCCGGACGCCGCAAGCCGACGGCTGGCTGCGATCTCATCGGACGAACGAAAAGCCGTTCTGGGCAGCATGGCTGTGAACCGGCTCACCAAGGCCGACGAGCAGATCGCACACGCCAAACTGATGCGGGAACACCTAACAACGAAGGAACAGCTCTCCGTGATGGGCTCGGTGGCATGGACTTTGCAGGATCATCTGTCGAATGTGGACGCCTATCTGGACCGGATCTCGGCGACACCGGAGGAACGCAAATTCACCGTCGAACAAGCGGTGATCGGAAAAATCCACAATACCGCCATCAATCGCAAGCTGACCGCAGCGGAACTCAAGCCGACTCTGGAGTGGATCGAGAAACACAACCCCGAGGAAGCCGACCGGATTTTCGGCAAAGCCCTCGGATGGGATCGCCTCGGAAGCGGGCATTCCAATCTCACGGAAATCACGGAAATCGTCATTCACCTCCACGAGGCCGGGAGAAACGACGATCTGATAGAAGGCTTTGCCAGCAGCGACGCGGTGCGCAAGCAACCCGAGCTGGCCAGATCGCTGGCATCCGGAATCATCGATGAGAACCGCCGGGCGGAAATGCTGAAAACGCCGGAATCTAGCGAACCATGAAGATCTCTCTAACTATCACCATCCTCATCCTGCTCGCCGCCGGAGCCGTCGGCCTGCGTGACCGTGATCGCCTGTCCACCGCGCGGGCGCTTGAAAAACACCTCACTTCCAGCAAGGCTCCGCCAATTTCAGAATCCCCCGCCGGCAAATCCATCGACCGCGCGGAGGCCGATCAACGCTCGTCGACAGAGCTGGCCGATTGGTTGAAGGAGTTCGGCAAATACCAGAACGGGAACCCCGATGAACTCAAACAGGCGGTCACGAAGATCATGAAACGCCTCGAATCCATGGAAGCCCATCAGGCGGAATTCATGGTGGATGAAATGCTCGCCGGTCGTGGAATCAATGGTTTTCCGGGACCGCTGGTGATCAACCACTGCTTTACCAAACTCTCTAACGAGCAACCGATGAAAGCGATCGCGCTTTTCGCGAGATACCGTGACCGTTGGAAAGACAGCCAACACGTCCGGGAGATCGGCGGGCGCATCATCGGCGATTCCCTCATCGCTCTGGCCAAAGACAGTCCGGAATCCGCCGTGAAATGGTTGCGGGTGGAGGAGAAGAATTTCCGTGAGCAGATCCCGGACGCCACCAAGCGAGCCGTGCTTTTCACCATCGCGGCGGAAGATCCAGCGCTCGCGTTTCAGATGACGGGAGAACTCGGCTTCAAGGCGGATGACGAAGCGCTCGGCTCCATCGTCCGCGCCGCGCGGACCGACGGCGACCGGAAAAAAATGATCGCAGCCTTACGGACCCACCTCGGAAAAATGGCTGACGCAACATCGCGACAAAACGCTGCCAAGACCGGCTTCGGAGCATTCGCCTCGCGATTGGCATCGGAGGACATCGCCGTCACCGAGCGCTGGATCACCGCCGCAAAATTGACACCGGAGGAAACCGGGGACTTTGTCGCCGGGATCATTGCCAGAAAAGAATCGGATGGAATGACCGCGGAGTGGATGGATTGGCTTGGGCAAACCGTTCCGCCGGGAACACTGGATGCGAATGTCCGGAAGCTTTTCGCCACTTGGACCGAAACCGACTATCAGGCAGCGGGCCGATGGCTGACGACAGCCTCTCCCGGCCCGTTCAAAGACCTTTCGATCCGAACTTACGCGGAGACCGCAGCCGGATATGATCCGGAAACGGCGGAGAAATGGGCAATGACCCTGCCAGCCGGCACCGTCCGTGACGAGACCCTCAGAAACATTGGTGTGAATTGGCCGAAGAATGATCCTGAGGACGAGAGAACTGCCGCCGAGTTCGCGAAGCGGCACGGGATCGATTAGGAATTTGGCGTGATCTGTCACCCACTTTCCATTTGAAAAATTCCGCAACATGTCGGGTGCGTCCGGGAGAGAACATCGCCCGGAATCATCCGCGCGCTCAGGGTTCACAGGAGGCGGATGAGCGGAACGGATCAGGGAGATTTCAACAGCATGGGTTGATCACCGCCACAACCCGGTAATCGCCGAGATCGAATTTGAAAATCCTCTCATTTCTCGGCCCATCGGATCGAAGGAACGTTGCCCCTCCAGTATGGCTGGGAGGGATCGAAAATATCCATGCCGTTCTCAATCGCCGTTCCGTCCTGCGCGATGGGCACACTGTTGACACTGTTGTCCAAGCGGAGGATGACAGCCTGGCCGCCTAACATCTTCCGATCGAAACGTCCTGTTCCAGGCACCATCGGAAACACTGCGAGCGGACGGCGCGGGTCGCCTGAGGAGTTCGTTCCTGACAGAAAGGAAAACGCGCATTTCTCCAGATTCATCTGTGATTCCGGGTTCATGTCCTCTCCTTCCTCAGGCTCTTCCATCGAAAAAAAGCGATCGGTCCGGGCAATCCCGGAGGCGATCAACTGGAAAAAACAATCATTCGCGGTGGCGGCCTTCACATCCGCCTTCGTATTTGTGCGCTCTTTCACCGCCGCGGCGGTTTCCTCATTCGGATAGGAGCCATACTCGCGTTCAAACTCGAACAACGCGATACCGATGTGTCGTGCGTTGTTCATCATGCGAAGGCGCATTTCCTTTGACTTCGCCGCCGCCTCCACTTCCTCAGGAGTGGGTGGTATGATCGCACGGCTGCGGTTTACCTTCGTATTGGCGGGTGCCGAATCGATATCCGAGGCGAACAAACCTAATCGATGCGACATTGTCGGAGAACCGCCATCGGTGCCGGCCAAACCCTTGGTTTCCCGGATTCTCCAAACGCCGGACAACGCGACGAGCGCGGCGATCAAGCCGACGACCAATAGGTTTTTTTTCGTAATCATGATGAAAAGGGTGATCCAAGAACCACCGTTCAAGGCGGCGGAAGCGGTCGCTGAGGCCGAGATGGAGTTCGCCGCCGACGCGGGGGAAGTTCCCGTTAGGGTGGTGCCAAGTCCCGCGGCAAGAGTGGCAACCGGGACGCCGACTCCACGACGCTGCAGGAGCCCGACCAGTTTCTCCATGGCGCGGCCGGCCTGTTGACGCAGCGCTGCCTCACTCCGTCCCGTCCGCCATGCCGCTTCGGAAAATGTCAGCCGCTCCCTGTAGCGGAGGTGGATCAACTCCCGATCGGACTCCGGAAGATCGCAGATCGCGGCATCCAGATACGGCAGCACTTCGGCAAGCGGATCACGGGCGTTCGCAAGGCGGGCGCTTTCCATGGCGGATTGGTGGCTGCGACGGTCGCGGATCTGCCCGCGGATGACGCCCCTGCACTGCAACATCGTCACCCGATGCAGCCATGAACCCAGCGAGCGCAGTTCGGTGAGCCCGGACGCCTTGCGCGCCAGGATCGTGAAGACCATCTGGGCGGTATCATCCGCCAGATCCCTTCCCACCTGGCGGCGGGCGATGCCGCGCACGAGTCCCAGATGACGTCGGACGATTTCCGTGAAATCGGCTTGCCGCTGATGACGGACCCAAGCCTGCAAAAGCTCGGTATCCGGGACCTCAAAGGTTGCCGGAACAACGGTTGATGTGGATGCCTTCACTTCCATGGATATAAGTAGGTGCCAGAAAAGTCCCTTCTGTGACAAAAAATATCGGAAATTTCACGACGAGCCACCTGGTCGGCCTATCAGATCTGTGCGAGAAACAAGAAATGACCGTCGTCCGGGAGGATTTCATGAAGGACTTTGGTCGAAGCAGTCGGGATCGGGATTGGCGAGAACCGGACCGCGGCCATAAAAAACCCGCAAAGCCGATGAGGGCTTTGCGGGCTGGAGATTTTCGGGATCCGGTTTTTCAGACGTAGTGCAGCTCCTTGGCTTTCGCCTCGATGGCAGCGTCGTTGTCGATCAATTCCTGGATCGGATCCCAGCGACCGGAAAGCAGGGCTTCGCGGGCGGAGTCGGGCATCTTCACCGGGATGTCGAGGCCGGTGGAGGTGGTGACCTTGAGAGCCTCGACATCAATGGTGACTTCGAGGGTCGGGTCGGCTTCGATCGCGTTCTGGAGGGCGACGATGTCGGCGGCGGAGGCCATCACGCAAGGCATGGCGAGTGTGGTGGAGTTGCCGTAGAAGATTTCCGCGAAGGACTCGGCGATGACGCCGTTGAAGCCGTATTTGCGGAGCGACTGAGGGGCGTGCTCACGGGAGGAGCCGCAGCCGAAATTGACGCCGGCGACGAGGATGGAGGCTCCGCTGAAACGGGGATCATTGAGCGGGTGGTCCGTCTTGTTGCCGGTTTCCGAATCGAAGCGAACGTCGTAGAACGCGAATTCTCCGAGTCCATCGAAGGTGACGCATTTCATGAAACGCGCCGGGATGATGCGGTCGGTGTCGATGTCGGCGCCGGGGATGAAAACCGCGCGGCCGGTGACGGAAGGAACTGGATCGAGTGCCATGGAAGTGATTTTTCTAATGATTGGCGGTTAGGCGACAGCGGCGGCGGCTTCGAGTTCGAACAGCTCGCGGGCGTCGGAGATGTGGCCGTTGATGGCGGCGGCGGCGACCATGACGGGCGACATCAGGACGGTGCGGCCGGTCGGGGAACCTTGGCGGCCCTTGAAGTTGCGGTTCGATGACGAGGCGCAGAGCTGGTCGCCGACGAGTTTGTCGGGGTTCATCGCGAGACACATCGAACAACCGGCACCGCGCCATTCGAAACCGGCGTCGGTAAAGATTTTCGGCAGGCCTTCTTGTTCCGCCTGGATGGCGACGACTTGCGAACCGGGAACGACGATGGCTTGCACGCCTTTCGCGACCTTGTGGCCTTGGATGAATTTCGCCACTTCGCGGAAATCGGAGATCCGGCCGTTGGTGCAGGAGCCGATGAAGGCGACGTCGATTTTCACGCCCTTGATCGGGGTGCCGGCGTCGAGTTTCATGTAGGCGAGCGCTTCCTCGATGGAGGCTTTTTCCAACGGAGTCTTGGCCGTCGCGGGGTCCGGAATGTTTTCGGAAATGAAGATGCCGGCATCCGGGGAAATGCCCCAGGTGACGGTGGGCTCGATCTCGGCGGCGTTGATTTTGACGATGTCGTCAAACACGGCGTCGGCATCGGAAGCGAAGGAAAGCCAACGGGCTGCGGTGGCGTCGAAGTCGCTCATGTCGACATACGGGCGGCCATGCAGGTAGGCGATGGTCTTGGCGTCCGGATTCACATAACCGCAGCGTGCGCCACCTTCGATGGACATGTTGCAGACGGTCATGCGCTCTTCCATGGACATGCGCTCGAAGACATCGCCGGCGTATTCGTAGGCGTAACCGATGCCGCCGTTCGCGCCGAGGAGGCGGATGATGTGGAGGATGACGTCCTTCGCATAGACGCCGGGACCGAGATCGCCGTTCACCTCGATGCGGCGGACCTTCATTTCCTGAAGGGCGATGGTCTGGGTGGCGAGCACGTCGCGGACCTGGCTGGTGCCGATGCCGAACGCGATCGCGCCGAACGCGCCGTGAGTGGCGGTGTGCGAGTCGCCACAAGCGATCGTTGTGCCGGGCTGGGTGATGCCTTGCTCGGGGCCGACGACGTGGACGACGCCTTGTTTGCCAGAGGCAAGGTCGAAATAGGTGACGCCGAAGTCATCGCAGTTCTTGCGGATCGCATCGATCATCTCGGCCGCGAGCGGGTCGGCGGGCTGGTCCTGATTGATCGTCGGGACGATGTGGTCGATAGTCGCGAACGTGCGCTGGGGGAATTTCACCTTCAGGCCGAGGTCGCGGAGCATGCCGAAAGCTTGCGGTGAGGTGACCTCGTGAATGAGGTGCGTGCCGATGAAGAGCTGCGTGCGGCCGTCGGCCAGAGTTCCGACGGTGTGAGCGTCCCAGACTTTTTGGAAGAGGCTTTTTCCCATAATAGAAGTCCGCCGTGGTTGGCGGCGGGGCGGGAAATTGGCCATGCCGATTCAGAATGTCAAAGCCGCATGTAAATCGATGCGGATTAAAAGGGCCTGAGGATCAGCTCAATTCGATGATCAGCCCGGTGACGATTCCGGAAAGCGCGAGGCCCGCGACAACGAACCCGATGATCTTCGGCCAGTTTTTCGTGCCGCGCCGTTTGGCGGAAGGGCCGTCCACCCAGTCATCCCAAGATCGCTGGGTTTGGGAACCGGTGCGATGGCAATGCCGCAGGTTTCCAGCAAACCGGGTTTGCTCATCAGGGGGATGGTTTTTCATAAATCGGTAACATGAAAGCAGATGACAGACTGAATTCAGGTTAGAAAGTTCTTTTTGAGTGCCGAAATGGTCCATTTCGGGGGAGGCCCGGACCAAAAGAAAAGCGCCCCCCCGGAAACCGGAAGGACGCGTGATCTTGTTCGAAGAACGAAGCGGAAGCTGCGGATTACTTGCTGTAATGCACTTCCGGAGCCGTTTGGATCTCCTGGAATTGTGGAAGCGGGCGAAGGCCCGGGGCTTTCGGCTCACCGGTGCAGCATCCGCACGAAACGGAAAGAAGGACAAAGGCGGAAGCGACGATTGCGGAAAGAATACGGATCATTGGAACTGGTGCGGGAAGTTTGAAAAGATGAGGATTTTTTCCCGGCCATGACTCAGCGCCGGGAGTGGGAAATTACTTGGAAGGAGCCACGTAAGCAGGAGCGCTAGGAGCAGGAGCGCTAGGGCAGCATGATGCGGCGAAGAGAGCGGCAGCGGCAGCAATGAAGGCGAGTTTCATGTGTTGAATGAGTTGGTTTTTATTTACGCTGGCACGAATCGCATGCCATTGAGCCGCGAGATTAGCGGTGAGGATCATCCCTGCAAGGCAAAAGACGAGGCGGCAACTGGGTTTGCGCGGCATCGGCGGGCGGCCGATGCCATGTCGTTGCCTGTTCGTGATTCATGGATTTGAAAGCCCGGAGCCGGGGCGAATGGATGCGAAAAATCCAATCCGCCATCACTCGCGAAGGAGGCTCGACAGCCCGTGAGAATTTTTCTCTGATCGCGAGGCATGAACGAGTCATTCCCCGACCAGCCGCCGCTGCCCCAAGGATCGACGGCGAGTTTTCACCCTGTCGGTGGCGCTCCGGCGACGGTGAATGTGTTTGGCATCCTGCATCTGGTGTTCGCAGGCATCGGCCTGATCACCGCCGCGTGGGCGATGTTCATCGTGATCGCGGGAAATCCGTTTCTGAACCTCGGTGAAACGTCTCCGGAGCTGAAGGCGCAGCTTCAAGCGCAGCTCGCGATGCAGGAGAAGGTCAATCCGATGTCCCTTGCCACCTCCATCCTGTCCATTCTGGTGGCGATCCCGATGATCATCGCCGGCGTCCAGTTGCTGAGGAAACGGAAAAACGGCCTGAAATGGTCGAACGCCTACGTCTGGTCTTCCATCGGCGCAAAATTGGTGAATCTGGTGCTGACCATCACCATCCTGGTTCCAGCCATGAAGGAAATGACCCGCGGCATTCTGGACAACTCCCGCACGCCCGATTCTTTTTCCGGCATCATGTCGGGATTCATGGCCGGAGGCGCGATCGGCGGCGTCATCATTTCCTGCGCCTATCCGCTCACCGCGCTGATCCTGCTGAACCGCCCGGCGACGAAAGCTTGGTTCGCGAGCCTCCCCCGATAACAAGGCCATGGAATGCGGGCCGGTGAATTTCCTCCCGCATCGAACGAACCGTTCAATCCCTGGGCCAAAGGATCGGAGGCACCTTGCCGCTCCAGAACGGCTGGTCAGGGTCAAACAGGTCTCTTCCGTCGATCATGACCCGCCCGTCCTTTCCGATGGGAAATGACTGCACGCTGTTGTCCACGCACAGCACCACCGCCCTACCTCCGAAGATCGTCGGGTCGAAGGTCTTCCGTCCGTTCACCAATGGCGCGACCACCAGCGGGCGGCTCGGGTTTCCCGCCGCATTCATTCCGGATAAATAGGAAAACGCGCACTTCTCCAATCCAACCGCGGGTTTCGGTTGCGCGCCATGCGCTTTCGCGGGCGCTCCGAATGTAAAAATACGCTCTGTCTGGACAATCCCGCTGGCCACCAACTGAAAGAAGCAATCATTGGCCGTCGCGGCCCCAAGCTCGGCCTTCGTCTCCGTGGCATCCTTCACCATCGCGGCGGTTTTCTCATTGGGAAACGCTCCGTATTCGGTCTCGAACTCGAACAATGCCAACCCGATCTGGCGCAGGTTGGTGACTGCCAGCGTCTGCATCTCCTTCTGACTTTTCGCGTTCATGGCGTTGCCGGCTGCCGCCATGAAATCCTTGAAGATCTTTTTATCGTGCTCGGTGATCCGGTCGGAATCCTGTTCCTGAGCGACCGCCCGGGCATTTGCCAGCCACATGACGGAGACCGCGAGAAGCCAACAGAATGCGTTTGATGAGCGGATCATGGACTTCAGATGCTCTTGAAATTCCGGCTCGTGTCGATGTTTCTCTGCATCCCCCGATGACCCCTCACGTCTTCCCTCTTGTCAATTCCCGCCGGAATTCCGAACCTCGCACCATGCCCGCAGCGCCAGAAGCCGATCCCCGGTTCAACGAGTTCGTCATCCTCCAAGCCCAGAACGCCGGGCTCTTTCTCGGCCAGATCCCGAATCCCCACACCGGGGAGAAGCAGATCAACCTCCGTGCGGCCAAATCCGTCATCGATTCGCTCGAAATGATCGCCTTCAAAACCCTCGGCAATCTCACGACCAACGAGGAAAAGCTCCTCACCACCGCCCTCGACAACCTCCGCCCGCTCTACCAAACCGCGCTTGCGTCCGCCCAACACTGACCCACTTTACCCGCATGAATTTCGACCCATTCAACATTGGCAACGTCCCCGTCGGCGGCCCCGTCCCGTTTTTCATCCTCGGCCCCTGCGCGCTTGAGTCCGAAGCATTCGCCTGGGAAATAGCCCGTTCGCTCAAGGAAATCGCCGACCGCACCGGCATCCATTTCATTTTCAAGGCCTCCTTCGACAAGGCGAACCGCACCTCCGTCGGCGCCTTCCGCGGCCCCGGCGTGCAGGAAGGCTGCCGCATCCTCGGTGAAATCGGCAAGGAACTCGGAGTCCCCGTCACCACCGACATCCACACCATGGAACAAGCGGAAATCGCCGCCGAATATGTCGATCTTCTTCAAATCCCCGCCTTCCTCTGCCGCCAGACCGACCTTCTCGAAGCCGCCGCCAAGACCGGCCGCGCCGTGAACGTGAAGAAAGGCCAGTTCCTCGCCCCGCTCGACACCGTCAATATCGCCGGGAAAATGCGCGCCTTCGGCTGCGAACGCTTCCTCATCACCGAGCGCGGCACCACCTTCGGCTACAACAACCTCGTCGTCGACATGCGCTCGCTGTACTGGATGCGCGAGGAAGGCCTGCCCGTCATTTTCGATGCCACCCACTCCGTCCAGCGCCCCGGCGGCCTCGGCGGCGCCACCGGCGGTGACGGCGTCCTCGCTCCGGTCCTCGCCCGCGCCGCGGTGGCGACCGGCATCGACGGCCTGTTCATGGAAGTCCACTCGGACCCCGCGAATGCCGTGTCCGATGGACCGAATCAAATTCCACTCGAATTTATCGAGGACCTTCTCGTCAAATTGATTTCGATTCATAACGCTTCGCACTGAGAAGTTTCCACCACGCTCCCTTGCACCGGTTCCTGACACTCCTGGCCCTCGTTTCCCCCGCCCTTGCTGCTGGGGAAACGCCTGATGTCCCGGAACCCAAGAAAAAGACGATCCCCGCCATCACCCTGCTCCCTGACGGCAGCGAACTCAAGGGCGTCATGCTTCCCCGCTACGACGAAAATCACAAGTTGGTCGGCGTGCTGAAATCCAAGGCGATGAAGCTCGTCAACTCCGAGGAAATCGAGGGTGAGGCGGTTTCGGTGGAGTTCTTCAATCCCGACGAAACCCAGCAGGGCCGCATCGATCTCAAAACGGCGACGTTCTATCAGGGCAAAGGTCTGCTTACCGCGAAGGAGTCCGTCGAAATCAAAAGTGACAGGGGCACCGCCAGCGGCACCGGCCTTTATTACTCCTTCACCGACAACAAGGGATTCCTGCTAGGCCCGGCCACCACCACCATCAAAGCCCCTCCCGCGACGACCATGAACGTTCCCACTCCCTCGCTCCGCGCCACCGCCGCCCTCGGCATGGCACTGGTCTCCCATTCCCTCCAGGCCGCCCCGCCGCATCCCATCTCCGACGCGGAAAAAGCCGCCGTCCACGCCGACGCCGTGTCCAAGGCTCCCGCCGCCGGTGCCGCCGCGGCGGCAGCCCTCGCCAGCTTGGAGAGCGATCTCGCCGATTCCGCCGCCGCTTCAAAAGCCGCCGCCGCCTTCCTTGTTCAGAACGACCTCCCCGCCGTTCCCGCCGTTCCCGCGGATGCCGTGCCCTCACCGGCCAAGCCGCTCGACATCACGCCCGGCCCGGAAGACACCGTCATCCACTGCGAAGGCGGCATGTATTTCGATCCGGATGAAGGCGTGCTCGTCTATCTCAAGAACGTCACCGTCAAGGATCCGCGCTTCAATCTATCAGGAGCGAACGAGCTGAAGATTTTCTTCGGGAAAAAGCCCGAGAAGGAACCGAAGCCTGACAAACCGGGAACCGACAAACCCGCGAAGGAAAAGACCAAGTTCGGTGGCAACATCGGTGCGAACTTCGGCGACGTCGAGCGCGTCGTGGCCACCGGTGCCGTGCTTCTCGAGCAAAAGCCCACCGAGGCCGGCAAGGAGCCGATCAAGGCCAGCGGCGCCGTTTTCTCCTACAATCCCAAAGCCGATCAGGTCATCCTCAGCGGTGGATATCCGTGGGTCGTCCAAGGCACCACCTTCATGCGGGCCAAGCAGCCGAACCTCACTCTCAGAATCTCACCCAAGGCCAGCAGCTTCATCACCGAAGGAGATTGGGATATGGGCGGACCGCTGGATCAGAAGAAATAACCAAGACAACTCCTCCCGTGATCCCGCACCTCTGCAAGACGCAAAAGACGCACACCCCCGGCTCGACCTGTTCCAATACGGAATCCGCCGTGCTCTTCGCCAACGGCCTCCGCAAGACCTACAGCGGCCGGGCCGTGGTCGATGGGGTTTCCATCACGGTGCAGCCACGGGAAATCGTCGGCCTGCTAGGACCTAACGGCGCGGGAAAAACCACCTCGTTTTACATGATCGCCGGGCTCATCCCCGCCGATGCCGGTTCGGTGTGTTTCAACGGCCACGACATGTCGAAGATGCCGATGCACCGCCGCGCCCGCCTCGGGCTCGGTTATCTGCCACAGGAAGAGTCGATTTTCCGCAAGCTTTCAGTGCTCGACAACCTGCTCGCGATTCTGGAAACGCGCCCGAATCTCAACCGCGCCGCCCGCCTCGAGCGCGCCCATGATCTGCTCGACCGCTTCGGCATCACCAAGCTTTCCAAGTCGCTCGCCATCACCCTATCAGGCGGTGAGAAGCGCCGCCTCGCCATCGCCCGCTCGCTTTGTTCCGATCCGACGCTGCTGATGCTCGACGAACCCTTCGCCGGCATCGATCCGATCGCCGTCGAGGACATCCAGCGCATCGTCCGCGAGCTGCGCGACCGCGACGGCCTCGCCATTCTCATCACCGACCACTCGGTCCGGGAAACCCTCAGCATCACCGACCGCGCCTTCCTCATCCACGACGGCCGCGTCATTCTGGAAGGTGCGTCCGACGAACTCGTCGATGACCCGATCGCCCGGAAGCACTACCTCGGCGAAGATTTCCGGATGTGACCTTGGTTTTCAGCCGCGACGCCGCGGAGGAGAAAGCCGCTGGGAGTCCGTCGCTTTTCATTGCCTGTGTCCGGAAAGAACTGAGGATGCGGATCAACCGATGAATTTTCTCAAACGGCATCCCTTCCCCGTGGTCGCGCGTTTCGAACAGGTGGTGGCGGTGTCGTTCGCCTTCCCCGAAGCAACGCTCGCGCCCTTGGTTCCCGCAGGTTTGCAAATCGATGGTCACGAGGGACTCGGGTTCGTGACGGCGGCACTGGTCTGGACCCGGCACCTGCGGCCCGCGGGGTTTCCTGAATTCCTCGGCCAGGATTTTTTTCTGGCAGGCTATCGGATTTTCACCCGTCTGCGTGACGGATCCGGACGCAACCTGCGCGGGTTGAAAATCCTGCGCAGCGAGACGGACAAGCGGCGCATGGTCTCGCTGGGGAATCTGATGACGGGATACAACTACCGCCAGGTGGCGGTGCGCATCGGGAAAGAGGGGTCTGACACACACGTGGTCACAACGCGGCCGGATGGAGAAAGAACCCTCGATCTGACTTTCGACGCCGAGACGCCGGATGCGGTGCTGCCCACCGGATCTCCCTTCGCGGATTGGCGGACGGCGCGTCGTTTCGCAGGGCCCATGCCGTTCACCTTCAGCCCGGAAGCGGACGGACGCTTCGTGGTGATCGAAGGCAGGCGGGCGGACTGGACTCCCCGTCCCGTCGCGGTGCGTCACTGGCGGGTCGGGCTGTTCGACGAAGCGCCTTTCGGAGGAGTGACGCCTGTGCTCGCCAATGCCTTCGCGGTGGAAAACATCAGCTACCGCTGGGAGCGCGGAAGACTCATCAGCCCCGGAGGACCCCGATGAACCGGCGCGGAAAATGGCAGGGCATGTGGACCATCGTCCGCCTCAACTGGCCGTTCTACCTCGCCGCGCCCGCGATGCTGCTGGCGGCGGTGGCGGGATTTTTCACGGCGGATGCGCTGCCGCTGAAAGTCGCGGCCGCAGCGATGGCGGCGGGTTCGCTTTATTTCCTGATTGGTTCGCTGGGCGTTTCCCATCTCGTTTACGACCGCTCGGATCTCTATCAATGGGTCTGGCTGGACCGCGCGCTGAAGGGCGTGGAACCCGAACGGATGATTTTCTGTCACTCCGGGTTCGACGAGACATCCCAGGCCTTGCGCGGTCGCTTCGGCGATGCCAAATGGATGGTGCTCGACCACTACGACGCGGCCCGCATGACCGAGGCGTCGATCCGCCGGGCTCGCAAACGGTTTCCCCCGACCGCGGACACACTGAACGCCCCCTACGACCGATGGCCGGTGGAGGCGGAATCGGCGGATGCGGTTTTCGGATTGTTAGCGATTCATGAATTGCGGAGCGAGGAGGAGCGCGTCGCATGGTTTGCCGAGGCCCGCCGCAGCCTCAGGCACGGAGGCCGCGTGGTCATCGCGGAACACACGCGGGATGCCGCGAACTTCCTCGCGTTCGGCCCCGGATTCCTCCATTTCCACAGCGCCGGAAGCTGGAGGAGATGCTGGGAAAAAGCCGGCCTTCGCTCCACGGATGATTTTCGGGTGACACCGTGGATTCGGATTTTCGTCCTCTCAAAGCCATGATCGACACGTTGAACCTTTTACTGAGAACCGCTGGTGCAGGCCTGATCTTTCTGGCCTTGCTGCACGTGCCGATCGGCAGGCGGCTGAAGTGGGGCGAGAACGCGAAACTCCTGACACCGGTCAACCGCTCGGTGTTCCACGTCCATACGTTTTTCATCTGCGTGGTGCTGGTGATGATGGGGCTGCCCTGCCTCCTGGAGCCCCGCATTTTCCTGGAACCTTCCCGAGCCGGATCCTGGCTGGCATGGTCGATCTCAGGCTTCTGGTTTCTGCGGCTCTATTTCCAATGGTTTGTCTATCAGGCCGATCTCTGGCGGGGCAAGCGCATGGAAACGGCGGTCCATTGGTGGTTCACTCTGGTGTGGACCGCGCTTGCCGCTCTCTTCGCCGCGTGCGGCCTGTGGCAGGCGGGCTGGAGGTTCAACGGTTGAAACCGGATCCACGCGGAGACATCGCCCAATACCAGACCCACGATAGAAAAAACAGATTGAGCGCCACCATGCCCGGCGCGGAAATCAGCAGGTCGCGGGCGAGCAGGATTTCGAGGAAGTTCATGGAGACGAGTGCCGAGGTCTGCACCCGCGCGCACAACTTGCGCCGGAACCGGCTGAAAACCCACAGACCCAGCAGAACTTCCGCCGCACCGATCGCCCACGTCGCCGGACCGGCGATGTCCTCTCCCAGGATTCTCTCCACAATCTGCCGGTGCCGCGGAATGCCGTCGGAGAGCTTGCTGTAAAGCCCGTGAAACATCCATACGGAGCCGATCAGAAAGGTCAGCAGGAGATGGAACTTCCGGCAGCGGAAAAAGGAATACATGGAGCGGCGGGCATTGCTGATTGCTAGAGTCCGGCAAAAGGAACGGCTCCTGCTTTCCGTGCCCGGCGCTCTTCCGGACTCGGAGGATTCTTCATCAGCGGCGCGAAGTGTTTCTCCACCACCCGGGGGTCGGGAAAGCGTGCGGCATGCTGCTTCGGCACCTCGCCGACAGGGAAATCAATTTCCGCCAGAGAGCGAAGTCCGGATGCGTCGGATGGCGTTTTCTCCTCCATGCTTTCGGACGATAGCGGAAAATTCCGGATCGTCGAGCGAGAGCTTGTGGACCTTCACCCGTGCCAGCACATCCGACCAATCCTTTTCCACCTCCTCGCGGGCGGGCTGGCTGATCGCGTGGAGCTTCAGGAAAAATTCAGCGCATCCATGTCGAAGACGACGGTGACGTCTTCCGGCAACGTGGTTCTTGATAGAACCTGCTGGACGTGGCGGGTCAACGGACGCGCGCGGTGCGAGCGCAGGGTGATCTGGAAACGGAACTGGCCGTGCGAGCGGATGAGCGGCGAGGGCAGCACCTCGCCGAGCGTGATCCCGTCCGGCAGATTTTCCGCGAGGCGGAGGTGGAGGGTCTGGAGCGTGAACTCGGCGCGGCGCTCATGGGTGGAGCGGCTTGTTAGCACGGCGCAGTGGGCGTAGGGCGGGAATGAAAACTGGCGGCGGAATTCCATTTCCTGTTCGGAAAATCCGTCGAAGTCGTGCTTGCGGGCGAACTGGATGGACGGCGAGTGCGGGGTGAAGGTCTGCACGATGACCTCGCCTTCGAGATCGCCGCGACCGGCGCGGCCGGCGACCTGGGTGATGAGCTGGAAGGTCCGCTCGCCGGCGCGGAAATCCGGCACGTGGAGGCCGAGGTCCGCATTCAAAATGCCGACGAGCGTGACGTTCGGGAAATGCAGGCCCTTCGCGATCATCTGGGTGCCGATCAGGATGTCGATCTTGTGTGCCTTGAAGGCTGCGAGCGTGTCTCGCAGCGCGTTTTTCCGACGCATGGCATCGGCGTCGATGCGGGCGAACTTCGCTTGGGGAAACACCTTGGCCATCACCTCCTCGACCTTCTGCGTGCCGTAGCCCTGGAGCAGGATGTTAGGATCGCGACATTCGGGACATTTTCTCGGGACGATGGATTGATAGCCGCAGACGTGACAGACGAGGCGCTCGTCGGTGCGGTGATAGGTGAGCGCGACGGCACAGTGCGGGCACTGGCAGACGTGGCCGCAGGCGGTGCACTGGAGCGATCGGGCGAACCCTCGGCGGTTGAGGAAGAGGATGGATTGCTCGCCTTTTTCCAAGCGCTGTTCGAGCGCGGTGCGCAGCTTGTCGGATAGAATCGCCGGGCCGCCCTTGTGCTTGGTTTTCTCAATTCGCATGTCCACCACTCGGACGAGCGGCATGGAGGCCCCATCGGCGCGTTGGTCGAGGCGGAGAAGCTCGTATTTGTCCGTCAGGGTGTTGTTCCACGATTCCAGCGAAGGGGTGGCGGAACCTAACACGATGGCGCAGGGCTCGAAGGCGGCGCGCAAGACGGCGACGTCACGGCCGTGGTAGCGCGGGACGTTTTCCTGTTTGTAGGTGTTCTCGTGCTCCTCATCGACGAGAATCAGTCCGAGATCGGGAAGTGGTGCAAATACCGCGGAGCGCGCACCGATGACGATGCGCGCCTTGCCCTTGCGGATGCGGTGCCATTCGTCGAAGCGTTCGCCCTGTGACAGGTTCGAATGCAGCACGGCCACCTGGTCCTGCATCGCAGCGAAGCGGGATTTGAAACGACGCACCGTCTGGGGTGTCAGGGAAATTTCGGGAACGAG
This sequence comes from Verrucomicrobiota bacterium, assembly GCA_040388015.1. Taxonomy (GTDB): domain Bacteria; phylum Verrucomicrobiota; class Verrucomicrobiia; order Verrucomicrobiales; family Akkermansiaceae; genus Luteolibacter. The sequence continues at coordinate 13,459 of JAZKCQ010000006.1, read as the reverse complement.
CACGAGCACGGTTTTTCCGAGATCAAGCGCCCGTTGTGCGGCTTGTAGATAGACCTCGGTTTTTCCCGAGCCGGTGACACCAAGCAGGAGGATGGGCCGGGAAGTTTCCGGATGAGCGACGGAGTTTAGCACCACTTCCAGAGCGGCGGCTTGGCCGGGATTGAGGGCTAGCGGTTTGGATTCGAGGATTTCCTCGACATTGTCGGCGTCCGGATCGCGGCGGACTTCCTCGAGCTCGAGACGGAGCAGGCCGGCTTTTTCCATCGACTTCAGCGCGGCTGCATTTCCTTCGCCCAGATCGACCACCGCGAGCCGGAGGTCCGGCGCCTGGGCTAACAGAGAAAGGATGGCGAACTGGCGTGGCGCGCGTTTTTCCAACTTCGCAAGCACCTCCGGATCCGGCGCGGATTCCAACACGGCCACACGGCGGGTCTTCGCGGAGTTTTCCTCGGACCGCACGCCCTCGGGCAAAACGGAACGGATGACCGACTCAATGCTGGTGCCGTAGTAATGCGCGATCCAGTCCGCGGTGCGCAGCAGGACCGGCGTGATGAGCGGCTCGGGATCGATGAGCGATTCAAGCTCACGCAGCGCGAAATCCGCCTGCTCGGGTTCACCGGTGGAAAGCACGGTGCCGGTCGCCGATTTCCGCCGCAGCGGGATGCGGACGCGGCAGCCCGGGCGCACGTCGAGCCCTGCCGGGATGGCATAGTCGAAGACGAGCTCCGAAGGACCGTCGATCAGCACGCGGGCGTTCACTGCGTGGAGCCTGCCCGCCGGAACGGGACTGGCCAAGGTTCATTTCGTGATCCGTCGGGCTGTTCGGGTGAAAATGTTCTAGTGAACACTTTTTGCTTGCCATCTGCATGTGCCGGAAGTCAGGTTTGTGACGAATCCAAACACTTGATCCCATGAAAGACACCGTTCTCGATTCCTCGCCCGCCGGCGAACGCACGGCGGAATACGCGATTTACAAACCGAACTCGCGCGGCACCGGCGGCGTGGTCCGCTTCGGGCTGAACAAGGCGAAGGCCTCGCTTTTCGTGGATGCGACGAACCAATCCGGTGAGAAGCAGTTCGACTGGGAAAACAAAATCACCATGAAGTGGGGCTTGTCCGATCTCGGCGCCGTCATCGCCGTGCTCCAAGGCCGCATGCCGCAGGGCAAGCTCTTCCATCAGTCGGAAAAAGCGAACAGCGCCTTTGAGCTGATCCGCCAGGATGACCCCGAGCGAGCGCCCTATCTTCTCAGCATTTCCCGACAGAACTCCGCCGACAAGGCGCTGCGGAAAATCACTCTCCCCCTCGGCCATGGTGAGGCCGCCGTTCTGGAAACCGCGTTGCAAACGGCGGTGACCCGGCTGCTCGGATGGTGAGATTGCAAGTGGCTTGACCGGCCGGAGCCCCCCCAAGTCCGTCCGGTCAAGTCCACCCCGGCAGCTCAAGGCAGGATCCTGACCCGGTCACCGGCCTGCGTCAGGGTGAAGAGCCTGGCGGCATTTCCCGCCGGCACCCGGATGCAGCCGTGCGATGCGGGATAACCGGGAACGTTCCCCTGATGCAGGCCGAAGTCGCTGCAACTGAGGCGCTGGAAATACGGCATGCTCGCGTGATAGAGCGTGGACGTCCAATCGCGGTTTTTGTCGGTGATGACAAACTCGCCGGTGGGAGTGGCGAATCCCTTGCGGCCGGTGGACACCTTCGTGACAAACAGCTCGTTGCCCTGCGCGTCGAGGAGCCTCGCGCGCTGTTCGGAGAGACTGATTTCAATGTGCCGCTCCTCACGCTGCGGGTCACGGCCGAGAACCAGTCGCATCATTTTCACGTCGCCGCGGCGCGAGGCGAAATTGATCGGCCAGAGGCTGGTCGAGCGGGTCCACACGTTCTTTTTCGCCCCTGCCTTGATCAGATGGCGGGCGGAGGGAATCACACCGGAATCGATGGCCATCATCAAAGGAGTGACGTTGCGGTCGTTTTTCAGCACCCACCGCATCACGCCGGGCCTCACGCTTTTCAGGAATGCCGGCGAAACCGGGAGACTGAATGCGGTGTTGGGATCCGCTCCGGCATCGAGCAGGCGTTTCACCGTGCGATGACAGCCGGTGGCGACCGCGAGATGAAGCGCTGTCTGTCCTTCGGGCAGGTCGAGCGCCACATCGGCACCGCTTCCGACCAACAACGAGGCCACACGGTCATGCTTCCGGCGGATGGCCACGGCCAGCGGCGTATCCTTCGACGGAATGCGCGTGACGTTCACCGGCACCCCACACGAAATCAGAAGTTCCACCATGTCCAAATCGCCCCGGGCGCTGACATGATAGAGGGCGTTGCCCGCAGGATTTCCGTAATCCAACAGCATTTTCACAAACGATCCCTCGTGCGCCAGCGACGCCACTTCCACAAGGTACAAGCCGTCCGCGTTCCGGGTGTCCGCCCTGGCCCCGTTGCCCAGCAAGAGCCTGGCTGCCGCACGATTGCGCTTTTCAAACGCTTTCCAGAGCCACGCGTCCCAATTCCCGCCCGGCGGCGTCGCCCCGTGATCGAGAAAGATTTGGAACATCCCCGTTCCGTCGGCCGCGAAAGCCCGGCCCAACGGAGACGGAGCGTTTGCACCATGAGGCCGTCCGTTAGGATCCGCCCCGGCACGGAGCAGGAGCGAGACATGTTCTCGGTTTCCTTCATCGACCGCGCGGTCCAGCAGCGTCGCCCCCCCTGCCCCGCGCACGTTGGGATCCGCGCCGGCGGCTGCGAGCTTGGGAACGGCGTCCAACCAACCGTGACGGAACGCGACCTGGATGGTCGTCTCTCCCGCAGCGTTGGTGGCGGCGGGATCGGCCCCGAGCTCGATCAGGGATTCCACGAGTTCGCGCCGGCCGGATTCCATGGCCACATGGAGCAGCGGATTTCCCATGCGGTCCTTGAGGTGCGGATCCGCGCCGGCTTTCATCATGGCTTTTACAAACGTCAGGCGGCCGTTGCGGATCGCCCACGGCAGGATTTTCTCCCCGCCCGTCATCAATCCGTCCGTGCGGGCTCCGGAGGCGAGCAGCCTCTCCACGACCGCCGTCTCGCCCCGCTCGACGGCGATGCCTAACACGCTGACGTGGTCGGCGGTTGCCGCGTTCACATTCGCCCTGGCATCCAGGAGTTTGAAAACCGAAGAAACGTCGCGGTTTTCAAGGGCGATGCGGACCGGAGTTTTTCCCGAGGCGTCGCATTGTTCGGTGTAAACGCCGACATCGAGCAGCCAGCCCGCGCATTGGGAATTCCGCTCGGCGACGGCCTGCAGCAGGGCGCTGCCCGACGGCTCAATCCCGACCTTGGAAAGCTCCCGGAGCGCGCGCTTCTGCGGTGTGTCGCATGAAGCTAACAAAAACCCCGCGGCGATCAGCGGAGAAGCCTTGAAAAGTTGCGACTGCAGGGTCCGGGTCACAGTGCGCGGGATGCTACCCTATCCGCTTCAATTGGCAAGTTCGCGGATCAAACCGGGCGATTTGCATCAGGGAATTTTGATCTCCACGGGGCTTCCGGGATTTCCCGGGCGAAATGACGCCGTCCGCCTGTCACCGTGGGTCAGCCGGTAGGTTCCCTTGAATCCCCGCCAGCTCAGGTTTCCGGCGGCATCGCTCGTCACGGTTTCCTTCGTATGCCAGCGCTTTCCGATCCAGTCCTCCCAGACCAGCGCGGCGGGCCTCGCGCTCCAATCCTTCCTCCACAGCGCCGCTTCAGGGAGCCAATGGCTGCTTTCCCAAAAGCCCCATAACAGAAATCCGTCGTAGGCCGGATGGCTGAAACACGCGATCAGGCTGTCGCGCAGATAATCCGCCGCGAGCGCGTCGTCACCATTGGTCACGACGTCGAACTCGGTGATGACCTGCTTCGGAACCACGGCGGTGAAGCGGTCGGTGACGCGCAGCAGCTCTTCCGGCGACGGCAGGAAGCTGCTGTGGAAATGCGCCTGGTTGCCGAGTCCGTCCACGCGCACGCCGTCGTTCCTGAGTTTTTCCAACAGCTCGAAGGTCTTGTCCTGCTGCGGGCCGGGGCGGAAGATCTGGTCCTCATTGAGGCACAGCGGTAATTTGGTCAGCCTCCGCGCCTCGCGGAAAACCTCCATGCCGAGCGCGTCGAGCGGCGGTCCTTTTTGCGCCAGCATTTCGGCCCCCTGCCAGGCGACGGGGTGGTTGATCACGTCCCACTCGACCACCCGGCCGCCGATGGTGGTGATCCGCTCGCGGGCGCTGGCTAACAAATCCGATTTCAGCTTCGGGGGATCCGCCAGCCGGTCGCGTGTCCAGCCGTCGACGGCTTCCTGCATCAGATAGTGGCCACGGATGGAAATGCCGTTCTCCTCCAGCCAAACCATGCTTTTCTCCAACTGCGCCTTGCCTGGATCGTCATGGGGAAAGGTGTCGGGCTTGAGATCGTTTTCGAAAACCACCCGGCTGAACGTCCGCCGGACGATGTCACGGTAGCGGTCGCCATCCGCCCCTTCCTGGGTCAGCAGGCCGCGGGTGACGCAGGAGCCGAAGCCGAATTCGTGGCGGTCCAGCTCGACGGAGACCGTGGTGTTGGCGAGCGGCTTGCCATCCGCTCCGATGAGTTTCATCGACAGGTCCGCTTTCCTGGTTTTTTCGATCCTCTCCAGCGCCGCCTTGCGCCACATGGCGTCCGGCTCGCGGCCGTCGTAGGTGGTTTTCTGGCGGGGCAGCTTCGCCAGATCGAAATCCGGTCCGTAGTCCAGCACACGGACGTTGGCGATTTCCAGAGTCTGCGCCTGCTCGCCGAGGAAAAGCGCGAGCTCGCCCCGGCCTTCCGGCGCATCGAGTTTCGCGATGAAGGGTTCGCAAACCTGCTCCCACTCGGGACCGATTTTCGCTCCTTCGGTCATTCCCACCATGGCGTAGGACGGTTTCGCCAGTTGCACCTTCGCGGCGGCCCGGCCTTTGCCATCCGTCAGGCAGCGGGCGGTGTAAACGACCAACAGCTTGTCGCCGTTTTTCACCGAGCCCGAGGTGAGCGGGGTGGTGAGTTGGGCGCTCCACGGCTCGCCTGCGGCGGGGACCGTGATCTTCATCGCTTCGGAAAAAGCTTGGCCGGTCACCGGCACCTTCACCGCGCTCCCGCCGTTCGCGGACCAGGCGGTGATCTGATCCTGGGTGGTCACCAGGTCGATGCCGCCTTCCGGCAGCGGTCCGGCGGAGGAGCAAAACGGCAGGATCAGAATCGCGGACAGGCAGGCGGTAAATCTCATGGGTGGGTTGGTTCAATTCTCCCACGCCGGTCATTTCCGAACGAGGGTAAAATCCTCCCTCATGCGGGGGAGAGGGTTCTCACCGCCATGCCTCGGGCGCGGCGGGATTTGCAACCGTTTCCTAACGAACCGGCTCCACATCCGCCCCGCCGGACTTGCCCATGAGCTGCTCGGCGACTTCCGCATTGGCACGGAGCAAGGCCATGTGGGCGGTGGCGACGGCATCCGCGACGTCGTAGGAATAACCACGGCTTTTGGCGGCCCGTTCCAGCGGCCGGAGTTTGGAAACCATTTCCTGGACAAGGGTGAGAAGCTCGCGATCGCTCTTGTCCACATAGCGGGACAACCCGTCGACGCGGCTGCGGCAGGTCTCATAAGTCACGCCGAGCTCGGCGATGTCCTTGTCTTCGTAGCTGCTGCTGGTGTGCTTCACGACCCATTCCATCGGCTCGATGGCGCGGCGGAGTTCCGACACCAGCACGGGCCGCAGCACGAAAACGGGCCGGTTGCCTGCGCCTTGGACGGCGAGCATCTTCGCGGAATAGTGATAGGGCGCCTCCTGCGTGATCTCCAACAGCCGACGGCGGATGAACGGATTCCCGACGTAGGGGCCCACCTGCTGGGAAACGGATTTCTCGCGGATTTCCTTAAACTGGTGGGAAACTTTCCCGAGCGTGCCGTCCGGAGTCTTCGCGGTGAGGTCGAGCAGTTCCTTGAAGTCGGCGGCGAGGAGGATTTCGTATTCGAAGAAAATCCCGGGTTTTTCCAAGGCCAGCATGGATGGCAGATACTCGGCGGCGGCGGCGGGAAGCACCAGGCGACCACCGGTGCCGGTGCCGAGCGCTTGGAGCTGATCCCAAAAATCGTCGGGAAGGGTGAAGGCACCGGTTTCATCGATCGTGCCGATGATGATCGCGTCCGGCTCCCGTCCGGTCACCGCCGAGCTGGCGAGCACCGCGGCGGCAGCGCTGATGGACTGGCGTTTTTTGGAAAGCTGGGAAGCCTCCAGTTCGTCGCCGCCGAGGGTGACGTGTGTGTCGGTCGGGAGATTGCCGTGCTGTTTGCGGAGGAGTTTGAGGATTTGACCGCTCAATGGCGAAAAGGTGCCCGCGCCGGAGGGGGAGCCGATGATCAGCTCGAAGGGTTTTTTCACCGCCGGATCCGTCACCTCCCTCGCCACGGTCATGTGCAGCGGAGCAACGGCCAACGTCCATTTTCCGGGGCCGGCCGCCGCGTCCGCTTTCCACAGCGGGGTGCCCACCTGGGCCTTGACGAGGGCCGGTCCGGATGGGGTGGTTTCCGGGGTGCTGTCAGGCGGGGCGGTTTCAGGAGTTTCCTGAACTTCATAGGCGGAAAGCTGGGGGATCCATCCGGCCCAGGCGCCGCGCTCGCCATCGGCACTCAGGGCCTGGACCCGCGGGTCCTTGGGATCGGAAAGAAGGATGACGTCTTTCAAACAAGCAGCGAGCGCCTGCCCTTGGGTGCCGGCTTCCGCGGTCTCCAACCAGGCGATGAACTGCCAGATCCGGGTGCGGGATTTTTGGATCTTTCCCGCATCGGCATCCGGCTGATGTTTGTCCGCGGAGAAATCATCAAGCAGGCGGCGCGCCTTGGTGTTGCCCGGATCAAGGGCGATGGAAAGGGCGAGCATCTGCGCCGCGCCGCGCCGTTCCACCGCGGTTTTGGCGGCGAGTCCGTCGGCGAGAAACGTGAGATGCTCCGAGAGCTCGGCCATCCCATCCGCTTCCAGCGGGACCTGATCGCGGCGGAATGCCACGGGCCCTTCCGCCGGCATGGCGAAATCACCGGCCCACACGGAGGAAAAGGAAAATCCCGCCAGCAGCCCGGTGATTGTCAGCAGATGAAATTTCCCCTCAAACATTCTAAGCAAGGTAAAGCAATCCCTACGCCTTCCCACAAGCGAACATTGCAGATCCCGCCAGGTTGCGGCAGGCTCGGCACATGTCCGACCGCGTCCCGACCCTAGAAACCCGCGAGGAGGTGATGTTTTTCGACACCGACTGCGGCCAGGTCGTCCATAACATCGCCTACCTGCGGATGATCGAAACCTGCCGCACCCGCCTCGCCGCCAAGCTCGGCATGGACCTGCCGACGATGTTGGAAACCCACGTCTTTCCCGTCGTCACCCGCACCGAGATCGACTACAAACGCCCGGCCAAACTCGGCGACTGGATCACCATCCGCGGCCAACTCGGTGAGGTTTCCCGCGCCCGCTTCTGGTGCACCTTTGAAATGATCCGGGAGTCCGATGGCATGCTCCTCGTCGCCGCGCGCCAATCACTCGCCCTGGTCCGGATGCCGGAAGGAAAGCCGATGAGGCTGCCTGCGGAGTGGATGGAGAAATGGGGCTGAGCTGGCGGACATGCCGGAAACGTGTCGCGGATCTGCGAGAGCACCGCCACGCTGTGCTCCCTCATGATCGAAATTGAATTGCGTTAGGGAGGAATATCGCAAGGATGCGATCCGTTCCGAACACCGAATTCGGGACCGCAGCCTTGGCCATTCCACACTTCGATCATCATGAACGCCTATCCAGTCCCGTCCGTTTTCGCTGAAGAAACCCCGAACTCCTCCCGGCCGCGAACCGTCCGGGGTGTCATTCCCTTCGCCCGCCGGTACCTGGCGGGAGTTCTGTTTTTCTCCCTTTCCGTCGTGGCCCAGGCAGGTTGGTTCGACCCGAAGCCGGATTATTCGAACTACGACGTGCCGCTCTACCAGCAGATCACCGACCAGATCAAGGTCCGGATCATGACCCGGTTGGAGGACGGGAAAAACACGCAGGACCGCTATTTCATCATCCCCTTCGCCTATCAAAACAAGGGCAACGATCCGGAATTTTCCCACTCGTTCATGACCGTGATCCGCGTGCTCGCCGAGAACAAGCAGCCCAAGCTCACCGCGGGCCTCAGGAAGCGGACCTTCAAGAATGTTCAATTCCAGGCCTTCAACATCAGCTGGCTGCCCGCTGATTTCGGGACCAACCCGAACCTGTGCGTTTTCAAAGGCTTCGGCGCCAGGCTCGTGCCGGAATGGAACCAATGCCCGCCGGTCCAAGGGCGGAGTTTCACCTTGGAGGAAACCATCAAACTGGGCGTGAGTGTGAAAAACGCGGTGTGCATGTGGGGACCCTACGAAATCAACAAAGCGGGATTTGACCTCGGCGTGAAGCGCCTGCGGCTGCTCGAAAAGGGCGACATCAAGTACCGCGCCGACGACCGCCTGACCCGCGAGAACCGGACCGCCATCAATTGTTTCCATGCCATGGCCGGCCTGACCGAGCTTTTCCCGAAGGGCGGACTCTTCGGCACCGGCTTCAAGATGTGGGGAATCAATGGCACCGCCCGGGTCCTCATCGAATACAACGAGTCGGCGAGCTTCAAAGGCCTGATCCTGGAACCTGTCGATGAGAAAAAGGACCGCTTCGGCTTTGTCTACGCCCCGGCCCGCGACAGCCGTCCCTACAACCCCTTCAAGGCGGCCCACGCTTATCATCAATAGCACCGGGATGGCCTTCGCTTCAATTTCTTGCCAAGTTTGCGAAGTTCCCCTTCACTCCGGGCCGCTCCAACCCATGGCCCTCATCGTCCAAAAATACGGCGGCACGTCCGTCGGCACCATTGATCGCATCCGCAACGTCGCCGCGCGCATGAAACGCACGCGCGACGAGGGAAATCAGGTTCTCGCCGTCGTTTCCGCCATGTCGGGAATGACCGACAACCTGATCAAGATGGCCAAGGAAATTTCCGAAAACCCGTCCGAGCGCGAGCTCGACGTGCTTCTGGCCACCGGCGAGCAACAATCCATCGCCTTGGTTTCCATGGCCTTGCAGGAACTCGGTGTGGAGTCCGCCTCCATCACCGGCGGCCAAGCCGGCATCCAGACCACCGGCTCCCACACCCGCGGCCGCATCCTCAACATGGACCCCAGCCTGATGCGACGTTTCCTCGACGAGGGGAAATCGCTCGTCGTCGCCGGTTTCCAAGGCGTCACGCCGGAAGGCATGATCCACACCCTCGGCCGCGGCGGGTCAGACCTCACCGCCATCGCCGTCGCCGCCGCGCTCAAGGCCGATGTCTGCCAGATCCTCACCGACGTCGACGGCGTCTACACCTGCGATCCGCGGATCGTGAAGAACGCCCGCAAGCTGCCGGAGATTTCCTACGACGAAATGCTGGAAATGGCGTCGTCCGGCTCGAAGGTCATGCAATCCCGCTCGGTCGAGTTCGCCAAGAAATTCGGCGTCGTTTTCGAAGTCCGCTCCTCACTCAACGATAATCCCGGAACCCTCGTGTTAGAAGAACATCCCAATATGGAAAACGTCGTCATCCGCGGCGTTTCGATCGAACGCTCGCAAGCGCGTGTCACCATCACCGGCATTCCCGACGAGCCCGGCATGTCAGGCCGCATCCTCGGCGCGCTCGGCGATGCGGAGATCAACCTCGACATGATCGTTTCCAACATCGCCCACGACGGCTTCGCCCGCCACTCGTTCACGATGCACTCCAGCGATCTCGGAAAGGCCCAGGCCGCGCTCAAGCCCGTGCTGGCCAGCATTTCCCCCGACGCGAAGATGGAAACCGAAGCCGGCATCGCGAAACTCTCCGCTGTCGGCATCGGCATGCGTTCCCACTCCGGCGTCGCGGCCACCATGTTCAAGGCCCTCGGCGACGCGGGCATCAACATCGGCATGATCTCCACCTCGGAAATCAAGATCGCCGTCACTGTGGACGAGCCCCGCATCGAAGACGCAGCGCGTGCGGTGCATGACGCGTTCCAACTCGACAAGGTGCCGGCGTAAGAGCGGTCACCGGTCGCCGCCGCACGAAAAAGGCATCGCCACCAAGGTGGCGATGCCTTTTTGATAGTGAGAATCCCGTGACGGGCGGTTAGTATTTCACGCCGCAGCCGTAGGGCTGGTTCTTGGCGTTTTCCACTTCCTTGCCGGCGATGACGGCGTCCACCGCGTTCGCCAGAAGCTTGTCGGCGGTGGCGATGTCGGCGTTTTCGGTGGTGGCCTTGGAATCGACCGCGCCGTTGTAGACGAGCTTGCCTTCCTTATCGATGACAAACATGTGCGGCGTCACCTTGGCGTCGTAGGACTTGCCGATGGTGCCATCGGTGTCCATGAGGAAATGGCTGGCCTTGTTGCCCTCGGTGCTGGCGCGTTCCGCCATTTTCGAAGGTTCATAGAAGCCTTGTTTGCCCTGAGCCGAGGAGTTGATGGAAAGCCAGACGACGCCTTTCTTGGTGTAGTCCGCCTGGAGTTTGCCCATGTTGCCGCTGGAGTAGTGTTTTTTGACAAACGGACAGTCGAAGTTGACCCATTCGAGGACGACGACCTTGCCGCGTTGCTCGGCGAGCGAGACGGTGTCGCCCTTGAGGTTCTTCGCGGTGAATTGGGGAGCGGCCTTGCCGACTTCCTGAGCGTGGGCGGAAACGAGCGCGAACGCGCCGACGAGGGTGGTGAGGAGGATGGATTTCATAAGATTGTTGGATTTGGACAATGCAGTTTGAAACGTGGCGCGGTGGCGGAGTTTGTCTAAGGATTTTTCAATCACTTCGCCTTCCACGTCAGCGAGACCGGAGCGGTGCCGCCTTTTCCGGCAAGAACGAGGGTGAGTTCCTTGGCGGGGCCGGTGGCGTATTCGTTCTTCGGCACTTCGGCGGTCCAGCGGTCGCCGGCTTTTGAGAACTTGAAATCGGCGGCGGCGTCCACCACCTGCGGAGTGGCGGGGAAGATCTCGCTGTTCTCCGCCAGCTCGATGCCGGTGATGGCGAGAAGCAGGGTTTTCGGTTTTTCCTCCACGGTCAGGGCGGCTCCGTTTTCACGAGGTTGCGGGATTTTTTCGAGGGCTGCGGCGATCGTCGCCGCGTCCTGGGTGGGTGCGGGAGGCCCGGCTGAGAGAGAGAGTTCGAGGTCGGCATTTCCGGGGACGCAGCTGTCGTCATTGCAGGTGAGCCAGGAAATTTTTCCCCTCAACTTCGCCTCGCCGCTGAAACCGGCGGGCGGAGTGAAAGCGACGGGGAAAATGACCGAACCCTCATAGCCGAAGCCCGGCAGACCGCCGGTCATGAAGCGCTTGGGCACCGGCTGTTCCAGCTCACCTGCCTTCCAGCCTTCCGGCAGTTCCCACTTCACGGAAATCTCCATGCCGCCCTCGCCGGGGTTTTTCCAATACGTGTGCCAGCCTTCGTCGAGCGCCAGCCGCACCGCGGTTTGCAGCGGCTTGCCGGCTTCGCACGTGCCGGAGGTGCTGATCCAGTCCGCCTCCGCCTTGCCCGAGCGGACGGCGGCGAGCGAGACCGAGCACATGGCGGCGGAAATCAGGGCGCTGTGGAATGGGATCATCATTTGAAGCTAGCGGGCCATTTCCGGCAATCAAGGGGAGGATCGGGATTTTTGCCCGGCCATGTCACGGTTCCGTGACACCGGAAGCGGATCTACCAGCTAACATCCTTCGTTCCGTGGCGAAAGAGTCACGTGTCGATTTCTTCATCTATCAAAAGTTCCCAGCGGCCGGGCCGGCGGTAGGAAACGTGGCCAGCTCCAAGACCGATGAACCACCACCCGCTCTCCAGATTTCCGGACCCGCTCCGGCTCACGCTCGTCTTCGCCTCCATGGCGGCCGCCGCCACCGGCGCGGTCCCGCTCATCGGAAATCTAACCATCACCCAGAACGACACCGGCAACACCGAGGCCAGCGTCTCCGGCACCATCACCCAGGGGAACGGCGCCACCTACCACGCCGGCAGCCGCGGCGACTTCGGCCTGCGCTTCGACGGCGCGACTCCCGCCGCCGATGTGGCGAACGGTGTCCTCATCGCCACCATCAGCGAGAACGGCCGCAGCAACGAAGGAGCCACTCCCACCGCCATCGGCGCCGGCCTCGCCTTCGCCACGCCCGCCATCCAGCTCGGCGGCAACCTGGGCGCGGGAAACACGAGTTTTCCCGGCTACAGCACGTCCATCAACGTCAGCAACTCGGCCGTTGCCGGCGTGGCGTCCGGCAGCGAGTGGAATGCGAACCAGTCGTTCGCCTATTTCAAAACCACCGAGTGGCTCGGTGGCTGGGTCACCAACGGCACCCACGCCGCGACCGGCGGCACCAACAACGGCGCGATGACCGCCTTCGCCAGCGCGACCCCGGGCTTCACCGTCGCCAGCGGCGCGACCGACCCCGGCACCGCGACCGTTTTCGACAGCACGGCCAACGCCGGATTCTACACCGTGCACCTCGACGGCTTCACCGCGCCGCGCGGAACGAATCCACCGGTGGCGGCTAACAGCCAGAGCGGCATCCTGCTCGTCACCGGCGGCAAGAACGAGGACAACTACGCTCAGGCGTCCGCCAACGCGAACGGCACTTTCACCCTGATCTGCAAGGACAACGGCAGCGACGCCTTCAACTTCGAAAACGATCCCGTCGCTTTCGTTTACATCCCCGCCGGGCACACCGATGTCGCGGCCATGGGCCGTGTCGATGCCGAGGGCGATGTGTCCGTCGGCTCCGGCAGCTTCACCGTCACCAAGGGCGGCACCGGCCAGTGGTATGTTTCCGCTCCCGGCCTGACCGGTAACAACAGCGTCTTCCTCATGAGTCCGGAAGGTGCCACCGTCAGCGGCACCAATCGCGCGGACAACATCTGGAGCTTCGCATGGGACAACGCGAACAACCGCTGGGTCGTGGAAGGCCGCGATGTCAGCACCACCGAGACCGCCACTCCGGGCCTCCAGAACCTGACGGCCGACGAACCGGCCTTCAGCTTCGCCATTTTCACCACCGAGGACTTCAACCGTCCGCCGACCGTTAGCCTCGACTCGCCTGTAGATGGCTCCGTCCTCATTTCCGGCGCTTCGGTCACGTTGACCGCCACCGCGTCGGATGATTCCGCGGTCAGCAAGGTCGAGTTCTACGACGGCACCACGCTCCTCGGCCAGGACACCACGGTGCCTTATGAACTCGTCTTGGAAAACCCGGTGATCGGGACCCATTCCTACACTGCAAAGGCGACCGATGACGGGGCCGCGGTGTCCAGTTCCGGCTCCTCCACGGTGACCATCACTCCGGCTCCGGGCACCGACGGCCTCTATTTCGACGGCGTCAACGACCACGTCACCTTCGGCGACAATCCCGCGCTCAAGCTTTCCACCTTCACCCTCGAGTGTTGGTTCAAGCGCGAGGCAGG
>JAZKCQ010000005.1:0-17735 GCA_040388015.1 Verrucomicrobiota bacterium | reverse complement strand
CACCTGCATTTCAGCCAGCTCGGGCAGAAGTTGTTCGGCTTCGCCAGCGAGGAGGAACGGGATGTTTTCCTGCTGCTGATCGACCGGGTGAGCGGCGTGGGTCCGACGATGGCGGTCTCGGTGCTGAGCGGGATGGATGTGACCGCTTTCAAGAAATGCGTGGTGGCGGGCGACGTGGCGGGTCTTTCCAAACTCAAGGGCGTGGGCAAGAAAACCGCGGAGCGCATCGTGCTGGAGCTGAAGGACAAGGTCGGCGTGGTGGAGACCTGGCAGGACGCGGCGGCCGGACAGGTGAGCGCCGGAGCGGCGGACGCGGAGCTGGCGCTGATCGCGCTGGGCTACAAACAGGTGGACGCGCGAAAGGCGGTTAGAAAAGTGTTGGACGCGGATCCCGCGGCGGCGACCGAGGCGCTGGTGCGCGGGGCGCTGCGGGCATTGCAGGGATGATCGGCGGCCCGCTTGCAGACGGCAACGTCTCCGCGGGGCGGAGCGGGAGCGTTTTCCGGCCGCATCGCTCAAACGGGTTACTCTACAAATGGGTACCGTTTTGTTTCTTGTCAGCGTTATTTCGCGCCGACAACCTCTGTAAAGGCTTCGCAATGACCCGTTGCCAGCCAGACAAACCCCACACCCATTCAGAATGTCTTCTCCCGTGACCGCAAAAATCGGCAGTTATCGCTGGCGCATCTGTGCCGTGCTGTTCCTGGCCACCACGATCAACTACATCGACCGGAACGTGTTTTCGTTCACGATGCTGGACACGACTTTCCGCCACCAGATGCTGGGCATCCCGCTGAGCCAGCCGCTGACGGATGCGGACATGGCGGTGTTCCGGGAGAAGATGAGTTTCCTGGATTCCATTTTCAAATACTGCTATGCGTTCGGCTTCCTGCTGGCCGGCTACATGATCGACCGGATCGGCGTGCGCCGCGGCTACACTGTCAGCATCGGCGGCTGGAGCCTGGCCGCGGTGCTTCACGGCCTGGTGCACACCATCCCCGGCATGGCTTGGGCACGCGGGCTTCTGGGCATCGGCGAGGCGGGGAATTTCCCGGCGGCCATCAAGACCGTCTCCGAGTGGTTCCCGCGCAAGGAGCGCAGCTTCGCCACGGGCATCTTCAACGCGGGCGCGAACGTCGGCATCATCGCCACCGCCGTCTGCGTGCCGTTCATCATTTCCCACTGGGGCTGGCGCGCGAGCTTCATCGTGACCGGAGCCATCGGTGTCTTCGTGCTCTTCTGGTGGCTCGCCGTGTACCGCACTCCGGAGCAGCATCCGAAACTCTCCGCCGAGGAACTCGCCTTCATCCGCCAGGACGGCCCGCCCGATGTGGAGAAGGGCGTGAAATGGCGCCACCTCATGAAGTATCGCGCCACCTGGGCGTTCGCGATCCCCAAGTTCATGACCGACGCGATCTGGTGGTTCTATCTGACGTGGCTGCCGACATTCTTCAACAGCAACCCGGCCTTCGACACCAAGCTCGACCTCAAGCAGGTCGGCATCCCCTTCCTCGTCATCTATCTGATTTCTGACGGCGGCAGCATCTTCTTCGGCTGGCTGGCCACGAAATTCATCGGCATGGGCTGGAGCGTGAACAAGGCGCGCAAGATCACCATGCTCATCTGCGCGCTGTGCGTGGTGCCCATCGTCTTCGCCTCGATGACGAGCAGCATCACGGTGGCCATCGCCCTGATCGCCCTCGCCACGGCGGCGCACCAGGGCTGGAGCGCCAACCTCTTCACCACCGTCTCCGACCAGTTCCCCCGCCGCGCGGTGGGCAGCGTCGTCGGCATCGGCGGACTGTGCGGCGGCCTCGGCGGCGCGCTGCTCGCGGCTAAGGTCGGCTTCATCATCAACAACGGCGGCTATGTGCCGCTCTTCGCCATCGCCGCTTCCGCCTATCTACTCGCATTGCTGGTGATGCAGCTGCTCGCACCGAGGCTGGAGACGGTCAATCTGCCGGATTGATCGGGAAAGAAGCGGGCATCCGCGCTTGAGGAGGTCGGACACTCTTGTCCGGCTTCCCGATGGAAACGGGAAAGGGAAGAGCGTCCGGCACGTTTTCCCTCTCTTTCCATCAACGCCGCGGCTCCCTAGCAGACCCGGCCGCGGATCTGCTGGATCGCCCAGGCGGCGTGCTCGGCGATGAGCGGGTCCGGATCCGCGGCGGCGGTTTCCAAAGCGGGAAGATCTTCGGCCGTGCCCGTATTGCCCAGCGCGACGCAGACGTTCCGCAAGAAACGCGGGCGCTTGATGCGCTTGACCGGCGACTTGGCGAACAGGGCGCGGAAGCCGTCATCATCGAGTTCCAGAAAATCGCGCAGGCGTTTTTCGAAAACCGACGCGCGGGCATGGAAGGTGATCTCACGGGACTCCACGGCGAACCGGTTCCACGGACAGGCGTCGAGACAATCGTCGCAACCGTAGATCCGGTCGCCCATCGCGACGCGGAATTCTTCGGGGATCGGCCCCTTGTGTTCGATCGTCAGATACGAGACACAGCGCCGCGCGTCCACCCGCCGCGGCGCGGTGATGGCCTGCGTCGGACAGGCGGTGATGCAGGCGGTGCATTTCCCGCAGTGGTCGCCGAAAGGCTGGTCCGCAGGCAGGTCGAGCGTGGTGAGAAGCTCTGCCAGAAAAAACCATGCTCCCAGATGGCGGTGGATCTGCACGGTGGATTTCCCGTTCCATCCGATGCCGGCATCGCTGGCGAAGTCGCGCTCCAGCACCGGACCGGTGTCCACGTAGAACCGCTGGATGCCGCCGAGGGTCTGCAGTTTCCCATCGAACTCGCGCAGACGCCTATCTATCAGATCGTGGTAGTCCTCGTTCCACGAATAGCGGGCGATGCGATAGCCGCCTTCATGACCTTCGGGAAACGGACTACGGCCGGGGTAGTAGTTGAGCGCGAGACAGATGATGGATCGGCAGCCCGGCAACACCTCGCGCGGATCGCAGCGGCGCTCCGGCGTGCGTTCCAGCCAGGCCATCTCGCCGTGCTTGCCCTCCGCGATCCACTCGCGGAACAGATCGGCATGGCTCGCCTCCCTGGCGACCGCGATGCGGCAGTCGTCGAAGCCAAGCTCCGCCGCCCATGCTTTGACTTGGCCGGTCATTCCGATCACAGGTGGCCGGTGAAAAAATAGCGCGCGCTTTCCAGAATGCCGGTCGCGAGCTCGCCGCAGTCCAGGTCTGCCGTTTCCACCTTGAGGTGGGCCGTTTCCTGATAGAGCGGTTTTCTAACTTCCAACAGCGCCTCGATGCGGGCCTTGGGGTCGTCGCCATGGAGCAGCGGGCGGTCGCGGTTTTTCCCGGTGCGCTCGAGGATCGTGCCGACCGGCGCGTGCAGCCAGACGACGTAGCCAAGATGGCGCAGCAGATCGCGGTTCGTCTTCCGACCGATGACTCCGCCCCCGGTGGAAATGATGCGCCGCGGAGCGCCAGGGTCATTGAGCTCCTCCAACAGTTTCGCCTCCATCTCCCTGAACGCTTCCTCACCCTCGCCGGCGAAGATGGCGGCGATGGATTTTCCCGCCCGCTGCTCGATCACATGATCCATGTCCACCAACGGGTAACCGAGCCGGTGGTGGAGCTCGCGCCCGACGGTCGATTTCCCACTACCCATGAAGCCGATGAGAACAATGTTCTTCGGCGGGGGCTGCGATTCGTTCATGAGCACACCCTAGCTTCCCGACGGCGCGGTGATAAACCGTAAAACACCGATGGGGGAAATTTCGAAAATCGCGGGAGACGGTGAGGAAGACGGCCCGATGCCTGCGCGGATCGCGGGAGTTCAAGCCTCCACCACCTGTGCATCAGCGACATCCGCCCCGAAGGTATGAATTGATCAGCCTAAACGTATGATCATCAGTCACTGCGGATGGCCATTGGCACGCTTGGTGCTCATGTCGCCAAGATCCCCGCGCGGGATGCCGGTCCTCCCATCCAGATACTTCAGGTCATGAAAATCAGCAAAACCATCCTTCTCGCCGCCGTCGTCGGCCTGTCATCATTCGCCCGCCTCGCTGCGGAACCCTTGAAAATCGGCTATTCGGACTGGCCCGGCTGGGTGGCTTGGGAAATCGGAATCAAGAAGGGATGGTTCAAGGAGGCCGGCGTCGAAGTCGAGTTCGTCTGGATGGATTACGTGAAATCCATGGAAGCCTACGCGGCGGGCAAGCTGGATGCGGTGTCCGTCACCAATGGCGACGCGCTCGTCACCGGAGCGACCGGCAAGCCGTCCGTCTGCATCCTCATCAACGACTTTTCAAACGGCAACGACATGATCGTCGCCAAGGGCGATTATAAAACGCTCAAGGACCTCAAGGGCAAGACCCTCGCGCTGGAAGAAGGCTTCGTCGAACACCTCCTGCTCTTGAAAGGACTCGAACTCAACGGCATGGCCGAGAGCGACATCACCATCAAAAACACCCCGACGAACAGCACGCCGCAGGTCTTCGCGTCCGGCGAGGTGGACGGCATCGCCGCCTGGCAGCCGAACTCCGGCCAGGCTCTCAAGCTCGTTCCCGGTTCGAAATCGGTCTTCAGCTCCAAGGATGTTCCCGGACTGATCTACGACGGCCTCTTCTGCGACCGCGAGAGCGTGAAAACCCGCCGCGCGGACTGGATCAAGGTGGTGAAGGTCTGGACCAAAATTTCCGAATACATGGCGGACGAGGACAACATCGACGATGCCCTCGCCATTCTATCGGAACGGGTCGGCGTGAAGCCCGCGGAATACGAACCGCTGCTCGAAGGCACCAAGATCCTTTCCACCACCGAGGCTCTCAAGGCATGGGAAAAAGCCGAAGGACTCGGCTCCATTTATGGTTCCACCAAGGTGGTCGACGATTTCAACGTCAAATTCAAGGTGTACGAGAAACCAGCCGACGTGGAATCCTACTTCGACCCGACCCTGTTCAAGGAAGCCGTCGGCAAGTAGCCCTTGCCGTTGCGAACCTTCCCCGCCGGCCCCTTGATCATGAAAGCTCCGAATCGCAGCCGATGGTGGGTGGTTAGAAAAGAGCTGGAGCAGTCGCAGGCCACGGTCCTGATGGCGCTGTCGTTCCTCCTGCCGCTGCTGGTCTGGTGCGTCGCCTCCTACGGTCCGTGGTGGAAGGTCGCCTATCAGGTGAATGTCCCGGCGGAGAGCGCGCGGCTGCAGAGCGTCTACACCGTCGGTGACCGGCTGACTCCGGATGTGTGGACGGAGTTTTCCTCCGCCATCGCCAAGGACAACGAGGAAATCCTGGCGGCCCGGACCTCGGGCCGGCCGCTCGCCAGCACCGCGCGGCAGAACAAGAAGGTCGTCCGCCAGATCCACACCGCCGCCGTCGCCAACGGCTGGCTCACGCGCGAGCAGGAGCTCGATGACGACGCGCTCCGCAAGACATGGATCGACGTCGCCTCCGGCAGGCTCGAAGCCCGCAAGGAGCCCCTCACCGGTGAAAATCTCGAGATCGTCAAAGCCAACTCCGCCATGCTGGCGGACGCGGCATCCGCCTGGCCGACGGAAGCACTGCTGAAACTGATGCCCCAGGCATCGGAAGAGGTGTCCCGCCCCGTTTATCTGGTGCCGCCGGATGTCGTCGCCACTTCGTTCTGGAAAGGAATCACCGCGGGCGGATCCGACGGCGGGGAGGCGGAGCGGAAAACCCTGCTCCAGCGCTACGGGGAATCGTGGCGCACGATCGTTTTGGGCTTCCTCCTCGCCATTGCCGTCGCAATTCCGTTAGGCGTGCTGTGCGGCACTTATGATTTCGCTTCAAAGCTCGCCGAGCCGTTCGTGAATTTCTTCAGCTACATGCCGGCACCCGCGTTCGGTGTGGTGCTCATGGCCATCTTCGGCCTCGATCTGGGGCCGAAGATCATGCTCGTTTTCCTCGGCACCCTGCCATCGGCCATCCTGACGATCTCGAAAACCACCCGCAGCCTCGACGGCTCGCTGCTCGAAGCCGCCCAGACTCTCGGAGCCAACCAGCGCCAGCTCATCACCACCGTCGTCATCCCCGGCATCCTGCCCAGCCTGTACAAGGACCTCCGGCTCCTTTTCGGCACCGCCTGGACCTGGCTGGTGATCGCCGAATTGTTAGGATTCAAGAGCGGCCTCGCGGAAATCATCGACACCCACGGACGGCGTTTCCAGTTCGACATCGTCTATCCGGCCATCCTTCTCATCGGCCTTTCCGGCTTTTTCATGGACCAGGTCCTCGCCTACCTCGCCCGTTACTTCTTCCCGTGGATGGACCAGCCGAAAAAAGGATTCCTCAGCCGCTTCTTCTCCGGCAGGGCCAGAATCCTCGGTCCCGCCAGACAACCCGTCGCTTCCGCACCTGAAGCCCCGACCACTTCCCCGTCATGATCGCGAGCCTGTCTTACAAGGACCAATCCCCCGCCGTCAAAGCCCGCTTCGACAAGCTAAAACAGCGCGCGCCGCTGTTGGAGATTTCCAGCCTCTACAAGATCTTCGATTCCAAGGCCGGCGAGGTGGTGGCGCTGAAGGACATCAACCTAACCGTCCACCGCCGCGAGTTCATGTGCGTGCTCGGCCAGTCCGGATGCGGAAAATCCACCCTCATCCGCATTCTGGCTGGCTTGGAAACTCCCAGCTCCGGCCAGGTCCTCGTCGACGGCCATCCGGTCACCGGTCCAGGCCGCGACCGTGGCATGGTCTTCCAAAGCTACACCTTGTTCCCATGGCTGACGGTGAAGCAGAATGTGATGTACGGCCCCCGCATGGCGGGAAAAGATGATTTCACCAACGAATCGGAAGCCCGCCAGTGGCTCGCGCTCGTCGGCCTCGACAAGTTCGAGAACTCTTATCCCCATCAGCTCTCCGGCGGCATGAAGCAACGCGCCGCCATCGCCCGCGCGCTCGCCAACGAGCCGCGCATCCTGCTGATGGACGAACCCTTCGGCGCGCTCGATCCCCAGACGCGCCAGCAGATGCAGGCCTATCTGTTACAAATCTGGAAAAACGTCGATATCACCATCTTCTTCATCACCCACGATCTCGATGAAGCCGTGTTCCTATCAGACCGCATCCTTGTGCTAGATCCCCGCCCCGGCCGCGTGCGTGAAATCGTCGAGGTTCCGGTCCCCCGCCCCCGCAATCATGACCAGCTCCGCGAGCCGGAGTTCCTCGCCACCAAGGCCCACCTCGAAACCATCATCCACCCGGAGGATTCTCACGAGGCACCGGTTTTCGACAAGCTCCCGATCGGCCGGATGACCGACGTCGGAGACGATGTGGAATGAAATTCGCCGGTATGACGACCAACTTCCATTCGTCATACGATTCGCGAGAATTCCATGTGCCGGCGGGCCTTGGCGTGTTACTTCTCGTGCATGCCAGTCACACGCTCCAAGTCAGAAAAGAACGCCCACCGGCTGACCATTTCGATCCCAGACGAGTTGCACAGCCAGTTCGAAGAGCTGATGACGGAGCGCGGATTCGTCAACCGCTCCCAAGCCATCGCGGAGGTGCTCAACCAGCACATTTCCGATTATTACAGCCTGAAGGGAAACGCTCTCATGGCCGGGACCATCACGCTTTTCTACGATCACAAGCGCTCGGGCATCAAGCAACAGATCACCGACATCCATCACGAACACATCCGGGAGGTCATCAGTTCGCTCAACGTGCTGCTGCAGAACTCGTGCACCATGGAAGTGATCCTCGTCCAGGGACCCGCCAAACGCCTGCGGCAGATCGCGAACAAGCTGCTAGGAGTGAAGGGCATGATCGCCGGCCGCCTCAACCTGACCCGCACGCTGCTGCCGCCCATCCAGACAGAGCCTGACGAAGACTCCAACGACTGATTTCCCATGACTCAGAACTCCCTACTCCACGAACGCACCCTGCACGGCGCCGGCATGTGGTCCGGCGTGATCTCGCGCGGCAAGCGCCTCCGCCTGACCGACATCGACGGCGGCGCGAACGTCGGAATGCTGCTCTACAACGCTCTCGAACGCACCGAGCGCTACAACATGCCGGACACTCTCAAAGGCCAGCACATCTTCTATCTGCGCGCGCCGTATTGCCTGCACTCCGACATGGGCCGCCTGCTCGCCTCGATCACCGCCGACAGCGTCGGCTGGCACGACACCGTCTGCGGCCACTCGGACGCCGCCCGCGTGCTCGCGAAATACGAAGCGAAAAACTATCAGCAGTCCCGCAACGACTGGAACCGCAACGGCCGCGATTGCTTCCTCATCGAACTTGCGAAATGGGGACTCGGAAAAAAAGACCTCGTGCCGAATCTCAATTTCTTCAGCAAGGTTGTTTCCGATGAAGAGGGCCACCTTTCCTTCGTTCCGGAAAACTCGAAACCCGGCGATTCCATCGAGCTGCGTTTCGAAATCGACACGCTCGTCGTGCTCAACACCTGCCAGCACCCGCTTGATCCGGATCCGGTCTATCGCCACCGCCACGTGTTGCTCGAAGTCTTTTCCGGCGAACCCGCCGCCGCCGAAGATCCGTCGCTCGCGGTGCGCCCGGAAAATCAACGGGCATGGGAAAACAACGAAACCTATCACACCCTCCGTTTCTGATGACTGAAAGCACACTCCAACCCGAAGCCGCCGTGTTCCGCGAAGTCATCCCTGCGGGCGACTGGTGGATCCATGAAATCAAAAAGGGCCAGACCCTGCGCATCCTCGACCTCGAAGGAAACCAAGCCGCCGACACGCTCTTCTTCAGCGCCGTCGATCCCACCGAACGCTACAGCGCCGACCGCACCATTCAGGAACAGGCCGCGCTCTATCTGACGACTGGCACCAAACTCATGAGCACCGAAGGCAACGCGCTGCTCACCATCACCGCCGACACCTGCGGCCGACACGACACGCTCGGCGGCGCCTGCTCGCGCGAGTCGAACACCATGCGCTACTCGCACGACACCGAGTGCATGCACGCCTGCCGCGACATCTTCATCCGCGGTGCGCAGGAATGGAACATCGAGCTCACCAAGCGCGATCTGCCGCCCAACATCAATTTCTTCATGAATGTCCCGGTCTCGCCTGACGGCGGACTCACCTTCGCCGACGGGATTTCCGCGCCGGGAAGATATGTCGAGATGCGTGCGGAGATGGATGTGGTCTGCCTCATTTCAAATTGTCCGCAACTCAACAATCCTTGCAACGGATGGAATCCGACTCCGGTGGAGGTATTCATCTTTTAATTGGAGCGCGGAATTTATTCCGCGCGCATTCATTGATCCCCTATCCGCGCGGAATAAATTCCGCGCTCCAATTTCATGAAAATCCTCATCGCCAACCGCGGAGAAATCGCCGCCCGCGCCATCCGCACTTTCAAGAAGCTCGGCTATGGCAGCATCGCCGTTTACTCGGATCCCGATTCCGGCGCACCCCACGTCGACCTGGCGGACGAGGCCCACCACCTCGGCCCCGGGCCTGTTTCGGAAAGCTATCTCCTCAAGGAGAAACTGGTGGAAATCGCCAGATCCTCAGGTGCCAAGGCCGTCTTCCCCGGCTACGGCCTGCTCAGCGAGAACACGGATTTCGCAAGGATGTGCGAAGACGCGGGAGTCAGATGGATGGGGCCGACACCCGAGCAGATCATCGCGTTCGGCTTGAAGCATGAGGCACGACGGCTTGCGGGTGAGGCGGGCGTGCCATTGGTTCCCGGAACAGGCCTGTTGGATGGAATCGAATCGGCCGTGACGTCCGCCGAAGGGATCGGCTACCCGGTCATGTTGAAAAGCACGGCGGGCGGTGGCGGGATCGGCATGAAGGTCTGCCGTGATGAGGCGGAACTGCGCCGTGAATATGAAAGCGTCGTACGCTTGAGCGAACGCAGCTTCGGCTCGGGCAGCGTGTTCATCGAGCGCTTCATCCAGCGCGGCCGCCACGTGGAAGTGCAGATTTTCGGCGATGGAAAAGGCAAGGTGCTGGCTCTCGGCGAACGCGACTGCTCGGTACAGCGCCGCAATCAGAAGGTCTTCGAGGAAACGCCCGCTCCCGGCCTATCCGATCAAACGCGGGCCGCCCTCCACGCCGCCGCCGTCAAGCTGGGAGAGAGCGTGAACTACCGCTCCGCCGGCACCGTGGAATTCATTTACGACGCGGACCGCGACGATTTCTTCTTCCTCGAAGTAAACACCCGCCTGCAAGTCGAGCACGGCATCACCGAAATGGTCACCGGCCTCGACATCGTCGAATGGATGGTGCGTCTCGCTCTCGATGACACCTGGGAAATGCCCTCCGCGGCCCCCGTTCCCCAAGGCTGCGCGATCCAGGCGCGGGTTTATGCCGAGGATCCGAATCACAATTTCCGCCCGAGCTGCGGGCTTCTCACCGAAGCGAGCTTCCCCGAGTGGACGCGCTGCGACCGCTGGATCGACCCGGGCACCGAAGTCAGTCCGTTCTACGATCCCCTGTTAGCGAAGGTGATGGTGCACGCGGAGAATCGCGAAGCTGCTGTCGCGAAAATCGAAAAAGCGCTGGAGGAAACCAGAATCTCCGGCATCGAGACGAATCTGCGCTACTTGCGCGACATCACCCGCTGGCAACCTTACCTCAAAGGCGGCGTGGCGATGCGCGACATGGCGGAGTTCATCTACACACCTAACACCATCGACGTCATGGCGGCGGGCACGATGACCACGGTGCAGGACTGGCCGGGACGCGTGGGGTATTGGGAAGTCGGCGTGCCGCCTTGCGGGCCGTTTGATTCGCTTTCGCTGCGGCTCGCCAACACGCTGGTGGGAAATCCCGAAGGCACCGCCGGTTTGGAAATCACGATGACCGGACCGACCCTGCGTTTCAACTCGGCGACGACCGTCGCCGTAGTGGGAGCGTCCGCGTTGATGCTGAAGAACGGCGAACCGGTGGCAATCAACCAAGCGATTGCCATCGAAGCGGGCGACGTGCTGAAGATCGGCCGGTTTGAAGGTGCCGGAGCTCGTGCCAGCTTCGCCGTCGCAGGCGGGATCGAGTCGCCGGAGTATCTGGGGAGTTGTTCGACGTTCACGTTAGGAAAATTCGGAGGACCGTTCGGACGGGCGCTGTTGCCGGGGGATGTGTTGGGCATCAGGAGGATCGACTTTCAGCCGACCCGGGTTGACCCAAAGTCGGCCCTCCTTCCGATCACCCACGAGTGGAACATCGCAGTGCTCTACGGCCCTCACGGAGCCCCCGACTTCTTCCTCGATGAAGACATCGACACTTTCTTCGCCACGAGATGGGAGGTTCATTACAACTCCGCCAGAACCGGCGTGCGCCTCATCGGACCGAAACCGAAGTGGGCTCGCACCGACGGCGGCGAAGCCGGACTCCACCCGTCCAACCTGCATGACA
The DNA here is from genome assembly GCA_040388015.1 of Verrucomicrobiota bacterium. Taxonomy (GTDB): domain Bacteria; phylum Verrucomicrobiota; class Verrucomicrobiia; order Verrucomicrobiales; family Akkermansiaceae; genus Luteolibacter. Next base: position 6,415 of record JAZKCQ010000005.1, on the reverse strand, counting down.
ACGCCTACGCCATCGGCGCGGTGGATTTCACCGGCGACATGCCGGTTATCCTCGGCCCGGATGGACCGAGTCTCGGCGGATTCGTTTGCCCGGTCGTCGTGGTGGACGCGGAGTTGTGGAAACTTGGCCAGCTCCGTCCGGGTGACCGGATCCGGTTCGTTCCGGTGGATGAGGCGTGGGCACGCGACCGACAGATCGAGGTCGCGGAATTCATCTCGGGAGCACGCACGGAACTTTCCGATCCACAGGAAATCGGACGCGGTTCCTGTTTCATCGACTCGTTTGGCGAGGGCGATGACCAGGTGGTCGTGCGGCGCGCGGGCGACCGTTATTTCCTCATTGAATTCGGCCCGCACCATCTCGATTTGAAACTGCGCTTCAAGGTCCACGTCGTTCACGAGTGGCTGAAGGAACAATCCATCAACGGCATCATCGACCTGACGCCCGGCATCCGTTCGTTGCAGGTTCATTTCGATCCCGGCGCGATCGGGCGTTGTGACTTGTGGGAGAAAATCCGCGAGGGCATCACTTCCCTTCCTCCGTTGGAACAGATCGAAGTGCCCACGCGGATCGTCCACCTGCCGTTGAGCTGGGAAGACCCGAGCACTCTCGAAGCCATCCGCCGCTACATGCAGAGCGTGCGGCCGGACGCACCGTGGTGTCCGAGCAACCTGGAGTTCATCCGCCGCATCAACGGGCTGGAATCCATCGACGAGGTCTATCAAATTTTCTTCGACGCCTCCTATCTGGTGATGGGGCTGGGTGATGTCTATCTCGGGGCGCCCGTCGCCACCCCGCTCGATCCCCGCCACCGGATGGTGACGACGAAATACAACCCGGCGAGGACGTGGACGCCGGAAAACGCGGTCGGCATCGGCGGCGCGTATCTCTGCATCTACGGCATGGAGGGCCCGGGCGGCTATCAGTTCACCGGCAGGACGATTCCGGTATGGAACCGCTGGCGCAAGACGGCGGACTTCGAAAAACCGTGGTTGCTCCGGTTCTTCGACCAGCTCCGGTTCTATCCGGTCAGTGCGGAGGACCTGCTGCGGTTGCGCGAGGAAGTCCCTCGCGGCCGGCACAAGCTGGAGATCGAGGAAAAGGTGTTCCGATTTTCCGACTACGAGGCGTTTCTCGAAACGAATTCGGCAGAGATCGAGGCATTCCAATGCAAGCAGCGCACCGCCTACGAGGCCGAGCGCAAGCGCTGGGAGGAAGCCGGCTTGTCGATGGACACACCTGCGGAAGCGGTCGTGGAGGAGGACACCGTCGTGATCCCCGACGGCTGCGCCACCCTGGACAGCCCGGTGACCGGCAGCGTTTGGAAAATCGAGGCGACGGCTGGCACAAGGATCGCTTCCGGAGCCACTGCGTTGATTCTGGAAGCGATGAAAATGGAAGTGCCACTCGAAGCGGATGAAGATCTGGAGATCGTCGAAATTCTGGTCGCCGAAGGGGCCAGCGTGAGAGCCGGGCAATCCTTGGTGATCGTGAGACCTTGCTAGATATCCCCATGAAGATCCAAGACCTCAAGTCCCGCTATGCCGATGGATTCTCCCCATCCGGACTCATCGACGAGCTTTATCAGAAAATCACCGACTGGAACGATCCCGCGATTTTCATCCATCTGCCGGAGAAATCCGTCCTGTTGGAGATCGCTGCCGCGGTCGAGGCGATGCCGGAGGATCTGCCGCTGTGGGGGATTCCTTTCGTGGTGAAGGACAACATCGATGTCGCGGATTGGCCGACCACTTCGGGGTGTCCGGAATACGTCTACGTCCCGACGAAGGATGCGGAAGTCGTCCGCCTGCTGCGCGCGGCGGGTGCGATCCCGATCGCGAAGGGAAATCTCGACCAGTTCGCCACCGGCCTGGTCGGCACGCGGACGCCGTATGGAGTTGCTAGAAATGCCATCGATCCGGAATTCCTGCCAGGAGGCTCCAGTTCCGGCAGCGCATCCGCTGTCGCGGCCGGGTTGTGCGCCTTTTCGTTAGGAACCGACACGGCGGGATCCGGCCGTGTGCCTGCGGCATTCCAGGAACTGATCGGATGGAAACCCACGCGTGGCTTGCTGAGCAACCGCGGACTGGTCCCTGCCTGCAGATCGTTGGACTGCATCTCCGTCTTCGCCAACTCGGCGGCGGATGCGTTGCTGGTCTCGGAAGTGGTCTCGGTTTACGACGCGGCGGATGTCTTTTCCAGCAAGATCAAGGCGACGGGAAGCCTCGGTGCGGGCTTCCGATTCGGAGTTCCCGCGGTGCTCGATTTCGCAGGTGATCCCGATACGCCGGGACTTTACGCATCAGCCGTCGAGAAGATGAAAACTCTCGGTGGGATTCCGATGGAAATCGATCTCACTCCATTCACAGAAGCGGCAAAGCTGTTATATGAAGGCCCGTGGGTCGCGGAGCGTTGGGCCGCCGTCGGGGATTTCGTGGAGAAACATCCGGACGCGATTTTCCCGGTCACGAAAACGATCCTGGAAGGCTCGAAAGGCTGGGACGCCGCTTCGACCTTCAACGCGCAATACAAGCTGCGGGAATTCGCCCGCGAAGCCGAGGCGGTTTGGGAGAAGATCGACATGCTTCTGCTGCCAACCACACCACGGCTCTACACCGTGGCGGAAAATCTGGCGGAACCTTTCACCACCAACGCCATTCTCGGGCGATACACGAATTTCATGAACCTGCTGGACCTATCAGCCGTGGCGATGCCGGCGGGTCGCGCGAGATCGGGACGCGCACCCTGGGGGGTTACCATCGCAGCGCCCGCCGGGTGGGATAGCACGTTATTGGCGTTTGCTGGAAAGTTTTGCGGTGAACCCGAGATGAAGAGCGACGGTCACAGACCGACGCTACAAAGGATTCCGCTGCTCGTCTGCGGCGCGCATTTGGAAGGCCTCGCGCTTCATTGGCAGCTCGCGGATCGCGGGGCGGTTCTGCGAGAAAAAACGAGGACCGCTCCGGTTTACCGGATGCATGCGATGCCGGCGATCGGCTCGATCCCCCCACGCCCGGCGCTGATCCGGGACGACGCGGGTGGCGCCGCCATCGAGGTGGAGGTCTGGGAACTCGAACCTGCCGCGTTCGGGGATTTCGTTTCGAAAATTCCCGGACCACTCGGGATTGGTAAGGTGAAACTCGAAAGCGGAGAGGAAGTCCCCGGTTTCATCGCGGAACCCAGAGCAACCGAGGGAGCGGTCGATATTACGGACTTCGGAAGCTGGCGAGAGTGGCTGGCCAGGGAGGGTTGACGTGCCGTCGACCCGGTTCGGCTGAAAGCCGGCCCTTCTTATCTTTTCTCGCCAGCGGCGGGATGGTCTGGCAAAACGCGCGCGTGTCCGAGACCCGAATTCTCCAAGTTGAAGAAGATGATATGAAAGACGCCGTGCGCGAGGCCTGCGCCTTGCTGCATGCCGGTGAGATCGTCGCCCTGCCCACCGAAACCGTTTATGGACTCGGAGCGGACGCACTGAATCCCGATGCGGTTGCGAAGGTTTTCGCGGCGAAGGAGCGGCCGTCGTTCGATCCCCTCATCGTCCACATCGCATCGCGCGGAGATTTGAAAAACGTCGCCATCGTGCCGGAGGACATCGCGGAAACGGTGAACAAGCTGACCGCAGCATTCTGGCCGGGGCCGCTGACGTTGATTCTGCCGAAGCATCCCGACGTGCCGGATCTGGTAACGAGCGGACTGCCAACGGTGGCCGTGCGTCAGAGCGCGCATCCGGTTTTCCGGGCGGTCGGCAAGGAACTCGGCCGGCCGATCGCAGCGCCGAGCGCGAACCGTTTCGGTCGGATTTCTCCGACATCCGCGTCCGCCGTGATGAAGGAGTTGGAAGGTCGCATCCCGCTCATCGTCGATGCCGGGGCGTGCAGCGAGGGCGTGGAAAGCACGATCATTTCCATCGAACCACGCGAAGGGAAAAAGCCGATTTTCCGGCTGCACCGCGCAGGTCCGATCACGAAGGAACAGCTTCAGGATTTCGGCAGGGTGGAAAAATTACGGGAGGTCAAGGGAGACGCTCCACAGGCCCCGGGTCAGTTAGATAGTCACTACGCTCCGCTGACCCCGTTGTTCCTTCTGGAGAATCCCGACGATTTCATCCCGGAGGAGGGCAAGAAATACGGACTCCTCAGCTACACCGGCGACGACGACAGCCCTTACGTCACCCTGCATGATTGGGAAACCATCGAGTCGCTCAGTCCCGGCAGCGGCAAGCTCGCGGAGGCGGCGATCCGCCTGTTCTTCGTGATGCGCCTCATGGATGAAGCCGGGCTCGACGCCATCATCGCAGAGCCGGTCAGCGAGACCGGACTCGGGGTCGCGATCATGGACCGGCTCCGCCGCGCGTCGGTCAACTTCAACAATCGATGATGAGAACGTCATCGACAGAAATGATAACCGGCTGACCAATTCCCTCCGGAGAACGCTGCCACGAACCGGATCCAAGCACCCTATCCTTTCGGCGTGGTCGGCGTGAGGGTGAACTCCAGTTGCTCGGCATCGCGCAGCAGCTTCACCCGCACCGGCTGGCCCGGGATGAGATAGAAAAACGCGTTCGCTGCGTCGGCGTAGTCCGCAACCTGCCGGGAGCCGATGCTGAGCAGCACGTCGTTCGCCTTGATCCCGGCGGCGATCGCGGGCGACTCTGGAAGCACCCGGCTGATCTGCGGCGTTTGGGAATCCATACGGAGAGCAAGGCCGAGCCAACCGCGGTTCAGGCGGCCTCCGTTGCAAACGTCATGCCGGACCCGATGCACCGCTTCGGCGGGAATGGCATATCCGGTATTTCCACTTCCCGAGCCTTGGAAAACAATGCCGACAATGCGGCCGGACTGATCGGCCAGCGGCGTGCCCGGCGGCGGGACACTGCGGCTGAAATTGATGCGCAACAAGGCAAGGGGCAGGATTTTCCCTCCGACTTGTTTCACCCATCCCGCGGCCAGGCATTTGACCGGGCCACCGGACTCCATGGATTGCAGAGACGTGCCCGAGCTCACTCCGGCTTCCTCCGCCCACTCCATCGCCTTGGGCATTCCCCCGGCATCCGCCTTGATAAATCCAAGCCGTGATACTGGATCGTGGCCGATCAACTTCACCGGGACCGACCGGCTGCCCAGCAAAAGCTGGGGACTTGACGCATCCGCCCCCGGGGCAACCACCACGACCATCAATGAGCCATCCGCCACGGGAACCGCCGTGGATTCGCCCGCTTTGCCATTCACCGCCGCAGGAAAATCCACCTGCCAGCGCGGGGTGATCGCAACCGGTTGAGCCATGCCGGCGGTCACGCAAGCACCCATCACCCAAACCATTCGTGCCGACCACCGTCGGCGCGGACATTCCAGATCCACCATTTCGGGATAGCAGGAATTAGAAAACCTGTTCGCCGCCGTTTCCTTGAGTCGTGGGACTCAGGTCCAGTTGGTTGAGTTGCTCAACCGGAGGTGGAGCGGGAGCGGGCACGACTTGATAGCTCGCCGGGGTCGGAGCCATGTTCTGCCTCACCACTTCCCGTGGCATCAGGAAAAATGCCACCGTCACCGCGGCGTAGGCCAGACCCGCACCGTAGGCCCATTTGGAGGGACCCACATCGGAGAACCAATCGGAAGCCCGACCGAAGAAACTCGCAATACCCGACTTTTTCACCGCCTGCTTGCGCTGGTTTTGGTGAAATTCGCACAGAAAATCCTGCCAGTAACCCTCTTCAGGGCGCTCATCGCGCTTGAGGGCTAGCAGGTTTCCGATTTGTTCGACCGTTGGTTTCACTGCGATTGATAATTAGGATTTATAAAATATTCACCCAAATCGCAAGAAAAATTTCAAAATCTTTCTTCCCAACTGGCCTGCAAGGCCGACTGAAGCTGGAGATGCGCATAGTGAAGGCGTGAACGAATGGTGCCTTCCGAAGTGTTCAGCACCTTGGCGATCTCCCCATGAGACATGCCTTGGATGTCGAACATCGTCACCACCATTCTGTGGGGATCAGACAACTTCTTCATCGCTTCGTTCAATTTTATCTGAAGCTCGTTGAGATTGGTCTGTCGCTCCGGGTTCGCTTCATGGGTGGTATCGATGAGCGCGGGATCCTGCTGGACCGAAGACTCCATATCGTTGAGGCTCAAGCTGGTGCGGCGCTTTCGCTTCTTCAGGAAATTCAGCGTCAAATTGACCGCGATTTGATAGATCCAGGTGTAGAACGTCGAGTTCCCTCGGAACTTTCCCAAGGACTGATAGGCCCGGGCGAAGATTTCCTGAAGGAGGTCGTGAGTGTCCTCCTTGTGGGATGTCATGTTATAAACGAGGCCGTACAGCTTGTCGCCATACTTGAGGATCAGGGCGTCAAAGGCACGCGTTTCACCCTGTTGGGCACGCGTGACAAGGTCCTGGTCAGGGTCGGGGGGACGTGGCT
>JAZKCQ010000004.1:0-160796 GCA_040388015.1 Verrucomicrobiota bacterium | reverse complement strand
CCGTCATCGACGATGAGCAGGGCGGGGCCGGCGAATTGCTTTTTCTTGAGGCCGTTCTGGAGTTCCTGGAGCAGTGAGGCGTCGGACTCGAAGGAGACGATGATGGGTTTTCCTAACGCGATGAGTTCGGCGAGGGATTCGTCGGCGAGGGCGGCGGCTTGGGAAGACTGGATTTTCTTGATGCGTTTCTCGGCTTCGATGGCGGCGGCTTGGGTTTCTTCTAACGTCCGCTGGCCGTGGGCGAAGGTGGCGTTGATCTGGGCGATGTCGGCGCGCTCCATCAGCATGGCTCCCATGATGTGCGGGAAGTCGTTCACGGTGACGGCTTCCTCGCCGAGGGATGTTAGCTTTTCGTTGGCGGCGTGAAGTTTGGCGCGGGCGCCTTTGAGTTCCTGGCTCCATTTTTCGGCAACCTCGTTGAGGTGGTTCCACGCGGCTTCTCCGCAGACAGCTTCGATACGGCGGACGCCGGAGGCGATGGCACCTTCGGATTTGATTTTGAAAAGGCCGATCTCGCCGGTGTTGCGGACGTGGGTGCCGCCGCAGAGTTCCTGCGAGTAGCCGTTGAGCGCGTGGGCTTCGCCGCCGATCTGGACGACGCGGACGAGGTCGCCGTATTTGTCGCCGAAGAACTGCATGATGTCCGGACGGCCCTTGATCGAGGCGTGGGAGACTTCCTTCCAACTGACGGAATCGTTGGCCTTGATGGAGGCGTTGACCTTTTCCTCCATGGCGGCGAGTTGCTCGGGCGTGACGGCGGCGCTGTTGAAATCGAAGCGCAGGCGGTTTTCATCGACGGAGGAGCCTTGTTGCGCGGCGTCGGCGGAAACGACTTCGTGCAGCGCCCAGTGGAGCAGGTGGGTGGCGGTGTGGTGGGCTTCGATCGGGCGGCGGCGTTTTTCGTCGAGCTTGAGGGTGACCTTGTCGCCGACTTTGACGGAAGCGGAGGAAGCGATGATGTGGGCGCGGGCCTTGCCGATCTGTTGAGTGCCGGTGATTTCGATGTCGTCGTTGAGAGTGCCGGTGTCGCCGGATTGGCCGCCCATCTCGGCGTAGAACACAGTCTTGTCGGTGATGACGAAGAGCGCGTCTTCCTGCGGATGGATTTCGAGGATGGTGGCTTCGACGGAATCATTCTCGAAGCCGGTGAACTCGGTTACGGCTTCGGTGGAGATGTCGAGGGCGCGGACGATGTTGGATTTTTGAGCGGCGCGGGAGCGCTCTTGCTGTTGTTCCATCAGAACTCCGAAGACCTTCATATCGACCTGAAGCCCACGCTCTGCACACAACAGTTCTGTGAGATCTATCGGAAAACCAAAGGTATCATAAAGCTCAAAGGCAAATTCGCCTCTAAAAATGGGAAGCTTCTCTTTGCTCCAATTTGGATCAATTTCCTTCGCCTTTGCACAAAGCTCTTCGAATGAAGCACCAGCGTTTGATTCGACGAAACCAAGGTCTTGCGTGACTGATATACCCAAGTTTAGCGGTTGAGGACGAGGAAGGCTAGAGGCAACGATTGCAGCGCATTTGTCTGCGAAGTTCTTCAACCCGCGATCGAGGGTCTGATTAAAGCTGGTTTCTTCCTGTTCAAGCGTCTGCCTTACGACATCCTGACGGTTCTTCAACTCCGGGAAAACTCCGCCCATTTCACTAACCAGCGTTTCCACGAGCGCGCCGAAGAATGGCTTTTCTCCGGAGAAGCCGAGCTGGCGGCCGTAGCGGACGGCGCGGCGGAGGATGCGGCGGAGGACGTAGTTGCGGCCGTTGTTGCCGGGCATGATGCCGTCGGCGATGGAGAAGCTGAGCGTGCGCAGGTGATCGGCGATGACGCGGAAGGCGATGGCGGTTTTCATTTCCTCATCGAAGAGGGAACGGTCGGCACCGAGGGTGGGGTAGATGTTCGAGTAGGTCTTTCCGCTGAGTGCTTCGAGTTTGCGGAAGATCGGTTGGAAGACGTCGGTGGCGTAATTGGACGGCTTTTTCGAGAAGTCGGTGAAGCCTGCGGTGTTCTGGATGATGGAGCAGGCGCGCTCGAAGCCCATGCCGGTATCGACGTGTTTGGCGGGGAGTTCGCGGAAGCTGCCGTCGGCCTCGGCGTTGTATTGGATGAAGACGAGGTTCCAGATCTCGATGCAGAGGTCGGAGTCGTTGTTGACGAGATTGCGGCCGGTGACGGGATTGCCTTCGGGCGTGAGGTCGACGTGGAGTTCGGAGCAGGGGCCGCAGGGGCCGGTTTCGCCCATCATCCAGAAGTTGTCTTTGACGTTGCCGTGGACGATTTGGACGGCGGGATCGCAGCCTTTGGAAACGAAGAGGGCGGCCCAGATGTCGTAGGCTTCCTGATCGAAGTTGCCGGGATCGCCTTCTTTCGGCGCATAGACGGAGGCGTAGAGGCGGTGGGCGGGGAGGCCCCAGCGCTCGACGACGAGTTCCCAGGCCCAGGCGATGGCTTCCTTTTTGAAATAGTTTCCGAACGACCAGTTCCCTAGCATTTCAAAGAACGTGTGGTGATAGGTGTCGTAGCCGACATCCTCGAGGTCGTTGTGTTTGCCGCCGGCGCGGATGCACTTCTGGGTATCGGCGGCGCGCGGTGGATCGTAGGGGGCTTTTTCAACGCCGAGGAAATAGGGGACGAAGGGGTTCATCCCGGCATTGGTGAACAGCAGGCCGGGCGACTGCGGCAGCAGCGAGGCAGAGGGGACGATGGTGTGCTGTTTCTCGGCGAAGAAATCGAGGAACGATTGGCGGATCTCGGCGGATGTCATGGGCGTGAGGAAGAAAGTCTGGAGGCGGGACGCCTCCGCAACGGTCTGGCGCGAGACGCGCCAGCCACGGTGGGTGGGCGCGGCAAGATGCGGGAGGGCCGGGGGCGGTGTAAAGCCTTGGCTAAAAACCCGGAGCGGGGAGGAACACCACGCGGAATCCCGATCTCACTCTTCGTCTTCGACAGCCTGCGCGCGGGGAGCTTCGGGCTCGACGGGCGCGGCGCGCGGAACTTCCGGAAACGCGGGAACCGCGCGGAGTGGCGGGGTTTCCTCGACGGGGGCGGCCTTGGGCGGCGGAGCGGATTCCGGAGGAGCCTCTTCCACGGGAAGGGCGCGCATGGGCTTGACCAGAATGGCCTTGGGGCTCGGAGCTTCTTCAATGACCGCGGCTTTCTGGGGAGTGATTTTCATCTGGTCCTTGGTCGGCGGAGTCTTGCGCATGCGGATTTCCACCCGGCGGTTGGCGGATTGTTCCTCAGGAGTGCCGGTGATGACGATCGGTTCATAACGGCCGAATCCGCGGGTGATGATCTTGGCGGGATCCATGCGCAGGGACCGGACGAGGTAGTTTTTCACGGCCTCGGCACGCTGGATGGAGAGGCTGAGGTTGAATTCATCGCCGCCGACGAGGTCGGTGTGGCCCTCGATCCAGCAATAGAGGCCGGGATTGCGGTCCAAGAGCAGGCAGAGCTTCATCAGGCCGACCTTGGCGCTTTCGCGGAGTTCGGATCGGTTGAATTCGAAGAGCAGGTCGCTGGGCAGCATGGTTTTCTTGGCGACGAGAATGTTCGGCGGGAGGTCCAGGAGGTCTTCCAAGGAGGTGAGGCCGTCGAGCGTGCCATTCTCGACTTTTCCGTTGGCACCCTTGCGGATGAGATCCTCGGTGACTTTTCCGATTTCCGAATCGTCCACCTGCTCGGACCCGGGATCCACGGTGATCTGGCCGATTTCCGCAGGCCGGATGCTCTCCGGTTCGCGGCCGAGTTCGGGCAGGTCGGTGTCCACTTCAAAGCCGGAAGAAGCTTCGACGGCGATGGCTTCGGGGCTTCCCTCCATCGCCGGGTTCTGCATCTGCAAGGCGTATTGGGCTTGGGTGATGTCCGGCTTGATGTCGATTTCCTCGTTTTCCGGTAGGAGGTTGGCGAGATCGACGTCTTCGAGCAGGGACGCGGAGTCTTCCGGCGGCTGCACGACATTTTCCGGGGGCAGCGAGCGCTCGTCATCCGGACGGATTTCCACCTGGCGGACATCGATCGGGCGGGTGCTCATTTCCTTGGCCTGCTCGAACTTGAAGGCGATCTTCATCTGATCGAGGGCGAAAAAAACGACCACGTGCAGCAGGATGGAAAGGAACATGGCGACCGCCGCCCACCAGCCGAGATGGTCCGGGCCGGGCAGGCGATAAGCCCCCCCGCCTCGCGATGCGCTCCATGAATAACCGTCGGCCACGGCGGCACTATACGCCGATCTAAAGAGCTGGCAATCACCGGAAAGGTTGATTATTCTCCCGTTTGGCACCTCGTGTGCTCAAATCAAATCAACTTTCCCCATATCATGGCTGCCAAGAAAACTGCAAAGAAGACGACGGAATCCGTATCGGAAGAAACTCCGAAACCCGTCGCCAAAAAAGCTGCCAAGACCGCGAAAAAAGCGGTCGCCAAGAAAGCTCCCGCCGAACCGAAAAAGGCCGCTGCGGAACCCGCCGCCACCCCGGTCGCGAAGAAAGCCGCCGCGAAACCATCGCTCGATGACCTCGCCCGCGCCGCTTATTTGAACTACCGCCGCCGCGTCGAGCAAGGCCTGCCCGGCGATTCCCACGCCGACTGGCTGGAGGCCGAGCGCCAGTTCAGCGGGCAAGTCTGAGTCGCAATTTTTTTCGTCTCTTCCGGCTTGGACAGCGGGTGAATCGCCTGCACAGTCCGCCGCGTGAACCCCTGCTCATCCCTTGGCATCGGCTTGGCCGGATTCGGAACCGTCGGCTCCGGCGTCTGGAACACCCTGCAACGCAACGGCGCGCTCATCGCCGACCGCACCGGCGGCGGTGTGACCCTGCACCTCGCGAAGATCCTTGTCCGCGACCTTGCCAAGACCCGCGCCACCACCGGCGAAGTCCCTGCTGATATCCTCACCACCGACTGGAGAGCCCTCGTCGCAGACCAGGCCGTGGACATCGTCGTCGAGCTCATCGGCGGGACGACCGATGCATTTGAAATCGTCGCCGCCGCCCTGCGGGCGAAAAAACCGGTGGTCACCGGCAACAAGGCGCTCCTCGCCGAGCGTGGAGTGGAACTTTTCGCGCTTTCCCGGGAAATGGACACGCCGATCCACTTCGAAGCCGCCGTCGCCGGAGGTATTCCGATCATCCGCACGGTGCAGGACTCGTTCATCGGCAACCGCATCCACTCGTTTTCCGGCATCATCAACGGCACCTCGAACTACATCCTCGGCCGCATGACCGACGCCGGGCTGACCTTCGAAGACGCCCTCGGCGAAGCCCAGAAACTCGGCTATGCCGAAGCCGATCCCGCGCTCGACGTCAACGGCTGGGACGCCGCCCACAAGGCCATCCTCCTCGCCACCCTCGCCTACGGATTCCCCATCGATCCGGCAACGATCCACGTCTCGGGCATCGAACAGGTCCGCCCCACCGACATCAGCTTCGCGAAAAACCTCGGTTATGCCGTCAAGCTTCTCGCCGTCATCCGCGAGCATGCGGATGGCTCCGTGGAACTCCGCATCCAGCCCTCCTTCATCGCAAAAACCAACATCCTCGCCTCCGTCCACGGCGTCTTCAATGCGGTCGCCGTCCACGGCGACGCCGCCGGCGAATCCCTCTTCTACGGCCGCGGCGCCGGCCAGGACCCGACCGCCTCATCGGTCGTCGCCGACCTCGTCGAAGCCGCCCGCGGACTCCGCCAGGCCAGCGGCCACCGCGGCTTCCTCCCCTACCGCGAAACCGGCACCATCCTTCCCGTCGGCGAGACCTCGACCGCCTACTACGTCCGCTTCGACGTCACCGACCGCCCCGGTGTCGTCGCGGAAATCGCGCGCGTCCTCGCCGATCACCGCATCGGCATTTCCGGCACCCACTCGCCGGTCAACCCGAGCAACCCGGACGCCGAATTCGTCGACATGGTGTTCCTCCTCCACACCTGCCCGTTCGGAAAACTCCAGCAGGCCCTCGCGGAAATCGAAGCGCTCGACTGTATCAACAGCGCGCCGGTGGTGTTCCGGATCGAGAATCTGGGGTGATCACATGATCAAACGTCGCGGCACCCGCACCGTTCTTTCTCGACTTTTATAACAGAAGTTGGGAGCGTCCGCTAGATGGACGAAAAAGACGTTTTCTGTGTCGCTTGCGGTGAAGGCATCGTGATCAATCTCGATCTGATTGATCAGGAGATCGAGTGCCCTGCATGTCACACACGGCTGCGGCTGGATGAGGCTGACGACGATTCTGGGCAGAATGACATCGAATGGAGTCCCGAAGTCGATATCACCGACGCAACCCGGGTTTTCGGAAACTCGGCTCATCCGGAGCCCGGAAAGCCCGCCGATCATTCTTCAACACCAGCGCTTGCGCCGATCATAAGAAAGCGCCGGGTGTTTAACTCCTTGGTGGGGATCAGCTCAATGATCGCCCTTCCTTTGATGGGCTGGTTCCTGCTGCAGGAGGTCCACCGCGCGGATCAGTTGGAAAAGCGACTCGATTTCTTGGAAAGCCAGGTGATTCCCATGAAGAGCGCGCAGGCTGCATCTGACGATATGCAAAGCAAAGCCGCGGATCTCGAAGGCTATCTGGACGAACTCGACGATACCATTTCCCAAATTGCGACGGTCCTGAGACTCCAGAACGCCACATCGCTGCTGAATGAATATTCGATTCAAAGTAACCAAAAAACCTTAATCCGACAGGAAGGTGAATTCGGCAAACTCGCTTTGAAGGTCGCAATGGTCGAGCATGAGGTCGCTGACAAAAGTCGTCATGCGAAAGAGGCGTTCGAGCTCTCGGTGAAGCAGCGGAAAGAGGCGGAGCAGGCATCAATCCCCATCAGGAAGCGCATCAAAGATCTCGAAGCCCAGAAAAATGTCCTGTTCGCCCAGTACCGGGCCGGCTCCATTGCAAAGCGGCCCCCAGGCGTGCTTTCCAGCCGGAGAGCCGCTGGAATAATGAAGGATTATGAAACCAAGGCGGCACCGTTGCTGGCACAGATCCAGAGCGAAATCTCCAGAATCCGTGAATCAATCGAAGCCGAGGAAGCAAAAATTGATCAGCTTTTTCAAAATTGAACGGTGTCGAGAATCAACCGCCAATCGTCATCCACCGGAAACAAATCCGCTCACTTCTCCTCGTCAGACGGGAAGCGGAAGTGCCGCTGGATGCTGTAATCGAAAAGGACGTTCTCCCATTTCACTCCGGCACCCATGTTGTGGACGACCCATGGATCGGCGGCGCGGTCGCCCGGACCCGGGACGATGATGCCGATGTGCGTCTCCGCATTGGCGAGCGACCAGACCACGATGTCACCCGGCTTGTAGTCGGCGGCGTTGCGGGTCGGAGTGATCGTCTGGCCCTTGTGTTCGAAAAAGCGCTGGAGATTCGGAACCCGGCGGTGGTCGATGTTCGTATCGGGGGCGGCGGCGCCCCAGAGGCCCGGATAACCGCGGAAATTCTCCGTCATGTCCTCGTGAACCATCACCTGCAGGTCCATGTCCATGGCGCGGTAGCAACGGACGATGACGTCGGCGGCGACTCCTTTGTTCGGAGGCACATCGCCGTTCGGATAAGCGATTTTATAGTAGGAGGCGTCGTAGCTGACCGTTTCTCCGGAGTGGGCGAGCGCGGAAGCGGCGAGGCGGCTGCCGAACTTGTCCGATGATTTGAGCGAGGAAATCAGCACCTCCGCCTGCTCCATCGAGGCTCCCACCTGGGCGGCCTTGAGGAAGGGAATCAATGGGCGGCCGAACCAAAAACCCATGCCCAAGGCGATCACGATGATCACCCAGCCTCCGAAGAAATTCTTCCTCTTCGGTTTCTGCGGGCGGGGGCCGATATACTCAATGGTGTTGTAAAATCCTGAGCGTGTGCGAGCCATGAAATTGATTTGCTAAAGCGGAAAACAAGCAAAACTGCGGGGAATTGGCGATCAAAATTTTCCCCTAACTCTTTAAGTTTCCGACGATCTCCTGTCTCGACATCAAATCACAGCCTCACCCAAAGTCCCCGGCATGACGATTTTCACCAGTTCCCTGCCACTTGCCTGGGGCGAGTTGGATGTTCCCTTGTTCGGTCTGGGGAAGGACATGCGGGGCACGGACCTGCAGGCTCCCGCCGCGTTTTCCGTCGTCACCGATCCGCGGCATCTGTGGTTCATCGCCAACCATCGGAAACCGGCGCTGATTCATCCCAAAGCCCGCCCCGGATTGTTCCAGAATGAATTGTGGAAGTACGACGTGGCCGAACTGTTCCTCACGGACCCGGCCAGCGGGCGGTATTTCGAATTCAACCTCTGCCCGAACGGCGCCTGGTGGACCTGTGAGTTCACCGCTCCGCGTGCCCGCGCCGATGATGCGGACATCGCGATGCCGGATGTGGCGACATTCTCCGAAATGGCTCCCGACGGTTCGTGGGTCGCCGCCATGGCTGTTCCTCTCGACCTGCTGAAAGCGCGGTTGGATTTCGGAAACGGAACCCGGATGAATGTCGCGATGATCCTCGAATCTCCGGCACAGAAATTCATCAGCGCCACGGATCTCGGCTCCGGCGAGCCGGACTTCCATCAGCCGCAGCGGTTTCAGGAAGTCCGATTCACCCCCCTGCCGCGGTGAATGCGAATTCGCCCATGGTCGCATCGTGGCTTGGATTGCTAACCATCCCATGCTAGGACTCATCCAGTGATCCAGCGTTTTCAGATCGAGGACATCGTCGTCCAGGACACCTCGGGCGTCGTTTTCCGTGCGATGGATACGGAAACCGAGCAGCTCGTCGCGCTGCGGAGATTCTTCCCCTTCGGCGCGAAAGGCGGCGGACTCGATGCCGAGGAACAGATCGCCTACGGCATCGCCGTCGAACGCCTTTCCACCGTCGCCCACCCTTCCCTGCGCTCCGTCATCTGCGGCGGCTGCGATCCCATCGACGGCATGCCGTTCATCGCCACCGAGTGGATCGAAGGCACGCGGCTCAAGTATTTCATCGAAGACGGCCCCCTCACCGATGAGGAAGCCACCAGCCTGCTCACCCAGGCGCTCGAAGTCTGCCAGCTTCTATCAGAAGTTCTCGCCGAGGAAGCCGTCTGGGTGGAGACCGATCTCCAGGCCATCGTCATCGGGACGGAGGAATCCGGCCGCAACGTCACGTTCTGGATTTCCCCGTTGAAATGGCTGGGAAAGCACGACGGGCAGCGCGGCTTGGAATCCATCATCACCCTCACCGAGGAAGTCATGGGCTGGTCGGGAAAAACCGTGGGCGATCAGGCCGCCGGCGGACTCGGCAGCTGGCTGAAATGGCTGCGCGCCGCCGCCCGCACCACCAGCCTTCACGAGGCGCGGGAAATGTTAGCCGCGTCCATCGGCATCGAGCCGCCGCTACCCGCGAAGCAACTCGTCCGCCAGGCCACGCGCCCGATGCTCGCCGGGAAAAAGAGGCGGAATTTCTCCAGCATCTCCACCATTCTCATCGCCTTCCTCGCACTGGTCGCCGCCGGCCTCGGTGGAGCCTTGCTGGTGATGAGAAACGCCGAACTGGCAAAAATCAGCGGGCCTCTCGAACCCTTTCCCAGAGCCTCCATCCCTCTGCCTCAAGCGGCGGAAATCCTTCCCCCAACGGGAAGTCCTTCCGATCTGGCGGCGCGGATCTTGAAGCGCAACGGCGTTTTCACTCCGTCCGACCATGACCTGCTAGCAGCCCAGCCGAAGACGGACGTCATCGTCGAAGGAACCCTGGCGAGCTTCGGGCATTCGGGCGGCGGAGCCTTGCTTTATCTCCAGTTTTCCAACGATCCACCGCGCACCGAAGCCCGCGGCGCGATCAAAACCAAGGGCATGCCCGCCGATCTCACCGAGTCCAGCCTCGCGCCTCTCCTCGGCCGGAAAGTCCGGCTTCATGGCAAGGTCCAGATGAACAAAGTCAGCGATTTTCCAGTGATCCTGATCGAGAACCGGGACTCGATCCAAGTGCAACGATGAACCGCCAGATCCAGCAGGATGTCCCGGTCTTCGCCGTCGTCGGACGCGTGAACATGGGGAAATCCGCGGTGATCGCAACGTTGTTGGAAATCGACGACAACGACCTCGTCCGCGTCAGCCCCACACCCGGCGAGACCACGCGCTGCCAGCCGCACCGCGTGGTGTTCGGCGACCGCGAGTGCGTGAGATTCATCGACACACCGGGATTCTCACGCCCTGTGGAGGCCATGCGCGCCATCCGGCACCTTCACGGCGAGGGCACGCCCGGACTGGAGACGTTGCAAAAATTCGTGGCGGAAGCCGGTGAGGAATTCGGTGATGAGAAGCGGCTGTTGGAACCGCTGATCGCCGGAGCCGGCATCCTCTATGTCGTCGATCCGGCGAAACCCCTGCGCGACGATTTCCTCGCCGAAATGGAAATCCTCCGCTGGACCGGCAGGCCCCGCCTCGCGCTGCTCAACCGCCGCGGGAACGCCAGCGGCCCCGATGAGGAAGCGTGGAGATCCCGCCTCGGCGGGGCCTTCAACCTCGTCCGCACCTTCGACGCCCATCAGGCCCGCTACGAGGAAAGGCTGCGGCTGCTCAAGGCTCTGCTAGAGATCGAGGAACACCACCGCCCGCTGCTGGAGGAGACCATCCGCCTGGTGGAAAACGAGTGGCACTGCCGCCGCGAGGAAGCCGCCGAGGCTATCATCACCTTTCTCGAGACCGCTCTCCGCCTGCGGGTCAGCGCCACGCTGGAAGAACGCGATCTGCAGGTTCCCTCGCGCCGCGATCGGAAATCCGAAGAACTCTCCAAACGTTATTTCAGCAAGCTCGCGGAAACCGAGCTCACCTGTTTCGCGAGCCTTTTGAAAATCCACCGCCATCACCTGCTGACGGTCGACAGCCGCCCGGAATCGTTCCGAGGCATCGACCTCGAAAGCGACGAGGCGTGGACCAAGTGGGGCCTCGGCCGGGGCCAGCTCGCCGCCCTGTCCGCCGTCGTCGGCGGCTCGGCCGGGCTTGCCTTCGACCTCATGACCGGCGGGCTTTCCCACGGCATCGGCGCCGCGCTCGGCGCGCTCACCGGCGGCGGAGCGGCCTGGTTCAAAGGCGGCAGCCTGCCCGATCTCCGCATTTCCCTAACCGGCGGCGTCACGCTCGGCACCGGCGAAGGCAGGTCACTGGTGATGGGACCGCCGAAAAACCCCAATTTCCCCTGGGTGCTGCTAGACGGCGTGCTGACCCGCTACCGCCGCATGCTCGACCGCGCCCACGGCCGGCGCGACGAGGAGCTGCTGGAAGGCGGAGAAACCGGATTCACCCGCGAATTCCCGTCAGACCGGAGGGCCTTGCTGGGAAAATGGTTCAACAGCTGCCTCAAGGGCTCGCCCAACCGGGCGCTGGAGCCCGAGGTGTTCGAAGCGCTGGTGAAATCGTTGGAAGACGCCGGACGGAATTCCGGTTGATCGCTCTCCTCCGCCAGTGGCGGCGGACTACCCCAGCCCCGCGATCACCCGCTCCGCCTCGTCGATGAAGAGCTCCACCATCGGCGGGAGGTTGCCGGAGGTGAGCGCGTAGAAACCCACTTCGGGAAAACCGTCCAGCGGCAGCACCCGCACCCCGGGCGGGCGGACGGCTCCGGGAATGTCGAGCACGAGCCCGGCTCCATGGCCTTCCGCCACGAAGCGGGAGACGAGATCGAGACTGGCCAGCTCCAGTTGGGGAAACCATTCGATCTTCCGCCGCTGGAGTTCCTGTTGGAAAGCGATCACCGCCGGCTCGCCGCGGGGCAGGGTGACCAGCGGAAGGTCGATGCGGTCGAGATCCAGAATTTCCATCGCGGTGGCGGGGCCGTCGCTGTCACGGACCAACAAAACCAGCGGCATCCGCAACAGTTCGTGGTGGCGGATTTCGTTGTTCTTCGGGCCGGCGCTGGTGGCGAGGCCGAGGTCGATCTTTCCGCTGCGCAGGTGGCCTTCGATCTCATCCACCCGGCCGGATTCGAGGCTGAAATGAAACCCCGGAACCCGCGCGCGCACGGCGGCTAACAGCGCGGGGAGATAATCGCGCTGGACGATCTCCGGACACGAGATGCGCAGGCTGTTGTCGGCCCCGCCGCGCAGGCGCTCGGCCATCGACGGCAGCTTGGCGAAGAACGGCCCCACGAAGGCGAACAAGGTCTCGCCCTCCGCCGTCAGCGCGAACGGCCGGCGGTGGAAGAGCGATTTGCCCAGCGAGTTTTCCAGCTGGAGGATCTGCGCGCTGATCGCCGGTTGTTGGATTCCGTAGGGCATCTGCCGTGCCGCCGCGCTGACCCCGCGGCAGCGGGCGACGTGGTAAAAAAGTTCCAGATGGTGGATGTTCATGGATGCGGGCTTCCGGTTCCGGCCATTGAAGCAGTCGATGATCTCATTGAAAGATTCAATTAACCGGTCTCGCCGATCTTTGCTAGAACGGGATCGCAATCAAGCAACCCCATGAAGCCAGCAACCCTCCTCGCCAAGAAACGCCGCATCCCGCTTTGGCTGAAAATCGCCTACACCGGATTCCTCGCCGTGATGATCCCGGTTTACTGGATCAACTACGGCCCGACGAATTTCCTCTACTTCTGCGACGTGGCGCTGCTGCTCACGCTCGTCGGAATCTGGAAGGAAGACGCGCTGCTCGTCTCGCTGCCCGCCGTCGGGATCCTGCTCCCGCAGGTCCTGTGGTGCACGGATTTCCTGGTGCAGCTCTTCGGCGGGAAGATGACGGGCATGACCGGTTACATGTTTGACGAAAACCGCTCGCTGTTCCTGCGCGGGCTGTCGCTGTTCCACGGCTGGCTGCCATTCCTGTTGTTCTATCTCGTCCGCAAGCTCGGCTACGACAGCCGCGCGCTGCCCGGCTGGTCGGTGATCTGCGTGGCTCTCTGCCTCATCGCCTATTTCCTGCTGCCGCCCGCCGGTGCCGTGCTCGCCAATACGAACGTCCCACGCAACATCAACTACGTGTTCGGCATGGACGATGCCAAGCCGCAGGAGCTGCTGCCCCCGCTGGCCTACCTCGGCGCGTGGATCACCGCGCTCGTCGGCATCGTGTTCGTGCCGACCCATTTCCTGCTGAAAAAAGTCTGCAAACCCGCCTTCTGACATGATCCCGGAATCCACCAAATCGTGGCCCCGCGGCTTCTGGAACCTGATGTTCACCCAGTTCCAAGGGGCCTTCTCCGACAATGCGCTGCGCTGGCTGGTGATTTTCCCGGTGCTCGCCTCGCTCACCCTGAGCGAGGCGGACAAGGAAGGCTTCGCCTCGCATGCCTCGCTGCTGTTCGCCGTGCCATTTCTGCTATTCTCCACCGTCGGCGGCTGGATGGCGGACCGCTTCAGCAAGCGCTCGGTGATGATCGGTGTGAAGCTCGCCGAGATCGCGATCATGCTCTTCGCCGCGCTGGCCCTGAAGCTGGAGATGCAATCGCTCCAGCTCGCCGCGATCTGCCTGATGGGCGTCCACAGCACCTTCTTCGCCCCGGCGAAATATGGGATCATGCCCGAGGTCCTGCCGGCCCACAAGCTGTCGGCCGGAAATGGAATCCTGGAACTGCTCACCTTCGTCGGCATCATCCTCGGCACCTTCGCCGGCGGCTGGCTGGCGGAAAAGCTCGAGCACCGCGAGGCGGTTTCCGGACTGCTGTTAGCCCTGCTCGCGGCCTTCGGATTTCTCACCAGCCTCGGCATCGCGAAAGTCCCGGCGGCCGATCCGGGAAAGAAATTCAACGTCAACATCCTCGGCGAAATCTGGAACAACCTCCGCACCATGAAGGCGGACACCGACCTCTGGCGGGCGAACTGGGGCCACACCGCGTTCTTCTTCGTGGCCACGCTGGTGCAGATCAATCTCGCGCTTTTCGCCCAAAAGGTTTTCCACCTGAAACCCACGGAACAGGCCTGGCTTCAGGCCGCGCTGAGCCTCGGCATCGGGGTGGGCAGCATGCTGGCGGGACGGCTTTCACGCGGCCGCATCGAATACGGGCTCATCCCGCCGGGAGCCGCGCTGATGGCCTTGGCAGGCGTCGCGCTGGGCTGGCCGGGGATTTCCAAGACCGGCTTCGAGATCGGTCTCGCTCTGCTGGGACTCGGCGGTGGCTTGTTCATCGTGCCCATCGTTTCCGTTCTGCAACATCGCCCGTCGGCGCAAACAAAGGGCGCGGTGCAGGGTGCGGCGAGCTGGCTGTCATGGGTCGGCATCGCGGCGGCGGCCGTCACCCAGACCGTGCTTTCCGGTCCGGCGCACCTCAGCTATAGCCAGGTCTTCTGGGTCTGCGGAGCGGTTGCGGGAATGGCGGGTCTTTTTGTCGTCTGGTCGAGACCCCGGGCCATGCCGGAAATGTTCGCCCGCTGGAGCAACTCCAATTCCTAACACACCCTCATGCAAAGCGTCGTCATCGACAAGCCCTACACCTTCATCCCCCCGCGGTTCAGCCGGTTCTGGCACTGGCTGGTGCGCAAAATTCTTCCACGCCACATGCGGAAGCAATACGGGATCACCGCCGTGGAATGCGTCGGCGCGGAAAAACTGCGGGCCTCACTGGCCGCGGGGCATGGCGTGATGATCGTCGGCAACCACTGCCGTCCGTGCGATCCGATGATTCTCGATTCCCTGGCAGCCGAAGTGCGCAGGCCGTTTCATGTCATCGCGAGCTGGCATGTTTTCATGGGCAGCAAAATCCAGCGATTCCTGCTGCCGCGCATGGGTGGATTCAGCGTCTACCGGGAAGGGATGGACCGTGAGTCGCTGAAGTGCGCCATCAAGACGGTCGCCGATGGGAAATTCCCGTTAGTCATCTTCGCCGAAGGCATCATCACGCGTTGCAACGACCGGCTGGTGAATTTCATGGAAGGCCCCGCCTTCATGGCCCGCGCGGCGGCGAAGCAGCGGAAGGAAGGAAAAGTCGTCATCCATCCCGTGTTCATCCGTTATTTCTTCGAAGGCGATCTTCAAAAGACGGTCCTGCCGGTGGTGAATGAGATCGAAAAACGCCTCGCCTGGCAGCCGCAAACCCAGCTGCCCCTGCGCGAACGCATCCTGAAAATCGGTGGCGCGTTGCTCGACCTGAAGGAAATCGAATACCTCCAAGCACCGCAGCCGGGAACCTTCCGCGAACGCTTGCAACGGCTGGAGGATCATCTTCTCACTCCGTTGGAGAACCAATGGTGCGCCAGCCGCCATGACGGCGATGCGATGGCCCGCGTCAAACGCCTGCGCTCCGCCATCCTGCCGGAAATGGTCACCGGCGACCTGACCGAAGCCGATCGCGCCAACCGCTGGCGGCATCTCGCCGATGTCTATCTGGTCCAACAGCTCCATTGCTATCCCGGCGACTACATCGAACATCCGACCCCCGAGCGCATCCTCGAAACCGTCGAACGCTACGAGGAAGACCTCACCGACATCGCCCGCCCGCATTTCCCGATCCGGGCGATCATCACCGTCGGCGATGCCATCGAGGTCGACGGCATCCGTGAAAAATCGCTGAATCCGGATCCCATCACGACTGAAATCCGGCGACAGATGGAGGTGCTGTTGGCATCCACCAAGGCCCTCCGCAAAATCCCTCCCACCGGCACGGAGATCTCATGACCGTCATCCTTCTGCGCGTCGCCGTCATCGCCACGGCCCTCGTCATCTGGTTCTGGACGCAGAAGCTCATCGCCAGGAACAGCGCGGGTCCGGCCGGCATCGGCGATGGCGTGCACCGGCTCACCGCCGGCTGGCACCGCCATCTAACGACGCATGGGAAATCCGCGGACCAGACGCTGGTCGTCAGCTCGTTCTGCATCGATGTGCTCGGGCTGTCACTCATCGCCACATCGATCTTCGGGAAAACCTTCGCGCCGTTTCTCGGCATCCTCATCGTCTTCAGCCTGCGGCAGATTTCCCAACTCTGCTGCACGCTGCCACCGCCGCCCGGCATCATCTGGCGCGATCCCGGCTTCCCCACCGTGCTGGTGACCTACGAGGTCGGCAATGATTTCTTCTTCTCCGGCCACACCGCGCTCGCCGTGTTAGGGGCGATTGAAATCTGTCACCTCGGCCCGTGGTGGCTGGAGGCGGCCGCCATCGCCGTCGCGCTTGGCGAGGCGCTGGTCGTCCTGGTGCTCCGCGCCCACTACACCATGGATGTCGTCGCCGGAGCCTTCGCCGCGTGGTTCGCAGCGGACATGGCGGGGCGGATCGCTCCGTGGGTTGACGGTTGGTTTTGAATTTCAGCGCTTCTGCTCGGCGGCTTTCCCGGCCTCCATCGCCCGTTTGTCCTCGGTGATCACCTTGATCGCCACGGGGCCGAGACGGACATCGGTTCCCGGGACGATGATCGCCAGGGAACGCACGTTGCTTTCTCCCGTCCAGACGGTGCTGAACAGCACCTTGCGTGAATCGGCGGGTTTGCGGAGTTCATCGGGCACCGCGATCAGCAACGGCACGGTCTGGTCGGCATCGGGTTGGAAGTCCACCGGCTTCCAGCCCGCAGGCAGGAGCTTGGCATTGTTTCCGATGCTCATCGCGAGTTCCTGGGCCGTCGAGTTGAAGGCGCGGATGCCCCCCCATTTCAAAGAGGATTCATCGTCTTCGATCACCAGCGAGGTCAGCCCGGTGGGAGCGTCCGCCTTGGGAAGCAGGATGACCAGAGGCCGGACCATGTTCTCGGAAACCTTGATGACCAGAGGCAGCGGCTTGCCATCCGCGCTTTTCTTGTCCAACGCAAGGATCTGGAATTTCCCGTCCTCGACGGTGATCTTGTAGGTTCCCGTGCGCTGCAAGGGATGAAGTCCGGTGACGGGAGTGACACCCGCGGCAAGCCTGCGGGCCGCGGTCGGTTCGTCCCATGCGAGGAAACGGACGCTCGACGGCGCGGCTGACAACAAGCTCCAGGGCAACAGAAGCAACAGGAAGACGGATAGGAACATCACGACGTTTTGAAAAAGTTAGAGAGAATTCAGCTCGTCCCGGGGAAGCATGCGGAAGGAGACGACCTCGAAACGCCGGCCGAAGGTCCGATTCGCAACCGAGGTGAGGCTTGCGGGAAGCACCAGAGGCTCGTCCGCCGGATCCACCCATTCGGGCATGCGCTGGACCACGGCTTCGCAAGTGGCGCGGGCGGTGACCACGCCGTTCGCGTCCTTCACTTCGCCATAGCCGCGGATGCGGAAGGTGTCGGACCGGACGGTGATGATCGGAGCGAGCGGGACCAGGAGATCGGCCTGGGTCAGCCAGCTGGCGAGACCGGTGCCGGTGTATGGCTGGGGCAGGTTTTCCGGATTTGTGTAAGAGGAGGAAATGTAGGTGCCCATCCGCTTGGCGTCATTGATGCCGCTGAGATCGATGGCGGACTGCAGGGCTCCTTTCAGCCCCAGGGCCGAGGAGTCGACCCGGCGGTTCACGAACTCGGAAAGGGATTGGAACGGGCCGCGGGATCTGACTTCATCGACGATTTTCTGGGCGAGCTTCTTGATTTGAGCATCCGTGAGTTCGCGGAATCCGTTCCAAGGGTCCTCCGCCGTGCCTGTGGGTGTGCTGAGACGCGGGACAGGGGTGGCCTCGGAGGAGGTGTGGGTTTTTATATTTCCGGCGGCGTCGACGGTTTCGAACTCCCCCCCGCGGAGGCTGGTCAGGACGGCGGTCCACGCCGGAACACTGGTGGAGTTCACGTTGAAAGGACCGTTGACGAGCATGTGTTCCGCCGCATGGCGGCAGCCTGCGTCGCTGACGAGCTTGTCCTTGATTTCTTCGTTAGAGCTGCCGCCGGAATGGAAGATGTGGCGCGAGTTGCGCAACGGATTCGCCGTGGGGGATTCCACCCACTTTTCGATCACGGCCTTGAGGTCCTTGGTCTCGGTGACCATGTTTCTATCATACACGGTGACCGACCCGGTGCCGGAGGACTGTTTGACCACGGGCGCGATGGAGGACATGAAGTACTTGTCCCACAAGGCGTCATTCAGCAGCCACGAGTGATCGTAGATATTGAGGGCGGGGTTGATGGCGACCGAGGCCACGGTGCTGGCCGAGATCGCGCGGCCGGTCTTGTTGCGGGAGAGGTAGGGAGAGGCCCAGGAATTTCCGAATTGGTTCGACGGGGAAAAGGCGGTGTCTGAGAGATCGGCGTTCTGGAAGGATCCCAGGGAGATGACCGGCTGGCGGGAGGTGTCGAACTGGACGACCTTGTCGCGCCCCAATCCGGGTTCGTTGGAGCCTCCGTAGTAAGCCCGCCTGCCGTCGGGAGTGACCTGCAATCCGAGCCCCGCGAGAGTGGTGCCGGCCCTGATGCTCGAGTTGTAGTTCGGCCCGGCGAGGAACCTGGCTCCGGAGACCGCGGAATTGATGTAGCGCTGGCGGGCATTCACCGTTTGCATGATGTCCGACAGTTCGCCGGTGATCGCGGCCGTGCGGTGATAGGTTTCCAGCACCCCGACGAGCAGCGGCTTCGATCCGGCGACGTGGGTGTAGTCGGGGCTGGTGATGGTTTTGTTGCTGCCGCCTTGGAAGAGCTGGACCTCGTTGATGATGGTTCCCTTGTTCGCCGGATTGCCGATCCGGTTCGCGTCTTCGAGGGTGGTGAAATAGTGGAAGCTGTTTGGCTGGAATTCGAAAGACATCGACAGCTTGTCACCGGAGGCCAGTTTTTCCACAGGCCCCGCGCCCACTCCCTTCGTGGTGTCGAGCCCGATGCCTCCTCCGAGCTTGAGCAGGTTGGTGTCGGCGGGCATCATGTTCCACACTTTCGCGGTATCCGCGGATTTCCGGTCCAACCATCGGGGAATCTGCTCTTTCGGGACGAACACGCGGATCTCCCCAGGTTCGAGACGCAGGGACTTCGTCGGGTTGTTGGTTCCGTCCACGGTCAGATTGCAGAAAAAATAAGGATCGGACTGGCGCCCCTCGCCCGCCTTGACCTTTTCCGAGCCTACCAGCCATGAAAACGGCATGCCGAAGGTGGTGACTTTGGATCCCTTCGTGATCCGGCCTGAAACCCCGATCGGCATGTCCATCCATGGATAGGCGACGTAGCCTTTGCTTTCGATCGCGACGTTGTATGGATTCCACAGTGTGATGACGGGGGCGAGGACGACCCACGGTGTCCCGGTGGTATCCGCCCAGATATGGATGAGGTACATCATGCGGTCGAGGACCGGGATGATGCCGGTTTCGCTGCCCCGCGGAGCCGAGTAGATCGGCAGCTTGGTTTTCCAGACCCGGTTCACCTGAGGCCGCTGGAATGCGGTGACGGTGCCGCCGGACTGATAGAGGTGCTTGTAGGTGGTGTAGTGGGACCGCAGCATGTCATAGGTCGGTGCGGCGCCGATGGCGAATGTCTGGTTGAGCTGGACGACTCCGTAGTCGGTTTTGATGCTCGGTGGCTGGGTGTTCGCGGTGGGTCCGTAGATCACGGCTTCCGCGGTGCCGTTCCGGAATGGATTGGTGACGGTGTCCCATTTGGCTTTCGCGAAGTTCGCGTCAGGCAGCTCGAAGGCGAGGTTGAGATCCGTCTTCAATCCACCGTTCGCAACGTCGGCGATGACCGCGCGCGACCACACCGTGTAGTCAGGGCCGAGTTGCGAGGTGGATTCCTTCGCCACCGCATAGCCGGTGTCGAGGACGGTCTGGTTGAGGGATACCAATTTGGCGGCACGCTCGTCCCAGCCTCCGTCCGGCTGCTTCGCGATGCCTGAAAGCGCGAGGTTGGAATGCATCGGCGCCTGGATCGAGTCCGAGCTGTTCTGATAGACATCTCCCGGAAGGCTGATGTTCGCCTTGTCGCCTTCCTGGACGACGGCATAGGCCAGGGAAGAGGACGCGGTCCTGCCGGATTTCGCGATTTTGACCGTCTCGGCGCGGAGATCAAAACCGTCCTTTTTGATGTGGAACAAACCGACATTGGTTCCCCCCGCCGGGGCCTTGCCAAAGTCGACGGTTTTCTTTGCCTCCGGATCGGCGGAGGAAACCAGCCATGACTTGAAGCGGGTGCCGGACTTCCAGCTCGAATAGGGAATGGCGGGCGCCGAATTGGGATTGTTCCGGCCTGTCGTGGTGGTGGAATCCCAGACACCGACCAGCTGCGGGCGGGCGACGGAGACCGAGGCGGTTTCAAAGATGGAGGCGTTCGCCGTCACCCGGCGGTCGTCACCCAGCGTCAGCTGCAGTTCGCCCAGAGCGAGCATCACCGCGAGCCGCGCATTCTCCTCCGCGGTCTTCACGCCGCGCTCCGCGGAGGCGGAACGCAGCGAAATGGTGCCAAGCGACAACAGGCCCACCCCGAGGATCACCAGCATCACCATCATCAGCAGACTGATGACGAGGGCGAATCCCCGGTTGGTTTTCATTCTTTCCGGCAGTCGCATGGCAGTTGTTTGTTAGTGTTGAGTGTTTTCCGATGCGGATCAGTCCTCGGTCACTTCCTCGACGCGGAAAAAGGCCTTGGAAACATCGCCGAGCACCGTCGAAATGATCATGTTGGTCCCGATCTGGCCATCCAGGCCCGCCTCGATGACAATCGGTTCGCCCCATGTCACGAAGTCCGTGGTTCCGTAGACGTTGTAGGTGGATCCCGAGCGGGCGTTCCACACCAGATCGACCGAAGCGGGCTTGGTTTCACCGGCGTTGTATCTGAGCATTTGCTTCACCATCCCGAACGGCGGCAGGCTGGCAAAGTTGCCGAGCTTCACCTGCCATCCGGTGATGTCGTTGTTCTGGGTGAATCCGCCGGTGCGCGCGGTGAAGCCGAAGAACGATTTCCCTGCGGCATCCGCCGCACCGATTTCCTGAAGATCCACGCTGACGTTCTGAATGACCGCGATGCCGTCCAGATAGACATCGAGGTCGCCCGGGACATAGACCACCTTGATCTGATAGGCGGGATCGGTGTCGCTGGACCCGAGGGTGTTCGGCTGGCCGGGGAGTCCGTAGAGCCTGACGCCGGGTGTCGTCGCCGTTACCGTGCTTGCGAGCACGGTCGTGCCGTCGCGGACTTCGACGCGCGAATCGTTTCCACCGCCGCCATAGGTGGTGAACTTGATGTTGAGGGCGTTTTGCGGGAGGCCGGCTTCGCCGGTTCCCGTTTCGTTGCTGCCCGCCGCCGAATTCTGGATGACGAAGGCGACTCCGTCGGCCGGAGGACTTCCGTCCGGGGTCTTGTTGAGGCTCAGACCGAAGTCCGCTTGGAAGCCGAGGGCGACATTCAGCTTGTTGATGAACCACGCGGAACCGAGCTGGCCGTTGAGATTCGGGGTGAGCCGGAGCCGGTTGGAGGGAAGGTCGATCGCGGCAGCGCCGGTCTTGAGAATTTCAGCCCCCGCGGCCGCGAAATTCGTGTAGTCGATGCCACCCGTTCCGGGATTCGGAATCACGGTCACCGTGAACGTGGCGGTCACCGGCAGGCCGACGCCCGAGTTCGCGGTCAGGGTGTAGGTCGAGGTCGCCGTCGGAGTGACGCTGAAGGAGCCTGATAGATCGAAGCTCGAAGGAAGGGTCCCGCCGGCGGCGCCGGAGGTGATGGAAACGGACGACGCGCCGGTGGTCTTGTAGGTCAGCGTGAGAGGCTGGCCGTTGGCGAGGGTCGTGGCATTGCCCGTGAAGAGTCCGACTTGCGCGAGCAACGAGGCGCCGGGCAGCGGAATTTCACGAGTGGAGGCATTTCTGGCAACCGGAGTCGGATAATCGAAATTGACGTTTTCGATCAGATCCCAGGTGGTTTCGTCATTGCTGCCTTCCAAGGTCCAGTTGATCGCGTCACGGTCTTCGGCATCGTTGCCGGTGACGAAGAGGTAGCGGTCGAAGGTAGCCGCCGCACCGAAGTCGAAGACCACCGGGGCGCTGTTGAAATCGAGCCACTTGCTGGCGAAATTGCCGTCGACCAGATTCGCAACGCCTTCGTTGGCAGGGCTGTCACCACCGGGATTGAATGCCGTGGTGACGGCAACCTTGTTTCCGGGGACAGCGCTGCTGCCGTTGTAGAATTCAAACTCGGAAACCTGGGTGATGGAGGCCGGTCCGCCCCTGCGCTTGATGCCGGTGTAGCGGACGAAGCGATAGGTTTTCGATCCTCCCGCGACCGCCCGCACCTGCGCCGTCCGCGTCACCGCGGCCAACGGAGGCTGGGTCGCTGTCAGGGTGTAGGTCGACGTCAGGCCGTCGGGTGGCGTCACCGACTGGCTGCCGACGGCGGCGACGGTGCTTGAGACCGACGGGCCGGTGAGCTGGACCTCAGTGGCGAAACTGGTGTTCCAGGCGAGGCTGGCGCTCTGGCCGTTGACCACGATCGCCGAGGTGCCCTCGGTGCTGGTATTGAGCACGCCGAACGCGTTGATCGATTGCGCCGGCTGTTCCAGGATGGTGTAGCCGTTCGCACCACCGAGGAACGTGAAGTTGCTGTTGGCGGTGATGGTTCCGTTAGGCCGGATGTCGATGGTCGTGTAGTTGGTGCCGTCATTCGAGCCGGCGAGGACCCATCCCGATGGCGTGCGCCCCCAGGTGGTGTTGTCATTGGCCGTGGCCAGATTGTAATTGTCCACCGTGGTGGGCGCGCCGAAATTGATGATCAGCTCGTTGCCGTCCGTCAGCGCGTCGCCGCGGAACCACTTGGTGGCCGTGCTGCCGTCGATCACCTTCGGCGGGTCCTCGCCGCCACCGGTCCCCTGTCCGGCGGATGACGCCACCGCCGTGGCCATGCTCACCGGGGTGCCTAGATTCTTGAAGTTGAATTCCGACAGCTGGATCTGGTTGCCGCCTGTGGCGAAGGATGTCGGCTTGAAACGATAATACTGATAGGTCACCGCGGACGCGGGTAGGCCCAGCAGCGAGGTGAAGACCGCGGCGGCAAACACCCGCCGCAAGGTGGATAATCCCTGAAGCGGGCCGGATAAGGTGACAAACGTTGGGTTCATTTGGGTTTTTCTTGGTTTGGGAAAAATCGGAGCTGGCAGGTCGGGTCATCGGACTTTCTTGTCCCTGCGGTTCACAAAGACGAAGTCGCTGGTCCTAGGTTTCAAGTGTTCGGCTCGATTGAGCGTCATCCGGATCATGGGTTTTACCGGACCAAATACTAACAATTTGGCAATACCATGTATTCAAAATCTGGCGAGCGAAGGCAATAGGAATGACACTGGTGGCACGATACGGGAATCGAATGGCGTGATACGTGGGGAGGACCCCACCCGATCAGGGGGGGGAATTCAGCCTGACGCGCAGCCTGAGCCAGCGCTTGGAGAATCCGGCCGTTGGCACCGAGGCGCTGCGAGTCTCCATCTCCGCGGTGGTGGAGACGTGGGAGTCGGAGATGTTTCCCCAGATGGCGAGGTTGGTGGTGGCCTCCACCTGATAAACCACGTCCGTGGCCGCCAGATTTTTCCGGAACGTGAGGGTGAGCAGGGTCTCCGCGCCATTGGTGTGCATGGCGACGGACTCGTGCGATGAATCGCCCGCACGGGGATCGGATCCGGTCGCGTATTCGAGCAGATTGGAGCGTCCGTCGAAATCAGGATCCGCCTGAGCCCCCCAGATGGACATCTCCACCGCGGGATTCGCCAGCTCGGAAGGGGTGAAATGACGGGTGCGCCACGACTGGACCGGCGCGGAGGCGACGATCTCCATGGCGTTCAGGTGGGTGTTCGATCCCTGAACGAGTGTCAAATCCACGAACACCTGTCCGAATGCGTCCGGCCGGATGCCGGAGACAACGGTGATTTCATCGTCATTGGCATTGTTGCCTGTGCTGCCGATTCCGACGCCGCTGGTTTGCTGGTTCACCCTCTTCTGGTTTGCGCCGTAGACGGCAAATTCGGTGACCCGGGTTTCGGTCGTATTCCGGGAGCCCAGGAAACGGAATTCATAGGTCAGCGCGGGGTTGAGACCTTCCAGCATGAAACCGCCGGGCAGGTCGTCATTGCCCGCATTGTAGAGATCATCGGCGGAGGAGTACCAGAAATCCTGCGTCGCGGTTTCCACCGCCAGGTCTCCCAGGAGTGTCGGACTCGGAGCGAACAAGCCGCCGGCGGGCACTTTGCCGGTGCCGAGGAAGCCTCCGGTGATCGTCATGCGGATGCCGGTCCCGGTCCCGCTGGTGCGGACGAGATTCGCGAGGTGCTCGCCCGAGTTGATCAGGCTCGCTCCGTTTGTGGGATGCCAGTTGTTCCATCTGTGGCCGTTGGCGTCTGTGTTGGTCGTCGGGTCGCCCACCGTGGATTCGCTCGGCCCGAAATCGAAAAGCAGCTTTTCTCCCGCCGTCAGGGTGTTGGGATTGGCGGCGAATGTTTTGTTCGGAGCGAGGACGGCGGCGAGGGCCGGACGCACGATGGAGAGCCAGAGCTGATAGCCCTTGCGGTTGAGGTGGGTGTCGTCGACGAAATGCGAGTTCCACTCGGCCGTTCCCTCGGGGGTGCCCGCGTCATGCAGGCTGTCGAGGTGGCTGGCGGTGTCGAAGTAGTGGAGCTTGAGCTGCGGGTCGGAAGCGCAGTAGCTGGCGATGAGGGCGTTTGCATCGCGCCGTTTCTGGTCATCTCCCGCCGTGAAGAAGAACGACGGGCAGGGGGTGATCCCGAGATAACAGATCGGCACGCCCGGCACCTGCGCGCGGACGTTGCTCACAAAACTCTGGAAGTCGGCGAGCACGGTGGCGCCGGACTTGTGGCTGACTCGGATGTCGTTGGTCCCTTCCCACACGACGATGGCGGATGGCTGATAGGGCGCGACGATCTTGTTGATGACACCGTTGAGATCGGAGAACTGGGATCCGCCGAACCCGCGCTGGACCACGCGGTAGTCGGCGAAATCCCGCGTCAGCGACTCCCATCGCCGGATGCTGGAACTGCCGACGAAAAGCACCGGCCCGGCGGGGATCGGGTCGAGGGCGTCCTGCGCCACCCAGCGGTCGAAGGTGTCGGTCAGCGTGACCACGGGAGGGATGACCGGGGGCAGCGGCGGGACGGAAGCGCCCTCGGTGATCTCCAGGATTCCGAGATAAGCGAAGCCACCTTCGGCCACGGCGACGCGCACGGTGACGGCGGCGTTCGAATCGGTTTGGATGCCGGTGAAGGTGACGGCGTTCCGGTTGTTTCCGTTGTAGATTTCCGTGCCGTCGGCACCGCCGGTTCCGTTGCCGATGCCCGGTCCCGAGGTCTGAAGGTTGTCGGTGAAAACGCCGTTGCCCGCCGTGACGGTGTAGGTGCTGCGGCGGATGTCGGTGGTGTTGCGGGTCCCGAACAGTTTGAAATTGTAGAGTTTCTCCGGATTCAGGCCGGTGATCTGAAGGGTGGCGGCGGTGCCCGTCGCACCGTCGATGAAATAGTAATCCTGGGTGGCGGTGGAAACGGCGAGCGCTCCCAGCCGGGCGGCGGTCGGTGAAACCAGGCCGCCATTGGCGATACCGGAGGATTTCCAGCCGGTGGCGAGCGTCAGGCCGAGCGGAGTCGCGGTGTTGGCAGTGGTGACGAGATTGGCGAGCGTCAGCCCCGTGCCGCCGGCGATGGGCGAGGCGACCGCCGTGGAGGTCACATTGTTCCAGTAACTTCCATTCGCATCCGGATTCGCCGTCGGCGCGCCGTTTGCGGTATTCCCGGCGGCGATGCCGAAATCGATCCGCACGGTGGGCTGTGCCACCGGGGTGATCGGCGCGCTTTCCGCGATGGCGAGCAGGCCGAGGTAGCCGAACGGGTTGGCCGGGTAGATGCCCTCGTCATGCACGTTCGCCACACTGAGAACGATGGTTCCGCCCGCAGTG
The DNA here is from genome assembly GCA_040388015.1 of Verrucomicrobiota bacterium. Lineage (GTDB taxonomy): Bacteria > Verrucomicrobiota > Verrucomicrobiia > Verrucomicrobiales > Akkermansiaceae > Luteolibacter. The sequence goes on along the minus strand of JAZKCQ010000004.1, from coordinate 135,113 downwards.
GGAAACAGTCCGGTCAGAGTGGCGAGCGTGCTGTTGTTGCCATTGTAACCGGCACCGCCGAGGTCCGGACCGGAGTTTTGCAGAACGGTCTCGTGCACGCCGTTGGCATCGGCCACCGAGTAGCGTGTTCCGCGAACGAAGGGGGCTCCGGTCGCATTACGCGAACCGAACATCGTGAGATCGTAGCTTTTGCCCGGATCAAGATTGTTGATGGAAATCGTCTGCGTGGTGGTGGGGTTCCCGGTGGCGCCTTCCACGAAATAATAATCCTGGGTGGCGGTCTGGATGCCGTAGATGCCGAGCGCGGGGGTGGACTGGTTCAGCCCTCCGTTAGCGATGCCGGAGGATTTCCAACCGCTCGAAAGCGCGATGCTCACCGACGACGGGGTGTTGTTGCTGGAAATCAGGTTGGGAAGCAGGAAGCCGGTGCCACCGGTGATTCCAGCGCCGACCGCGGTGGAATTCACATTGTTCCAGTAGTTGCCGTTCGAGTCCGGATTCGCGGTGGGCGATCCTTGCGCCGCGTTGCCGGCCGCGATGCCGAAATCGATCAGGAAGCTCTCCGCCTGAAGCGTGTTGAATAATCCTGTCAGCAGGCCGACAGACAGGACGAGCCGACGAATCGGTAGAACGAATTGCATCTGAAAATGGGTTTGAGAAGGTGGGTTTTTAAACAAACGGACGAGCCGCCGGACGCGCGCCCTTGGGGGTTCTCCAAGAACGCGCGGAACCGGTGGCTCAGGAAATCGAAGCCGATCAGAGGCGACGGCGGCGGACGGTGAGGGCGGCCAGCCCGCTCAACCCGCACAACAGCGCGGCGCTCGGTTCCGGAACTTCGCTGATTTGCAGAATCCCCAGGTATGCGAAGCTGTTTCCACCCGAGACGAGTCCGGTAATGTTCAGATCGATCTGATTGGAACCGTCGGGAATCAGTCCATTCAACGAGACAATGGTGTCATCATTTCCGAAAGGATTGGCGGCCGAGCCGGATCCAAGGCCGGACGTCTGCAGCTGGACGGAATTCGCACCCACCGAGTAAACCGTGGTCCGGATGTCGCCACTGGTGGTGGTCCGCACCGCGAACATCGAAAGGTTGTAGGTCATGAGCGGGTTGAGGCCGCTGATCCGGATGGTGCCGACGGCCGGGGTCCCGCCTCCGTTGACAAAAAAATAGTCGTGGGTCGCGGTGGCCACGGCAAAATCCCCCAACAAGGAGGAATTCGGATTGGTCAGACCTCCATTGCGGATGCCGTTCGCATCAACATTCCCGGCAATGACCGAGACATCGATGGTGGTTGCCGATCCACCGGTGTCCAACAGGTTCTGCACGGAACTTCCATTGGTGACGTCAAATCCGGAGGTGTAATTGTTGTAGTATTTCCCGCTCGAATTCGGGTTGGCGGTGGGAAGGCCGTCTTGGGAGCCTACCGCCACCGCACCATCGTCCCGGCCGAAGTCGATGAGGATGGAGGCTGCTTGGGACTGGCCGAGAACGAGTACGGCAGCGGCGATGGTGGAAACAACGTGACTAGATGGGTTTAAGCGGGTCATGTATGACCGATTGCGGAAATGGTCCGCAGAGTCAATCTTATTGTATACAATACATCCGTTTTAGGATATTTAATAATCGTATGATATTGGTGCTCAACCGGTCGGCGGCTGATGGCCCTCCGTGATGGCATGGGATGATTCCAATGTGGCAATGAGCGCCTTTTTGGCGACCTTGCCCATCGCGTTGCGCGGCAGGGTTTCGAGGATCACCAGCTTGCTGGGGATCTTGTAGGTGGAAAGACGTCCCCTGCTCCAACCGCGGAGCTGCTCGAGAGACAATGGGTCCTCACCGGTCGCCAGAACCGCCACGACAACCACGATTTCTCCCCAAGTGTCGTCCTTCATTCCGACCACCACGCATTCCCGAATCGCCGGGTGATCGAGCAAAACCGCCTCAATTTCCAAGGCAGACAGCTTGTAGCCACCGCTCTTGATGATGTCCACGGACAGGCGGCCCATGATCCGGTAGTAGCCATCTTCGATCACGGCCACGTCGCCGGTGCGGAACCAATCTCCGTCGAAGGACTCGGTCGTGGCTTCGGGCCGGTTCCAGTATCCTTGAAAAACGATCGGACCGCGGACTTGAATTTCGCCAGGTTCCCGCTCGCCGGTAACGATTTCGCCGGTCTCGGATTTGAGTCTGACCTGCACGCTTGGCAAGGGACGCCCCACCGCCCCGGCACGACGTTCGCCGTGGAGAGGATTGGAAATAATCATCCCGGTTTCGGTCATCCCATATCTTTCCAGCAGGCTCTGCCCGGTGAGGATCCGCCACTTCTCGTGAACGCTGGCAGGCAGGGCTGCTGAACCGGAAACCATCAACCGCATGCTTCCGAAGCCGTTCCGAACCGCATCCGGGTCGCCGACACCGGCTTCGAGCGTTTCGATGAGCTTCACATAAATGGTGGGGACCGCCATGAACACCGTGTAGGCCCCGTCGGCCACCCGTTGCAGGATTTTCCCGATGTCGAACTTGTGAAAAGATTCGACGAGGGCACCCGACCACAGCGCGCAGCAAGCGATGTTGATGATGCCGTGGACGTGGTGCATCGGCAGAAAAAGAGGGATGCGATCGTCCGCTGTCCATTCCCATGCCTCCACCAGACTGCGGATCTGGGCTTCGATGCACGCGTGGGTGGTGACGACGCCTTTCGGAGTGCTCGTCGTGCCGCTGGTATAAAGAATCATCGCCCTTCTCGCGGGATCGATTTCCGGCAGCTCGCGGGCCACGGAAGAACCGGGTTCCTCATAAATCAGCCGGCTCCCGGAGAAAATTTCATCCGGAAATTCCATCGTGGCCGCGGATTCACGCAAGGTAACGACCAGGGTTGCGCCCGAGTCCCGCAACGCGTGTTCCAGCTCCCGCGGGGTTGCGGAAATACTGAGCGGCACCGCGATACCACCCGCACGCCAGATGCCCCACTGGATCGCCAGATACGCGAAACCGCCGGGCGCGAGAAAGGCGATCCGCGCTTCCGCGAGGTCGGCCGCCCCGTTCAGAAGCCGGGCGGCGACCGATGCGGATGCGTCCAAAAGTGCTGCGTACGTGTGCTCCAGACCATCGGCCCGCAATGCGATCCGGTCCCCATGGCTGCGGGCCCGGCTAATGAGTGAGAGTTCTCCCATCGAGTTCTAAATAATCAGGTTGATGATAAAAAATACCACGGAAGGACCCAGCAGACAGCCAAGCCCGGTGTAGAAGGTCGCGGTCATCGCTCCGTAAGGAACCAGCTTGGGATCGGTGGCCGCCAGCCCTCCGGCGACGCCGCTGGTGGTTCCCATCAGACCGCCGAAAATGAGGGCCGTCCGCGGGTTGTCCAAACCGATGTATTTCGCGACAAACGGCGTGGTCGTCATCACGAGGATGGCCTTGACCAGTCCTGCGGCGACGCTCAACGCCATCACTCCGGAATCCGCCCCCAGCGCCGAACCCGTCACCGGTCCCACGATGAACGTGGCCGCACCGCCGCCGATGGTGGTCATGCTCACGGCGTCGCGGTAGCCGAATCCGTAAGCCACCAGCGCGCCGATGAAGAACGAGACGAAGATCCCGACCAGCAAGGAAATGATGCCCGTGATCCCGGTCTTGCGGAATTCCTCCAACCGCACTCCGAAGGCCGTCGCCACGATCGCCAGATCCCGCAGCATCGCCCCGCCCATCACCCCCACCCCGGCGAACACGGGAATGTCCGCGATTCCGTTTTGGCCGCCCGTGGCATCACCGCCGATGTAGGCCAGCACCAGTCCGATGAAAAGCGCGATGGCCGAACCGTGCAACCGTCCGCGGGTCAGCTTGGCCGACAGAAAGTATGAAACCGCCACCGTGATGCCGATGGCCGCAAAGGCGACCACGAGGGAATATTTGATCAGGATGGGTTGAAACGTTTCGATCATGGGGGGTGTCCGGTTTTCTTAGTCCTCATCCGAACCGGTGGGCTTGCCGATCCGCCCGACCACCGGCACCAGCGCCAGACACACGGCCACCGCCAAGGTTCCCGCCAGGATTGCCGCCGGCCCGGAACTGATGGCTGCTTTCACATTCATGCCGGCCGCCATTGCGACGATGATCGGGACATACAAGGCGCTCCAAAACTGAATGCCGGACTCGGTCGCCTCTTTCAAACTGTCCGACCGACGCATCCGGTCGGTCACCAGAACCAGCAGCAACATTGCGATCCCGACTCCACCCACGTCGTTGCTGATTCCCAAAGCAGCACCCAGCGACCTTCCCACGAAAAGGCCGACAATGAGACAAAAAGACAGGATCGCGGTTCCGTAAATGGCCATGAACAAAGGGTTTTTCGAATGGCAAAGGGGCGAGATTGGCAGGTTGAAAAGTCACCGCAACCTTTTGTATACAAAAAAGTCAGTTCTGGAACTTGTCACCATTTCCTTGCAAGATTTGCTCATGCACATCCGGACCGCCGATAAAATCCGCGAAAGTCTCGAGCAAAGTATCATCGAAGGCAGATTTGCGGACGGTGAGCGGCTCGATGAAGTTCGCTTGGCGGCCACTTTCGGAGTTTCGAGAACTCCGTTTCGCGAGGCGCTGCAAATGCTGGCCGGCTCCGGCCTCATCGAACTCAAACCACGGCGTGGTGCTTATGTCCGCTACCCCGGAGTCGTCGAACTCGTCGAAATGTTCGAGGTCATGACCGAGCTCGAGGTCCTCTGCGGCCGTCTCGCCGCGAGGCGGGTTTCCACCGAGGAATTGATCGGCCTGTCCCGCGCGGTGGAGGCTTGCCAAGCCGCGCTGGAACAGCAGGACCCGGACGCTTACTACTATGAAAACGAGGATTTCCACCTGCTGATCTACAAGGCCAGCGGCAACAGCTTCCTCGCCTCGGAAGCGGGAAAACTCCAGAAGCGCCTCCGCCCGTTCCGGCGGATCCAGCTGAGAGCGAGGGGACGCATGGCCCAATCGATGCAGGAACACCTCATCATTCTGGCGGGCTTGAAAAACGGTGAGGAAGCCGCAACCGCTGACGCGCTCCGTAGCCACGTGAGCGTCCAGGGAGAACGGTTCACCGATTTGCTCGCCACCTATAAACAGACGCCAGCCGGTAAATCCTGAATCCACCGGTCCCGGCGACGAGCCTGTTAGCCACCCATCCGGGCCGTCAGCCGTCATGACTCCGGGCGATGAACTTGGCCAGCGTCGCGAGCGCGGCTTCCATCTGCGGACTCCACGGCGAGCCGCAGCTCAGGCGCAGGCAGTTTTTGAAGCGGCCGTCCGGTGAGAACAACGGCCCCGGCGCGAAGTTGATGCCGGCGGCCCTCGCCGCATGGAAAACCGGCAGGATATCGGTGTTTCCCGGCAGCTCCAGCCAGAGCACGAAGCCTCCCGAGGGGTTGCTGAGCCGCGTGCCGTCCGGGAAGACGGCGGCCACCGTTTCCCGCATCTTGCAGACCTGATGCCGGAAGGTCTGGCGCAGCCTGCGCAGATGGCGCTCGTAACCGCCGGTCCGGAGGAACTCGGCGATCGTCAGAGCGGGCAGCGGCGGACCGCCGATGTTGAAGGCGTTCTTCAATTCCATCACCCGCGGCTTGTGCTTTCCGGCGACGATGTAGCCGATCCGGAATCCCGGGGCGAGCGTCTTGGAATACGAACCGCACAGGATCACCCGGTCGCCCCCGTCCAACGATTTCAAGCAATGCGGACGCGGCCCTTCATGCGGAAGGTCGCCGTAAATGTCGTCCTCGATGATGGGGATGTCGTGTTTTTCCGCCAGTTCCAGCAGCTGGCGGCGGTTGGCTTCCGGCATCAGGCTGCCTAACGGATTCGAGAAATTCGGGATCACCAGCATGGCGGCGACAGGATGGGCTTCGAGCGCTTTTCCCACCGCTTCCATGTCCAGCCCTTCGCCGGCGGACGACGGCACGGCGATGACCTTCAGCTTCATCTGTGACAGCAGGTTGAGCGTGCCGTAATAGGTCGGCGATTCCACCAGCACCGTATCACCCGCCTTGGTCACCGCCAGCAGCGCGAGATGGAGCGCTTCGCTCGCCCCGAGCGTGATGATGAAATCCGAGGCATCCAGCCCGCAGCCCCAATCGAGCGACAGGCGGCCGAGCTCCTTGCGCAGCGGCAGGCAACCCGGCGCCGGATCATATTGCAGGCTGACGGCCGTCATCCGACGGACGACGGAAGAGGTCAGTTGCGCCAGTTTTTCCAACGGCAGCAGGTCGTCGCCCGGAATCGCCGCTCCGAGCGGAACCAGCGTCGTATCCGTGATGTCCTGGATCATCGAAATCGCCGACGCGAATCCCGACAGCGAAGCGACCGCCGGCTTGCGCTTGCTGAGCATCGGCTCGCGCAGGGATTTCGACAATCTCGGGCGCACATAAAATCCGGATTTGGGCCGCGCCTCGATCAGCCGCCGGCTTTCCAGCAGCGTGTAAGCCTGCATGACCGTGGGGATGCTCACCTGGTGCTGCAGACTGGAATGCCGGACCGACGGGATGCGGTCCCCGGCCCGCAGCGAGCCGGAGTCGATCATCGCCTCCATGCGGTCCGCGATCTTCTGATAGAGCGGCCGGCCTGATTCCTTTTCCATGATCTGAGTGTATGCGTTTGGTCATCAACGACCATGCACAGATCGAAACGTATTCGACCTGTACAGCCATTTCAAATTCGAAATCTGTGCAGGTCGGAAATCCGGCGCTCTGTGGATACCGCCACGGTCCGCCTCAGGGTAGTTTCACCTCATGCAAATGATCCTGCCCGCCACCCCGTTTTTCCGATGGATCACCGGATACCGCCCGCACCCGAAGCAGATTCCCGGCTGCCAGCGCGAGGAACTCCCGCGCCGCAAAATCCTGACTGAACGGTTCGCGTCCGGCGGCAGGGTGCACTGCCTCACCGGGAGCCTCTGGATCACCCGTGACGGGTTTCCCGATGACATTGTGCTGGGCGCCGGGTGCGACTTCATCGGTGAGGCGGGTTCGCGCCTCGTCATGGAAGCGCTGGAAGACACGGTGGTCGAGATCGTCCGCGGCGCGTGAGGCGCGGTCAGCTCACCTTGATCCGCTTCGCCACCGGGATGTGTTTGTTCAACCAGGCGAGGAAGAAGAAGACGCGCAAGCGCCACCAGACGGCGAAGGACAGGGTGGTGCAGCCGGCGAGCACGGCGTTGATCGAGCAAACCATGCCCCATCTGTTATAAGGCTGGAAGAAGATCTGGGCGAAGTGGAGTTTGTAGAAATTCTCGATAAACTCCCAGTAGATCGCGATGCGTTTGCGGTTGTCCTTTTCGTAACGCTTCATGCCGGCGGTGAGCGCCTTGCGGGTTTTCAACGCATCATCGATGGCCCGCGCGCCCTGCTGGCCGCTGGTCATGGCTAACAAGACACCGCTGGAGAACATGGGATCGATGAAACCGGACGAATCCCCGACGCGGACGACGCGCGGCGAAACGAGGGTGTGGTTCTTGTAGGAGAAATCGACGATGACGTGGAGCTCTTCCGACATTTCCGCGTTTTCGAAACGCTTGCTGATCGCCAGAGTGTCGGCGACGGCTTCTTCGAAAACCTGCTGCGGCTTTTTCCCCAGCGCCTTGAAATCCGCGGCATCGATGACGAGGCCGACGCTGGTCTTGTCCGGCGCGAGCGGGATCATCCAGCACCAGGATTTCTCGCGGCGGACGATGAGGATGTCTCCCTCCTCCTCGCCGGTCGGCATTTCGACCCCGGAGAAATGGCTGAAGATGGCGATCTTCTTATGACCCGGATAGTACTCCCGGAGCTTCTCGCGGTTCGCGGTGAAATTCGTCAGGCCGCTGGCATCGATCAGATAGGGCGCGGTGGTTTCATGCTCCGATCCGTCCGCAGCGCGGTATTTGATGACCACGCGTCCCTCTTCCACACGGTGTTCGAGCACGGTGCTTTCCTCGCGGACGGTGGCGCCGTTTTCGCGCGAGTGGTGGAGCAGGATGTCGTCGAATTTCGCGCGCTCGACCTGAACGGCTTCCGGATACTCGGTGAACGCGCCTTTGGAGAAATCGAGCCGGTTGGCGCGCGAGCCGTTGCCCATGACGAACTGCGCGGCGCGTTTTTTCGTGAAACCGGCGGACGCGATTTTTTCCCACACCCCGAGATCATCGAAAATCTTCCGGTTGTACGGCAGCAGCGATTCCCCGATGTGGAAGCGCGGAAATTTCGCCTTTTCCAACACCAACACCCGCCGTCCCGCCTTGGCCAGCGTCGTTGCGGCCGTGGATCCCGCGGGCCCGCCGCCGATGATGATGGCGTCCCAATGTTCTGAAGTGGTGGCGGATTCTGCGGCGGGCATGCGGGCGGAATGTGCAGGATTCCCGATTTTCACGCAACCGCTTGTTTGACTCCGGGGATTGCATTTCCAGCCGATTGCGCGAAGGATCACGACAATGAATCCCGAAAATTTCCCCGAGACCGCCAGCTACGATGTCGTCGTGATCGGCGGCGCGCTTTCCGGCGCAGCCACGGCGACCCTGCTGATGCGGCAGAATCCCGGCATCCGCGTGCTCATCGTGGAGAAATCGGAAAAACTCACCCGCCGGGTCGGAGAGGCGACGGTGGAGGTCAGCGGATTCTTCATGTGCCGGGTGTTAGGGATGACCAGCTATCTCAACGAGAATCATCTCGTGAAACAGGGGCTGCGTTTCTGGTTCAGGAACGACGAGGTGAAATCGCTCGATCAGGCCAGCGAGCTTGGTGCGAAGTACCTGTCGCGCATTCCTTCGTTCCAGCTCGACCGCGCCGCCTTCGACGAGGAGGTGCTCCGCCGCGCGGGTGTGGCCGGAGCCACCGTCCTGCGACCGGCGTCCGTTTCGAAAATCCAACTCACCGCCGGCGGGGAGCAGACGATGGAGGTCCGCCACGGCGACCACCGCCAGACCGTGACCGCGCGCTGGGTGGTCGATGCCTCCGGTCTCGCCGCGATGATCTCGCGCAAGGAAGGCTGGTGGAAATCCAACACCGAGCATCCCACCGCCGCCGCGTGGTCGCGCTGGAAGGGTGTGAAGGATTGGGACAGCCGCGAGCTGGCTTTGAAATATCCCGAGTGGTCGAAGGCGGTCTACGGCATCCGCAACACCGCGACGAACCACATCATCGGCGACGGCTGGTGGAGCTGGTGGATCCCGCTCAAGGGCGGCGATGTCAGCGTGGGCGTGGTGTGGGACCAGCGGCTGGTTGATTTCCCGAAAGACGGCGGCAGCATCGGCGACCGGGTGAAGGCGTTTCTGATGGAGCATCCTGTTGGAAAGGAAATGCTCGTGGACGCGACCTACCACGAGGACGACCAGCTCTGGCGCAAGAACCTCGCCTACTACAGCACCACGTTCTGCGGTGATGGATTCGTGTTGGTCGGCGATGCGGCCGCCTTCATGGACCCGTTCTACAGCCCTGGCATGGACTGGATTTCCTTCACCACCAGCAGCGCCGCGAATCTGATCACCCAGCAGCGCAAGGGCATGAACACCGCGGCGACCTACGAGAAATACAACCGCGATTTCGCCACCAGCCACCGCCGCTGGTTCACCTCCATTTACAAGGACAAGTATGAATACATGGGCGAATACGACCTCATGAGCCTCGCCTTCAACATGGATCTCGGCCTTTACTACTGGGGCGTCGTCGAGGTGCCGTTCACCATGGGCGAGACCGCGCTGCATTTCCCGCCTTTCTCACCGCCCAGCGGAAAGCTGTTCTCCGGACTGATGAGCACCTATAACAGGCGCTTCGCCCAGATCGCACGCCGCCGCCGCAAGGAAGGCCGCCTCGGCTTGTCCAACAAGGGCAACCGCTGCCTGATCCCGGGCTTCAAGCTGAACCGTGGCAACATGCTGACGCTTTTCCCGATGCTCGCGAAATGGGCGGCGCTCGAACTCAAGGAAGGCTGGCGCAGCTGGGGCGATCCGACGGAAACACCGGCGCGGGAAATGCCCGCCGCCGAAATGGCCGCCGAGTGAGCGCTCACTTCCGGCGCGACGCGGCAACATCTGATAGAGCGTCGACCAGCGCCCGGGCGGCAGCGGGGACCTTGCCGCGCTGCCAGAGAACCATGAAATCCCATCGCGCTTTCGCATCCGATACCGGCACCAGCCGGATGCCCGGGTGGGAGAATTTGAGAAAATAATCCGGCAGCAGCGTCACCGCCGATTCGGAGACCACCTGCGAGAGCACGTTGTTGATGCCGTCCGGGCTGGCCAGGATGCGCGGCTTGAAACCCGCGGCCCGGCAAAGGCCTGTCATCCATTGATTTCTTCCGGGCATCTGGTCCTCATCCACACCGATGAAGCTCATGCCTTTCAAATCGCCGATCCTCACGGCGGCCCTGTCAGCCAGCGGATCCGATGCGGACAACGCCGCGCAGACGCCCCAAGAACCGAGTTTTTTGTGATAGAAATCACCGGATGCCACCATTCCCTCCTGCCCGATCACCGCGACATCGAGGTCACCGGCGCGCAGTCCGTCGATCTGTTCCTTCGGTGACATGTCGTGGAGGACGAGTTTCAGATCGGGGTGGGTTTTGCGAAGCTGATCAAGAGCCGGAGTCAGCACCGACCGCGCGGCGGAAATCAGATAGCCCACACGCAGCTCGGATCTCAGACCCCGCGCCTGCCTCCGGATGTTGGAAATCGCTTCTTCATAGGAAGCGAGCACCGGGCGCATCGATTTCACCAGCTCGTGACAGAGTCCGGTCGGCTTCACGCCACCCGTCTCGCGTTCCAACAGTTTTCCGCCCAATTCGTTTTCGAGCGATTTCATCTGCCGGCTCAGTGCGGGCTGGGTGATGCGCAGCCGGACGGCGGCACGATTGACACTGCCTTCCTCAAGCACGGTGAACAGGGCGCTGATGCGGTCGAGCATGCCGCGAGGCTATGCCGTATCGGCATAACGGCAATTACCAATCGGCATTATCGGGAATGCCGCTCCCGGCGCAAAGTCAGCGCACTCGACCAACGGGTGAATCCAACCAACCTCATGAAAACAGCAGTCGTCATCATCAGCGATCCGAAAGCCGGAGAAGAAGCCCTCGCCCGTGTGTTCAACGCCCTCGCCGTGGCCGCCGAAGGGAAACAGGCGGGAGACGAAGTCGAAGTCAGCTTCATCGGCACGGGCACCCGCTGGCCCGCGGAACTCTCGAAAATCACCAGTCCGGCGAACGGACTCTACAACGAAGTCCGCGACCTCGTCGTCGGAGCGTCCTGCGCCTGTGCCGCGGTCTTCGGAGCCACCGAAGGCCTGCAGGCTTGTGGCATCGGGGAAAAGAAGGACAATGTTCTTCAAGGCACTCCCGGCCTCCTCAGCCTGCGTCACTATCTGGCAGATGGCTGGAATGTCCTGATTTTCTGACACCGCCATTCAATCCTTTTCTTCCGATCGCCATGGCACATCGATTCCTCGATCTCGCGTTCACTCCCCATGTTCTGGAAGCCCAGCAGCACTACTACGGGCGCCCGCAGGTCCTGCCGCCATCCCGGCAGGACGATCCGTTGGGAGAAGATGAAGTCGCATTCATCCATACCCGTGACAGCTTCTACATGAGCAGTGTCAGTGAAACCGGTTGGCCCTATCTGCAACATCGCGGCGGACCGGCCGGATTTTTGAAAGTCCTCTCACTCGCGGAAATCGCCTTCGCCGACTACAAGGGAAACCGCCAGATGCTCAGCACCGGCAACCTCGCCACCAACGACCGCGTCTGCCTTTTCCTCATGGACTATCCCCGCCGCCAGAGGCTGAAATTGTTAGGCCATGCGGAGATCCTGGACGCTCGCGACCATCCGGACATCGTTTCCCAAATCACCTCGCCGGAATTGATGAAAATCACCGAACGCATCGTCCGCATCCGCATCGTTTCGTTCGATTGGAACTGCCCGAAATACATCACACCGCGCTACACCGCCGCCGAAGTCCAGGAAGCGGTCGCGCCGCTGCGGCAGCGCATCGCCGAACTGGAATCCCAACTCAAGGAAAGAAACTAATATGAATCCACGCCCGCCGCTCCCGCCCTTCACCGAAGAAACCGCCCGCCAGAAAGTCCAGGCTGCCGAAGACGCCTGGAACAGCCGCGATCCGGAGCGCGTTTCACTCGCCTACACCGAAGACACCGAGTGGCGCAACCGCACCGATTTCATCCACGGCCGCGCCGAAGTGGTCGAATTCCTCCGCCGCAAATGGGAGAAGGAACACGACTACCGCCTCCGGAAAACCCTGTGGGCGTTCACCGGCAACCGCATCGCCGTGCGCTTCGAATACGAGTGGCACGATGCCGCCGGCCAGTGGTGGCGCAGCCATGGCAACGAGAACTGGGAGTTCGACGAACACGGCTACATGATGCGCCGCTATGCCAGCATCAATGATGAGGCGATCATCGAGACCGCGCGCAAATTCCGGTGGGAGCGCCCGGCTTGAAATCACTTTCTTCCGGCCACCCAGTCGTGGATGAGGGTGAGTTTCTTGATGACCGTTTCCGCGAGGACGAACGGATAGGGATCGGGCAGGCCCATGCTGCGGTTGAGGCCGTTGAGGAGCAGGCGGACGTCGCGCCACTGGACGGCGATGTCGACGAAAGGCCGTCCCAACGGCGGGAGGATGGCGGTCTGGGCCTGGCCGTTCTGGATGATGAGTCCCTCGGCGGCGGCGGTCTCCAGCGTGTCGAGGATATGGAGGTAGTGCGCCCAGGTTTCCGCCCAGTCCTCCCACGGATGCGCGGCGGCGTAGGCCGAGACGTGGCGCTGCTGCCAGTTGACGGGCGGGCCGAGGCCGTAGTGGTTGCCCAATGCGGTGGCGTAGTCCGCCCGTTCGTCGCCGAAGACCGTGCGGAAGGTTTCCAACTGCGGCGTGTTTCTCACCAACAGGTCCCAGTAGTAGTGGCCGATCTCGTGGCGGAAATGTCCGAGCACGGTGCGGTACATCTCGCCCATCAGCTGGCGGGCCTTCTCGCGCTTCGGGTCGTCGGTCTCGTCGAGATTGATGGTGATGAGCCCCTCGGCGTGGCCGGTGAAAACGTGGTCGTCTCCTAACACACCGGGCGGAGTGTCTTCCAGGAAATCGAATGCGAGTCCGCCCGCCGGGTTTTCCAGCTTCGAGGAAATGGGAAGACCGAGCGAGAGCAGGCTGTAGAGCACCCGGCGCTTGGCGGTTTCCAGCTTGAGCCACGCCTGCTGGTTGCGCGGATTCGAAAGATCCGGAATGATGTGATTGAGGCGGCAGGAGAGGCAGAACGGCTCGGGCATCTCCGCAGGAATCATCCAGTTGCAGGCCCCGGCGGTCAGATGGTTTCCACAGCGGCGGTGGACGCCCTTGCCATCGACCCGCTGGCGCGTGCCATCGGCGGCCGCGGGCTGGAAGGTGACGACGGCGAGGTCGCCGGGGACGAAGCCCAGATCGGACTGGCAGGACAGGCAGCGCGAGTTTTCAAAAAACACCCGCCGGCTGCAGTTGGTGCAGAGGAATTTACGCATGTGGAAGAGTCCGCTGACGGAACGGAGCCCATAACATGACTTTCAAAAAGCGCTCCGCAAGCGCTGTTTGCACCACGGCCTCCCGACGCCCGGGTCCGTCACTGGCGCGTGATCAGATAGTCCGGGTCGTCCGCCACGGATGCCTGGTTCGACCACCGGCGCATGTCGCGGAGGCGCTCCTCGTCCAACAGTTCGACATTTCCGCCGAGCATCGCGACCACGGCCTTTCCTCCCCAACGGAAGTCGACATAACCGTGGTCGAGGCCCGGATTGCTTTCCTCGAACTTCCCGCGTGACCAGACGGGGCCGGTGAGATTCGGCGGCCGCACCTCGTAGTAGCCGCCCATTTCCCTGCCTCCGCGGGCGGACGCGAAAACAATCAGGCTGCCCGGGTTGTTGGCCTCGCTCAGGTTTGAAACGAAGAACTTGCCGTAAGTGTCGATGAGCCGCGTCTTGCTCGCGTCCATCGGAGCGGCGGAGTGATAGTAGCCGCCGACCAGGGTGGCGTTGATGCCCATGTTCGAGCTGACGCTCACCATGTAGTCGCTGTTGGAACCCTTGAGGGCGGACTCGTTTCCGTTATAAAGGAGGACGCCCTCGACCTTCGGCACGCTCGGCGCCAACCGCCACGGGTAACGGGCCGAGGCGGGGAACCCGACGGATTTTCCTTCCAGATTGGTGGCGGAGCCCTGGTTGTCGAATCCCTTCAGGAGGAGGCCGCTGTTCTCGGCGGCATAGCCCAGGTAGCCGGTGATGAGGTTGCGGGCGGCATTGATCTCCACCACCGAACGGGCCCGTTTGCGGACGTTCTGGATGCAGGCCAGGCCGAGGCCGCCGAGAGTCGCGATCACGACGAAGGTGACCAGCAGTTCAACCAGGGTGAATCCTTTCCGATGAGTTTTCATTTCGTGCGGAGGATGCGGAAAAACGAGCGGTCGCCCGAACCGGCGCCGTCGAAGATCAGCCGGGCGGGAGCCGCCGTGGTCAGCGGGACGGGGGTGAGGTTGGTCCACTGGCCGGGTGCGAGCGACGTGCTGCGCTGCACGACATACTGGAAACCGGGCGATGCGTTCCACTCGACGCGGCAGGCATTGGTCGAAGCATTGCGTGAGAATGCGGCGACGCGCAGCGGCAGGGTGTATTCGGCATCGAACCGCGGGGCGAGGTCGCCGAACAGGAGGTGCTCGTTGTTCTCCTTGTTATAGTAACCGGGATACCCCGTGGAACCGTACATTTCCGAAGAGTGCAGCGACGACAGGGTCAGCCAGATGAACCCTTGGTTGAACGACTGCCTGACATACTCGGCGACGCCCGGCAGCGCCAGGTTCAGCTCGAAGGTGACGGTCGCATAAACGGGCACGGACGCTCCCGGAGCCAGCGGCACGGGCGTCGTCTCTCCATCAGGAATGTGGGACACCTTGCCGACGGCCCAAGGGTGCGCGTCGAAGCCGAGGGTCACGTTGTTGGTGACATCGCGGGCGACTCCCGCCGGGCTGTAGCCGAGGGCGTAGGCATTCCGATGGTAGGGCGAACCTCCCCCGAAAGTGCTGTTCTCCAGAAAGGTCGCCGCCGTAAAGCCGTTGCGGAACCCGGTGCCATGCACCTCGAACGGTCTGCCGATGTCGGCATCGGCGGCATACCCCGTCCCGTAGGTCGTGTGGGCGTCTTCCGTCGGATCGTAGTAAAGATCCAGACTGTCCGCGATGACCGCGGTAAAGACCACCCTGGTCGGTTGATAGTTCTCCGCACC
Source organism: Verrucomicrobiota bacterium (assembly GCA_040388015.1). Classification (GTDB taxonomy): domain Bacteria; phylum Verrucomicrobiota; class Verrucomicrobiia; order Verrucomicrobiales; family Akkermansiaceae; genus Luteolibacter. The sequence goes on along the minus strand of JAZKCQ010000004.1, from coordinate 119,864 downwards.
GAGACCCGCGGGGACGCCGGCGGCGACGGTGTCGAACTTCACGACGACCTGGGCCATCCGGTCGTCATCGCCCGTGGCCTGGGGAAGCGCGCTGAAAGTGGAGGCCGAGGGCCGGGCTCCGCCGGAGAAATTGTTGGCATACATCCAGCGGTCGATCTGCGGCTGCTGGGCGTGTGCGGAATGAACCTGATCGCCCGAGGCGCCGGGCGCCGGGACGATCATCAGCAATCCCACGAAAATCTGCAGACGATCACGCACGGCGGCGGCGGATGACGGTGAATCCGAGGGCAGCACAACCCAGAAGGACGGAAGAGGGTTCGGGCACGGCCTGGACGAAGCTGTTGCTGGCGGAAACCATGGTGAGGTCCGCGGCATTTCCGTAGAACGCGTTGTGCGGATTCGCCTCGATCACGATCCGATAGCTGGTGATCGTACCGGCACCGCTCAGGTCCCACTGCCAGGCGAAATCGGAGTCATCCTCCGCGGTGGCGAGCACGGCGGCGGCCTGGCTGTAGGTGGCGGCGATCGGAGTGGTGATGTCACCATTCAGATAGAGCAGGACCGATGCGAATCCACCCCCGACGGTCATGCCGACGAGCCCCGGATTGTTGGTCCGTGCCTGGAAGATCAGGTTGACCATGTCAGGCATCGGCGCGAGGTCTTCGACAGCGTAGGTGTTCACGACACCGGTTCCGTAAATGCCGCTGCCGGAGCTGATGAAATAGCCCGGACCGCTGAGCCGGGTGAAGGTGGCGCTGGTCGAGGTCGCCGCGATCGGGCCGCCCCAGGCGAGGGAATTGCTCTGTGTGACAGCGCTGATGGTGCCGCTGGCGGGATAAGCCGGCGAGGTGCCGTTGTTATAGTTGGTACGGTTCAGATTCCAGGTGCCGGATTCGGATGCGCCGGGAAGAACGAAGCTCGTGGCGGCGAACGCGGGAGCGGAGAGCGCGAGGAAGAGGGAGAGGGATTTCATGTGCGTGGTTCGTGTCGTTGTGTGTTTGCGGGGAAAAATCAGCGGGTGACGGAGAGGTACGGAGCGAGCGACCTGATGACGGTTTCGGACTCCGGCTTGCTCTTTTCGAGCTCGCTGATTTTCCGGCTCAGGCCGGTGCCGCCTTGGGTGCTCAGGTAGGAAAATTCCGGGCCCGGTTGCTGTCCGGCATCGATCCAGAAATTCCTGATGCTGTTCCAGACGGTGGCGTTGTCGCTCCACCAGCTGACGGCCTCGCGGGCGGCGGTATCCTCGGTGCGTTCATACGCGTTCAGCCCGGTCTCGTGGCAAAGGGCGTATTTCATGCCCCCGCGGTCGACCACCTTGCGGTTGTCCTGCGCGTGGATCCACCCGCGGGGGGTGAGGATGTGGCTGTTGATGACGACGAGGTAGTCGTAGTCGTCGCGGGTTTCATATTCGCGCCGCGGCAGCGGACGGCGGGTCGGCTCGCTGGTCCAGACGGACTCGCCGAAGCGGTGAACCCAACGGCCGAGGCTTTCATAACGAGGCGTGTCGTCCACGCTGGTGACCAGCTGCGACCACCTGCCTTCGGCCTCCCCGGCCGTGACGACATGGCGTTCCCAGACGTCGGCCCCATCATGACCGGAGTAGTCGAGGATGCGGGTGTCCTGCCACGTCCAGACCTGCGCCCAATGCTTGATGACCCGGGACTTGTCCTCCTTGCCCACCACCAGAAGATGCTGGAGGGTGATGCGGTCCGGAGTGTCCTCGGCGATGCTGACGACCTCGATGGCCTCCTCGTGATAGGGTTTCGCCAGCTCCTTGTAGCCGGGCGAGATCTTGTAGTTTTCCTCGAAATTGAACGAAACTTTGAATTGGCCGGCCATCTGGAGGATGGCCTGGCGGTCCTGTTCGGGAGCGGCGGCGAACGCGAATGACGCGCTGGTGAGGAGGAGGAGGGAGACGATTCGGCGTTGCATGACGCCGCGGATCCTGGCGGGTTGCGCGGAATCCCGCTAACGCCCGCTTGCGCCAGATGAGCGCACGGTTGCGCGATCAGGCGAAGATCGACCTCACTTCGTCGGGCTCCAGCACGCGCCAGTCACCTTCTTCCAGATCGTCCGGCATTTTCAGCCCGCCGATGGAAAGGCGCTTCAGGTCGAGCACATGGTTCCCCGCGGCGGCGAACATGCGTCGGACCTGGTGGTAGCGGCCCTCGTGAAGGGTGACGAGGGCTTCCTTTTCTCCCAGCACTTCCAGTTTCGCAGGCAGCAGCGGCTTGCTCTCGCTGTTGAGCATCAGCGTGCCGGAGGCGAAGAGTTCTCCCTCATGGCCTTCCAACGGACGGTCGAGGGTGACATGATAGATTTTCCAACAGCCGGATTTCGGATGGATGATCTTGTGGAGCAGTTTACCGTCATCGGTCATCAGCAGGAAGCCGGTGGTATCCTTGTCGAGCCGGCCGATGGGATTGAGCCCCGGATTGCGGTGGGCGAAACGCTCGGGAAGCAGATCGTAAATCGTGCTGCCGGGATCCTCGCTGCTGCACGTGTGGCCGTCCGGCTTGTTGAGCATGATGACCAGGGGAGCGAGCGGATCCAGCTCCTCACCGCGGAAGAGGATGCGGTCGTGGGGCGGGACGTCATTCTCGCCCAACACGTTTCCTCCGTCATCGGTGACGGCCCCGGATTTGATCAGGCGCTGGACTTCCTTGCGGGAGCCGTAACCGAGGTTGGCGAGGAGTTTGACAAGTTTCATGGAAAGGTTGGATCAGCGTTTGTCGGCGAAGAGGATCTTGTAGGTCCTGTCCTCGGCGATCTTGCGCCAGGCGAGGCCGCTGGCTTCGAGGGCCGCTTCGTAGGGAAGCTGGCGGTTTGCGACCAGCAGCAATTTCCCCCCGCGCTTCAGGGAGGCGGAGGCCGTGCGGAGAAACGCGCGGCCGAGATCGACATCGGTCGCCTGACCGGTGTGGAACGGCGGGTTCATGACGATGGCGTCGTAGGTGTCGGACAGGCCGGTCGTGACGTCGTGCCAGTGAAAGGTGATCTCATGGTGGTGCGCCGCGAGGTTTTTCCGGGCGCATTCCAACGCCCGGGCATCGGCTTCGAACAGGTCCAGCCGCTCGATCTTCGGGCAGCGCTTCAGCACCGCATCGGATAGAAACCCCCAGCCGGCGCCGAGGTCGGCGACTTTCCCCCGCAGGTGGGCGGGGAGGTGGTCGGCCAGCAGCTGCGAACCCGGATCGATGTGATCGCTGCTGAAAATCCCGGCCTCCACTGTGAAGCCGGAAATCTCCCGCGGGTCGGCGAGGGCACGCCATTCGTTGAAAATCCCCTCATCCCAAGCGCCGTCCTCCGTCGCGTGGAAGGCGCGGCACTTGTGCTTCTGGAGGGAGACGACGTGGCCGGTGGCTTTGGAAAGCTCCTTCTCGAAACGCCCTGCGCCGGCGGTGTTCGGCATGGCGGCTGCCAAAATCCCGCCCGGCTCCAGCCGGTCGCGGGCCATCGCGAACCACGCCAGCGCCTCATCACGCGATTTGCCGGGCAGGACCATCACGACCGGCCATTTTCCCTCCGGCAGATCGTCGCTGCGCGAAAATCCCGCCTTCTCCCACGCGGTGGCCAGCGGCTTCAACGGCTGCCAACCCGTCACCTCCGGCCATTCCTTCAGCGCCGGATGCGGCTCGGCGCCGATGAACAGCACGCGCGGCGGCACCGGCAGTCCGTCCTCCGCCGTGAAGGCGAGCATCAATGTCTCAAGGGCGGCGGTCATGTTCTAACGACCGAATCCGTCGTAGAATTCGGCGGAGTATTTCTCATACCGCTTGATGAGCTCGGCGTTGGCCTTCTCGACCTTGGTGAGCTTGGTGGTGATGTCGATGGCCATCGGCATGTACCAGTCGAGCTTGTCGAAGTGCTCGCGCATGTCGGCGAGTTTGAAGCTGTAGCCATGGCGGGCGTAGATCTCGTTGCGCATGATGCGGAGCTCCTCGTTCTTCAGGTTTTCAACGTCCTTCTCGGTGAGCTCGCGGGTGGAGGATTGGGGATAACGCCCGGCCTTCGGGTTGTATTTGAATTTCCTCGCCGGGAGATTGAACTTCCGCAGGCCGATCTGTTTGTCATCGGCCTCCCACTCGCCTAACAAGGATTGGGTCTTGCCGAGATAGGTGAAGCGGAACACCCCGTCCGCCTTGTGATCGCCGGGCTCCTTGGCGACGACCGCGAAGTCGCCGCCGATCTTGGACCATGATCCGCTGAAGGCGCGCTCGTTACCGGCGACGATGCTGTAGCCGGTCACGGTGTTCCCGATCACGCGGTCCAGGCAAATCGTGATCTTCCTCTCGCCGAACGCGCCGACGAAAGTGCCCAACATCGCCTTGGCATCGGTGTCCGGCGTGTTCACATCCTCCTCGCCTTCGTAGTGCTTCTGATCGGATTCCTGGGCAGGCAGCGGCCCGGCGAACGCAAGGATGCACAGGACCGGCAGGCTGAGGTTGAGTTTCATGGTGGGAAAAATTTCGGAATCTGGAACAACTACCGACAGGTTCCGCCGTCCATGCAAGCCAATGCTCGATAATCCTTCACAGAAATCCATTTCCGGCCGGAAGCTCGCCGGGCCGGTGCTGTGGCTGGCTCTGGCGTTTTTCACGGTGCTGATGGCGCGCATCACCCTCGGTTATTGGCCGGTGCGCGATGACGCTGCGTTTCTCCAGATCAAGCAGCAGTATCTAGGGATCAAGCATTGGGAGCTGGCGTTCTGGGTGCACGTGTTCACGAGCATGCTGCCGCTGCTGGCGGGCTTCACCCAGTTCGCACCGCGGATTTTGAGCAAATGGCCGGCGGTGCATCGGGCGATGGGACGGGTTTATGTCATCACCGTCTGCTTCATCACCGGGCCGGCCAGCCTGATCATGGCGTTCTACGCGAATGGCGGGATCACCTCGCGGATCGCCTTCGTCACGCTGGCGCTGCTTTGGTTAGGAACGACGGCGATGGGGTGGCGGACCGTGCTGCAACGGAAATGGCAGACGCACCGCGAGTGGATGATCCGGAGCTATGCGCTGACGCTTTCCGCCATCACGCTGCGGGCATGGAAATACGCCATCGTCTTCGCCTTCGAGCCGAGGCCGATGGATGCCTACCGGATCGTCGCCTGGCTGGGATTCGTGCCGAATCTCATCCTGGTGGAATGGTGGATCCGCCGCAGACGCAGGGCGGTGACCGCACGCCGCCTCTCCGATGCGTGACAAGCCGGTCCGGTAATCCATCCCCAGCCCGGCTTCTTCCATTTCAAACCGGCACTCTCAGCACCGCTCCGGTATCGGCGCTGGTGACCATGGCAGCATATCTCGCCAGATAGCCGCTCCGTGCTTTCGGCGCCGGCGGGACGTGTTCTTTCTTCCGGCGGGCCAGCACCCTATCCTCCACCCGCAGGTGGATGCGGCGCGCGGGAATGTCGATCTCGATGATATCACCCGGCTCCACCAGGGCAATCGTTCCACCGGCCGCGGCTTCCGGCGAGACGTGGCCGATCGCACCACCCCGCGTGGCACCGGAAAACCGGCCGTCCGTGATCAGTGCCACGGAATCTGCCAACCCCCGGCCCGCGAGCGCCGCCGTAGGAGCGAGCATCTCCTGCATGCCCGGCCCGCCCCGGGGTCCTTCATAGCGGATCACCACCACATCGCCCGACTTCACGCGGCCGCCGAGGATGCCGAGATGCGCCTGTTCCTGGGACTCGAAGATGACCGCCGGACCGGAAAATTTCATCATCCCGGGGCTCACACCCGCCGTCTTGATCACGCAGCCGTCCGGCGCGAGATTTCCGAAGAGGATGGCCAGACCGCCTTGCTGCGAATAGGCGCGGTCCGGCGGGCGGATCACTTCCGTGTCCTTCACCTCTGCCACCGAGATGGTCTCGCCGAGCGTCAGGCCGCTCACGGTCAGCGCATCCGCATGAAGGCAGCCGGGGATTTCGGAAAGCGTTTTCAGGATCGCGGAAATGCCGCCCGCGCGGTCGATGTCCTCCATGTAGTGGATGCCGGAGGGAGCCACCTTGCAGAGGTGCGGCACCCGTGCTGAGATCGTGTTGAAATCCGCCATCGTCAGTGGCACCTCCGCCTCCGAGGCGACCGCGATGGTGTGGAGGATGGTGTTGGACGAGCCGCCCATCGCCATGTCCAGCGCCAGCGCGTTTTCAAACGCCTCCCGCGTGAGGATGTCACGCGGCCGCACGTTGTCCCGCACCAGCCGGAGGATGGTGCGCCCCGCCCGCTGGAAGAGCGCGTCGCGGGCGGGATCCGTCGCGAGGATCGAGCCATTTCCCGGCAGGGCGATGCCAAGCGCCTCGCACAGGCAGTTCATCGAGTTCGCGGTGAACATGCCCGAGCAGGATCCGCAGGTCGGGCAGGCGTTGCGCTCGATTTCGTCCAGTTGCTCTTCAGTGATCGAGTGGGTGGAAAGCCGGCCCACGGCCTCGAACACGGAGGCGAGATCGAGCGATTTCCCGGTGCTGGGATTCTTCCCGGAACGCATGGGCCCACCGGATACGAAAACGGCGGGGATGTTCACACGGGTGGCTCCCATCATCATGCCGGGCACGATCTTGTCGCAGTTCGGGATGCACACCACGCCGTCGAAGCAATGCGCGCGCAGCATCGTCTCGATGGAGTCCGCGATGATCTCCCGCGAGGGCAGCGAGTAGAGCATGCCGCCATGCCCCATCGCGATTCCGTCGTCCACACCGATGCAGTTAAACTCGAAAGGAACCCCACCCGCCTCACGAACCGCCTCACGCACCTTCCGGCCAACCACGTCCAGATGGGCGTGGCCGGGGATGATCTGCACGAACGAGTTCGCGATCGCGATGAACGGCTTGTCCCAATCGTCCTCGGACTGGATCGCCCCCGTCGCGCGGAGAAGGCTGCGGTGCGGTGCGCGGATCGCGCCTTTCTTGATGGTGTCGCTAATGGCCATGCCCAGAGAATACGCAGCAGTCGCATATTGAGAATGACTGGGTTGGTCGCCTTCTGATACCATTCCGGTATGAATTATTCCTTTCGGGAACTCGAGTGCTTCATCGCGGTGGCGGAAGAGCTCTCCTTCACTCGCGCCGCCGCGCGGCTTCGTTTGGCACAGCCTCCCCTCTCCAGACACATCCGCACGCTGGAGGAAAAAATCGGTGCGGATCTCTTCCTTCGCGAGCCTCGGAAGGTCTCGCTCACCCCGGCCGGCATCATTTTCTACGAGGAAACGCGCACCATCCCCCGGCGGCTGGAAAGGGCGGGTGAGGTTGCGAAAAGGACCTCGCAGGGAGAGACCGCGCGGCTGCGGCTCGGTTTCGTCAGCGCCGTCATGAATGACGAGCTGATCGACACCTTCCGCCGGTTCCGCGGGACCCACCAAGGAGTGCAGATCATGCTCCACGACCTGCCTCCCCAGGAACAGCTGAACGCCGTGGCGGATGGCAGGCTGGAGGGTGGCTTCGTGGGACTCGAACCCCGCGAGCGCCCGGCGGGCATCCGTTTCGTCCCGTGGCACGAGGAGCCGCTGAAATGCTTCGTGCCCCGCGGCCATGCCTTCGAGGGAATGAAAAGCCTGAGCCTGGAATCGCTGGCGGAAGAATCGTTTATCGCGGTTTCCGGCGAGTCCGCGCCCGCGTTCGCCGGGCATGTTCGCGGACTTTGCAGGGCGGCGGGTTTCAAGCCGCGCATCATTCTGGAGTCACCCCGCGCGCAGGCGGTGGCACTCATGGTCGCCGCGGGATCAGGCATCGCCATTCTTCCGGCGGCCTTGGCGGGACTTTTCCGCGATTCCGTCACCGCCATCCCGTTGGAGGGCGATCCGTCCATCACTCACGTTTTCGCCTGCAGGGATCAGAAGCCCGCCCACGCGCTGGACGATTTCATCCGCTTGATCGTCCGCCGCGGTTGAGCGGATTTTCGGCGAAACTGAAGTCGCTGACGATTTCCCCCCCGATCAGGTGCTCCTGAATGATGCGCTCCAGCACCTCCGGCGTGCACGAATGGTACCACACCCCTTCCGGGTAAACGACGGCGACGGGCCCGCGCAGGCAGACCCGCAGGCAGTTCGCCTTGGTGCGGAAAACGGTGGAATCCCTGCCTCCCGCGAGACCGAGGTCTTTCAGGCGGCGCTTGAGGTAGTCCCACGATTCGAGGCCGGCCTCCTTCGCACAGCATTTCGCCTCCGTCTGGTCGGCGCAGAGGAAAATATGGCGCTCGATTTTGCCAATCCCGAGAGCGGTGGCGGCGTTGCTGAGATCGTTCATTGGAGTGGTTGAAACTAAGGGGCCGGGCCCGGTTTGTCGCGCCCGGATTCCCGGAAACCGCCCCGGCCGGGCGGATTGACAAGGACCGGCCGAAACCGCATCTTGCGCCCATGGGCTCCCTGAAACCAAGCACGCCGACCTCCTCACGGCCACCGGTCTTCGCGATTTCCTGCTGGGCGCTGGCACTCATGGCGTTCTCGCAGCTTCTCGTCTCAGGCATGGCCCTGGCGACCCGGTTTGAGGAATCCCGCGATGCGAAGGTCGTCATCAAGGAGGTGCCGAAATACATTGCCGTCCGCGTCCCCGCCGCCCCGGTGGAGTCCGCTTCTTCATCCGCCGTCGTATCCCGCCCGCCCCTGCCGGCCCCTGCGGTTTCCCAGCCCCTGCCCGCTCCCACGCCGGTGACCGCTCCGATCGTCGGCGATCCGCGGTCGGAACGGATGGTCCGCGAAGCCCGCCAGGCCCGCGTTGCCGGTGACATGGATGTCGCCATCACCAAGCTGGAGGAAGCTCTCACCCAATCTCCGGACGATCCGAACGTGCACTTCGAGCTCGGCGTCGTCCACGAGCAGATGGGCGTCTTCGACACCGCAGCCGCGCATTATGAAAAGGTCTTCCAAATGGGCGTTTCCGGTGCCGGCGCACTCTACGAAAAGGCCGCCGCCAAGCTGCGCGACGGATTCGAGGAGCCCTCCGTCATCGGCAAGCTCTCGCTCGGCCAGGTCCGTATCTTCAAGGACCCGAACGACGAAGCCGGCCAGCGCGTCATCCTCACCATCCCCACACAGAAAGCTCCCGGCGAGGACCTCGAGCTCGATCAGGTCTCCGTCGAAGTCATGTTCTTCAACCGCACCTCCAAGGGTGAGATCATCAAGCTGGAGGACGAATCCTGGGTCACCGAGCGGAAATGGATGAACCTCCCCTTCGATTTCACCGAGGGTGAGGAAAACCTGCGCATGACCTACGTGCTTCCCAAGCAGGACTATCAGACGGAGCACCTCTTCGGTGAAAGATCCTACTACGGCCAGGTCGTTTCCCTGCTCTACAAGGGCGAGGTGGTCGACGTCCGCGCCTGGCCGCCCCATCTCGCCTCCAAGGTCACCCAGCCGCCGACCGTCCCGCAGGGCGACATGCTCCCCGATTTCCAAAACACGCTGCCTCCCGATTTCGACCCGAACCTGCCGCTGCTCCCTCCCCTTCCCACCCAGTGATTTCCGCCTGAGACGTCCGGCCCGCCGCCATTCCGACCGCCCATGAATTCCGCTCCCGAAGAACGCCACCTCGGCGAATACCGACTCAGGGAACTTCTCGAAGAAACCACCATCTCCCGGACCTGGCTCGCGGAACAGGTGTCCGTCGCCCGTCTCGTCCTCGTCGATGAACTCACCGACGAAAATCATGCCGACGCCTTCCTCGCCGACGTCCGCGCCAAGGCCTCCGTCGACCATCCGCTCATCGGCTCCGTGTACGAGGCCGTCGCCGAGCCCGGCATCTGTTTCTACGCCCACGAGCTCCTCCCCGGCATCACCCTCGCCCAGCGGAAAAAAGCGAATGAGCCCTTCCTCCCCGCACGTCTCGCCAACATCCTGCGCCGGATTTCCGAGGCCCATCTCCAGCACGAGACCCTCGGCCACTCCACCTCGCTGATGGATCTCGATGCCGTCTATCTCGACGAGCACGCCGTCATCCGCTTGAAAAATCTCGCCATCGCCGGCCACCGCACGCCCGACCAATCCGTCCGCGACGTGGTCAATCTCGGCATCGCCCTCGTCCCCCTGATCGCCCCCGGCCAGCCCGGCGCCACCCGCCTGCTCACCCTCTTCGGCTGGATGCGCGGCGAAGGCCTCGAAGGCCCCATCACCTGGGGCCAGACCCGCGATTTCTGCATGCAGATCGAGCACCAGCTCGCCGACCCACTCTCCATGCTCACCCCCACCCAGGGCGGGGCCCACGCCCGGAGGAAGCAGCCCGTCGCGCTCATCGCCGGTGCCACCGCCCTCGTCCTCATCGGCATCGCCGCCTTCGCCATGAAGGTGCGGCCGCCCGTCGCCGCCCCGCCGCCGCGCGCCAGCCTGCCCGGTGCCGTCACCGTCCCGGCCGGTCAACATCCGACGCCCGACGGCATCGACGAAACCTTCCCCGCCTTCCGCATCTCCGCTCACGAGATCACCGTCGGCCAATACGCCGAATTCCTCGAAACCCTCGCAATGCTCTCCAAGGACCAGCGCCAGGGCACCTTCGACCTCGCCAGCCAGCCCAAGGAAAAAACCACCCACGAGCCCTCCGACTGGCCCGCCCTCCTCGCCGCCGCGAAATCCAGCGGCACCTGGCAGAACCAATCCGTCACCCTCGACTCCCCCGTCGTCGGCGTCGACTGGTGGGACGCCTCCGCCTACGCCGAGTGGAAAAAAGCCCGCCTGCCCACCCAGGAAGAATGGTTCGCCGCCCTCAGCACCGAGGTGAAGGCCCCCGCCGCCGTCCCGCCCTCCCCCTTCGCCCCCGTCACCGCCGACACCACCGACCGCACGCCCACCGGCCTCCTCGGCATGGCCGGCTCCGTCTGCGAGTGGACCGCCAAGCCCGCCCCCAACCCCGCGAATCCCCTCGGCGAGAAACTCTGGGTCATCATCGGCGGCTCCTACCTCAAGCCCGGCAGCAACTCCCTCACCCGCGAGTGGACCCCCGAGCGCTCCCTGCGCCGGCCGGATCTCGGCTTCCGCGTCGTGTTTGAGTGACGCCAGCCCCTTGCCACCTCGCGGCGGTACAACATCTCGTCGCGGAACCCGTCCATTCCGCCGTGGCATGTCTCAATCGTGAGGGCGCACCTCAGCATCGCGCCGGGGCGTGGCTCGATCTTGTGGCGGTGTCTTTTTGGATTTTCTGAGAAATGGTCCATCGGGTGGCAAATTTACCTTCATCGGGTCACTCCCGATTCAGTTGAGACAAGCCCAGGTTCACTCAATCAGAGCCAATACTCTGATGAAGTCACTCAAGATTGACTTTGACTCACTCAAGACTCACGTGGACTGAGCTCCGATTCAGCTGGAGTGAGGCCCGATTGACTTGGCCTGCCGCCCGATTCAGCGGAGGTGAGGCCCGATTCAGTGAAAACGCTGCCATTTCTTCGTTGGGGCGCTGCCGATGGACGGGTTATCCCCTTATTTCATCAGGGAAAGAGCCAAGATGAGCCCGGTGGAGGGGAAGATGGGCGCGGTGACTGGCGGGATCCGCTCCGGCGGCGGCAAGATGAAAGGAGGCCGCTCCACCTGCGTGCGGCTACCACTCCGGACTCTGCTGCCTCACCGCCTCATACAGCACGATGGCGATGGCGGTGGAGAGATTCAGACTCCGCGTGCCACCCGGTTCCATGGGAATGCGCAGGGCCTGGGCCCCGGCGGCAGCGACGATTTCCTCGGGCAGGCCCTTCGTTTCGCGACCGAAGACCAGGTAGTCGCCGGCTTGGAATGCCGCCTGCCAGGGGGAGTGGCTGGCCTTGGTGCTGAGGTACCAGAAGCGCGCGCCGGGCTCGGCCGTCTCGCGCAGCGCGTCGAAGGATTTCCAGACGCGCAGTTTCACGTCCTGCCAGTAGTCCAGCCCGGTGCGGCGGACATACTTGTCCTCCAGCGAGAATCCGAGCGGCTCGACCAGGTGGAGCGTGGAGCCGGTGGCGAGGGCAAGCCGCCCGGCGGCCCCGGCATTGTGCGGGATCTCGGGCTCGACGAGGACGATGTGAAACATGGGGGGCGGTTTTTACAATGGGTCCTTGCGCCTCGCCAGGGTGATGGAGAGGCCGAGCGCGCCGATAAAAATGAGGTAGCAGGCGAGCAGCTCGAGGTAGCCCTTGCAAGTGCGCGGGATCTCCGGGGAGAAGGCCGGGCCGAGCGTGGCTTTCCAGAATTTCGCACTGCCGATGACGCGGTTGAAGACGTAGAGGATGAGCAGCGCGGAGCCGATGAGCCCGGAGGCCGCGTGATTTCCCAAGGTCGTCAGGAAATGCAGCATGACCCGCCGGTGGCGGAAGGTGGTGATGAGGGCGACGAGCAGGATGACCCCGACGACCCAGGCTTCCGGAAATTTCCACCCGAGGATGCCGGAGACGAAATCCTCGATTTCTCCGACGAAGGCAGCGATGAGGCCGAGCGCCAGCACGCGGCAGACCGGGCGGTTGTAGCCCGCATGGGACGCCGCGCCCAGCATCACCGCGGCGGCGGCGGCGAGCAGGGAAGCCTGCAGGAGCTCGACGGTGCCGCTCTTGATCGGCGCGTCCGGGCGGTTCGGCAGCCAGGCCGGGAACAGGATGGCCACGGAACCCGCACAGATCAGGGCGGCCCGCACCAACGTGCGCGACCAAGATGAATTTCGCTGGGGTTTGAATTTTCCGTCCGACACCGGGACCCTATCTAGGGCTTTCGAACGGGACGCGCAAGGGCCGATGCCGCCTCGCACGGCCGCCACACGAAACGTTGTGATCGCCGGATCATCTGTTACGTTCCGCCAGCCCGATGACCGCCCAGCCTGCCCCACCGCCGATTTCCACGGGTGTCGTTTTCGAAGCGCGCGGGGTGCGCAAGGTTTACCACACCGGCGAGCTGGATGTGGTGGCGCTCCACGGCGTGGACATCGAACTGAACGCCGGCGAGCTCGTCTGCCTGCTCGGAGCGTCCGGCAGCGGGAAATCCACCCTGCTCAACATCCTCGGCGGCCTCGACGTGCCGACATCCGGCGACCTGATTTACAAGGGCTGGCCGCTCGACGGCGCGGAGGAAAACACGCTCACGCTCTTCCGCCGGAACTGCGTGGGGTTCGTCTTCCAGTTCTACAATCTCATTCCCAGCCTGACGGCGCGTGAGAATGTCGCGCTCATCACCGGCATTTCCCGCAATCCGATGACACCGGAGGAAGCGCTGGAAATGGTGGGCCTCGGCGCGCGGATGGACCATTTCCCGTCCCAGCTGTCCGGCGGCGAGCAGCAGCGCGTGGCCATCGCCCGCGCCATCGCGAAACGTCCGGAAGTCCTGCTCTGCGACGAGCCGACGGGCGCGCTCGACGTCACCACCGGCATCGCCGTGCTCGAAGCCGTGGAGCGCATCAACCGCGAGCTCGGCACCCTCACCGTCATCATCACCCACAACGCCGCCATGGCCGACATGGCCGACCGCGTGCTGCATCTGTCGGACGGTAAAATCGTGAAAGCCTATCGCAACGAAACCCGGCTCCCCGCCGCAAAGCTCGAATGGTGATTCCTGATAGGTCCCATATGACCCATAAGTTCCATCACCTTCCATGATCGACCCACTCGACCGCAAGCTGCTGCGCGATCTGGGCAAGATGAAGGGCCAGATCGTGGCCGTCAGCCTGGTGATGGCCTGCGGTCTCGCGATGATGATCATGACGCGCAGCCTGATCATGACGCTGGAGACCACGCGCTCCTCCTACTATCAGAAATACGCGCTGGCGGACATCTTCGCCAACCTCAAGCGCGCCCCGCTCTCCGTCGCGGACCAGCTCACCACGCTGCCCGGAGTCGCCACGGTGGAGCCCCGCGTGGTGGTGGATGTGACGCTGGACCTGCCGGGCCTGTCGGAGCCCGCCACCGGCCACATCATCTCGCTTCCGGAAGACGGCGGCCCGCAGAAGCTGAACCGGCTGTTTCTCCGCACCGGGAGATTTCCCCGCTCGGACGAACGGCGCGAAATCGTGCTAGGTGAATCCTTCGCCGACGCGAACGGCCTGCAAACCGGCGATTCGCTGGTCGCGGTGATCAACGGCCGCCGCGAAACCCTGAAAATCTGCGGCATCGGCCTGTCACCCGAGTATGTCTTCGAGGCGCGCGCCGGCGAGACCCTGCCGAATCACAAGCGCTTCAGCGTGATCTGGATGAACTACCGCGCGCTGGCCGTGGCCTACAACATGGACGGCGCGTTCAACAACGTCTGCATCGACCTCGCGCCTGGCGCGGCCCCCGAGCCGGTGATCGAGGAGATGGACCGCATCCTCGCCAAATACGGCGCGGGCGGGGCCTACCTGCGGAAGGAGCAGGCGTCCGCCCAGCGGCTCGATGACGAGATCCGGGTGCTCACCTCTCTATCCGTCGCCTATCCGCTGGTGTTCCTCAGCGTCGCCGCCTTCATGGTGAATGCGGTGCTCGCCCGGATCGTCCGGCTCCAGCGCGAGCAGATCGCCCAGCTGAAGGCGCTCGGTTATTCCTCACGGCAGGTCGGGATCCACTATCTGAAATTCGTCATCGTCATCGGCATCCTCGGCACATTCATCGGCGGGATCGCGGGCCGGTTCATGGGCGCGGGGCTGGTGGAGATGTACACGATGTTTTTCCGGTTCCCGTCGCTGGTTTTCATGATGGACTACAGCGCGCTCGGGCTGGCGCTTTTCGTGAGTCTCGGTGCATCGGCGCTCGGCGTCCTAACGGTCGTCTGGCAGGCGGTGAAACTCCCCCCCGCCGAAGCGATGCGGCCGGAACCGCCTGCGGATTTCGAACCTTCCCTTTTCGAGCGCATCGGCCTGACGCGTTTCTTCAGTCCCGTCTTCCGCATGGCGCTGCGCAACATCGAGCGCCGCCCGTGGCAGGCGGTCTTCACCTCCGCCGGCCTTGCGCTGGCCACCGGACTGATGGTCCTGCCCGGCGCGATGGCGGACAGCGTCGACTATCTGCTCACCTTCCAATGGAACAGCCAGCAGCGCCAGGACGTCGCGGTCTTCCTGACGGAACCAGGGTCCGGCCGGGGATTCCATGATCTCGAACACCTGCCCGGCGTCATCCGTGCCGAGCCGATCCGCAGCGTCCAGGCGCGGTTGAAATTCGGCCACCGCCACCGGAAACTCTCGGTCACCGGCATCGACAGGAACGCGAACCTGAATCGTCTGCTGGATGACAGGGGCCACGCGATCACCATGCCGGAAGAAGGTCTGCTCATGTCTTCCATGTTGGCGAAAGTCATCGGCGCGCGCATCGGCGACGAGGTGGAGGTCGAGGTCTTGGAAGGCCGCCGTCCCACGCTCCGCATTCCGATCCGCGGCCTCGTCACGGACTTCGCCGGCGTCGCCGCCTACATGGACATTTCCGCCCTGCGGCGGGCGATGAAGGAGGGCGACACGGTGAACGGCGCCTACCTCGCCCTGGATCACAACCGTTGGGATGAATTCATGCGCGAGCTGAAGGACACTCCCGCCGCCGCCGTGGTGATGGTGAAACGCGATCAGCTCGCCGCCTTCCGCGAGACGACGGGCAAGAGCATCGGCATCCTGCGCTCGCTCTATTTCGTGCTCGCGACGATCGTCGCATTCGGCGTGGTTTATAACAGCGCCCGCATCGCCCTGTCCGAGCGCAGCCGCGAACTGGCGACGCTGCGTGTCGTGGGATTCAGCCTGGCGGAGGTGCGCGGCGTGCTCGTCGGCGAGCTGGCGATCCTTGTTTTGTTAGCCCTGCCGTTCGGCCTGCTGTTCGGCCGGGGGCTGGCGCTTTTCATCATGTCCTCCTTCAGCACGGAGACGGTCCGCCTGCCGATCGTCATCAATTCCGCCACCTACTCCATCGCCATCCTCGTCGTGCTCACCGCCTCGGTCCTGTCCTTCACCCTCGTCAGCCGCATGATCGCGAAGCTCGACATGGTCGGCGTCTTGAAAGCCCGCGACTGATCCTCCATCCTGTCCCCAACCCGCCATGCCCTCACCCAACACAACCGACGCCACCGCTCCGTGGGAAACCAAACGCAGCCCCGGCGGAAAACACCTCATCCGCCGCTCCCTGCCATGGCTCGGCGGCCTGCTTCTCCTCACCCTGGTCGCCTGGGGACTGTGGCCGAAGCCCGTCATCATCGAGACCGGCACCGCCGCCCGCGGTCCGCTCACCGTCCGCGTTTCCGAGGAAGGCAAGACGCGTGTTAGAAACCGCTACGTCGTCGCCGCTCCGGTGGCGGGGAAAATGCGCCGCGTGCCGCTGAAGCCCGGCGACGAGGTGAAGGCTGGCGACACGCTCCTCACCGCCATCGAACCCGCCGCATCGCCGCTGCTAGACCCCCGCGCCCGCGCCCAGGCGGAGGCCGTCGTCTCGATGCACGAAGCCTCCCGCAAGCAGGCCGCCGAAACCCTCGAAGCCCGCCGCGCCGCGTTGAAAATGGCGGATTCCGACCGCGACCGCATGCGCTCCGTCACCCGCGCGGGTTCCCTATCCGATTCCGACCGCGACAAGATGGAAGCCGACTCCTCCATGAAAGGCGCCGAAGTCCGCGCCGCGGAATTTTCGCTGCAGGTCATCGACTACGAACTCGCCCAAGCCCGCGCCGCCTTGGAACGCCCCACCTCCGTCACGGCGGGAAATCTCGTGGAAGTGAAGTCCCCGGTTTCCGGCCGCGTGCTCAAGGTGATGCAGGAAAGCGAAATGGTCGTCACTCCCGGCACCCAGATCCTCGAAGTCGGCGACCCCGCGGACATCGAGATCGAAGCGGAAATCCTTTCGCGCGATGCCGTCGCCATCCATCCCGGGGACTCCGTGGAAGTCGAACAATGGGGCGGCGAGAATCCGCTCAAAGGCCGCGTCCGCCGCGTCGAGCCTGCCGCGTTCACGAAGATTTCCGCTCTCGGTGTGGAGGAACAGCGCGTCATCGTTCTCAGCGATCTCGTGGAGATTCCCGAGGCCGCCAAATCCCTCGGCGATCGCTACCGCGTCGAAGTCCGGGTCGCCGTCTGGCATGCCGACGACACGCTCGTCGTTCCCGCCGGAGCCCTTTTCCGAGAAGGCAACGCTTGGAAAACCTACGTCTTCAAGGACGACACCGCCAAGCTGACACCCATCGAGGCCGGCCGCTCCGACGGCCGATTCACCGAAGTTCTATCAGGCATCTCCGCGGGTGATGAAGTTCTCCTTCACCCGCCCGACACGGTGAAAGACGGAACCTCGGTCATCAAGCGGCCGCAGTGACAAACCGGAGCGCGGGATTCGTTCCGCACTCCAACTGGCGTTGAAGCCCATTTCTCCATGTCGTCCGCCATCCAAATCACCCGGCACACCGCCCGCCGCTTCGCCCGCCGCGCGGTTGGATTGGATGCTCTGTTCTCCGACGTTTCCTCCGCGCTCGCCCACCACGGCTACATCCAGATCGACCCGATCAACGTCTGCGGCCGCATGCACGACCTCATCCTCCGCAACCGGGTGCGCGACTATCAGGTCGGCGGACTGATGCGCCACCTGCATGGAGAAACGGCTCCCCTTCCTGCGGAAAGCCGCACCGCGTTCGAGCACCACCTGCCCGATTCCGCCATCCTCACGGCCTTTCCTTTGGACGCTTGGCCGCACCTGATCGCCGCAATGCGCCATCGCACCCAGCGTGACGGCGCATGGTCGGGAAAACTAACTGCGGATGAAACCGAACTGGCAAATCACATCCTCGCCGAGCTCGCCTTCCGTGGCCCGCTCTCCTCCAGCCACATCGAAGACAAGCGCTCCAGCGGTCCCGGCGTCTGGGGAACCGCCACCCTGGCAAAGGCGGTTCTTCAAAAACTCTTCTTCCACGGCCGTGTCCTCATCTCCCGGCGCGAGGGCAACCGCCGCCTCTACGATCTCCCCGAGCGCGTTCTCCCCGCCACCACACTCGCCGCGAACGAGCCCTCCGCCGCGGAAACATCCCGCTGGCTCGCTCTCGCAAAACTCCGCCAACGCCGCCTGGTGACTCTGAAACGTGAGGAACTGAAGCTGGTCGCCGATGAAGTCCTGGCCATCAAACTTGCCGACGCCGATGCTCCCACGCTCCATTGCCTCCGCGAGGATCTCGCCCTTTTGGAATCCTGCTCCGCTGCCGATGCTCCAACCGCGCCACTATTGTTAGCTCCGCTCGATCCGCTCATCTACGACCGCAAGGTCACCTCGGCGCTGTGGAACTTCGACTACACCTGGGAGGTTTACACGCCGCCCCACAAACGCACCCGCGGCTACTACGCGCTCCCCGTCCTTTCCGGCCACGAACTCGTCGGCCACGTCGATCCCAAGGCGGACACGAAAGCCGGGAAACTCGAAGTCATTTCCCGCTCCGTCCGCCGGGGCCACGCCGTCGCCCCCGCGGTGAAGTCCCTGGCGAAATTCCTCGGCCTGCGGTGAATTTCGTCAGGAACGGCCACTTGTCGACATCCAGGCGTGGATCAGGAGATTTTGATAGATCCGAACGCATGCATCGAAGCCCGCGGCCATGAGGATGGTTTCCACCTCCACCGGATCCAGCAGCGCAACCTGGGTTTGATACGCCGCCTTGGAGCCTTCGATTTCTTCCGGAGTCTTGCCGGAATGACCGAGCATCCGGAGCCACGGCCTGAGAAGAATCTGATAGGCGGGTTTCGAAATGTCGGACGAAAGATCCGAGCTGATTAGAACGCCGCCGGGTTTCAATCTCGCCGCGATCCCACGAAAAAATGCGATGCGCCCGGCACGATCCAGAATGAAGTGGGACACGAGCAGACAGGTGGCGGCGTCGTAATCGTTTTCAACCGGCAGTGTGTCGAGATACCCTTCGTGATAATTACAGCGTGTTTCCATCCCGGCCGCTTTCACCTTGCTCCGGCAGACGTTCAGCATCGCTGGCGCGGGGTCCACCGCCGTGAAGGTCCAGCAGGGAAAACAGCGCGCGAGGTGGATCAGCTCGGTGCCGGTCCCGACGCCGACACAGAGAATGCGTGCGTCGGAGGGCAGGTTTTCGAGGGAGAATCGAATCGCTAAGAGTTTGGCCTCCAGCAGCGGGACCAGCTTGATGGCCAGATCGTCGTAAGTGACGGCTCTTTCCTCGTCAAAAAACACTTGGGGATCACCTGTGTTCTGAATCGTTCTCTTATGGGATTGGGTGGACATCGGAGAATTTATATCGCACCAGGCCGCGATTCCGTACTTCTCAATCCGCAAGAGTATTGATACCCATCCAGCATCAATGATTGATGATTTGAGAATACTGCGTGGATTCGTCGCCGTCGCCGAAGAGCTGAATTTCCGGAGGGCCGCCGAGCGTCTGCACATGAGCCAGCCGCCGCTGAGTCGGATGATCTCGAGCTTGGAAGAACAACTCGATGCCCCGTTGTTTCTCCGGAACACGCGGAGGGTTGAACTGACACGCGAAGGAAGGCTGTTTCTCGAATCTGCCAGAGAAGTGTTGGAAGCCGCGGCCGCGGCAGGTCGGAAAATACGCCAACAGATCGGTTCGCAAAAGCGGACATTGCTCGTCGGCTGTACTTCGGCCGCTTACTTCACCGGCTTTCCGGAGCTGATGAAAGAGTTCCGCAAACGACACCCGGATCTGACGGTTGAGATCATGGGAATGAGTTCCGCGGACCAGATCGAAGCGCTTGCCTCCGGGCGATTGGACGTCGGATTCATCTTACCTCCTGTTCTGCACAAGGAACTCTCCTTGGCACCGTTCGCCTCCGTCCGCATGCGCCTCGCCGTGCCCGACGAACATCCGTTAGCCGGCAGTGGGAAGGCGGTGCCGCTGGAGAATTTTATGAACGACACCTTCATCATCCATGAGCGGTCCAAGGATCCGGGAATGTATGAAGAAATCCTCCAATGTTGCATGAGGGCGGGATTCAAACCGAAAATCCGAGTCAAAAAGGAAGACGAACCCTGCATGGGGCTGGTGACCTCGGGGGCGGGAGTTCATTTCTCCGCCGCCACCGCATCATGTGTCCGAATGGCCGGTGTCACCTTCATCGACCTTCTTGACAGGACACCGAAAGTAGAAATCGCCAGCGTCTGGCGGACCACCGACCCGTGCGAGACACTGAGAAAATTCCTAGTGGTGGTTAAGGAGTCGGAGTGATCGGAACCACCTCGGGAAGCTCCGCCCGGCTGCTTTCTCACCTTCACGCGATGATTTCATCGATCACCTTGCCATGCACGTCCGTCAGGCGGAAGTCGCGGCCGGAGTAGTTGTAGGTGAGTTCCTCGTGGTCGAGGCCTAGCAGATGGAGGATGGTGGCGTGGAGGTCGTGGACGTGGACGGGTTTTTCCACCGCGCGGAAGCCGAACTCGTCGGTGGCTCCGTGGACGTGGCCTCCTTTCACGCCGCCGCCGGCGAGCCAGGTGGTGAAACCGTAGTGGTTGTGGTCGCGGCCTTTCATGACGCCTGCATTTGACCCGGCTTTCGGCAGTTCGACGACCGGGGTTCGGCCGAATTCACCGCCCCAGATGACGAGCGTTTCATCGAGCATGCCGCGCATCTTGAGATCGGATAGAAACGCGCCGATCGCCTGGTCGCACTCGCCGGCGAGGCGGCGGTGGTCCTCGATGTTGTCGTGGCTGTCCCACGGCTGGCCGTCGCCATGCCAGAGCTGGATGAAGCGCACGCCGCGTTCCAACAATCTCCGCGCCATCAGACACTGGCGGGCGAAGCTGCCGGGGCCGTACATCTCGCGGATGTTCGTGGGCTCCTTGGAAATGTCGAAGGCGTCGGTCGCCTCGCTCTGCATGCGGTAGGCGAGCTCGAAGCTGCGGATGCGCGACTCAAGCTGCGCATCATGGCCGCGCTCGGCGAGGTGGCGTTCGTTGAGCTTGCGGAGGAATTCCAGCTGCCCGGCCTGGCGCGGATCGCGCGCCACGGGATTGCGTAGATTTTCGATCATCCGGTTCACGTCCTCAATGGAGCTGTCCAGATAGGTCCCTTGGAAACGGCCGGG
The DNA here is from genome assembly GCA_040388015.1 of Verrucomicrobiota bacterium. Taxonomy (GTDB): domain Bacteria; phylum Verrucomicrobiota; class Verrucomicrobiia; order Verrucomicrobiales; family Akkermansiaceae; genus Luteolibacter. The sequence continues at coordinate 98,959 of JAZKCQ010000004.1, read as the reverse complement.
AAGGAACGAGGCGCGCCAGTTTTCCGCCCGTTTGATCGGCATGCCGCCGGGGCACATCGAGACGTAGGCCGGCAGGTTTTCATTCTCGCTGCCGAGGCCGTAGGTGACCCATGAGCCCATCGACGGGCGCGCGAGTCGGCCGTCGCCGCAGTTCATGAGCATGAGCGACGGCTCGTGATTCGGGACGTCCGCGGTCATCGAGCGGATGACGCAGAGGTCGTCGGCATGCTTCGCGGTGTGTTTGAAAAGCTCGCTGACTTCGAGCCCGCATTTTCCGTAACGGTCGAAGGTGAACGGCGTACGCAGCGCGGTGCCGGTCGGCCGCTCGGTTTTCAATCCTTCCAGCGGGATCACTTTCCCATGCTGCTCCTGAAGCGCGGGCTTGGGGTCGAAGGTGTCCACCTGCGAGGGGCCGCCATTCATGAAAAGATGGACCACGCGCTTCGCCTTGGGCGCGAAGTTCGGCAGCGGATTTTCCGTCACCGCCATGGCGGATGCGTTCGCGGCTCCGCCGAAAAGGCCGCCGAGCGCGAGGCCGCCGAATCCCATGCCGCAGCGGCGAAGGAAATCACGGCGGTCCAGGATGATGTCGTTGGCGGTGAGGCGGTGGGACATGGTCAGTCGATGAAGTGAAATTCGTTGGACGCCCAGAGCATCTGGATGAGGTCCGCCCACGGGTCGGCGGCGTTGGTCGCGGGGGGTGGGGAATCGGTGGTGGGAAACTGTTTGTTCAAATTCCCGACTTCCACCGGCTTTCCATCAGGATTTTCGCGACCCATCACCCGCAGGTTCCAGCCGACGGATCCCACCGCGTCCCCCCCGGGCGCGCGAAGTACGAAGTCCACCGTATCTCCGGCGGCGACGTTCTGCCATCCGCCATCGATCTTGGATTCCGAATCCGGAGGCAGCGGATGGCTGACAAATTCCGTGCTGCCCGATCTCGCCAGATTCCAAGCGAGCGTGGCGCCGCCCGGGCCGGTGCGTTTGATGCTTCCGGTCATGCGGACCTCACCGGCGCCGAGCGCCCGCCAGCGGAGGATCAGATCGTGGCCTGCCGCGGGATGGCCGCCGCCCGCGCCGGCATTGAGCCAGCGGATGGGTGCGTTCGCCGGATCAGGGCCGGTTTTCCAAACGCCATCGGAGAAGATCGGGAACGGCAGCGCGTCGCCCGGCAGACCGCCGGTGTCGGGAGCGTGGCGTATTTCCCAGACTCCGGACAAACGCGGCTGATAGTCGGCGGGATCCGCCCGGCTGATCCAGTCCAGCGCGTCACGGGTCTCGGCGGGCGAGGGTGAGCGTTGATAGATCTTCTCGTACAGCCAGGTCAGTTTGGATCCTGCATCGGCCAGCGCGCGGAATGCCGGATCGGCGGCGAGTTTCGCAGCCTGGCGCAGGACCAGGGGACCGTTCAGGAAATAAAGCGCCTGCTGCGGCACGGTGGTTTCCACGCGCTTCGGACTGTGATGGTCCGGATGGGGGAGATCGAAGGAAACGAAGGTGTTCGACAGCGCGTAACGGTCGACGAAGGCATACAGGCTGCGTTTGCGATCCGCGGAGTCGTTTTCCAATGACAACGAACGCCCGCCGACAGAGCCGCGGTCGAGATTCCCGGCCGTGGCTAACAGACGATCGCGCATCGACTCGAAATCCGCGCGGCGGCGGTTCCATTTCCAGAAGAGCGTGTTCGCCTCATCGATGGATTCATTGGAATCCGGCCCGTCGGCTTCTAGCCGGAATGCCTTCGAGGTCAGGATGAGGCGGTGCAGGTTTTTCAACGATCCCCCTTGTTCGGTGAAGCGCAGCGCGAGCCAGTCCATCAGCGGCCGCAGCGGAGGATCGGGCTGCTGGACGCCGAAATCTCCAGGATCCGTCAGCGCGGTGCCGAAGTGCCAGGCCCACACGCGGTTCACCATCACGCGTCTGGTCATCGGGTTCGCGGGATCGGCGATTTTCTCCGCCAGCGAGAGGCGCGGGCTTTTTCCTTCGGGAAATTTCCCGCCTCCCAGGAAGCTGAGCCACTCGCGCTCGAAGGCCTCGCCTTTGTTATCCGGATTTCCCCGGACGAACACCTGCGCCGGCGACCAGTTCCCGCGATCCGCGAGACTCATCGCGCGTGGAGGAGAGCCGGGATGCTCGGTGAGAAGGCGCGTTTTTGCTCCGATGCGGGCGCGGTTCTGATTGCCGTCTTCCTGATCGTAAACTTCCGGGACGCGGGAGATGTCATAGGAAAGCGGGCATCCGTCACCTGCTGCCAGATTTTTCAATTCGCTGCCTTCCGGAGCGGCCGACCATTCGTTGGCGAGCGCGAGACTGAGCGCCCTGCGGCCCGCTTCATCCGCCGCGTCCATTTCCTTCGCCCAGGCGGCGAGGCGTGGCGACGCTTTCTCGCTCCAGGCGGCGGTATTGAGGAAATCCCGCCATTTGACGACCGCTCCGGGGCGGAGTTTGCCGCGCTTGAAGGCATCGGCGGTGGCCTTGGCAGCGTCCCAATTCTCCTTCTTCGCCGTCCATGCGAGTTCCAGATAGATGGCGGATGTTTCCGGTTTGCGAAGTTGGTCCACGATCACCTGACGCGCCGCGCGTTCGGCTTCGTCAAGCCTGGCCATCTCCGCATTGAAGGCGGTGAACGCTGCCTCATCCGCGGGCTTGCCGATCACGGGCTTTTCTCCCGGCTCGTCGGTGTTGTCGAAAATCGAATAGAGCGAATAGTAATCTTTCGTGGTGATCGGGTCCGTCTTGTGGTCGTGGCAGCGGGCGCAGGCGACGGTGCTTGATAGAAATCCGCGGGTGACCACGTCCACGCGGTCGTCGATGGTTTCCAGCCGCCCCGCCCGGGGACCAACTGTTAGAAATCCGAGCGCGGCGAGATCCGGGTGGTCCGGACGATCCGTCAGCAGGTCCGCGGCGATATGCAGCTTGATGAAATCTCCGTAGGGAAGATCGTCGTTGAACGCGCGGATCAGCCAATCCCGATAGGTGTAGGCGAACGGATAGCGGTTGTCCTGATCGAAATTGTAGCCCTGCGTGTCGGCGTAGCGGGCGACGTCCATCCAGTGCCGCGCCCAGCGTTCGCCGTAGGCCGGGCTGGCGAGAAGTTCGTCGACGAGTGATTTCCAAGTGGCTTCATCCGGATTCGCTTCGATTCGCCGGATCTGCTCCGCGCTGGCGGGCAGTCCGGTGAGCGTGAAGGCGGCGCGCTCGATCCAGAGCCGCGGCGGCGCTTGTTTAGCCGGCTTGATCCCCGCTTTTTTCCAAGCGCTGGCGAGCAAGGCATCGATGGGATGGACCGAGGAATCCGCCGGAAATTTCACCTCCACCGGCGGGAGATATGCCCAGTGCTCCTCCGCCCCGGCAGGAACCGCGAGGATGGCGAAGCTGGCGGCCAGGATGGGAAATCGCATGGGTCAGCCGCACGATACACCGGATTGCACCGGATGTTTTCAAAATCCACCGCAGGACTTCGAACCTTGACCGGAGGCAGAAGGGGCTGCTTGGGTGAATTCATGTCGCCCGTTATCTACCGAATCCTGCCGCTCGCCGCGATCCTGTCACCCTTGGCCGCCGCCGGGTGGAAACCCTTGTTCAACGGCGAGGATCTCGATGGCTGGACCACCGTGCTCCAGGACAAGAAACCCGGCGACGATCCCGACCGCTTCGTGCAGGTGCGCGACGGGGCGATCCACATGTATGCCGACACCGATCCGGAGGCGAAGGTGCCCTTCGGCGTGATCGTGCATGAGCAGACGTTTTCCCGGTTCCACCTGAGTCTTGAATACCGTTGGGCGGAGAAAAAATTCGCGCCGCGCAAGAACGACCTCCGCGATGCCGGGCTGCTCTATCATGCGTCCGGCACCGGCAAGGTCTGGCCGGACTCCATCGAGTATCAGATTCAGGAAGGTGACAGCGGCGACATCGTTTTCCTGCCGAAAGCGGCTCTCACCTGGATGCGTCCCGATCCTGATAACGCCCCGGAAGGCCAGGGCGATCCCGGCATGCTCCCCGAGGACGGAGGCTTTCCCAAGGACTTCGGCCGATCCAATTTCGCGTATATCGGCCGCTTTCCGGTGCTGGACACGCTGGAGGGCTGGAACCGCGTGGAGGTCATCGTCCAAGCGGACGAATCCGCGGAGCACCTCATCAACGGCAAAACCGTCGCCCGGCTCACGAACCTGCGTGAAAAGGACGGCTCGCCGGTGCGTGAGGGAAAAGTCGCGCTCCAGCTCGAAGGTGCGGAGCTGCTCTATCGGGACGTGAGGATCCGCGAACTGGGCGAACCGCTGAAGCCGGACCGGGCCACCGTGACGCTGAGTGCCGTGAAAGGGCGGAAGGCGCGCAAGACCGATGTTGTCGTTAGAAATCCGTCGGATGAGGAGATCCCGGCCGGACTGGTGATCACCGGCAGGGACGAAGGCCTCTTCAAGGCATCCGCGGCGGAAAAGACCGTTCCCGCCGGCGGCGCGATCACCGTGACCGTGGAGTTTCTGACACCCGATTCACCCCGACGCTGCAGCGCGGGTTTGCAGATCGGCTCGAAGACCGAAGGTGCTTTCATCGTTCTGCAAGGCATCGGCCTCACTGAGTTCGAGGGGAAGAACGAACCCACACTCCAGGGCATCGTCCGTGCGCTCGGCATCCCTCTGGACGTCGGTGGCGGGCAGCTCGAACTGGATACGAAAAAGGACGTGATCGGCCAGAGCAGGGCCATTCCCTCCTTCCGTGCGGCGGGAAGCGGGAAAGTCCGCATCACGCCGCTCGCCCGCTTTTCACCGAAGGGCGTGGCGCCGTTCGGCATCGTTCTATCAGGTGAGGAAGAGCTGCAGGAAAAGGGCAGGCTCGCGGATGTGTCGGAGACCATACCGGACGCGCACCAGTCGATTTTCCCGCCGCTCGAAGGGGGCGCGGACTTCGTCGAGTTCGAAGCGCCGGACCAGCCGTTCGCCTTTTACATGCAGGGCCACCGGTTCGTCTCCTTCAGCGATCCGGCGATCAAGACCTCCGCCGGGATTCCGCACACCGGCCGGATCTATCCGGTGACTTTCTTCCAGGGACGGGAAATGAAGAATGCCTGGCTCGTCGGCTTCGAGGAGGCGGCCAATGGTGACTATCAGGATGCATTGTTCCTCATGGAAAACGCCGTTCATGCGGAATAGCGCCTGGCCATGGAATATGGACCGGATTTTGGAACGGCGATCAAGTTGACGCATCGCTTCGCGGGGCCTAGGGTGCCGCTTCCTCTCCATGAAAAAGCGCAGTTTTCTCACTTCCCTCCGCCCAGGCGGCATCCTTCGCTGGTCCACCGTGTGCATCCTGGCGGGCGGGCTCGGCAGCTGCGACCGCGGCGTCCGCTATGTCGCGACGGAGCAGGATGCGGAAATGGCCGCGACCCAGACGCAGATCGAGAAGCTCGACAGCGAGAAGTCTAAACTCATCAAGGGAGAAGTCGCTAACAATTTCCACATCCCGCGGGTCGGCTACTATCACGCCGAGGTGCGGAATTTTTTCGAGCACCCTTATGGTTTTGAAAAGGACGGCCGCTATTTCATCAACGGCGCCTGGCAGGATCAGATGATGGCAACCAGCGTCGCCACCAGCCACCCATCGCCCGAGGCGTTGAAAAAGGTCGAGGCCGCATTGGAAGAAGAACAAAAACTCGCGAAAAACCAGCCCTCCGCCCAGCAGCACGGCGGAGGATTCGGCATGGGTAACGCGCTGATGATGTATTGGCTGCTCGCCGGAAACCGCGGGATGTTCTCCCCCGGCAACGGATTCCGCCAGGCCAGCGGTCAGGCCGGCGGCTGGCAGCAGGACGTGGACAACCGGCGCAGCAGCGTCAGCCGCTACGCCGCTGCGAATCCCGGCTACCAACGGATGGTCGAGCAAAGCCGGGCCAGCGGCACCTCGGTCAGGCCCGGTCAGTCGGTGCGCGGCGGATTCGGCTCGTCCCGCAGCAGCACGGCCGCCCCGAGCGGCGGCGGCAGCGGGCGCTTCTCGGTGGGTGGTTAGTTTTCAGCCGATGAAATCCAGCATTCGTCTCGAATCAAACGCCCCGCGCCCGGATTGGCAGCAGCAGGTGGAAGAGTCCGGCCTCCTGTGGCACGGCTCGAATGGAGAACCTTACTGGACCGAGGACCGGCATCTCGTGTTCACGCTCGAGGCCGCGGAAACCTTGGAAAGCGCCGCCATCGAACTGCACGCCCTCTGCCTTGAGGCCTGCGAACAGATCATCAAGCGCGACTGGTGGGACCGCCTCGCCATTCCTGAATCGGCGATCGGGCTCGTCCAGACATCGTGGATGGCCTCGGATTTCTCACTCTACGGCCGCTTCGATCTGGCTTGGGATGGCGACGGCCCGCCCAAGCTTCTCGAATACAACGCCGACACGCCGACCTCTCTGCTAGAGGCCGCGTTGATCCAGTGGCAGTGGCTGGAGTCCAGGTTTCCGGAAAGCGACCAGCTCAACTCGATCCATGAAGCGCTCGTCGAGCGATGGAAGACGATTCCCGAGTCCACGGTGCATTTCGCCTGCGCGTGGGAAAATCTGGAGGATCGCCAGACCATCGCCTACCTCGCCGAAACCGCCGAGCAGGCGGGAAAATCCGCCGAGCTGATGGACGTGCCCGAAATCGGTTTTTCCGAGGAGGGCCGCTTCACCGATGCGAACGATCAGCCCATCGAGAAGCTCTTCAAACTCTATCCGTGGGAATGGATGGCGCAGGAGCCGTTCTTCACGGAGATCGGCCAAGAGCGTTCCCGGTTTCTCGAACCCGCGTGGAAAATGATGCTGTCCAACAAGGGCCTGCTGCCGATTCTCTGGGAGCTGAATCCGGAGCATCCCCTGCTGCTGCCTTCGTACCGATCCAAAGAAGAACTCTCCTCCCAAGGCATCCAACGCTGGATGGAAAAACCGTTCTTCGGCCGTGAGGGAGCCGGGATTTCCCTGATGGACCGGGGAAATACCATCGAATCCGGAGCCGCCGGACACCACGGCGAACCGATCGCCTATCAGCAGCACGCGAATCTTTTCACCGCCGACCACAGGCACTTCGTCTGGGGTCTGTGGATGGTCGGCGACGAATGCCGCGGCCTCTCGGCGCGCGGTGACCGCTCACCCATCACCGGAAACCTGAGCCGGTTTTTCCCGCACCGGATCGAAGGGTGAGGGGCCCTTTTCCCTGATCGTTCCTCCTAACGATTTCCCGTGACGTCCCTCAGGATTCTGCTTAGAAGCAGAGCCTTATGAAACTGTCGCCACCGTGGTTGATGCTGCCGATCGCTCTCGGAGCCGGGTATCTGGTCGGAAGGACCCGACAGGATGAACCCGGCAAGGAGGCGGCCGCCGAGGTGCGGAGCGCCCGCGAGATGCGCACCGCAGGGCGGAGTCCGCGCAGCGACCCGTTCGGCGGGCAGGGCTTCTCGCTCTCGTCGATGGACGATATCCACGAGCTTTTCAAACGCCAGGGCCGGTCCGTGGCGTCCGCGCGGCTGACGCTGGCGGTGAACTCGCTGTCCGCCGACGAAATACCGGCACTGGTGGAAATGGTGCAGAAGGAGGCGCGGGATAATCCGAACCGCTACGATCAGGACAGCTACACGCTGATGGGCGCGTTGTTCGAGCGTTGGGCGCTGGTCGATCCGGCCGCTTCGATTGCTTTCGTGAACTCTTGCAAGTCGCGCTCGTTCCAGAAAAACGCGGCGGGAAGTTGCTTCGCGGCACTTGGAAAAGTGGATCCCGACCGCGCGATGTTGGAGTTCGAAAAACTGCCGAAGGGCGAGATCCGAGAGACGGCGGGCATGGCTCTGGTTTCGGCTCTATCGGACAAGGATCCATCGGCCGCTTGTGATCTGTTGGAGAAGGAGGCGAGCCCCGGAATCTTCAGCGAGTATTATACAGGAGAGATTTTCGCATCGTGGGCGAAGACCGATCCGCTGGCCGCCGCAAAACGGCTGGCGTCGATGCCACCGGACCGGGTGGGAGACCGCAGCGCCGGGCAGCTTGCCGCGAGCTGGGCTCAGAAGGATCCCGCCGCCGCGCTCAAGTGGGCGAAAACCCTGACCGGTGATCGGAAGTCCACTTCGACCTCCGAGATTTACAAGGTCATCGCCCGCGAGAACCCGGAAAAGGCGTGGGAGCAGTTGAAGAGCGAGCCGGGCCATTTGCGCGGGAAAATCGTCGGGGGAATCCTTGAAATCGTCGCCGACGAGGATCCGAAGAAAGCGATGTCGATGCTGATGAGCGTGGGAAGCAAGTCCGAGCAACGTCTCGGCACCGAGAGCTTCCTGAACGGGCTGAACTGGAACGACACGCGGCTCGCCTTCGAGGTGATCGACCAAGTGAAGGACCCGGCCACCCGCCGGGAAAACCTCGGGCAACAGATGTATTACGCCGCCTGGACGTCTCCGGATTTGCTTAAGGAACAGATCGCCAAACTCACCGACCGGGAAAAAATCGACACCTCCCAGTCCGTGCTGCGCGGCTTGATCTCGTCTGACCCGGCCGCGGCCGAAAAGTATTTCCTCGCGCTTCCCGAAGCCCAGCGCAGCACGCGGACCCTTTCGCAAATGCTGTCGCAGTATTCGAATACCGATCCGAAAAAGGCCTTCGATTTCGCCGTTTCCCTGCAAAATCCGCAGGAGCAAACGGCTGCGGTGAACGGGCTTTTCGAAAACTGGAGCCGCGAGGATCCCGAAGCCGCCGCCACCGGGTGGAAGAAATTGCCAGCCGGACAAGGCCGGCTTGAAGCGCTCGACAATGTCGCCAGTTCCTGGGGACAGAGCGATCCGGAAGCCGCGAAAGCGTGGGCGGACAGCCTCTCCGGCATTGAAAAGGCAAGAGCCCTGGCGGCGGTCCTGCCCGCGCTTGCCCGCGACAATCCGGCCGCCGCCAGCACTCAGCTGGCCGCACTCATCGCGTCTCCGCCCGATGGCATGGGCCAGAATCTCGCCTCCTCCGCGGGCAACCTCGCCGGGCAATGGGCGGGCGATGATCCGGCCGCCGCCTCCAAATGGGCCGCCGCCCTGCCCTCAGGACCCTCCCGCGACGAAGGTCTGAAGGCGGTATCCCAATCATGGAGCCAATACGACGCCGTCGCCACCGCGCAATGGCTCGGCACGCTGGAAGCCGGCAACTCCCGCGATGCGGCCATCCAACCGCTGGTCAACCAGGTCCGCAACACCGATCCCGACACCGCCTTTTCCTGGGCCGCATCCATTAGCGATGACAACCAGCGCCTCAACGAACTCCGCCAGACCCTGAAATCCTGGCGCGGCTCCGACCTCCACGCCGCCCGCGCCGCCTTCGACGCGGCAGAGCTTTCCGCGAAGGAGCGCGAGAGTCTGGCGAAGGAGCTGGAATGACTTTCAACCGTCCCAATATCATCCGGTTGTTCCTATGAAACCCACTCCGTCGCTTGTCATTCTGCCTCTCGTGCTTGGCATTGGAGTGGGCTTTGTCATCGGGAAACAACGTGGCGGAGCGTCGGATGAGGACGCCGGATCCACGGAGCGAACCCCCCGGGAATCCGGTGCGGGACGAGCCAATGTTAGAAACGATCCTTTCGGTGGTCCGGCCTTCTCCCTGTCGTCGATGGAAGACGTCCGCGGACTTTTCAAGAAACAGAGCCATTCGGTGGCCGCCGCCCGCCTGACGCTGGGTGCGAATTCATTGTCCGCCGCCGAAATCCCCGCCCTGATGGAAATGATCCGTCAGGACGCTTTGAGCAATCCGGCGGATGAGGACGTGCGCCTTGCCTTGATGAATTCCTTGTTCGAACGCTGGGCCGCGGTGGACCCGGGGGCGGCTGTCGGATATGTCAGGTCGTGCAAGGAGACGTCGCTCCAGCTGACGCTGGCGTCGCGATGTTTCAACGCGCTTGCCCAGGTCGATCCAGCCAGGGCCTTGGTGGAAGTGGCGGATCTGCCGAAGGGCGACATGCGTTCCTTCGCGAGCAATGAAATTTTGCTGGTCCTCGCCGGCCGCGATCCGGAGGCGGCATGCGATCTGTTGGACCGGGAATCGATTAACACCTTCACCGGCTCCTTCGGCCCCAACGAAGTTTTCATGAAATGGGCCTCCATGGATCCGGTGGCGGCCGCCGCGCGGTTGGCGACCATGTCACGCGACAAAATCGACAGCACCTGCACGAATGCCGTGGCACGGGTGTGGGCCAGCAAGGATCCGGACGCCGCACTGAAGTGGGCGAAATCCTTGAGAAACGGCGAGAACTCCGGTGCCGCGATTCAGATCTATCGGGTCTATGCCAGGCAGGATCCGGAGGCCGCATGGGAACGGTTGAAAAGCGAACCCGGCTACCTGCGCGGGAAACTCATTGGCGGAGTCATCCAGACCGTGGCGGATGAAGATCCCCGGAAGGCGGTGGCGCTGCTGAACGGACTGGAAAGCAAATCGCAAAAACGGATCGCGGCCAACCAGCTGTTGGAACAGTTCAAGATGACGGAAACGCGGCTCGCGTTCGAGATCGCCGCCGGTCTGGGCGATCCTGCGATCCGCAAGGAACAACTCGGCGATCAGATGTTTTATGCGGCGTGGAATGACCCGGACCTTTTCAAGGAGCAGGTCGCGAAACTGAGCGAACGGGAAAAAATCGATACGGGTGGATCGGTGGTCATGGGGTTGATCAGTTCCGATCCCGCGGCGGCGGAGAAGTATTTCCTCGGGCTCCCCGAGACCCAGCGGAACGGCGCGACCTTGGAGAGGATGATGCGACATTACTATTACCATGATGCGGGAAAGGCGCTGGCCTTCGCGGTCTCACTCGCGAATCCCCAAGAACAAACCACCGCCTTGACCGGACTTTTCAACACTTGGAGTCAGAATGATCCCGAAGCGGCGGCGGTGGGTTGGAAACGTCTTCCCGAGGGGCAAGGCCGCTTGGAGACCTTGGATGGAATCGCGAATTCATGGGCGGAAGCGGATCCCATCTCAGCAAAAGCCTGGGCGGACGGGCTGTCTGGTATCGAACGGACCCGCGCCCTGGCCGCCGTTCTCCCCACACTGGCCCGCGACAATCCGGCCGCCGCCGGTCGCCAGCTTTCCGGACTGATTGCTTCTCCTCCGGACGGGATGGAGAAAAACCTCGCAGCGTCCGCAGGCAGACTCGCGGGGCAATGGGCGGACGATAATCCTACCGCCGCCTCGAACTGGGCCGCCGCCCTGCCGGACGGCCAATCCCGCGACGAAGGCCTGAAGGCGGTATCCCAATCGTGGAGCCAATACGACGCCGTCGCCACCGCGCAATGGCTCGGCACGCTGGAAGCCGGCAACTCCCGCGATGCGGCCATCCAACCGCTGGTCAACCAGGTCCGCAACACCGATCCCGACACCGCCTTTTCCTGGGCCGCATCCATTAGCGATGACAACCAGCGCCTCAACGAACTCCGCCAGACCCTGAAATCCTGGCGCGGCTCCGACCTCCACGCCGCCCGCGCCGCCTTCGACGCGGCAGAGCTTTCCGCGAAGGAGCGCGAGAGTCTGGCGAAGGAGCTGGAGTGACCGGTCACCTATTCCACTGATTTTCCGGATCTTCGCCCATTTTGAGGATTGCCGGATAATACGGATTTACGTAGCTTTCCCCGAAGAGGTGTGGGAAATGATTTCCCAATGCCCTTTCATGGCTTTTCACTCACCCGCGCGTGCCTAAATCCCTGAAAATTCTCATCGCCTGTGGCGGCACGGGCGGCCATCTGTTTCCCGGCATCGCCGTGGGTGAAGCGCTCCGTGCGAGGGGCCACGAGGTGATGCTTCTGATTTCGGAAAAGAAGGTCGATTCGGAGGCTTCCGCGAAGTACAAGCATCTGACATTCAAGACCGTGCCTGCGGTGGCGAAGCCGGCCACGCTGTCGCCGAAGATGCTGCCGTTCCTTTGGAAATTGTGGGGATCAATCCGGCAATGCAAGGGAGTGATCCGTGAGTTCGGAGCGGACGCGGTGATCGGGATGGGTGGATTCACCTCGTTGCCACCGGTGTATGCCGGGCACAAGCTGGGGCTGAAGACCTTCGTCCACGATTCCAACGCGCGGCCGGGCCGGGCGAACGTGATGACCAGCCGGTTCTGCACGCAGGTTTTCCTTGGATTGGAACCGGCGAAGGCGTTTTTTCCGAATCGCGAGACCGTGCTCACCGGCACGCCGGTGCGGCCGGAAATCACGAACCTGCCTTCACGCGAGGCGGCGGGGGCCTTGTTCGAGCTCGACCCGGAAAAGCCGGTGATCGTGGTGACCGGCGGTAGCCAGGGTGCGAAGCGGTTGAACGAACTCTGCGCCCAAGCGGCCGCGAGTCTGCCCGCTCAGACGCAGGTGCTGCACATTGCCGGGGCGCTGGATTTCGCACGGGTTTCCGAAATCACGCAGGGCCGCGAGGGCTACAAGGTGCTCGGTTTTTGCGACCAGATGCCGTCGGCCTATGCCATCGCGGATCTGGTCATCGCACGGTCCGGGGCGTCGAGCCTGACGGAAATCGCGATCGCGGGTCATCCGTCGATTTTGGTTCCCTACCCTTACGCCGCCGACGATCACCAGACGCGGAATGCCGAGGTTTTCGACTCCGCCGGCGCTGGCAAGCTGGTTCAGGAACGCGATCTGGATGCGGAAAAACTCGCCGCGCTCGCAACTTCCATCCTGCAAGACTTGCCAACCTACAAGCGCATGGCAAAAGCGGCCCGCGCACTCGCCGTTCCCGACGCCGCGGACCGGGTGTGTGCCGCCATCGAAGCCACTCTCACGCCATCATGACCGATCTCAGCCAGCGCCTCACCGACCGGAGCAATCCGCTTCAAATCCATCTCATCGGCGTGGCCGGATCCGGAATGAGCGGCCTAGCGCTTCTATTGTTAGGCATGGGCCACAAGGTCAGCGGATCGGACCGCGTCACCACAGCGGAGACGGAGCGCATGCAGGGCGTGGGTCTGAATTTTTCCTCACCCCACAGCGCCGCCGCCGTGAAAGGCGCGGACATCGTGGTGTATTCCTCGGCGATCAAATCCGACAACCCGGCCTACTCCGCCGCCAAAAAGGCGAAGATCCCGCTGCTGCGCCGGGCCGAGTGCCTTGCCGCGATTTTGCACACCAAGAAGGGCATCGTGATTTCCGGAACTCACGGGAAAACGACGACCTCCTCGATGACCGCCCACGTCCTGCGCGAGGCCGGACAGAAGCCGAGTCACTACGTCGGCGCGGAAATCCCGATCCTCGGCGCGAACGCGAAATGGTCGCAGGACGGCGAGCACATGGTCGCGGAAGGCGACGAAAGCGACGGCACGCTCGCCCTCTATCACCCCGAACACGCGGTGATCCTCAACATCGAGGCCGAGCATCTGGATTTCTACAAGGGCATCGACCACATCAAGGAAGTCTTCTCGCAGCTCGCCGATCAGACGACCGGAAAACTCGTTTTCTGCGCCGAAGATCCGGTGGCGAATGAAGTCTGCGCGAGCCGTGAAAACGCGGTGTCGTACGGCTGGGAAGATGCGGACTACACCGCGACGGACATCCGGGATCTGAAAGGTTCATCGGCTTTCACGGTGAAGAAAAAAGGCGTCGTATTAGGCGACGTGGAACTCGGCATTCCCGGAAATCACAACATCCTCAACGCCCTCGCCGCCATCGCACTGGCCGACAGCTGCGGTGCGGAGTTCGCGCTCGTCGCCCGTGCGCTGGCCACCTTCGCCGGAGCCAAGCGCCGCTTTGAGACGAAGTATCTATCCGCGAGCTACCGGATCATCGACGACTACGGGCATCATCCGTCGGAGCTCGCCGCGACGCTGCAGACGGCGCGTTCTTTGAAATCGAAGCGGGTGATTGTGCTGTTCCAGCCGCACCGTTATTCGCGGACCAAGGCGCTCGCCGATGATTTCGGCAAAGTTCTCCAGGCGGCGGATCTCGTTTTCATCACCGACGTCTACGCCGCTTCGGAAAAACCGATCAAAGGCATCTCCGGCCAGACTCTGGTCGATGCGATGAAAGACCACGGCGACATCCCGGCGACCTATCTGCCCGATCTCGACACCGCGCACCATGCGCTCGGCCACGCGCTCCAGCCTGGCGACTTGCTGATCACCCTCGGTGCTGGAAACGTCCACGAAGCCGGCACCCGCCTTGCCGCGGATCTGAAGATCCTTGAGGAAATGAAGGCGCTCATGCCGCCCGGTGAAATCGACGGCAAACTCTACGAACCGATGAGCCGCCACACCACGTTGCTGGTCGGTGGTCCGGCGCAATACTGGATCGAGCCACACAGCTTTTACGGCTTCGCCTTCCTCGTCGATTACTGCCGCGAGCGCGGCATCCCGGTGCGGGTCGTCGGTCGCGGATCGAATTTGTTAGTCCGCGACGGCGGCATCCGCGGCGCGGTCATCCGCCCGACCGGCGGGGTTTTTTCCGAAGTCACCGTCGGTGCGCGGAATGAAGTCACCGCTGGAGCGGGCGTGCGTTTGAAAAAACTCGCCAGCATCGCGGGCGGCAGCGGCATCGGCGGCTTCGAGTGGATGGAAGGCATCCCCGGCAACGTCGGCGGCGCGCTGCGCATGAACGCCGGAGCGATGGGCATCGAAACCTTCGATCAGGTCGTTCGGGTCACCTTCCTCGACGAAGACGGTGTCATCCGCACCCGCGAGCGCGACGAGATCGTCACGCAATATCGCAATGTCCCCGAGCTGCGCCGTAATTTCGCGCTGCAGGCGGTTTTCAAAGGAAAGAACGACACCGCGGAAAACATCAAGGAGCGCTGGGACGCGTCGCGTGAAAAGCGCAAGACCTCGCAGCCGATCGCGGCGTCCGCCGGATGCACCTTTAAAAACCCGGAATACATCCCGGCGGGCCGCGTGATCGATTCGCTCGGTCTGAAGGGTTCGACCTGCGGCCATGCGGCGGTCTCGGAAGTGCACGGAAATTTCGTGGTCAACCAGGGCGGGGCAACCGCATTGGAAATCCTGACGCTCATCGAGTTCATTCAGGACAAGGCCCGTGACGAACGCAGCGTGGAGCTGGAAACGGAAATCAAAATTCTGGGCGAAGACGAGGCCGCATTTTAAGTATAGGGAAACGAAAGGAAACGTCATGCTAAGCAACAAGAAGATCGCAGTTCTGATGGGTGGCCCCGGTGCCGAGCGGGAGGTTTCACTCGCTTCCGGAAAAGCCGTGCTCAAGGCGCTTCTCGAACTCGGCCTCGATGCCGTGGCGGTCGATGTGACCACGACGGAAATCGAGTTGCCCGAAGGCACGGATCTCGGGTTCAACGTGATCCACGGCACCTTCGGTGAAGACGGCCAGCTTCAGGACGCGATGGAAAAACTGGGTGTGCCGTACACCGGCGCCGGTTCCGCCAGCAGCAAGCTCGCGATCCACAAATCTCTCGCGAAGGAGAAGTTTCTCGCCGCCGGAGTTCCCACCGCCCGCTCGGAAACGGTCTCGCTCAGCCCCGGCACGGTGCCCGATCTAACGATCAAGGCGCCGCTGGTCATCAAGCCTCCGCTCGAAGGTTCCAGCGTCGGCATCCAGATCGTGAAGACACAGGGTGAGGTCCCCGCGGCGCTTCTCAAGGCTGCGGAAAAATACGGCGAGGTTCTCATCGAGGAATTCATCCAAGGCAAGGAACTCACCGTTGGCATTCTAGACGGCAAGGCGCTGCCCATTGTCCAGATCACGCCGCCGGAAGGGGTTTATGACATGGCCAGCAAATACCCGTGGCTGAGCGGCGCGAAGGGCAGCGAATACCAATGCCCGGCCGACCTCGATCTGGAAACGACTATGGCCGTGCAAGCCGCGGCCGTCGCCGCGCATCGCTCGCTCGGGGTGGAAATCTACTCGCGGGTGGATGTCCTTTTGGATTCCGAAAACCGTCCGTTCGTTCTCGAAGCGAATACGATTCCCGGCATGACGGAAACCAGCCTGCTTCCCAAGGCGGCGGCGGCCTCCGGGATTTCCTTCCCCGAGCTGTGCAAAACCATCGCCGAGCTGTCACTCCAACTCCGCTCCTGACATGTCAAAACGCCAAACCAGCAAACCCCGCCGCCGCTCGCGCTCCAAAGTGCTTGAGGTCCGCGTCATGTCGCCGCGCATCGCCTGGTTCGGCTTTCTCAAGTTCGCCGGAAGTCTGACAAAAATCGCCTGCGTGGTCGCAGTGCTGGTCGGCATCGGCTGGGGCGTGTGGCAGGGCATCCAGCGTGCGTTCTACAAGAATCCCGATTTCCGCCTTCAGGTCATCGATCTGAATCCGAATCCCGCGATCGACGAGGTCGGCATCGCACAGACCACCGGCATCGACCTGACCGCGAGCTTGTTCGACGTCGATGTGGAGCAGGTCACCACGAAATTGAAAGAACTGCCTGCGATCCAAGATGCCCGTGCCGAGCGGCATTTGCCCGGCAAGCTGGTCGTGCGCGTGGTCGCCCGGACGCCGAGAGCCTGGATTTCCTGCCCCGAAGCCGGCCTGTCGGAAACGCGCAAGGCCGGAGCCATGCTCGTCGATCGCGACGGCATCGCCTACCCTTGCCCCGAACTGCAGCTGGAGTCCGCGCGGAATCTGCCCGCCATCCAACTTCCGCCGTCTGAGAAAAATCCCATCGCCGCCGGCAAGCGGATCGGCCATGAGGAATTGAAGCACTGCATGTGGCTGCTGGATTCCGCCTGCGAGGCCGATGCCGAAGCCATCCACTGGATCGATTCCGTGAAGCAGGTGAACGCCTGGTCGCTGCTGCTGGTGACCCGCCAGGGAACTTCCGCGACTTTCGGCCTCGGCGACCACGAACGCCAGATCGCCAGCCTGCGTGCCGCGATGGATCATTCGAGCCAGAAGGGCTACACCATCGACACCATCAATCTGATTCCCAAACACAACATTCCCATCACCTTGCGAAATGAAGCCCCCGCTCCCAGGGCGGTCCCGGTTGCCGAACCGACTGCCGGAGAAATCCGTGAAGAACGGCGCAGCCGCGACCTGAAGACGCTTCTCAACCGCAACTGATCCCTCCCGCTAACAACCTCATGGCACGTCGCACGAAAATTCATGTCGGACTCGAGATCGGCACCAGCAAGACCTGCATGGTCGTCGGCGAGGTGAAGGCGGACAGCGCCGTCAAGATCCTCGGCATCGGCGTCACGAAGACAGCGGGTGTTAGAAAAGGCGAGATTTACGATTTCTCCCAAGCCCGCGCCTGTCTCAAGGACGCGCTGGCCAAGGCGGAGGATGCGAGCGATGTGGAAATCGGCAGCGTGTTCCTCGCCGTCACCGGTTCGCACATCCAGGGCGTCAACCACCGCGGCACGTACCGCCTGCCGGACGGCGAGCCGACGGTGACGCCGGAGCACGTCGAGGAAGCCCGGACCATCGCCCGCGAGGTTCACATCCCGCAGGATCACGTTTATCTCCACCCCATCATCCGGAATTACTGGCTCGACGGTCTCGAACATTCCACCACACCGGTCGGACTTTTCGGCAAAACCGTGGAAGCGGATTTCCACGTCGTCCACGGCATCGGCACGCGGATCCAGAACAGCATCAAGCTCGTTCGGGAAATGCCGCTGGAAGTGGATGACATCGTTTTCTCACCCATCGCCACCGCCCAGATGGCGCTCGACCGCGAGCAGCGCGAACGCGGCGCGCTCGTCATCGACATCGGCGGCGGCACGACCGACTACGCGCTCTATCTGAACGGTGCGATCACCGCGTCCGGCTGCATCCCGGTCGGCGGCGACCACGTCACGAACGACATCCACCTGGTCACCGGCCTGCCGTTTTCCAAGGCGGACCGTCTGAAAATCATGGAAGGAGACGCCTCGGCCGACCCGATCAAGTCGGTGGGCACCGCCAAGCTAACCGACGACCGGGGATTCGCGGAAGTCGAGGTCGGCCGCGGGATTCTGAACGAGATCATCCGCCAGCGATTGGAGGAAACCCTCAAACTCGTCCGCGCGCGCCTGCCCGCCGGAGCGGTGGAAAACATCGGTGCCGGAGTTTTCCTCACCGGCGGCACCAGCCTGATGCGCGGATTCGACGGCCTCGCCTTCGACGTTTTCGGCCGCGACATCTATCGCCCCGAGCCACCGGAGATCAGCGGTGTGCAGGCGAGCTTCAAGGACCCGCACTACGCCACGGCCATCGGTCTCATCCGCTACGCCCAGATTCTCGAAACCGAACGTGCGACACCACCCGGTGTCCTCGGAAAAATCGGCCGCATGTTCTGGCCGTTCGGCAAATAGCCTTTCAAAACCCGAATCCTGAATTTCCAAATCCATCTCCGCCATGATCCCCTACACTCGAGATCCCCAGCAAACGATTCCCACATCCGCCGTCAAAATCATCGGTCTCGGCGGTGCCGGGGCCAACATGCTGGAGCGGATCGCGCTCGACGGCATGGAAGGGGCTGAGTTGTTAGCCCTCAATACCGATATCCGGACCCTTGCCTCCTGCCTCGCCCGGGAAAAAATCCAGCTGGGTGTCAATCTCACCAAAGGCCTCGGCGCCGGCGGTGATCCCGAACTCGGTCACCAGGCGATCCTTGAATCCGAAGACCAGATCCGCGCGTCGATCAAAGGCCGCCGCATCGTCTTCCTTTGCACCGGTCTCGGCGGCGGCACCGGTTCCGGCGCGGCGCCGATCGTCACGCGGATCGCCCGTGAGGAAGGCGCCTTCGTCGTTGTTTTCGCGACCATGCCCTTCGCCTTCGAAGGCAAGCGTCGCCGCGAACAGGCGGAAACTTCGTTGAACGAACTTGCCGTTCTCTCCAACGCGCTCGTCACCTTCGACAACAACCGGATGGGCGAACTGGTTCTCGCCAAGCAGGGCATCCACGAGGCCTTCGCCGCCGCGGACCACATGATCTGCGAGTCGATCAAGGCCGTCATCCGCCTCGTCGTCCGTCCCGGCCTGATCAATGTCGGCCTCGACGACCTGATGAGCGCGCTGCGGACGAACCGCTCGCGCTGCTTGTTCGGCTCCGGTCTGGCGGAAGGCAAGGACCGCGCGGCCAAGGCATTGAAAAACGCGCTGAACAGCCCGCTGCTCGACCAGGGAGCCCTGCTCAAGGACGCGCAAACCGTGCTCGTCCATCTATCAGGCGGCGAGGATCTGACGCTTTTCGAAATCGAACTGCTGATGCAGCGCCTGCAGAAATTCGTCCCGGACAAGGCGCACGTTCTCTTCGGCGCGGCAATTGATCCGACGATGGGCGATTCGCTTTCCATCACGCTGATCAGCGCGCTGCCGGAAGATTCGCTGGCCATGGCCCCGCGCGAATCGCTCAGCCATCGCTCGCCGGAAACCCCGATTCAGGAACCCAGCCATGGATACGCCGCACCGTCGGCGAAGATCGCTTCGATCCTCAAGGAAATGGCTCCGGAAGCGCGCCCGGAACCAGAGCCCGCTTTCGTCAAGGCACCGGAACCTGTTCGCACGCCGGAACCCGTTCGCACGCCGGAGCCCGCCCGGGCGGCCGAGCCTGTCCGCCCGCCCGAGCCCACTCCTGCTCCGACATCGGCAGCCGAGGCAGCCGCGGTTTCCCCTCTATCGAAATTCCGCCGGGCGGCGACGACCATGGCCGCCGCCGCGATTCCCTCGCTGTTCGATGACGAGCGTCCTTTCGCCGAGCCCGATCACCCGGCGAAAGCCAAACCCGAGCCGACTCCCCAGCCCGACATGGACGCCTTCACGTTCACCGAGCCAAGCACCGCGGAACGGGAGATCGTCCTTCCCGAACCGGAGATCCAAGATGAGATCGGGTCCGAGTCCGGATTTGAAACGATCTCCCTCCACGATGAGGTCGAAGAAATCCTTTACTCCGAAGCGGACGAACCCGATCCCGAGCCGATCGAGGCCGTCGAAGCCGTGCCGCAACCCGCAGTTTTTGTTCCCGGCCCCAAAAGAAGGCCATCCCTCACCGCTCCGTGGGGCAAGCCAAAGTCTTCCGAAGATCTTCCGGACGAAGAACCCGAACCCGCGTCGGAGCCCGAGCCGGAAATCGAAGCCGAGCCGGAACCCGAGCCCGTGGCCACGACCACCCCGGCCGAGGCGGAACCGCCCAAGCTCAAGCTGGGCATCAAGCCGGCCGGTCCGCAAAGCGAACTCTCGCTGGATTCCGCGCCACGCGGCCGTTTCGAAGGCGAGTCACCCAATGTCTTCGAAGGTGAGGATCTCGATCTTCCGCCGTTCCTGAGGAAAAAAAAGTAACTCCCGGATGAGCGAATCGAATCAGTTGGAAATTCCCGGAGTCGTCACCTTGACCACGGGAGAAGGCGGACTGCGGAAAGCCGTGATCCGGTCGCCCCGGAGCTCCGCGGAAATCTATCTGCACGGAGCGCACGTCGCCGCCTTTCAAAGGCACGGCGAGGAACCGCTGCTGTTCATGAGCGGCTCGAGCGCCTTCGCTCCGGACAAACCGATCCGCGGCGGCATCCCCATTATTTTCCCTTGGTTCGGCGGCCGTGAAGGCATGCCCGCACATGGCTTCGCCCGTACGGCGGAATGGGAACTCGGGGAGACCACGGTCCGGGTGGATGGAACCGTCTGTCTGAGGTTCGCACTGCCGGACGGCGGCGGATTCGAGGTCGGCTACACCGTGACGGTCGGGGAAAGCCTCGGGCTGGAACTCAGCGTCCGGAACACCGGTGACGAGGACGCCGATTTTGAAAGCTGCCTCCACACGTATTTCCTGGTCAGCGGCATCGACGGCATTTCGATCACCGGCCTATCAGATACGGGCTATTTCGACAAGGTGAGAGAAGTGGAGGCACTGGAAACATCGCCGTACATCCGCATCGAAGGTGAAGTGGATCGGGTCTACTCCGACACCGCCGCCGTCGTGGAAATCGAAGACCCGGGATTCGGTCGTCTGATCCGGATCGAAAAGACCGGGTCAAACTCGACCGTCGTCTGGAATCCATGGATCGCCAAATCCCGGAGCATGGCCGACTTCGGCGATGAGGAATATCTGCGGATGGTCTGTGTCGAATCCGGCAATGTCGCGCGGAACAAGATCACCCTCGCTGCCGGCGAACGTTCGGTGATGAAGGTCGAAGTGGGCAGCCGGCCGCTCGCGTGACCATTCACCCGTCTTCCTTCGAATTTCACACGCCCAAGGTCGCGAAACCCGCCGGCTGCCGCTAGAAACCGGACGTCACTCCCCCGCCCCACCACTGATCCACCGATGTCCGCCAACGCCACTTGGAAAGTCAGCGCCGCCGTGATGGCGAGCCGTGTGCTGGGACTGGTCCGCGACCAGGTCTTCGCCGCGATGTTCGGCTACGGCAGGCTGACGGACTGCTTCAACATCGCCTTCCGGATTCCCAACCTGTTGCGCGACCTCTTCGCCGAGGGGGCACTTTCCCAGGCATTCGTCACCACGTTTTCGAAACGCATCAAGGAATCCGGGGAGGAAAGCGCGTGGCCGCTCGCCGCGCGGATGATCACGCTGGTGGCCGTCATGATGGCCGCGATCACCTTGTTAGGCATCGTGTTCTCGCCACAGCTCGTCCATCTGCTCACTTCCTTCGGCAAGAAAACCTTCGGACCCGAGGAGGTTGCCCTGACGGTGAAGATGACCCGCATCATGTGGCCGTTCATGCTTCTCGTCAGTCTGGCGGCGCTGGTGATGGGCATCCTGAACTCACGGAAAATCTTCGGAATTCCCGCGCTTTCCTCCTGCTTCTTCAATCTCGGTTCCATCATCGCCGGCTGCGGCATCGGCCTGTGGCTCGATCCTCATTGCGGGCCGCGGACGATGATCGGGATGTCGATCGGCGTTCTGGTCGGCGGGCTCGGGCAGCTTCTTTTCCAACTCCCCGCGCTTCGCGGGCTGGGCTTCCATTTCCGGCCGGATTGGAACTGGAACGATTCGGACGTCCGCAAGATCTTCTCGCTGATGGCACCCGCCGTCATCTCCGCCTCGGTGGTGCAGATCAACGTGGTCATCAACTCGCAGTTCGCCACGTCCATCGGGCCATCCGCTGTTAGCGCTCTCAACGGTGCCTTCCGGCTGATGCAGCTTCCCATCGGGGTTTTCGGAGTCGCCGTCGCCACCGTCACCTTGCCCGCGATGTCCCTGGCCGCCACGGGAAAACTGGGAGACGAGTTCCGCGGCGTGCTGGCGCGCGGCTTGCGGTTGGTGACCTTCCTGGTCCTGCCTTCCGCGCTTGGTCTTTGTTTTCTGGCGGAACCGATCATCAGCGTCCTGTTCGAGTATGGAAAATTCTCCGCCGACAACCGGGTGGTGACCGCCGCCGCGCTGCGGGGCTATGGCATCGGATTGCTCGCCTACTCCTGGCTGAAGGTCCTGCAACCGGCGTTTTACGCCGCCGACCGGCGGTTCGTGCCGATGATGGTGAGCTTTCTGGCCATCGCCCTGAGCATTTCCTCGAACTGGTATTTCGTCGTCATACGAGGCATGGGAATCGAATCACTCGCCTTGACCACCAGCATCGTGGCGACGGTGAATTTCCTCATTCTCTATGTGGCGATGTCACGCATCACCTCCGGTTTGGAAACGCGGGCGCTGCTGGTGATTTTCGGCAAGCTCGCCATCGCCGGGCTAGCGCTGACCGGTGTCTGCCTGGCAGCGAACCACTATGTTTTCCACCATCTCTCCGGCATGAGCGCCCTCGCCCGCATCGGCTGGCTGGCAGTGGTCATTCCGGCCGCCGGCGTGGTTTACTTCGCCATCGCACGGCTGCTGGGAGTCGAGGAAACCGGAGACTTCATGAGCATCCTGCAGCGGCGCTTCAGGAAGCGCTCTTCGTGATTTCCCCCGGGGCGGGTTCCTTCAAGTGATCTCCGAGCGCGGCGAGTGCGATGGATTTCCGCGTGGCTCGGAGTTGGACGATGAGCCAGATCGTGACCAACACCGAAACCGCCTGCCAGAAATAGAACGCACGCGGCACCGCTCGGGCGATGTCCGACGGCAGCTCTGCGAGGGAAAGCAAGGTGCCGGAAGCATAGATGGGGGCGCTGGCGGGTGAGATTCCGAAAAGCCAGGAAGCGGCGGGCAGCAGGCGATTGCTGGAGACGCTGAGGATCGCGCCGATCATGAGCGGAACCACCCCCACGAAAATCGCGGCGAGGCCGACCACCCGTCCGCCTTTCGCTTCCAACAGGGCATGAAATCCGAGACCGCCACTGAGCATGACGACGGTGAAAAATCCCAGCACCTGCAACGGAACTTCCTGGCCGGGGAACCATCGCGACTCCACCACCGCGCGGGTGAACACGAACCAGCCACCGGCTCCGGCGAGAGCCATCACCAGGACGAAACCGAAAGCGGTCGCCGCGTCGGATAGGAATGGCAGCGCGCTGTTTCCCTGTTTCCGGGCCCGCCGCCAGCCGCGGATCTGGATGTCGGCGGAAGGCGTGATGATCCGGGCGAGGACAAACAGGAACAACAGCGTCGCGAGTCCGTAGACGCCCGACATCACCACCGCTTCCCAAGCTTCCGGCGCCCACGATCCCTGCAGGATCCTGATGCGGCGGCTGAGTTCACGGGTGGGGAACAGCTTGCCGGAATCAATCAACGGCAGCGCGTTGCCCAGAAGAAGGATCTGCACCCAGATGAAAACGCCGGCAGCCCACAGCTTGCCTAACAAAAGTGATTCCGCCCGGCGCCAGCGGCGGCAGAGCATGATGATGAAGGTCAGGATGAGCCCGCACTGGCTGAAAAGGGTGAAAACCGTTTCCGAGAAGTCGAGATTGAAGAACTTCACCTCGGGCGCGAGTCTCAGGCCGGTTTCCACGATCGCGCCGGCCGTGTGTGGAAGCAGCTTGGGCAGGTGTTCCGTGAGCACCGGGGTGATGGTCAGGTACTTGAAAAACACCAGGCCGAAGCGCGCCATCTGAGGAATCACGGTGTAGAGACAGAACACCAGCCCGATGGACACCAGGAAGGCCCAGCGCCGGTTTTTCACCACCATCCCCGTCACCAGTCCGGTCAGGTGATAGGTCAGCGCGGAGGAGAAAAACACCGTGTAAAGAGGGACCCAGACACTGCTGGCAACCTCGCCTTTCCAGAGGGCCCAGGCGGTGAAGGGCAGCGTCGAGAAAACCATGGCGTACTCGCGGACCGGCAGACCCAACAGGTAGCCGAACACCTTCGACAGCGGGCTCATCGGAACAAGGCGCTGATAGTCGATGACGCCTTCGTCCGATTCCGCGGTCATTCCACCCGCGACCTGGGCGGTGCCGAGGATGAAGAGGACGACCGCTTGAAAAATGAGGAGCGGGATGAACGCCGCCCGCTCCGCATCCACCACGTCCAGCTTCCCCCGGTATTCTCCGGTCGCGCGGGCCATGAAAAACAGGAAGCCCGCGATCAGCACGCTGATCAGCAGTGCGATGCCCAGACCCTGGGGGCGCAGGCGCGACCGGCAATAGCGCCTGAAAATCGGATTCTCCCAGATTTTCCAACCGGAGGTCCGCCGCGGAGGCATGTGGGATGTTCGGGGAGCATTCATGCGCGGCGGTTGGTTTCGGCGACTTCCACCAGGATATCCTCGAAGGACGAACGTTTTTCCTCAAACGCCCGCATCCTCGCCCCGAGGCGGATGAGACCTTCCATCAGATCGGCCTGTCCGTCGTCGCTGCCGGTGAAGCCGAACAGCACCTGTTGGCCGGCGATGCGGAGATCGTGCACGGTGTCCTGGGATTTCAGCCAGGTGACGGCATCCTGCTGGCGGTCGAGGAAGCTGACGGCGATGGTGCGGTCGTTGCTGCCCATCTGTTTCCGGACTTCCTCCGCCGTTCCGGAGGCAAGCAACTTTCCGCGGTTCATCACGCAGAGCGACGAGCACATTTCCGCAAGCTCGCTGAGGATGTGCGAGCTGACGAAGACGGTGGCTCCGGTGTCGGCCAGTTTCCTCAACGCCTGCCGCAGGTCGCGGCGGGCGAGCGGATCGAGACCACTGGCGGGTTCGTCGAGAATGAGGACGCTCGGGCGGTGCAGCAGGGTTTTCGCGAGCACGACGCGCTGGGTCTGGCCGCGGGAAAGCTCCCTGCACCAGCTGTCGCGCTGGTTTGTTAGCGCGACCTCCTCCAGACACTCGGCCACGCGCTCCCGTCGTCGGGCGCGGGTGCCGAGATGGTAGGCGGCCGCGTGGAATTCCAGGAATTCCCAGACTTTCAGATCCGACGGGACCGGGGCGAGATCCGGCATGTAGCCGATGATGCGGCGCGCGGTTTCGATGTCCTCCAGCACATCCACACCGCTGAGGATCACCTCGCCGTAGGTCGGCTCCATCAGCGTGGTGAGGACGCGGAACGTGCTGGTTTTTCCCGCGCCGTTAGGACCGACGAGTCCGAAAACCTCGCCGGCAGGCACGGTCAGCGTGAGATCGTCCACCGCGACGAAGTTTCCGTAGTCCACACGGAGATATCGGATGTCGATCGCGGGAGTGACGGCCATGGGTTTGCTAGAAATCAAGATGGTCGAGCGGGCTCCAGTCGGCAGGCAGGCTGAGTCCCATCGATTCCATGTCCTTGCGTGCTTCCTCGCGGCGTTTCGCTTTCTCAGCCTCGTAGGCCTTGAGTTGTTCGGGACGCAGGACGGAAAGAACGGCATCCTGCCGGGACTTGCCGGGCGGCAGGGCGGACGTGTCGGTGCCCATGCCTTCGAATTGCATCGCCGGATCGAAGTCACGCGCGCCGCGCGCCATCATGCCGAACACCTGCCCCCGCTGCGTCTCGTCGAGGCTGACGATGGTGTCCAACCGCGTGACCTTCATGTCGGCCTCCTGTTGGACTTTGCCGACCTTTTCCAACATCCGGTCCGATTTGAACGCCGCCAGTTTTTCGCCGCTGAGAGTGTTCTGCATGAATTGCTCCAGGCCGTTGTCCAGACGGATGTCGGCCGTGGCTTTCGTCACGTCAGCCA
Source organism: Verrucomicrobiota bacterium (assembly GCA_040388015.1). Classification (GTDB taxonomy): domain Bacteria; phylum Verrucomicrobiota; class Verrucomicrobiia; order Verrucomicrobiales; family Akkermansiaceae; genus Luteolibacter. The sequence goes on along the minus strand of JAZKCQ010000004.1, from coordinate 73,100 downwards.
GCCGGGTCCCTTCCTGAGCCATCAGGGCGGTGTAGCGTTTGGCTTCGTCGACCGCATTCTGATCGAGCAATTTCCGCAGCGTTTCCTGCTGGGCTTCCGTCAGCGAATACTTGCGGGCCAGTTCGCCGGCTTTGGCATCGGTCTGACGCTGCAGCTCCCTGGTGCGCATGAGCCCGAAAAACGGCTCGATGTCACGGATCAGCGGTTGCGTGGCACGGAAAAGATCGTCGGGCGTCACGGGTTTTCCCGCGCGGAAGTCTTCCGCGAGGTTCCGCGCCCCGTCGGCCATGGTGCGGCCGGGGCGCCGCCGCCCATGCGGATCGGCGGCTTCAAGGGCGGCCAGGCGGTTGTTGGATTTCTTCAGCTCGTACTCCAGCCTGACGACCTTCTCCTCCGCGGAACCCTCCGTGGGCGGCATGCTCTGGATGAAGAGAATGGCGCCCACCGTCCCGATTGTTAGGCCGGCGGCGAGCGGGATGATCGATTTGATGGATGGCATGGAATATTGGATGGCGCGTGGCACCGCCCGGGTTTGTCTATTTGAGTTCCCGGCGCAGTTCCACGATGCCGTCGCGGATTTCAAAGACCGAACTGCGGATGTGCGCGAGCGCGGCGCGCTGGTCCGGATCGCGTTCCAGATCCATCAGTTGCTGGCAGGAACCGACCGCTTCATTCAGCCAGTTCAGGCAGCGCTTCAGCACCGCCAGCACGAATCCGGTTTCGGGCTCATAACCGCTGCCCCGCCCGTGGAGCACTCCGGCGAGCTTGCCGCTGACCTGGAGGAGATTCGTGACCAACTGATAGGACGGCGTTCCCGGCCCCGCGTCGCGCTCGATGACATCCATCGTCCGCATCGCGAGTTCCTGGGCCTTGGCCTGCAGCGGATGATCCTCCTCCCCGCCGAATGCCTCGTCATCCGCCGATTCGAAATCTTCTTCGTCAGCGTCGTCATCCTCGAAGCCCTCGTCTTCGTCGTCATCGTCGGACGAACCATACCCGCTGCCTTCGCCGGGGTAGATCTCTCCGCCCGCCTCCTCACGATCCGCCAGGGCGTCGAGCAATCCATCCCATCCCATGACGAACGCTTCCTTCCGCTCGCTGTCGATGTCCTCCATGTATTTCTCGAGGACTTCCTGATATGCGTCGGTCAGGCGGTCTGACTCCTTCAAACGTTCCTCCCAGGCGAACTCGTCCAATTCCTGGGAAACATTCGGCTCCGGCCCTTCCGGGTCGCGGCGGCGGATCACCTGAGCCATGAAATCGCGCATCGAATTGAGGTTCGCCAGCTTCTGCGCGTCTTCCTCATCCTCGTCCATCTCCCACTCGTGCGGGGAAATCGTCAGCGTGTAGGCCGAGGATTCGATCACGACCCGGCCGTTGATTTCGCTGAACCACTCAAGATAGAGCGTGTTCCTCCACACGTAGGGAATCTCGAGGTGATTCTGGTAAAGCTCGTTGAACTCCTCCTCGCTGACGGTCGGCACCTTGTTTTTCCTGGAAGCCGTCATGTCGCCGACGATTCCGGCCTGATCGATGTCGAGCGCCTCCGCGTCCGGAACGGTTTTCGGATCGGGATTCTCGAACTGCAGCCTCGTGCCGGCGAGGTCGCGCCAGCAATCCCCGTCCAGTGAAAGGATCAGCGGTTCATCCCGCCCGGCCAGCCAGATGCGACCCGTCGTGTGACCCTCGACGGTGTTGTCAATTTCGCCGTGGGCGACCGCATCTTCGATCCTCCATGCCATGGCAGGTAGTTTCCTCACTCCCGGGGCCGCGCGTCAAGCTAGTGTCGCGGGGGATTTTCCCGGAAAATCCGGAAAATCCCGCGCGCCCCGCGCACCGCCGGACATGCCAGGATAGGTTCACCAGCGGGAGATTCTTCCCGGCCCCCGCCGATCACCGTTAGTAATGCTGCCTTCCCGGCAGACTCGCGTAGTCGGCTGCCAGAGCAAGCGCTTCATCGCGGCATGATTCTTCCGAAGGAATCAGTCGCTCTCCCTCAGGCAGAACCATCTGGCGGAAAAACTCGGTATCGTCGAAACCGATGGCCGCCGCATCCTCGATCCGGAAGCCATAATAGATTTTCCGGATTCTCGCCCAGTGGATCGCCCCCAGACACATCGGGCAGGGTTGGCCGGTGGTGTGGATCTCGCAGCCTTCCAGCGAAAAGGTCGCCAGCTTCGAGCACGCGTCGCGGATCGCGCTGATCTCGCCATGTGCCGTGGGATCATTGGTTCCGACCACGCGGTTCCAGCCTTCCCCGACAATCGCACCGTCCCTAACGATCACCGCGCCGAAGGGTCCGCCCGCGCCGCTGTTCATTCCCTCGCGTGCCAGTTCGATCGCCCGTCTCATGAAAGCCTCCCGCTCATCCATGATCGGAATTTCGCACATTCACCCTCATATCGCGATCAGAAAGTCCCAAAAACGGCCATAAGTCCCCGTTTTCGCCCAAATCTGCTAGAAGAATGCCGAATTGGTCACTGGAAAAACAATTTCGGATAGGACATATTCCACTGAATCGAATGATCGCCATGCCAAATCAACCTGTTAGTCCTCCCCCGCAGCACACCCGCAAGCAGTCCGCCGAGGAAATCAACCGCGCGATGTCGCGGTTCACCCTGATCGTCCAGATCCTCGGCGAACTCCGCCACAGCCAGGTCCCCTTCCCGGGTGACAATGACATCCGCCACGGATGCGAGCGCGCGCTGACCAGCATGCTCTCGGAACTCGCCCGCATCGAAACGGCGCCCGCCGGCAAGTCATCCAAGGCGGAGGAAATCGCCCAAAGCTGGCTGCACAGCCCCGAGGCGAGGCAGCTCGTGGATGCCGACATCCTGCAGCGGATGCAGATCTTCATCGATTTCATCCTCTCGCCGGGCCGAGCGTAAGTTCCGGCTGGCGGATTCCGGTTCAGTTCCATCACGACGGGTATTGAACCGGATTTCACGCACGGAACCCGAAAAAACCGATTCCCTGTCTCCGATGCAGCTTTTCAGTTGCCCGGCATGTGAAAGATGCGACACTCCAATACCGTTCTAACGCAGTCACTCACATGAAAAATTTGATCCTAACTCTCGCCGCCAGCACCTGTATCGTCCTTCCCGCCCTTGGCGAGGAGAAGAAACTCGAACTCGCGGGCAGCGACCAGATGCAGTTCAGCACCAAAACGCTGGAAGTCACCGCGGGCGACACCGTGGTTCTCACATTCAAGCACAGCGGCAAACTCCCGAAGGCGGCCATGGGCCACAATTTCGTCCTTCTCAAGGCGGACACCAAGATTCCTGATTTCGCAATGAAGGCGATGAAGGCCGTGGCCACCGACTATGTCCCTGATGATGAGGAGTCGAAAAAGGCGATCGTGGCTCACACGAAACTTCTCGGTGGCGGTGAAACCGAAACCCTCACCTTCACCGCTCCCGCCGAACCCGGTGCTTATCCTTTCATTTGCACCTTCCCCGGCCACTTCGCCCTCATGCAAGGCGTGTTGACGGTGAAAGCCAAGTAATCCAGCCGCATTTTCCAAATCCCCGTTCCGCCCGTGCGGACGGGGATTTTTTTGTGTCACGGCTCGAGGCGGGCGAATCGAGCGCCATCCTTGCGAAGCGGCGCGGCGGAGAGGAGAACTCCGGGAAGGCTCTTTTTCCCCTTGGGGCCGTACGGTGAGCGGCTGGCGATGATTTGAAATGCCCCGTCTGGAGCGATCTCCACGCGCTGGGGTTGGTCCGATGAGATCTGCCCGTCGGACGAGAAGAAATACACGTCTCCTGGCGGTGGCGCTCCACCACTGGACTCCGGTTTCAGCCGCAGACGGATTTCAGGCGCATCCACGGCGGAAATCAACTCGGCACTCCACGTTTCCAATGGCTGGGGAATTTCATTTCGTGCCTGCGTGAATTGTTCCACCACCGCGGCGCTTTTGGTGGCATCGGCGGCAACCGGGAGAGTCAGTTCCAAAGCGGTCTTCCCCGGATAGCATCCGTCCGCGCAGGCCATCCAGGAAGCCGAGGCTTGGATCCGGACGCTGGAGGTTTGGATTTTTTCCGGGGCTTTGATGTCCACCACAAGCATCACGTCCCGCTCGTAGCCGTGGACCGGATGGATGGCCATCAGCGTTTTTTCCGGAAACGGCCACTGGATCTCACCTGCTGAAAACCCGTCCGGCAGAGTCCAGGCGATTTGTGTGGGCACTCCGGCCACTCCGGGGTTTTTCCAATAGGTGTGAAAGCCCGGATGGTGGTGGATGCGGAGGGCCACACTGAATATCCCGCCTGCGGCGATCGTCGCGTTCTCGGAAATCAAGGTGACGTCCACCCCTTTGAGCGGCTCCTTTTCCGAACCACCGAAAACCGGAAGAATGGATAAAAACAATGGAATCAGCAGGCGCATGGGAGACCCATAACGTGTCCCGAGGGCGTGGTCTGTCAACCAACTCATGCGGAGGAATCGGTTGGTTTTTCCCCGCCGTTCCAATCCGCGCTTGCCGGATGACCGCCGGAGGGGCATCCCGTGCGCATGGAATTTTCCGCGGTGTTGTTTGATTTCGACGGGGTGCTGGTGGACACGGAGTGGGCGATCTATCAAGCATGGCTGCGTACCTTCCAGACCCACGGCCACGAACTGCCGCTGGAAGTTTACACGCGCTGCATCGGTTCGGATTTCGCGACCTGGTCCCCGAAAACCCACCTTGAGGAACTCTCGGGACTGGCGTTCGACTGGCACGATCTCGATGCGCGGCGTCAGGAGGAAATCCTCCGCGATCTGACTCACGAAGGACCGATGCCGGGTGTCATTGGGTTGCTGAACAAACTCACTCGTGGCGGAATCCGCCGGGCGGTGGTTTCCAGTTCATCCCATCACTGGGTGGACGGCTGGTTGGAAAAACTGGCATTTGGCGACCACTTCGAATCGGTGGTCTGCCGTGGTGACGCGCCACAAATCAAGCCGGCGCCGGATCTTTACCTGGAAGCGGCGAAGCGCTTGGGACTTCAGCCCTCGCAATGCCTGGTGATCGAGGACTCCCTCAATGGCGTGAAGGCCGCGAAGGCTGCGGGAATGACCGTCTGGGTGGTGCCCAACCGGGTGACCGCGGGGCTGGATTTTTCCGAAGCGGAAAGGATTTTTCCTTCGCTGGAGGAGCTGGCTGACGCGATTCAATAACCGGCAGGGTGGCGCATCACATGACCACGTCCTTGGCGAGTGGCCGTTTTCCAGCGTGGTCCCGATTCGCCGCCGGGGCCGCCGGTGTCGAGACGCAGACCTGCCACGGTCATGAAAACATGCCCGCTCCTCGTGTAGACGGTGATCCATTTGCCTTCGCCTTTCTTTCCGTAGCTGAAGAAGCTTCTTGAAGGGATGCTTCCCTTGATCAGACCGGCTTCCCGCAGGACGTAGGAAACCGAACCCGAGCAGTCGTAGCCGGAATCGTTCAACCGGGCGTGGCCGCCCCCCCATTTATATGGCTTTTCCTGAAGCCGGTTGCCGGCGGCGATGGCCCGCTTGACGGCATCTGGCGCGCGACGGGGCGCATAAGCGATGCCGTCCTTCAACATCGCGGTGCGCCCGTTCTCGAAACGATAGGAAACCGGGCGCTTCGCCTTCACCTGATTGGAGCAGGAAACGAGGCCGCTGAATACCGGCAGCAGGGCGACGAGGAAAAGAGAAAGATTTTTCATGTCGTGAATTTTTCAAAAATATCAAGAAATGTAAATTATTTTATCTCCTGCATGGCCAGATAGGCAACCACCTGTTCCAAAGCGCGAGAACGATGGCTGAGCGTGTTTTTGATTTCATCACCCAATTCCGCGAAAGTTTGGTCGTAATTCTTTGGAATGAACAACGGATCGTAGCCAAAGCCGCCGGTGCCATAAAGCGAGTCCACCAACCGGCCTTCGACCGTCCCGCTGAAATTCGCCCGCTCCGTTCCATCCCGCGCAATCACCATGGTGCAACGAAAACGCGCGGTCCTGTCGGCTTGACCGACCATTTCCGCGATCAGCCGGGCATTGTTTTTCGCGTGGTTTCCCTCCTCGCCACCGAAGCTGGAAGACCAGACGCCGGGCGCTCCGTCCAGCGCATCCACCTCGAGGCCCGAGTCGTCCGAAAGCACCCAGCCCTCGACCCGGCGGCTGATTCCTTCCGCCTTGAGCCGGGCATTTTCTAAAAAAGTCGTCCCGGTTTCCTCGATCTCCGGAAAATCCGGAAATGCCGTCGCATCCAAAACCTCGAACCGATCGCCGATCATCGCCCGGATTTCGGCGGTTTTATGGGCGTTGCGGGTGGCGATGATCAGGCGGGGCAGCGGTTGCATGGCCCTTCGCTAGGTGGTTTGGACAAATCTGGCGAAAAAATTTTGAATAATCCGGTCTCCGGTGGCACTTATAGCATGATGAAAGCAATCACTTGGCTCGCTTCCGTAACCGTGGGCGTTGCCGCCCTTACTTCCACCGCCTTCGCCAACACTCCCGAAGGCTGGTCCACCGATCTGGAAAAAGCATTCGCCAAGGCAAAGGCCGAGAAAAAGTCCGTCCTTGTCGAGTTCACCGGTTCCGACTGGTGCCCACCGTGCATCGCGATGCGCAAAAACGTCTTCTCCAAGAAGGAGTTCGTCTCCGAAGCCTCGAAGAAATACATCCTCGTCGAGCTGGACTTCCCGAACGGCGACAAGGCTGTGAAGGAGAAGAACGCGCCCTACGCGGAAAAATACAAGATCGAGGGATTTCCGACCGTCATCCTTTTCAATCCGGAAGGTAAGGAATTCACCCGCTTCTTCGCCTCCGAATACCCGAAGACCGATGTTTTCCTCAAACACATCGATGAGGCGCTGGCGAAGAAGGATCTCGACTGATCCCACGGAACCTCATCATTCATGCAAACTCTCCTTAAAACCGTCGCCGTTCTCGTCGCTTCCGCCTCTCTCTCGCTTGCCGGTGGAGAAAATTGGATGACCGATTGGGCGGCCGCAAAAGCCAGGGCCAAGGCGGAAAAAAAACCGATCCTGATCAATCTCACCGGTTCCGACTGGTGCTCGTGGTGCATCAAGATCGAAAAAGAAGTGTTCTCCCAAAAAGCCTTCAAAGACTTTGCCGCGGAGAATGTGATCCTCTTCGAAGCGGATTTCCCGAAGAAAAAGGAGCAGCCCGCCGAGCTCAAGAAACAGAATGCCGAGCTTGAGAAGGAATATCTCAACGAAGGCTATCCCACAGTCCTGATCCTGGATGCGGAGGGCAAAAAACTCTCCGAAGACCTCGGCACCCTCAAAGGAGGAACCGATGCCTACATCGCCAAGATCAAGGAAGTGATCGCCGCCGGGAAAAAATAACGATCACCCCGCTCTTCCTCCCCGCCCGACCTTGGTCGCGGCGGGGTTTTTCGTTTCGATTGATCCCGTATTTCAAGGCGAAGGCCGCCGCCGCGTCCGCATCCTTTTCCAACCAGGTTTCCCACGCACGGGTGAAATTACCATCGAACCCCGTCCGCCCGAACCACCGGCTTAACCCGGGCTCCGGATTCATCTCCAGCAATCGGGACACGAACCCGTTCAGCAGGTTCTGGCAGATCGTGATCGGCAGTCTCAACGCCAGAATTCCTCACCGGCCGCGAGCAATTCCTCCTCGTTCATTCCGGAGACCTGCTTTTGAAATTTCCTCCAGGCGCGTGGATCCAAATGGTTGCCCATCTGCCCGTCCACCCTCGTGGCGACCGCCACCCAGTCGCATGTTCCCCGCTGCTGCCCGGAGCCCCTTTTCGCGAGTGATCGACCTTCGGGAAAAGCGCTTCAGGAGACTCGTCAGCCCGCATTCTCGCCTCCGCCTGTTTTTGCAAAACCCCGTTTTCAGCCTCCAGCCTGCCCAGCCCCCATCGCTCGGATCCCATCCCGGCTCCGACGATCAGCAACGCCACGGCGGAAGGAAGCAGATGAATGGGTTTCACAGGCCGGCATCCAATCAGGATCGCCAGTCCTGTCAACGCACCCACCTTCATTCAGGCTGCCAGCAGGCGAGAAATGTGGTGGCCGATGCGGGATCGTTCAGAAAAATCCCCGGGCCGTTTTTCAACACGGCGAACTCCACATCCGTGAGCGATTGGCGGCGGAGCAGGCGCAGGCTGCCACCGCTGCTGCCGGGCTTTCGTTTCATCCATTCCCAACCAATGCGGCCCATGGTCATCCGCACGTTCATCTCCACCACCGGCTTCAATGCGAGCGAACCGTCCGCTCGGCGGTGGACCATCGCATCGACACACAACGGGCCGACGTAGCCGGGAAGGAGGGTTCCCAGCAGGGCGGAAACTGTTTCCTGATAGACCTCCATCACCCGCGCCTCGCGGAAAAGGAAGACGGCGGTTTCCGGATCCAGCATCGTCCCCCATTTCGGGCTGACGCGGATGCCGAGGAAGCGTCCCGCCGGGTCGTTCTCCATGCGTGTCAGTCCGACCAGCGAAACCGCGCCGCCGGGTTTCATCTCGTAGAGCGCGGAGAAATCCAGCACGCGCTCCAGCCACGGTTCGACGACCACGCCGCCGTGGCTGGCGAGCGTGTTGTCGATCCAGCCGCGGGTTTTCGCCGGATCGCTCGCGGCATTCACCCGCAGGTGGCCGCGGCCGGCGCAGGACATCGGCGCCTTGAGCAGGGCTTGGCCGTGGACAAGATGGCGTTCGATCTCCATCAGGATCGGTCCGGTTTCGCGCAGCAGCAAACCGGTTTCCGGGACAGCACCCATCGCGTGTTCCAGCCGCAGGCCGATTTCCTTGGAAAACCACTCCGGCGGCAGCGCCTCGCGCCAAGGCTGGTCCATGTTCGCTGAAACGTCGGCGGCATAAGGCCGGAGCTGCTCGACCGCATCGGGCGACCAGGCCCACGGCCGCAGCCCGCCGAGCTTGCGGCCGGCCGGGCTTCCGATCGTTAGAATTTCCGGCAGTTCGTAGCCGGCGTTCTTGAGCCGCGTCAGATGATCGACCGACGGCGGACGGCGCATCAGCACCGCGTCGTCGCGGCGGCAGCAGCCTAACATGAGGACTTCGAGATCGAGTTCCAGCGCGAGCGCGGTCTTGTCCGGCTGCCATGGCTTCCCGATCATCGCCGCGCGCGCATGGGACTCGGCGTTCGGATTGAACCAATGCACCACCGGCGTCCGCCCGCGCGAATGCTCGCACACTTCCAGATGGCGGATGAAATCATCGTCCAGTCCCGCGAGGCGGCGGCTATCCGCGTTGAAAGGCGCGAGACCTTTCGCCCGCGCCGGAGTGAGCGGAAAATGCAGGCAACGCCGGTAGCCTTGCCAATCGCTCTCACCCTGATGCTTCCACTTTCGGAACCACTTCAAGCCGTGGCCGACATGGCCGATCTCATCGAGATGGATCTTCTCCAACACCGCCGCGGTCGCCGTGTCGCCCACCTCGCGGAACAAGCCGGCATAGTGTTTCGAAAAATCCAGGTTCGCCTGTTCGAAGGTTAGATTCAGCCGCGTGACGAAATCCAAAGGCGTCTCCATCGGCGCGATGAGCCGCCAGAAATGGTCGTTCACCGGCAGCTCGCCGAACGCGATCCCGCACTCCTTCATCCGGCGGACATACATCAGCGCGTGCGCCTGCTCCTCGCGCATCGCCTCATAGACACCCGCGCGGTATTCCTTCGGCGCATCCGGGAAGCGCAGCAGCACCAGAGCCATCAGCTCGGCGGCTAACAATTCGTGGTTCGCCAGGAAATGCAGCATCACCCCGCGCTCGCGGTCGTCGTCCAGCCGGTGGATGCCGGGAAAATCCACCCGCACGCCGTCGCCCCGCACCCGGAGTTCCTGAGGCCGGCCCGGCGCATCCGGCAGCGCGATCGCCGGACCGCGAGCGTCATCCGCCACACTGACCGGCCCGAGCCCCAGCTTTTCCTCAAGCGTGTCCGCAAACAGCACCCGCTCCGCGATTTCCCGCATCTCCGTCACGGCGTCACGATGCGGCGGATGACGGAAATCGCACGCCCCGATTCCGCAAATTTTCAGCCAATCAATCCGGCATTGTTGAGTTCCGCACCGAAACAACGTACGTCAGCGGACATGAAATTCCTCAAGTTCCTTCTGTTGGCCGCCGGCTTTTCAAATCTATCTGAAGGCGGCGACACCCTCCGCATCATTCAGGGAATTTCCTACCACCCGGCGGAGAAGCAGACCGATGACCCGGAAAAGCGCTGCATGGTCGATCTGAGACTGCCGGCGGAGCAGAAAGGATTCGCCACGCTGGTGTGGTTCCACGGCGGCGGACTAACGGGCGGCGGCCGGGATTTTCCGCAGTTCGAGGGAAAAGGCGTGGCCCTTGTTTCGGCGGGCTACCGTTTGTCGCCACAGGTGCCTTGTCCTGTGTTCATCGAGGATGCGGCGGCGGCGGTGGCCTGGACGCTGAAGAACATCGCCAGCTACGGCGGCGATCCGAAGAAGGTTTTCATCGGCGGCCACTCGGCCGGTGGGTATCTGGCGCTGATGGTCGGGGAGGATCCGAAGTGGCTCGCGCCTTATGGAATTTCCCCGCACTCGTTGGCCGGGCTGTTTCCGGTGAGCGCGCAGGTGACGACTCATTTTCATGTGAAGGAACTGCGTAAAATCGCCGGTCCGTCGTTGGTTCCGGTGATCGATGATTTCGCGCCGCTGCATTTTGCCTCCAAGGATCTGCCGCCGATCTGCCTGATCACGGGCGACCGGCGGATCGAGTTCAAATGCAGGGTCGAGGAGAACGAGTTGTTCTACGCCACCCTGCGGAATCTGGAGCATCCGAACGTGGAATTCCACGAAATCAAGGACCTCGACCACGGCACGGTGGTGAAGGGTGCGGCTCCGTTGATGCCGGCATTCATCGAGCGGATTTCGAAGGAGATCGATGCCGCCTTCAAATAACCATGAGATGCTCCGCTTTCGCATTACGGACGGCCTTGATCGTGATGCCTTCGTCGAACGTGACCAATCGTCCGCCGCGGCTCACCGCCAGACCTAGCAGATAGATATCCGGCAACTGACGCGTGCCGAGGATCCGGTCCGTTTGGAAAACCCCTGTGTCTCTCAGGGAAACATCGTCCGGCCAGAACTCGTGATCCTGAGCTTCACAAAACCCGCCGAGACGTTCGATCACATCGCCAGGGGTTAAAAGGAATGCGCGGCTGTATTTCGGATGCGAAATTATCCGGACCACTCCGTTTTCCGTGATAGCGCAGGTGGCGATTCCTGCGGCTGCATTCGCTTCCAGCCAAAGATGTGCCCGTTCGTGGAAAATGTGATGCTGATCGAAAAGGGCGATGAGCACGTTCACATCCAGCAAAGCGCGCATCAGATGCCCTCCTCTTCCATCATCTCACGCACGTGCGATAAGGTGACCGTCTCGTCACGACTTGGAAGCAGATGGATGCCATTGCGCACTCTGTCTTTCCGACCCTCGACGCCCGGTGCCGCTTGGAATCCCTTCCGGGCGAGATCCGAGATAACCGCTCCGGCGGATCGCTTCTCTTTAACGGCTATTTCCTTGGCGGTTCGCAACACATCATCATCAATGTCCAAGGTCGTCCTCATACGCCGTGATGTAATCGCATCATCACATCAAGTCAAGAAGGCTCCCGGTCGCTCGCCGGGGTTTTTCTTTCCATTGTGAACAAGATCCGCCACGTTGCCCGCCCTTTCCCGACCATGTCCGACGCCCGCAAACCATTCCCTTTCCGCGAATTCGAGCCCCAATGGCAACAGCGCTGGGAGACTGAGAAAACCTTCCGCACCCCGGGACCGGGCGATGCGGATTTCGATGCCACGAAGCCGAAATACTACGTGCTCGACATGTTCCCCTACCCCAGCGGCGCGGGTCTGCACGTGGGACATCCGGAAGGTTACACAGCCACCGACATCATCGGCCGCTACAAGCGGATGAAGGGATTCAACGTGCTGCATCCGATGGGCTACGACTCGTTCGGCCTGCCGGCGGAGCAATACGCGATCAAGACCGGCCAGCATCCGGCGATCACCACGGCGGCGAACATCGAGAATTTCCGCAGGCAGTTGAAATCACTCGGCTTCGGCTACGATTGGGACCGCGAAATCGCCACCACCGATCCCGAATACGTGCGCTGGACGCAGTGGATTTTCCTCCAGCTTTACGGTTCCTACTACTGCGAGGAAACCTGCAAGGCGAAGCCCGTTTCCGAACTCGAAGCGAAAGGCTGGACCCGCGACCAAATCAACGACGTCCGCCTGGCCTACGTCGCGAACACGCCCGTCTGGTGGTCGCCCGACCTCGGCACCGTGCTCGCGAACGAGGAAGTCGAGGAGTGGAAATCGAAAGGCCACACCGTCGAACGCCGCCCGCTGCGCCAATGGATGCTGCGGATCACGAAATACGCCCAGCGCCTGATCGACGAACTCGACACGCTCGATTGGCCGGAAGGCATCAAGTTGTTGCAGAAGAACTGGATCGGCCGGAGTGAAGGAGCGGAGGTGGATTTCTCCATCGATGGGAAGACCGTTACTGTTTTCACGACCCGTCCGGACACGCTGTTCGGAGCGACCTATATGGTGCTCGCGCCGGAGCATCCGTTCGTCCCGGAAATCACGACCGCCGAACAGAAGGAAGCCGTCGAAGCCTATCAGAAATCGATTTCCTCCAAGTCCGACATGGACCGCGGTGATCTGAACAAGGACAAGTCCGGCGTCTTCACCGGCGCGTTCGCGACGAACCCTGTTAGCGGCGAGCAGGTTCCAGTGTGGATCGCGGACTATGTGATGATGGGCTACGGAACCGGCGCGATCATGGCGGTGCCAGCGCATGACGAGCGGGATCACGAATTTGCTATCAGATTCAGCCTTCCGATCAAGCAAGTCGTGCAACCAAACGATGATTCGGATTGGCAAGGCTACACCGCTTATGGAACTGCCGTGAATTCCGGTTTCCTCGACGGCCTCCCCACCGCTGAAGCCAAAGCCAAGATGATCGACTGGCTGGAATCCAACTCCAAAGGCAAACGCCGCATCCAGTTCAAGCTGCGTGATTGGCTGTTCTCCCGCCAGCGCTATTGGGGCGAGCCGTTCCCGATCATTTGGAAAGACGGCTACCACCACGCGATTCCCGAAAGCGAACTGCCGCTGCTCGCGCCACCGCTGGACGACTACAAGCCCAGCGGCTCGCCCGAACCGATCCTCACCAAGGCCACCGCCTGGGTCGAACTGCCGGACGGGTCGATCCGCGAAACCAACACCATGCCGCAATGGGCCGGCTCGTGCTGGTATTACCTGCGTTATTGCGATCCGACGAATACCAGCCGTTTCATCTCTAACGAAGCTGAGGACTACTGGACGGATGAAAAACCCGGAATGGTCGATCTCTACGTCGGCGGTACGGAACACGCCGTCCTCCACCTGCTCTACGCCCGCTTCTGGCACAAGGTCCTCTTCGACCTTGGCCACGTGAGAACACCCGAGCCTTTCCAGAAACTTGTCAACCAAGGCCTCATCCTCGGCGAGGACGGCCAGAAGATGTCCAAGTCCCGCGGCAACGTGGTGAATCCGGACGACGTCGTTTCCGAATATGGAGCCGACGCGCTGCGCCTCTACGAAATGTTCATGGGTCCGCTCGAACAAGTGAAACCGTGGCAGATGAAGGGCGTCGAAGGCGTCTCCCGATTCCTCGCCCGCGTCTGGCGGGTCGCGTTCGATGAGAACGAAGGTGAAATCACCATTTCCGCCAAAATCCAGGACGTGCCGTGCGCTGACAAGGAACTGCTCCGCGTCGTCCACGAGACGATCAAAAAGGTCGGCGAGGACATCGAGAAACTCAGCTTCAACACCGCCATCTCGCAGATGATGATCTGCACCAACGCCTTCACCCAGGCCGAGGTCGTTCCGTTGAAGGAGTTCACGCAATTCCTCACCGTGCTCGATCCCTTCGCCCCGCACTTGGCCGAGGAGATCAACTCCCGCCTCGGCGGAACCACGATGCTGTCGGAAACAACCTGGCCCGCCTACGACGAAGCCGCGCTCGTTCGAAACGAGATCGAACTCGTGGTGCAGGTGAACGGCAAACTCCGCGACCGCCTGATGGTTTCCAAGGACATCGACGAGGAAGGCGCCAAAGCCGCCGCCTTCGCCAGCAGCAAGGTCGGCGAATATCTCGAAGGAAAAACCATCCGCAAGATCGTGTTCATCCCGGGCAAGATCTTCAACATCGTGGCGAACTGAAATTCAGCCATCCCCCATGAAAATCCCCCTCCTGTCCGTCTCCATCACCGCCAGCCTCCTCGTCATTGCCTGTGAGACACAGAAAACGACGCCCACCTATCAGGAAGTGATTTCCAAGTTAGAGAAAGAGACGCGGGGAGCCGTCTTTCCTCGCGTCATCAGCCCCGGCTGGCACGCCTTGGGAAATGGCAGGCCGGAGATGGACGTGAGCGGGATCAGCCGCGTTTCCTATGTGAGGGACGGCGCGCCGAAGGATGTGGTGGAGATCTTCTATCACGGCCGGAACAACTCCCGGATCACCACGGATGACAAATCCTCCGTCACCGTCATGGGACAAAAGGTGCAGACCTACGGCTCCGGCAATGAAATTGCCGCCTTCGCCACCCAGCCGATCCTGCTCACGGACCCTAACGGAAAGTCCGCTTACTACACGTTTCAGTTCAACAACGAGAATCTCTACAAGACCCGCGACATCCCGCAGTTCGGCTGGTGATCCGCAAGCCTCGATTTCCGCGGTCAACATTCCCACACGAGAAGCATGAATCAGACAGTGCCTGATAAGTCTGGCTGGAGTTTCAAAATTGCACCTCGTGCCGCCTCACGTGTGCCCAAGGAGCGGCGGAATCTGTCCGCCGAGCCCATGAGAAGCCGATGAGATGCAGTCACTTCATGGGCATGGGCGATGCGGAGATCGCCCTGCCTTGATCTTAACCGAGCGAACCCGTCAATTCACCTTGTACTCGGCGCGGACGATGGTGATGATGTCCTTCTCGTAGGAGGAGGTGTCGTTGTTGCCCTCGGTGGAAGTCTCGGTGGAGTTGGCCGGGTTGATGTTGATGATTCCCATGGACGAATACACGAGCGGTCCGATGTCGGTATTGCCGGCCGAGCGGAGGATGTTCTCGGCGCGGCTGCGGGCGTCCTTGGCGGCTTCCGCCAGCATCTCCAGTTTGAGCTCGCCGAGGCGGGTGTAATAATAATTCGGAGAGTTGGAGGTCACGAAAACGCCTTGCTCCAGCAGTGAGGTGATCTCGCGCGACGCCTTCTCGATCTGCGGCACGTTAGGTGAACTCACGGACACCACCTGGAAGGCGCGGAATCCGACGGACCTGCGGGTTTCCGTCCTTACGGGAACGTTGGTACCGGGAAGTACCTTGTCTTCACGCACCATCTCGAACTCCTCGGTAATGGTGGCGGACTGGGTCTTGATGTCGTCCGGCTTGATGCCCTGGGCTTTCAAAAAGGCGACCACCTTTTCGGTCCCGGCCTTGAGAGAGACATAGGCGGCGGTGCGGTCTGCGCCTTTTCCCTCGATGGTGGCCGACCACTGGATGAGGTCGGAGGCGATCCGCTTCTTGGCTGAGCCGGTGATGCGGATGTTGTTTTTATCCGGTTGTTTCCTAACATCCCGCCAGGTGGAGGCGGCGATGTAGGTGGAACCCGCAAGGCCCAGCGCGAGGGCAAGGGCGGCAAGAGGGGGCAGGCTGATGCTGCGGACGGTGGGTGGCGGACAGGTGTCGGTGCTCATGATGAGTTCGATGTGGAGGTGGAGGACGACGGGTGGAATGTTTACCCGTCAGCCAGCAGATGCGGAATTTCCCCACGAAAAGGATCAGGATTCTTCAGCCGATTTTTTGTGTGAGCAGAGGAAGTCAGTCGATTCAGGCACTTGGATGATCTCCGAGCTGAAATGCTTCACAAGATACCCAAGCGTGTAACCAAAAACGAGATGTCCGATCAAACTGAGCAACAGGGCGCCTGGAGTAATCACAAACATGATGTCTTCGCCATTAGGCGAAATTTTGATGGTGGCGATGAGGCAAGCCCATACGAAAAGTCCAAACAAGAGTGCGGATTTCAGTTCGCCCAGCAGGCGCAGCACTAAGAAACGTTGTCTGAAAAGAGAAAAGGCGGAAACAAATGCCATGCCCATCCCGGCCCCATTGCCCAGGTAACGCCAAAGGTATCCCACGACCGCGTGATGAGCGCTGTCCCCAACCAGCATCAAGCCGATTCGGGGGATGAAATCATCCATCCATCCGGCCATCAAGAATGGAATTCTTACACAGTCGTAACAGGTGACCGCAATGATACCCATCCAATAACCATGCCGCATCAGTCGGCCATAGCGGTGATTGCAACAGCTCAGGAAAATGGCGATCGCGATTGCCGGAATGACCAAAATGAGTGAGGCAATGGGCAGGGTCGTCATTTCCATAAGGGACAACGCGAGAGCAATGATGGGAGCGAATCCGATACCGAAGATGATCATCGCAGCCATGTGATGATGAAGATGCGGAACATCGTTGTCCCAGAATATCATCGATCGAACCAGGGCACTATGATCGACAAGAGTTATGAGCTTTTTCATGAATTTGATTGGCTGCGATGGGATGGCCATCACCGCTCAATCAGCAGATGCGGAATTTCTCCACGAAATGGATCAGAATAAATTCGATCCACGAAATTCTTCATGCGGTGCGGCGAATGGATTCGCGCATGCAATGCTTGAAGATCCGTTCATGCGCGGCCATTCGATCTTCATTCTCTCGGACCGCCCGGAATGCCGGGCGAGTGTTAGCGAGATCCTATCAATCGCGAAGTGCATCCCGCATGGCCGGAGGCAACTCGGTCCCAGCCACGAAGTCAGCGGGCCGGTTTGCTCGTCGGCTGCGGGAACAACTCGTGCCTGAGTCCGATCTGGTCGGCGGCGGAAGCGATTTGCCGGAGTCGGAACTGGAAGACGTTGTCCGTGGGTTTTGCGCCGGCGGGTAGCTTCACACTCAGCCGGTATGACACGTTTTTCCCGAGCGTTTCATCGTCCGGCGGTGCGGCGAGTGCCTCGAGCAGCATGGGATAGGGAACGAGTTTTCCGTCGTGATAGAACTGGCCGCGTTCGTTCATGCCCAGCGAGATGGTGGCGTCTTTGAAAAGCCCGGCGCGCACGGATTCGACGGTCGCGTAGGTACCCGCCAACTTCTCGAGTCGCGCCTTCTCTTGCCGCAGTCTCTCGATTTCCTCGGCGTAGCGCTCCTGATTCGCCACTTCGTTTTTGACCTTGTCCAGCAGGGCTTGGTTCTCTCTGCGGAGTGCTTCGAATTCCGCGGGAAGCTGCGCTTCGTTGGTGCTCATCCCGCGGATCTCGCCGAGCATTTTCTGGTTCGATTCGAGAAGGCCGGAGAGACGTTCCTTGTAATCGACGAGCGCGAGTTTCTGCCGGTCCAATTCCTCGTTGGCGTTGAGCGCGCGTTTCATGCCGATGGAGGTTCCCACCGCACCCAGAATCAGGGCAACCAGCAGCGCGGCCCCCGCGAAAACCGGCCCGCGATGGCGGCGGGTGAAGCGCCGCATCAGATAGGTCATGCTCGGCGGGCGGGCCTCGACCGGCTTGTGTTGGAGAAAGCGCAGCAGATCCTCCACCATCGCCCCGGCGGACTCGTAGCGGCGGTCGGGATCTTTTTCGAGAGCTTTAAGGACGATCCAGTCGAGATCACCCCGCAGGGCGCGGGGCGAAACTCCCGGATGAGATAGTTTGTTAGATTCGCTCCGACCTAACGATTCGGCCAGCCTGGCGCTTGGCTTCGGCGGCGTGACCTCGCGGATCAGCCGCTGCATTTCGGCGTAGCCCGCGCTGCGAAGCTGGTCGCCATCAAGCGGCGTCGTCCCGGTTAGGAGTTCATACAGGATGACCCCGAGCGAATAGATGTCGCTGCGGGTATCCAAAGCCAGCTCATTGAGTTCCGCCTGCTCCGGGCTCATGTATTGAGGCGTGCCGATCATCCGCCCGTATTGCGTGAAGATCGTTTTCTCCGTAAGTTCCGTCCCGATGGCTTTGGCGATTCCGAAGTCGATCACCTTCACCACCGGCTTGCCATCGTGGGCCGAAACAAGAATGTTAGATGGTTTGAGATCCCGGTGGATGATGCCTTTCTGGTGCGCGTGCTGCACGGCCGCGCACACATCGATGAAAAGTTCCAGCCGTGCCTTAATGTCGAAATTGCCCTCGGTGCGGTATTTCGTGATCGGCACTCCCTTCACCACTTCCATCACGAAGTAAGGCCGCCCGCTTTCGGTGGTTCCGGCATCATGGACCTTGGCGATGTGCGGGTGGTCCATCAGGGCCAGCACCTGTCGCTCCACCTCGAAGCGTGCGATGATTTCCCTAGAGTCCATGCCCGGCTTGATGATCTTGAGCGCCACCGGCCGTTTCACCGGCTGGTTTTGTTCGGCAAGATAAACGGTGCCGAATCCTCCCTCACCGATCTGTTGGATCAGCGTGTAGCGTCCGATCGTGTCGCCTTTCTTCTCTCCGGGAAGCTCGCGCCAGAGCGGATCGGTCAGAGGTTCCATGAAAGTCTCCGCCGCAAGATGAGCTGTTATGAGCGAACCAACCTCTTCCTGCAGCGCCTGATCGCCTCCACACACCTCGTTCAGATAGGCGGCGCGTTCCTGTGGGCCTGGGATTTCCAAAGCGGCCAGCAGGATGATTTCCGGGGTGGGTGGATGGGGCACAGCTTGGTTCCAGGTGGAAGTTCGAGACCGTCGTTGACCTGACACCAACCTATGCGGAAGAACCCCGGAGAAAGGATCAAATAATTCCATCAAGCATCCCGTTGCAGCTCCCGGAACAACCAGGCCCGCGCGAAAACCCAGTCACGCTTCGCCGTGGGCGTCGAAATCCCGAGGGCCTCGGCGGTTTCCTCGATGGTCATTCCGACGAAATAACGCAACTTCACGACCTCCGCCTTGCGCGGTTCGATTAGGGCGAAGCGATCCAGGATTTGGTTGATGGCAAGAATCTCGTCATCCTGCGCGGAAGGAACGGCGATGATGTCCTCCGCGAACCCGGTCCGCTGCAATCCGCCTCCATGCCGCACGGCCTTCCGATGCCGCGCGCGGTCGATCAGGATGCGGCGCATCGCTTCGGCGGCTGCACAGAAAAAGTGCTTTCGGCCCTCCCACTGGGGTTCGCCGGGCGAGAGCTTCAGGTAGGCCTCGTGCACCAGAGCGGTCGCCTGCAGGGTATGCGCCTCCGCTTCCTGTCCCAGGCGCCAAGCCGCCAACTTGCGCAATTCACCATAGACGAGCGGAATCAGATCCTCCGCCGCCTGTCTGTCTCCCTCGCACGCCGCATTGAGGATGAGAGTCACATTGTCGGCGTCCATCGTCATTCAGCCTTTCTCGTTTGCCCAAAGCACTTGGCAATCCTAAAATGTCGTCCCTGTTATGACGATCTTTGTGGCAAATCTCTCCGGCTGGCCTCCTGTTCAGGCCTGGGTTTCCATGAACCCCTAGCAGCAAATTCAGCGAATATCTCTACGAGAGGACCATCTGCAAGATCTTCAGCATCGTGGCGAACCGACGATAGAACTGCTTGGAATCCCCAAAGATGTTGTGCAGATAGCCCGCCTCGCCGTTCGCATCCATGGTGAGTTGATTGACCGGCGTCCAGTCACCGGCGAGGCCGTTGAGTTTGTAGAAAAGTGTGATCCTGCCTCCGGGTGTCCATTTCACGTCGGTCTTCACCTTGCCGCCCGGCTGCGGCAGGTCGGTGATTTCGGGACCGGGTGTGCCGGTGCCTTGGAAACGGAGCACGACATCCCGATGCTGGACGCCTCCCATGTCGGTGATGACGAACAACCGCAGCGCGGTATCCAGCTTGAAAAGCTGTTGATAGAAAACGAGGGCGGTCATATGGGACCGCCGTTCCACGAGATGGAACGTCTTGTGGATGCGGTGGGTCTGGTCGGCGGTGAGAACGGCTCATTCAAGCAGCAGATCCGGAAATCCGCACTCCGACTTTAGGCGGATGACAAACCGGAGCGTTTCGACTATCAACCACGCGTCGCAACCATGAAGAAGATCCTCATCATCGAAGACCAGGCACCGATGCGGCGGAATCTCGCGCTGATGCTCGAAATGGAAGGGTTCGAGGTCCGTTTCGCGGAAAACGGGAAAGACCGCGTGGAAATGGTGCTCCGCCCACCTGCCGGACCTTTTGATCTGCGACCTGATGATGCCCGAGCGGGACGGTCGCGCGGCCCCGATGCGTGCGGTGGAAATTCTCAGACGGTGAAAATCCGCACCGCCGCCATCCGAATCTCATGAATCAATTGATCGCCGCCATCCGGAACGAGCCCGAGCTTGTCACCTGGATCCGTTCCGGATTGTGGAAGCGGTCCTTCGACCGGGGAAGCCTCGGACGTGCGGAGGGGTATGCGAACCCTCAGTCCGTCGAGCTGACGGAAATCAATCGGACGGCAGGCATCAACGTGGGATGCGAGGCAAGGGTGAAGTCCGCCAAGTCGACCTATCAGACGCGGGTCGCTTTTTTCAGCACCACCCGGGCGTGGGCGGTGCAGGCCGAATGCACCTGTCCGGTGGGACATTTCTGCAAACACGGCGCGGCCATCATTCTCATGATTCTGGACGATGTCGCACCGGCTCCGGTGATGCCCGCTCCGGCACCATCGTCTCCGTCGCTGCCGGTCCGCGAGGATCCGCGCGTGAGCAACTGGCTGGAGGGGATCCGCAATGCAAGCAAGAGCCTGAAGGCGCCGCCAAAGCGTGCGGTTGAGGACAAGCGGTTCCTCGCGTTCTGTCTCCAGCCCTTGGTGAGCTATCTGGAGGGCAATCCGTGGTTTTTCACCCTACGTGTCGGCACCCGTCTCAAGAACGGTGGCTTTTCCATCAGCGACACCGCCGCCCAGGCGGATCCTTCCAAGCCGCCGAAATACCTGGTGCGCGATGACTTCGTCCCCGCATCGATCTACTATCAGCGGAAACGCCGGGAGAACTGTTGGGATGAAATGCGTCTTGCCGGATCCAGCTGGGAGGAACTCCTGGCAACCGCGGCGGCGACAAACAGGCTTTATGTTTCCGGTCCCGAGGACGGCATGTGGACCCCCGCCCGGTCCGGCCCGGACATCCCCGCCACGGCCGTGTGGGAGATGCGGCCCGATGGCGACGCGCAGCCGAAGCTGGTTTTTGCCGACGGCGAGCCACGCATCGTTCTTCCGACCCTCCCGCCGCGTTACATCGAGCGGAACACAGGCAGAATCGGACTTCTGATTTCCGACCTTCCCGACCCTCTGCTCGCGTCATGGATCAGCGGCCCGCCGGTGCCTTCCCGCCTCATTCCGACAATCACGGAGCAGCTCCAACAGTTGGCTCCGGAGCTGCCTTCACCGGTGGCGGTGGAAACCGTGCAACTGCGCGACATTCCTCCGAAACCGCATCTCGTCGTCAGGAAGAAAAGCTTCGGCACCGGCTACTCGAAGCAGGAACA
Source organism: Verrucomicrobiota bacterium (assembly GCA_040388015.1). Lineage (GTDB taxonomy): Bacteria > Verrucomicrobiota > Verrucomicrobiia > Verrucomicrobiales > Akkermansiaceae > Luteolibacter. The sequence continues at coordinate 51,623 of JAZKCQ010000004.1, read as the reverse complement.
CATTCACGCCATTCTGTTTTTCCGTTATGGCGACAGCAGACCGCTGCTCTCGCTTTCATCCGGCGAGAAACCGGTTCATTACGAAATGCGCGAGGGCAGGCGCTACATCCGGAAGCGCGATCCCAAGGCCGAGCTCGCCGCCGAAAGACGCTTGCTCAAGCTGGGGTTTCTTCCCCTCGCCCAGCGGCTCCCCTTCTCCCATCTGGATGAGGAATCAAGCCACGCGGTCATCCTGGCGAACTCGATCCACGCCGGCGTGGACGATTGGCTCGACTTCATCGAGAGCCCGGACATGGCCGGCTTGCAGGATGATGGATGGACCCTGCAGATCGATCCTTCCTCCGGTCTTCTCATCCATGATGCGGGAGGCTTCTTCCCCCGGATCGAAGCGGAATCCGACCACGGAATCGAATGGTTCCGCTTCGATGCCCAATTTGAAATCGACGGCCGCCGGCTCAGCCTGATCCCCATCATCGCCAGCGCCATCCGCCGGAACCTTCCTTCCGCGGATTCACCCGAGCTGCCGGAGTTCTTCGTGTTTCCCTGCGACAATCCGGCCGACGGTTCGATCCGCTTTCCCGCCCGGCGGCTGATGGAAATGGTCGATCAGGTGCGGCATCTCTTCCACGGACACCACGGCGAGGAACCGGTGAGGATCGACCGGCTGGGAGCGGCGGGAGTCGCGGCATCCCTTGCCCTCGATCACTCCGAGACCTTGCGGGCGCTCGCCAGACTCGCCCACAACCTGCGGAACATCCACTCGATACCCGGCGTCCCGGTCCCGGACAAGGTCACCGCCACGCTGCGCGACTATCAGGCGGAAGGATTCCACTGGTTGCAGTTTCTGGCGGATCACTCGCTGCACGGAATTCTGGCAGACGACATGGGACTCGGAAAAACCGTGCAGGCCCTCACCCATCTCGCCGCGGAATCCGCGAAATCACCGGGCAGGCCGTCGCTGGTCATCGCCCCGACTTCGGTCGTCACCAACTGGTCGGCCGAGGCTGAGAAATTCACCCCGCACCTCAAGGTTGTCATGCTTCAGGGCAAGGACCGCGGCGACTCCTTCCGGCGGATCTCCGAAGCGGATCTCGTCATCACCTCCTATCCGCTGCTGACGCGCGATTTCGAAATTCTATCAAAACAGGACTGGCACCTCTGCATTCTCGACGAGGCGCAATACATCAAGAATTCCAAAGCCATCGTCGCGAAAAACGTCTGCCAGCTCCGCACCCGTCTCCGCCTTTGCCTGTCCGGCACGCCGATGGAGAACCACCTCGGCGAGCTGTGGAGCCTCATGCGTTTCCTGATGCCCGGGTTCCTCGGCGATGAAACCACATTCAATTCACAGATCCGCAAACCCATCGAGCGGGACCGTTCGCGCGACGCCCAGCTCGCTCTCAACCGCCGTGTTTCTCCGCTCATCCTGCGCCGCACCAAGGACCAGGTGGCGAAGGAACTCCCGCCGAAAACCGAGCTCATCCACTCCATCGAGCTGACGAAGGAACAGACCGATCTTTACGAATCCGTCCGCGCCGCCATGGACAAACGGGTGCGCGAGGCCATCTCCGCCAACGGTCTGGCGAAGTCCCACATCATCGTCCTCGATGCGCTGCTCAAGCTCCGCCAGATCTGCTGCCACCCGCAGCTGCTCAAGAATCCCGCCGCACAAAAGGTCGCCGACTCCGCGAAACTCGACTACCTGACCGATGAACTCCTGCCGACGCTGCTCGAGGAAGGCCGCCGCATTCTGCTTTTTTCCAGCTTCACCTCCATGCTAGAGCTGATAGAAGCCCATCTGGAAAAGGAGGAGATCCCCTTCCTCAAGCTCACCGGCCGGACCCAGGACCGCGCCAGCCTGGTGAAACGCTTCCAAGCCGGCGAGGTCCCCATCTTCCTCATCTCCCTCAAGGCCGGCGGCACCGGCCTCAACCTCACCGCCGCCGACACCGTCATCCACTACGACCCGTGGTGGAACCCCGCCGCCGAGAATCAAGCAACGGACCGCGCCCACCGCATCGGCCAAACCAAGCCCGTCTTCGTCCACAAGCTCGTCTGCACCGGCACCATCGAGGACCGCATCCTGGAACTCCAGAAACACAAGTCCGCCCTCGTCGAAGCCCTGCTCTCCGAGGAAACGAGCAAGCTGAAGATTGATTCCGAAACCCTCTCGCACCTGCTGGCACCGCTGCCGTGAGCAAAACCTCTCAAATGTCGCCACTCAGCGACTTTTGTAGCTATTTTTTCCTGATGGACATCCAAAACGCTAAGGAGTTGGCGGCCGTAGTCCGCAAGCTGAGGCAAGATCAGCGGATGACCCAGGCAGCGCTTGCTCAAGCAGCGGGTGTTGGCCGTGAGTGGATCATCCACTTGGAAAAAGGGCGGACGACGCTGGAACTGGGCATGGTGCTCCGCACACTGAGGACGCTGGGTGTGGGGCTGCGAATTGAGCCGGTTTCCGCTGCCACCACCGGCATTGATCTCAATCGCCTTTTCGAAGACACCGACTCCACCCCCAAGCCATGAGCGAATCCCTGATCGTCATGGCCGACAGCGAACGAATGGGAACACTCGAAAGAGATGGCAAGAAGCTGGGTTTCTCCTATGCCCCTTCGTGGCTGGAATCGCCCGCGCGTTATCCGCTTTCTCTCTCGATGCCGCTGATCTTGGAGCGGCATTCCCATTCGGCGGTCGAACCGTTTCTCTGGGGGCTTTTGCCGGACAATCCGTATACCTTGGAGTCGTGGGGCAAGCGGTTTCATGTTTCGTCACGCGATCCCTTCCGGCTCCTTGCCCATGTCGGCGAGGACTGCGCCGGAGCCGTGCGTTTCCTAAAAGAGAACGGCGACGATCCAGGAGGAAGAGAGAGCCGCGTCCGCTGGATCGCGGAGAGGGACTTGGAGGATCGCGTCCGTTCATTGTTGAAAAACCATGGTTCCACCCGCCTTGCTGGGGACACCGGGCAATTCAGTCTCGCAGGAGCACAGCCCAAACTCGCGCTGCTCCGCCGTCCGGAAACCGGAGCTTGGGGGGTGCCCGAAGGGTCCATTCCCACCACCCATATTCTGAAGCCCGCGACAGGAGAGTTCGAGGGTCATGTGGAAAACGAGCACTTCTGCATGCGACTCGCCAGAGCATGCATGCTGCCCGTTTGCAGTTCCTCTGTCATCCGCGCCGGAGAGTTTCCTGTCATCGTGGTGAGGCGTTACGACCGGCTCTGGGACGCAGGCCACTGCATCCGCATCCATCAGGAGGACACCTGCCAAGCCCTCGCGATCCATCCGACCAAAAAGTATCAAAGCGAAGGTGGACCAGGGGTCAAAGAGATCGCCGCCTTGCTATGGGCCCAATCCATGCAGCCGAATGCCGACGTCCGCAACTTTGCGCTTTCCCTGATTTTCAACTGGTTGATCGCGGGCACAGACGCTCATGGCAAAAATTTCTCCGTCCTCATCGCTCCAGGCCGCCAAATCCGTTTGGCACCGCTTTACGATATCGCTTCCGCACTGCCCTATCCCCGGAGCATCGATCCATACAAAGCTAAACTCGCCATGAAGATCGGCGGCACCTACCGGCTAAGCGAAATCGGGCGGAGTCATTGGGAATCCTGCGCCCGCGACTTGCGGCTGCCTGTTACCGAGGTCCTCGCACTTGCCGACGACCGCATGGCGTGGATCCTCGACAAAGTAGAGGATGTCGCGCACGAACTCCTGTCGGAGGGAATCTCCGATCCCATCGTCGGCAAGCTCACCGACGCGATCGGTCGACATGTCCGGGAATGTCGCGAGCGCCTTGCCCACTAACCAAAACATTCCATGCCGCAATCGAAACATGGCGACTCCATCGTCATCCTCACCGGCGCGGGCATTTCCGCGGAGTCGGGCGTGCCGACATTCCGTGATGCGGACGGGCTGTGGGAAGGGCACAGGATCGAGGACGTGGCCACTCCGGAGGCCTTTGATCGAGACCCGGAACTGGTCCTGCATTTCTACAACCTGCGGCGCGCCGCGCTCGCCACGGTGGAGCCGAACGCCGCCCATCTCGCGTTGGCCAGATTGCAGCGGGAGCATCCGGGAAAGTTCACGCTCATCACGCAGAATGTCGATGATCTCCACGAACGCGCCGGTTCGGAAAACGTGATCCACATGCACGGCTCGTTGTTGAAAGCGCTCTGCAACTACTGCCGGACCCGATGCGATTGGACCGGTGGCATGGGCACGGCCGACGTCTGCGCCACTTGCGGCGAGAGTGGAACCCTGCGGCCGGACATCGTCTGGTTCGGGGAAATGCCCCACCACCTGGACCGGATAGAAATCGCCCTAACACAAGCGGATCTCTTCGTCGCCATCGGCACGTCCGGCCACGTCTATCCGGCGGCGGGCTTCGTCTCCTCCGCCCGCTACCACGGCGCGGAGACTCTCGAAATCAACAACACCGGCACCGCCATCTCAGAGCAGTTTCAGAAACACCGCACCGGACCCGCGACGGTGGAGGTGCCGAAGTGGGTGGAGGAAGTGCTGGGAGGAAACTGAAGAACTGGAGCGCGAAATTCATTTCGCGCGGAATGAATTCCGCGCTCCAGTGGATGATCACTCCAGCGGGTGCCAGTTTCCCCGCCAATCGAAGCGCTGCATGGGCCGGAAGGTTTTCTTGTAGTCGTAAATGCCCGGCCCGGCGGTGGCATACCCCGGATAGAGCCAGCGCTTGCCTCGGGAGCGCGCCCAACGGATTTCCTCCAGCAGCGTCAGGATCCCGAGACCGCGGCGCGACTCGGCGGGATCGAAAACGGCATACACGCTGGAGACGGAGTCGATGTCCACGTCCAGGTAACTAACGGCGACCAGCTTTCCGTCCAGCCGGACTTCCACGGTGACGCAGGGGCAAGGCAGGCGGTCGGGGACTTCCGATGGGATGAAATTCCTCAACGATTCAGGCACATTCGAGGTGAAGCGCTCGCAGTGTTTGAGAAAAAGCGCCTCGCGCTCCTCATCGACGACGGCGGGCATGATCGAGATCGTCACGTCGCGGTTGCGCTTCAGGATCCGGCGCTGGCTCTTGCTCGGAGTGAATTCCGCGAGCGGGAGGCGCAGCGGCTGGATGGTCTGAAGCCTGCCATCTTCCTCAAGCATCGTGCTGTAACGGAAAAACTGGCTGCCGAAATGCCGCCAACCTTCGGCCCACAGCCGGTCCATCAGGCCGGGTGGGGCGAGATTCAGCATCCCGCCTTCTTCGATTTCCGGAACGATTTCCATGATGTTTCCTGCCGAAGGATGTCCACGCCCACCGATCAAAGCCAGTCCGCTCTAATATGGAGTTGGGACCTTGTGGTCCGGACAGCAAGGTCATCTCTCCTTATCTGGAACGACGACGGATACGTTGAGGGCTACCTCGAAGCTATTTCGGATGATGTTGGGTCAATTTGGTTCTTAGATCAGGATATTCGATTCCTTATAAAAGTATTTTGAGCAACGATTGATGTTTATTTAATCTGCATACCATCTATTCAAAGAATCAATCCAACTGTTTCATTCGTTATTCCATCGTTTACGTGGGCTATCCGGGAAATTGTGATCGTCTTCGCGGTCGTTTCGGGTAGTTTTGCGTCAATTTTAAGACTTTTCCCATGGATTCCGAAACAACACCCGCTGGATTGCCGCCGCTTTCTTTCACCGCCCTGTCGTCCGCTTTGGGATCTCCGGTCCGGTGGAAGCTGCTGCGGGAGGTGGCGATGGGCGACGGATTGATCATTGTCGAGCTGGCGGAACGGCTGGGCCTGCCTGCGTCCAATGCCTCCAAGCACATGAGAGTCCTGCGAGACTGTGGCCTGGTGGTGGTGAACCGGGCGGGCAATCACCAGATCACGCGGGGTCGCTTGGTTTCAAAAAATGAGGGAATCGTGGAGTGCGGCTGCTGCCTGTTGCGTCTTGCCCGCAAGCCGTAAGGGCTTGGAAATCAAATCAAACTGCCGCCTCGCGCTCCAGTTTTTCCAACCAGACCACAAGCATCGCAAGATCCGCCGGGGTGATGCCGGGGATGCGACCGGCCTGGCCAAGGGTGGCGGGGCGGATTTCTGAAAAACGGACCTGGGCTTCTTTCTTCAGGCCGCGGATGGTAGTGTAGTCGAGGTCTGTCGGGAGCTTGCGGTTCTCTTGGCGGGACATGCGGTCGATCTGCGCCTGCTGGCGGCCGAGGTGTCCTTCATACTTGAAGCGGGTCTCGATAAGGGGCCAGATGTCGGGCTGGAACTCGGTGAGCAGGGTTTCAGGCAGGGCTTGCCACTCGTTTTCCGTGCGGCGGAACCATTGGTCGAGCTTCACCCCCTGATGGCTCGTCTGGAGGACAAAGGTCTCGGCCCGGGCGAGGGCGGATTGCTTTTCCTCCACCCGGCGGACGCGTTCACCGCTGGCGAGGCCGATTTCCGCCGCTTTGGGCGTGAGGCGGAGGTCTGCGTTGTCCTGACGGAGCAGGAGACGGTATTCGGCCCGGCTGGTGAACATGCGGTAGGGCTCGGTGCAGCCACGGGTGACGAGGTCATCCACCATGACACCGAGGTAGGCTTCGTCGCGGCCGAGGATGAACTCGGGTTGGCCGAGCGCCTTGAGCGCGGCATTGGCCCCGGCGATGAGCCCCTGCCCTGCCGCTTCCTCGTAGCCGGACGTGCCATTGATCTGGCCGGCGAAGTAGAGTCCTTCGATCTGTTTCGTTTCCAGTGTCGGACGGAGCTGGGTGGGCGGGCAGTAGTCGTATTCCACGGCGTAGCCGGGGCGGAGGATCTCGCATTTCTCCAAGCCGACGATGGAACGGAGGAAATCGAGCTGCACCTCGTAGGGCAAGGACGTGGAGACGCCATTCACGTAGTACTCCAGCGTGTGGCGGCCTTCGGGTTCAAGGAACACCTGGTGGCGCTCCTTTTCCGCGAAACGGACGACCTTGTCCTCGATGGACGGGCAGTAGCGCGGGCCGACGCCCTCGATCACACCGCAATACATCGGCGATTGGTGGAGGTTCCCGGCAATGATCTCGTGGGTGCGGGGGTTCGTGTAGGTGATCCAGCAGGGCATTTGTTCCACGTGGAACATCGGATCGCCCCATGGATTGAGGGTGAAGAGGTCGTCTTTCCCCTTTTGCAAGGTGTCGGCCATGAAACTGAACTTGGGGACGGGCGTGTCGCCGTCCTGGCGTTCGCACTTCGAGAAATCGATGGAACGGGCGTTGAGGCGGCATGGGGTGCCGGTCTTGAAGCGTTCTACTTGGAAACCGAGACGCTTGAGGGATTCCGAGACCATGGAAGTGGCGTCGCCCATGCGGCCGCCTTTTTCGTTCTTCAGGCCGACGTGCATCAGGCCGCCCATGAAGGTCCCGGCGCTGAGGATGACGGATTTCCCGGCGATCTCCATGCCGAGCGAGGTGGCGATGCCGGTGACGCGGTCGTTTTCCACGAGGATGTCTGCGACGTTTCCCTGGTGGATCTCCACACCGGGCATGGCCTCGAGCTCGCGCTTCATGCGGAATTGGTAGGCCTTTTTGTCGCACTGGGCGCGGGGCGCGCGGACGGAGGGGCCTTTCGAGGCATTGAGCATCCGCCACTGGATGCCGGTGGCGTCGGTGTTGAGACCCATGACGCCGCCGAGGGCGTCGATCTCCCGCACCATGTGGCCTTTCGCAAGTCCACCGATGGCCGGATTGCACGACATCTGGCCAATGGTGTCCAGATTCTGCGTGAGGATGGCCACCTCGGCACCAAGCCGTGCGGCGGCCATCGCAGCTTCGACACCGGCGTGGCCAGCACCAATCACAATCACATCGTAGGTCTTCGGGTAGCGGAACATCGCGGGGCGGCAAGATAGCCCTCCCCCACCCCACGCTCAAGCTCGTAAACCCGGATGTTCCACGTGGAACATTCTCACTCCGCTCGATCAAGAATTCCTGCGGACGCCCGGGGCAGCAATTCTTCCAACCGGAACTCCATCCGCTCCGTCCGGTTGGCCAGCATCACCAAGGGCACGCCGAATTCCGCCAGCACCTGGCGACAGGCACCGCATGGGGAGATCGGCACCGCGGTATCCGCCACTACAGCCACCGCGAGGAACCTCCGGCTACCCGCCGCCACGGCAGCACCGATCGCCACGCGTTCGGCGCAATTCGTCAGACCATAGGAAATATTCTCCACGTTGCAACCGGTGAAGACCGTCCCATCGGCGGCAAGGAGAGCGGCCCCGACGTGGAAATTCGAATACGGGGCATAAGCCGATTCACGCACCCGCCACGCCGCTTCCACCAGATTGTCCCATTCCATCCCTGAAAACTACCGCGCAATCCCCTGAACGGGAACGAAAAAACCTTTTCCAAACCCGGATTTTGGTCTAGCCGCGCCCGGAAAAATCCACAATCCTCCCGGGGTCATGCACCGTTATCTGCCGCTCGGTCTCATCATCGGATTGCTCATCGCATTCCGGATTCTGGGAAGCATCCTACCGGATTCCCAACCGAATTTCCAACCGCTTGCCGCGGTGTTCTTCTGCGGAGCCCTGCTGGCTCCCGGCTGGCGCGGATTCGCCATTCCTGTCGGTATCTGGGCGGCAACCTACCTGTTCGGCAAAGGCCCCTACGTTTCCGATCCGACCATTTTCCTCACCACCTTCGGTGCCTTTGCCGCCACCTATTTCCTTGGGAAGGCTCTTGCCGAACGCAAGTTCCCGATCCTGCTGGCGGGCTCCATTCTTGCCGCCGTGGTTTTCCACCTGATCACCAATGGTGCTGCCTGGTTGTTCGATCCGATGTATGAGAAGTCCCTCACCGGCCTGTGGCAATCCCTCTGGGCCGGTCCTCCAGGTTCGACCATTCCTTCCTGGGTCTTCCTGAGAAATCTGGCTGCGGCCAATCTTCTCTTCACCGCCATCTTCGCCGGGTCCCAGCTCCGCATTCCGAAGCTTGCCGTTCCTTCTTCGAGCCCCGTCCTTTCCAAGTAAATCGCCCCCGATCCTTTCCCTTTTCTTCGAACCATGACCAGCGCCACCAGTCTCGACTTCGCCCACTCCCCCATCAACCAGGCCCTCAGCGCCCAAGAAAAAATCGGGCTGTACACCGACATGGTGCGCATCCGGGCTTTCGAGCAAGCCTCGCTGAAGTATTACACGGCCGGAAAAATGGGTGGCTTCCTCCACCTTTACATCGGTCAGGAATCGGTCGCCGTCGGCACTATTTCCCTGTGTGGAGATAACGACCACGTCATCACCGCCTATCGGAACCACGGCCACGCCCTCGCTTCCGGCATGAGCATGCGCGAATGCATGGCGGAAAATTACGGCAAGCAAACCGGCTGCTCCAAGGGCAAGGGCGGTTCGATGCACTACTTCGCGCCGGACAAGAATTACTGGGGTGGCCACGGCATTGTCGGCGGTCAGACCCCGCTCGGTCTCGGGCTGGCTTACGGAGTGAAATATCTGGGCAAACAGGGCGCCTGCCTTTGCTACCTCGGTGACGGGGCCGTGAACCAGGGTGCCTTCCACGAATCCCTCAACATCGCCGCTCTCTTCGACATTCCCGTCATCTATGTCATCGAGAACAACGGTTACTCCATGGGCACGTCCCAGAAACGCTCCTCCTCCTACCGTGGTTGCCTGGCCCAACGGGCCGAGGGCTACGACATGGAATGGGATGTCGTGAATGGTTCGGACATTTACGAAGTCCGTGCAAAGACCCAGATCGCCATCGAGCGCGCCCACACCCAAAGCCGTCCGACCTTGTTGGAAATCGACACCTACCGTTACTACGGCCACAGCGTGGCGGACTCGAAACACAAGGGCGGTTACCGCACGCCGGAAGAAATCACCAACTACAAGCAGAACCACGATCCGATCTCCGTGTTTCTCCGCCGCCTCATCGGCGAAGGCGTTCTCACTGAGGAAGCCGCCGCGAAGATCAAACAGGAGGCCACCGCCGAAGCGGCCGACGCGGTGCAATTCGCGGATGAATCCCCCGCCCCGACCGTCGCCGACATCATGACCGACATTTACTGGGAATCGGACAACAACACGCCCGCTTCCAAAATCGGCCGCCACTTCTTCAACGACTGATCCCTCCCGGCCAGCACCCACCCTCCAACAATCTCCTTTCCCGCAAGCATTCCAATGTCACGCATTCTCACTTACCGCGAAGCTCTCCGCGAAGGTCTCGATGAAGAACTCGCCCGCGACCCGAACGTCGTCATCATGGGCGAGGAAGTTGCCCAATACAACGGAGCCTACAAGGTAACCGAAGGCCTTTGGCAAAAATGGGGTGACAAGCGCATCGTCGACACGCCGATTTCCGAAGCGGGTTTCATCGGCATGGGCATCGGAGCTTCCATGCTCGGCGTCCGTCCGGTGATGGAACTGATGTTCTGGTCGTTCCATTCCGTGGCTTTCGACCAACTGGTGAGCAACGCAGCCTGCGTCCGCTACATGTCGGGCGGTCTCGCGAATTGTCCGATCGTCGTCCGCGGTCCGGCCAATGGTGGCACCAATGTCGGCGCCACCCACTCTCACATTCCGGAAGGTTTGTTCGCCGCATTTCCGGGTCTCAAGGTCTGCGCACCTGCCACTCCCGCCGACGCCAAGGGCCTGATCAAGGCCGCCATCCGTGACAACGATCCGGTTTACGTCATGGAGAACACTCTCCTGTACGGCATGACCGGTGAGGTTCCGGATCCTGCCGATGGCGACCATGTCGTGCCCCTCGGCCTCGCCGACATCAAACGCGAAGGCACGGATGTTTCCCTCATCGCCCACGGCCGCTCGGTCATCCAATCCCTAGCCGCTGCGGAAATCCTTCAAAACGAACACGGCATCAACGCCGAGGTCCTCGACCTCCGTTCCATCCGCCCGATCGACCAGGACGCCATCATCAAAACAGTGATGAAAACGAACCGCGTCGTGCTGGTCGACGAGTCGAAACCTTTCGGTGGTGTTTCAGCAATGGTCGCCATGATTATCCAAGATCACGCGTTCGATTACCTCGATGCTCCGATCAAACGCGTTTGCTCCATTGACGCACCCGCCATTTACTCGCCACACATTGAAAATGAACAACTTCCAAATCCAAAACGGATTGTGGAAAAAGTCCTCACGCTCGGCTGATCAGCGAGCAGGCACCGTTGGCGAACACCGTTGGTGAGGTGGACAATCATGGAAACCTCACCGTCTTTTTTATTGCCAACCCCGCCCCTGTTCCTAGCATCTGCTTTATGTTCCTACGTATCACCACCCTCATTGCCGCTTCCGCCGTGGCTCTCAGCCTGTCGTCCTGCTGCTGCATGTAAAAAACGCTGATTTTCCCTCTCCATCCAATAAACCACCGCACCATGAAAAACCTCCTTCTTCTTGCTTCCCTCGTCGGCGTTTCGCTCGGCTTCTCTTCCTGCTGTTCGATGTTCGGCTCCTCCGGCCAATACGCCGGTTATCGCACCGAGACCCGCCAGGTGAAAACCTGCTATTATGACACCGTGACCAAGGAAGTCCGTGTGGGTGACGGCAAGGACGGCATGGTGCAGACCGTCGAGGAAAAAGTGCCACGCTACAAGACCGTGACCAAGCGTGTCGGCATCAAGCGCACCGCTTGCGTCCGCCACTATTGCCCGAAGAAGGATGCCTGCGGCACCACTTCCGAGTCCACCCGTCAGATGGCGAGCGCCCAAGGTTCCGTCGGCAGCCCGAACATCGGCCTGATCCCGACGATGAAGCCGATCGCCCCTTGATCTGCCTCACGATCCCATTTCCAAGCGCGGAGGAGACCTGAGCTCCCCGCGCTTTTTTGTTTCCAAATTCTCCCGGTAAAAAGGCTGGAAATACCCCGGCATTTTCCCATTCTCAATTCCGACTCCACTTCCTTATCAATACCATGTCTGTGAACATCGAAATGCCAAAACTCTCGGATACCATGACCGAGGGCACCCTCATCAAATGGCACAAACAAGTCGGCGATACCGTCGAGATTGGTGACATTCTCGCTGAAGTCGAAACCGACAAGGCCACGATGGAAATGGAAGCCTTTGACGATGGAATCATCACTGAAATCCTGGTGAAGGAAGGCGAAAAAGCCGTCATCGGCGGGGTTCTGGCCGTGCTCGACGGGGATTCCGGTGCCGCTCCGGCTCCCGCCGCCCAACCCGCAGCGGCCGCGGCTCCGGCTCCCGCTGCCGCTACCAGCCAAGCTTCCGCTCAGGCCGCCGCAGCACCCGCAGCCGCTTCAACCGGTGATCGGATCAAAGCGTCCCCTCTCGCCCGCAAGATCGCGGCTGAATCCGGTGTCGATCTTTCCGGCATCACCGGATCAGGCCCGGCTGGCCGCATTGTCAAAAACGACGTCCAGTCCGCAGGCAGCGCCCCGGCCAAAGCTCCGACCTCTTCATCCGAAGCCTCCGCCGCCGCCGCACTCGCTGCTTCCGTGAAGGCGAAATCCGCGAGCCCGGCACCTGCCGCCGCTCCCGCCGCGGCAGCGATCCTTCCCACCGCCAAGGAAGGCGACGAACGCATCGAACTTTCCTCCATGCGCAAGGTCATCGCCTCGCGCCTGCTGACTTCCAAGACGACCATCCCGCATTTCTATCTGCACGTCGAAGTGGATGCCCAGCCACTCATGGCACTCCGCGCCCAAGTGAACGCCCAGGCGGAAAAAACCCACGGCAACAAATACTCGGTCAACGATTTCATCCTCAAGGCCGTCATCAATGCCGCGGAAGCCGTTCCCGCCGTCAACGCCTCGTTCGCCGGCGACCACATCGTGAAGTTCAAACACGTCGGTCTCTCCGTCGCCATCGCGGTGGAGGACGGTCTCGTCACCCCGGTCATCAAGCAGGCCGAGTCCAAATCCCTCCTCGCCATTTCCCGCGCGGTGAAAGATTTCGCCGTCCGTGCCAAGGACAAGAAACTCAAGCCCGACGAATTCGACGGCGGAACCATCACGGTTTCCAACCTCGGCGCGTGGGGAATCGAATCCTTCGACGCGATCGTCAACCCACCGCAAGCCGCCATCCTCTCGGTCGGGGCCGCCATCGAGAAGCCCGTCGTCAAGAACGGTCAGATTGTGCCAGGCCTGCGCATGAACCTCGGCCTCTCCTGTGACCACCGGGTGGTCGATGGCGCGGTCGGAGCCGCTTTCCTGTCCGAGGTGAAGAAACTCATCGAGCAGCCCGCCCTGATGCTTCTCTGAAGCAACCAGAGCGTTTCCCTTCCCCAGGTCCCATCGGTCTCACGACTCATGGGACCTGTTTCTTTTCTAACTTCCCCTTTGCTCTTCTCTTGATGATTTCTTCATTTTTGAACCTATAAGATCTTCTTCTTCATAGTGTGAACAACCCGGCGTTAGAGCTGTTCCCCACCACAGCCACGGGTGTTCCACGGGAAGAACAAGTTGGGCAACAAGCTGCATGACCTCCGAATGAAACCGGTTTTTTCGTCTGCCGGAAAGGTTTCACCCGTTCGTTCCGAGGTTGTTCACAGCCTTTTCCCGGGTTCTTGAAAATCGCCATGCTTGCGGCGACGGATCGAACCAGCGCAGCATCTTTCCCGTGAATCATCTGGTCATCACAGGAGGCAGCGGTGGCCTGGGGCGCGCGCTCACCGGCGCATTCAGCGATGCCTGCTGGAAAGTCACCGCACCGGGCCACGCGGAACTTGATGTTTCCTCTCCTGCCTCGATCCGGCGCGGTCTGCCGCCGTCACCTGTGGATCTGCTCGTCTGTACGGCAGGCATCACCCGTGACGCCCCTCTGGGCCGGCTTGAGGAAGAAGAATGGGACGAGGTGCTGGCGGTGAACTATCAGGGCGCGGCGGATTGTGCCGCGGCGGTGTTGCCGGGGATGATGGGACGGGGATGCGGCCACGTCGTTTTCATCTCCAGCCATTCAGCCCTGCATCCGCCGGTCGGGCAGGTGGCGTACGCGGCGGCGAAGGCCGCTTTGCTCGGCTTGACGCGTTCCCTTGCGGTCGAATACGGTCGCCATGGGATCCGGGTCAACGCGGTCCTGCCCGGCTTCCTGGAGACCCCGATGACAGCGGGGCTCTCCGCGAGGAGGAAAGCGGAGGTTCTAGCAGCGCATTCGCTGGGTGGGTTCAACACACCGCCGTCGGTCGCGAAATTCATCCGCCATCTTCATGAGGAACTCCCCCACACCTCAGGCCAGGTTTTCCAGTTGGACAGCCGGGTGTCGTGACCGGATCGATGTTGCAATCGACCCGGGAGCACCTTTAATGACGGCTCCACGATTCGAAAACCCTTTGATTTTCCCCCACCGGGAGACGAGATGAAGCCGAAGCTTGGCGAAAACAGAACCCAACCCGATACCCAGAAACCGATGAAAATCACCCAGAACAATTTTTCCAACGAAGAAGTCATCCTCGATTTCCACGAGTACGAAGGCTGCACCTTCACCAAATGCCGCTTCGTGGTCCTCGGCTACGGACCCTTTTCGCTCAACGCCTGCGAGGTGGTGAATTGCGAGTTCACCTTCGCCGGTCCCGCCGCCAGCACGATCCAGACGATGACCACCATCTATCACAACATCGGCGACCAAGGCAAACAGCTGATCGAAGGCACCTTCGAAAGCATCCGCAACGCGGGTGGCAACAAACCTGCCTGATAGGCAGACGGCCATGATTCCCCTGCCCCGTCTTCTCGCGATCTCGATGACCGGCTGCTGCGTATCAGCCGCCGGGGAACCCGAAGCTCGCGAATGGACGGCCAAGGGAGGAACCGTGGTCCGATATCGGTGGAGCCAACCGGAGAAGATGGAAGCGGGGAAAACCTATCCGCTGATTCTCTTTCTCCACGGGGCCGGAGAACGCGGCACCGACAACGCCGCGCAGCTCAAGCATGGGGTGGGCTCGATTTTGAATGGAGCGGCGAAACTCGACCAGCCGGTTTTTCTGATCGCACCCCAATGCCCGAAAGAGCGCTATTGGTCGCCTTTCAGTTTTGAAACCGGCCGTCTCACAGAACCGAAATCAGCGAACAGCCTGCTGGAAGCAATTCTCGATCTCACCGAGGAGATCGCGAAAACCCAGCCGGTGGACGGAAAACGGTTCTACGTCACCGGCATTTCCATGGGTGGTTTCGCCACCTGGGATCTGCTAGGCAGGGTTCCCGGCAGGATTGCCGCCGCCATCCCGGTTTGCGGTGGTGGCGAACCGGCGATGGCCGGACGTTTCGACTCGGTTCCGATCTGGGCGTTTCATGGCGAGGCCGACTCCATCGTACCGGTGAAGGGCACCCGTGAGATGGTTACCGCCCTTGAGAAAGCCGGGGGCAGGATCAAGTCCACCTTTTACCCGGGAGTGGATCATGATTCCTGGACCCGGACTTACAATGATCCGGAAGTCATCCGTTGGTTGCTGGGCCAGCACCAATGATCAGGAAATCGGGTTCGGACAACGAATCTGCGTAAAGGAGATGATCGTCTCGGAGATCCGGAAGAACTTTTGAAGCTTTGACGGTCAGTCAGGTTTCGACCGTGGGATTCTGTGGTGTAACCCGCATGGAGTATGGAAACGACGAAATGTTTCAATACTCTGGTGGGATGCTGGTTTCGTTCGAACGCGGACCAGCATCTTCAACCCCCATCCTGAAAACCCCATGATTTCCAACCGATCGAACGCGATGATGCGCTCTTGTTTCGCGGCCATCGCCCTTGCTCCCACCCTCGGCAGCGCGGCCTTGATCCACCGTTATGACTTCGAAGCGGACGCCAACGACTCCGTAGGAACCGCGCACGGCACGATCTATGGATCAGCAACGATTTCTACCGGTGGGATTTACTCCGGCGGCAGCGGAATCAATGGAACGCTCAATGCGGGAGTTCCTTCGAATGGTGTCGGCATTCCCGGCGCCGCTGTTTCGGGAATCACGGGTTCGTTCACTGTCGAAGCCTGGATTCAGGCTGCCTTTGGCGGAGGGTACACCACCGCCTTTTCGTTCAGCAACGGGACCACCGGGAACTACCTCCTCGCCACTCCGGCGCGGGGCAACGCTCCCTATGCTTCGACCGTCGCCATGATCGGGGCCGGAGGCGGCACATCGGAATTGCAGGCAGCTGGCCGTTGGAGCGACAACAACGAGTTGATCCACATGATCGCCACCTATGACGGAACCAATCTGACCTACTATCAGAATGCCCAGACGGATTTGGCGGGCTTCAACACCGCGAACACGCTCTCCGCAACCATCAACAATCCGGGATTCAATCTCTCGACGCTGACCCAGATCGGGATCAACGGAGGAGCACCTTGGCCGGACAGCAGCATGAACGGCAGGGTGTTCGATTTCCGGATCTATGATTCGTCGTTGAACGCCGGCCAGGTCTCCCAACTTTTCTCCCTCGGTTCCAACGCCACGAATTCCCAGATCGCGGCGGTGGTTCCCGAACCGGCCACCGTCGGGCTGTTGGGAATGGCGGCTGTCGGCTTGTTGCGCCGCCGCCGTGTTTTTTGAGCCGGGCAGGGACGGATAAACGGCCGCGCATGGGAAGGGTGAAATTGCGATTCATCTTCCGCACACCTTTGTCCAAACCGCTTCGTCAGGTGGATCCGTGCCCGTGAGGTGGCGTGACCAGTGCGGTCATCTTGTGGAAGGAAGGCCGGGGAGTGGAAAAATTGGAAAAGCTCAGAGGTCATGTTGAACGACAAAACGGGCCAGAAGCCGTCGCGGGCTGATTTTTTGGAAAAATTTAATGAACTTGCCGGAAGGTCCGGTAACGCTAAGTTTCCGCTGTTCTGCCCCTACCTATGTCCGCCATTACCACCATTTTACAGGTGATCTTGCTCATTTTCGCCGTCGTGATGAGCTTCAACATCATCATCTTCGTGCACGAACTCGGTCACTTCTTGGCCGCGAAATGGCGCGGCTTGAAGATCGACCGCTTCCAGATCTGGTTCGGCAGGCCGATTTGGAAAAAGGAAATCAACGGGGTCCAATACGGACTCGGGTGGATCCCCGCCGGTGGCTTCGTCGCCCTGCCGCAGATGGCTCCGATGGAGGCGCTCGAGGGCGGCAGCAAGGATTCCAAACCGCTTCCCGCGATCACTCCGCTGGACAAGATCATCGTTGCTTTCGCCGGTCCGCTGTTCTCCATGCTGCTCGCCCTTCTTTCGGCGGTGGTGGTCTATGGCGTCGGCAAACCCAAGGATTTCATCCCCACCCAGATCGTCGGGGAGGTGCTTGAAAACAGCCCGGCATCCAAGGCTGGCATCCTCGCGGGAGACAAGATCCTCGCGATCAATGGCAGTCCGGTGAACGGATTCGCCGGTTCGTTAGACAGCATCACCGAGGGAATCATTCTCAGCAAGGGCAAGCAGATCGAGTTCACCGTCGAGCGCCCCGGGTCCCCCGCCCCGCTCAAGCTGGTGTCGGAATTCGAGACCCAGAAGACCAAATGGTTCCAGCGCGGGGGTCTCCGCCAGGTGGGCATCGGCCCGGAAATCCATCACATCGAGCTTGGTTCCATCGTCAAGGGAAGTCCCGCGGACAAAGCCGGATTCCTGGATGGCGACATCCTTGTTTCCATGAACGGCCAGCAGTTCAAGGATAGTGAAAAGGCTGTCGCTTTCATCAAGGAAACCGGCGCGAAGCCCATTGAAATCGAGGTTTCGCGAAACAACGCCACTCTCAAGCTCACGGCCACTCCGGTGGTTCCCGTTTCACCGGAGGGCAAGGGCCCGATGCTCGGCCTCGGGTTCTATGGTGCGCCCTATCAGAATCAAGGCATCGTCCATCCCGGACCGATCAGCCAGGTTTCCGACAGCTTGCGCATGATGTGGACCACCATCACCAGCGTCATCGCTCCGGATTCCAGCATCGGTGTCGGCCATCTCAGCGGCCCGGTGGGAATCGCGACACTCCAGTATCAGCTTCTGCAGATGGAAGACGGTTGGCGCCGCATCCTCGCCTTCATGGTGCTCTTCAACGTGAACCTGGCCGTCCTCAACATGATGCCCTTCCCGGTTCTCGATGGAGGCCACATCACGCTGGCGATCCTGGAAAAAATCTTCGGCCGTCCGGTCAAGGCGAAGCCGTTGGAAATCCTCCAGACGGTCTGCGCGCTGGCCCTCATTTCACTCATGCTCTTCGTCACCAGCAAGGACATCGGCGACAAGTTCGGTCACGGACCCGCTGCTGGAACGGAAGTGGTTTTCCCCTGATTTTCCATCAGGCCGGATCGGCGGTCCGGCTCCGGTCAAGCGACGTCGCTGGAGACCAGCACGCGTTCTTCCAACAGCTGGACGAAGTGTTTCACGTGGTGTGAGGCCGAGTTGCGCTGCCAGACGGCCCACATGTGGAAATCGAGATTCGAGTGGTGGGAAACGAGCGGAATGATGACGACGTCCTGGGTGGCGAGATCCAGTACATGCGGCAGCAGTGAAATGCCTTGGTCGGCCGCGATGAGCGTGACCATCGAGTCGAAGCCTTCGATCTTCCGGTGCTTGCTGGGCTTGGTGCCCTCGGCAGTGTAGATCTGGCAGATGGCCTCGCGGTGGCTGGATTTCCCGTCGCCGCCGAGGCAGAGCAGGGTTTCCCAGCGGAGATCCTTGAGCGTGACTTCCTTCCTTTCGGCCAACGGATGCTGGCGGGAAACGGCGACGCCGAAGATGGAGTGGATCACGCAGAGGCTGCGCAGGCTGGGCATGTTCTCCACTTCCTTGCCGTAGGCGAAACCGATGTCGATTTTCCCCAGAGCCAGCGCGTGCAACTGTTCGGCCGGGAGCATTTCCACGAACTCGACTTCCACGCCCGGGAATTTCTGATGGAAAATCTTCAGCGTCTTCGGCAGGAAATCCGTGGCGATGATGCCCACGCTGCCGATGCGGAGTTTTCCGCGGTGGCCGGACTGCGCCTCGTTCGCTCGTTCGATCGCCTGCTCGGCCTGGTCCAGCAGCCGTTGCGCATCCTCGAGGAAAATCTCCCCGGCCTTGGTGAGGGAAACGCTCACCGTGTCGCGATCCAACAATTTGACAGCGATCTCATCCTCGAGATCCTTCACCTGCTTGCTGAGCGCGGGCCGGCTGACATTCAGACGCTGGGCGGCCTTGCGGAAGCTCAATTCCTCCGCAACCGCCACGAAGTATCTCAAGTGTCTGAGTTCCATCCCGGGAGACTGGTAACCTCAAGTTACCAGCATGGAAACTTCAAAGTCATTCCGATTTTAAAAAATTGGGCGATACCTAGTGGGTCTCGAACGTTCGTTTGAGAATCTCAGCCCTCCCTTTATGCGTCCGATTCTATTCCTGCCACTGTCCCTTATCTGGCTGCTCATGCCAAGTTGTGGAAAAAAAGCCGCTGCCAAGCCGCCTCAAATGCCACCTGCGGCGGTCACCTTCGTGCCCGCCTCCACCGAAACCGTCACCATCACCCGCGATTTGCCGGGGCGGATCGATGCGGTACGTGTTGCCGAGGTCCGTGCGCGGGTCGCCGGCATCCTGCTGAAGAAGACCTTTCAGGAAGGTGCCGAGGTGAAAGCGGGCGATGTGCTTTTCCAGATCGATCCCGCCCCGCTTGAAGCCGCGCGTGACAGCGCCGAGGCGAATTTCGCCCGCGCCGATGCCAATGCGAAGCAGGCTGACAACGACGCCCGGCGTTTCCGCGAATTGGTCGCCGTGAACGCGGTCAGCAAGCAGGATGCGGATAATTCCGAGTCCGCCGTGGCGGTCGCTTCCGCCGAACTGCTCGCCGCCAAGGCGCAGCGGGCCACCGCCGAGCTGAATCTCGGCTACGCCACGGTGACCGCTCCGATTTCCGGGCGGACCGGCAAGGCGCAGGTCACGGAAGGCGCGCTGGTGGGCCAGAACGACGCGACCTTGCTGGCGGTCATCCAACAGCTTGACCCGATCTATTTCGATTTCACCCAGTCCAGCACGGACCTGATCGCTTTGAAAAAGGCCGGTTCCGATGAAAGCAAGGTCACCCTGCTGCTGGAAGACGGCACGGAGTACGAGCATCCGGGCCGCCTGCTGTTCTCGGAAGCATCGGTGGATCAAACGACGGGAATGGTCACGCTCCGCGCCGAGTTCCCGAATCCCAAGACCTATTTGCTTCCCGGCATGTTTGCCCGTGCCCGTGTCGTTCAAGCCGTGAAGGAGGATGTCGTCACCGTGCCGCAGCGGGCGGTGTCCCGCGGTGCGGGCGGGGCCGGCACTGTGATGGTCATTGATGAGACCAACCATGCGCAGGCCCGCATCATCCAGACCGCCGAAGGGGTGGGGGACAAGTGGGTGGTCGCCTCCGGTTTGAAAGCCGGTGAACGCGTGATGATGGAAGGCCACCTCAAGGCCAGGCCGGGCGCGCCCGTGGTCCCGGAGCCCTATGCCCCGGCCCAGGCGGCAGGCCAGCAGTCGAGCGCGATCAAACACTAACTTTCCGATTTCATGGCCCGTTTCTTCATCGACCGCCCGGTCTTCGCCTGGGTGATCTCCATCCTCATCTGTCTTCTTGGCGCGATTTCCATCACCACGCTGCCGGTCGCGCAGTATCCGTCCGTCGCTCCGCCGTCGATTTCCATCACCGCGAACTACGCCGGTGCTTCCGCGGAAACGCTCAGCGACACGGTGACTTCCGTCATCGAGCAGCAGCTGAACGGCATCGACAACCTGCTCTACATGAACTCCACCAGCGATGCGAACGGCATCGCGGTGATCACCCTGTATTTCAAGACCGGCACGGATCCGGATGTTGCCCAGGTCCAGGTCCAGAACAAGGTCCAGCTTGCGACCCCCAGCTTGCCGCAAACCGTGCAGCAGCAGGGCGTGGTCGTGGCCAAGGCGACACGGAACTTCATGATGTTCATCGCCCTCTCCACCGACGATGGAAGCATGGACGCGATCTCGCTTGGAAACTATCTGGCAGCTTCGATGCTCGATCCGATCCGCCGTGTCCAAGGTGTGGGCGAGGTCATCCAGTTCGGCACGCAGTACGCGATGCGCATCTGGCTCGATCCGGACAAACTGCTGAGCTACAACCTGACTCCCGGCGACATCAACGCCGCCATCGCCGCACAGAACACGCAGGTGCCGGTGGGTCAGATCGGCCAGCTCCCCGCGACGGACAATCAGCAGCTCAACATCATTCTCCAGGGCCGCTCCACCTTGCGGGACGCCGAGCAGTTCAAGAACATCGTTCTGCGGGTGAACACGGACGGCTCCCGGATCTATCTGAAGGATGTCGCCCGCGTGGAGCTGGGCGGCCAGGATTATTCGATCAAGGCCAATATCGACGGCAAGCCGACCGCCGCCGCCGCCGTCAAGCTCTCGCCCACGGCCAATGCGATGGACACCGCCGAAGGGGTTCGCAAGGAAGTCGAGCGTCTGTCCGAGTTCTTCCCGCCCGGAGTGAAGGTCATCTATCCGCTGGATACCTCGACGTTCGTCAAGGTTTCGGTGGAAGGCGTGCTCCACACGCTGGTGGAAGCGATCATCCTGGTGTTCCTCGTGATGTATCTCTTCCTGCAGAACTTCCGCGCCACGCTGATTCCGACACTGGTGGTGCCGGTCGCGTTGCTGGGAACCTGCGGCCTGATGGCGGCGTTCGGATTCTCGATCAACGTGCTCACCATGTTCGGCATGGTCCTGGCGATCGGCATTCTCGTGGATGATGCGATCGTCGTGGTCGAAAACGTCGAGCGGATCATGAGTGAGGAAGGACTCGGGCCGGTCGAGGCGACCCGCAAGGCGATGGGCCAGATCACCGGCGCGCTGATCGGAATCACGCTCGTTCTAACGGCGGTGTTCCTGCCCATGGCGTTCTTCGGCGGTTCGGTCGGCACGATCTACCGTCAGTTCACGATGTCCATCGTATCGTGCATGCTGTTCTCGATCTTCCTCGCCCTCACGCTGACTCCGGCGCTTTGCGCGACGCTGCTCAAGCAGGTGGATGCGGGCCATCATCACGAGAAGAGGGGATTTTTCGGCTGGTTCAACCGCACGTTCGAACGGCTGACGAACCGCTATCAAAGCTGGGTGGGCGTGCTGATCAAACGCACCTTCGCCGGTCTCATTGCGCTGGCCGGGGTCTGCGCGCTCGTGGTCATCCTTTATAAAAACATGCCGGCCTCGTTCCTTCCTGAGGAAGACCAAGGCTACTTCCTCGCTGCGATCACTCTTCCGGAAGGCGCGACCGACCAACGGACCGGTGAGGTGCTGAGAAAGGCCGAGGAGTATTTCTCCAAGCAGCCGGAGATCGAACACTATTTCACCGTCGCTGGATTCAGTTTCTCGGGCCGTGCTCAGAATTCCGGCCTCGCCTTCGTCCGTCTCAAGCCATGGGAGGAGCGCCCCGGAAAAAATGCCAAGGTCCAGGCGGTGATCCAGCGCGCGATGATGGGTCTCGGCGGCGTGAAGGATGCCGTGGTTTTCCCACTCAATCCACCTGCGATTCCCGAGCTCGGAACTTCCTCCGGGTTTGACTTCTGGCTGCAGGATGTCGGTGGCGTCGGCCATGCCGCGCTCGATGCGGCGAAGGGGCAGATGCTCGGGATGGCCTCGCAGAATCCCAAGCTCATGCAGGTCCGTCCGCAGGGGCTCGCCGATGCGGCGCAGCTCAAAATCGAACTCGACCAGGACAAGGCGAGCGCGCTCGGTGTTTCTCTGGCAGATATCAACTCGACGATGCAAACGGCCTTCGGTTCGGCCTATGTGAACAATTTTGTGAATGTTTCCCGCGTCCAGCGCGTCATCGTCCAGCTCGACGCGCAGTTCCGGATGACGCCGGAGGACATCGGCAAGGTTTTCGTCCGGAACAAGACCGGCGGCATGGTGCCGCTCTCGGCCGTGACGAAAGTCGAGTGGTCCTTCGGTTCTCCGCAGCTCCAGCGGTACAACGGCATTCCCGCCGTCAACATTGTCGGCAGCGCTGCGGCGGGATTGAGTTCCGGTGAAGCGATCACCGAAATGGAGGCGATGGCGGCCAAGCTGCCGCCGGGCATCGGCTACGAATGGTCGGGCCAATCGTTGGAAGAAAAGACTTCCGGCAACCAGGCGCCGCTGCTCTACGGCGTCTCCCTGCTCATCGTCTTCCTCTGCCTTGCCGCGCTTTATGAAAGCTGGTCGATCCCGGTGGCCGTCATCATGGTGGTTCCGTTAGGCATTGTCGGCGCGCTTGCGGCTGTCTCCTTCCGGGATCTGCCGAACGACGTTTATTTCAAAGTCGGCCTTCTGACCACGGTCGGACTTTCCACCAAGAACGCCATCCTCATCATCGAGTTCGCGCTCGACCTGATGAAGGAAGGAAAAGGATTGATGGAAGCCACGCTGGAAGCCGTCAAACTCCGCCTGCGTCCCATTCTCATGACGTCCATGGCCTTCGTGCTCGGCGTCGTGCCGCTGGTCATCAGCACCGGCGCGGGTTCCGCCAGCCAGAACGCGATCGGCACCGGAGTCGCCGGCGGCATGATTTCCGGCACCGTGCTCGCCGTTTTCCTCGTCCCTGTTTTCTTTGTTGTCGTGATGAAAATCGTCGCCCGTTTCACCGGGGGCAAATCCAAGGCCGCCGAGCCAGTAGAACTCTAATCAGGAGAAATCCACCCATGAACAAGTCATCCGTTTCCATCCTCGCCCTGTCGCTTCTGACCGGCGCCTGCTCGTTTGTTCCGCCGCTCGACACGATTTCGTCGCCGGTATCCGCCCGTTTTCCCGGGAAAACCGCCGGCGACGTGCCGGCGGACATCGCCTGGCAGAAATTCTTCACCGATCCGAGATTGAGAAAACTCGTCGAAACCGCGCTGGCCAACAACCGCGACCTGCGTGTCGCCGCGTTGAACGTGGAACAGGCGCGCGCCCAGTACGGCATTTCGCGCAGCGAGCTTTTTCCCGCCATCAATTTGTCCGCCTCCGGGGAACGGCAGCGGTCAATGGGCTCGGGCGCCTCCGGGGGGATGGCGTCCGAGTCCTCAAATTACGATGTTTCCGTCGGCCTCGTCTCTTACGAGCTCGACCTCTTCGGCCGTGTCCGCAGTTTGAACAGCTCGGCTCTGGAAAGCTACTTCGCCAGCGACGCGGCCCGCGTCGGGGCGCAGATCTCGCTGGTGGCGCAGGTCGCCAACCAATACATGGCCGAGCGCGCGCTCCAGGAGCAGGTCGCCCTTTCCCAACAGACCTACGACGGTTTCAACACGGCCTACGACATCATCAAACAGCGCTACGACACCGGCACCGCTTCGGAACTCGATCTCAGTGCGATGGAAGTCCAGCGCCAGACCGCCAAGTCCGACCTCGCGGCCTTCCGCCAGCGCATCCAGGAAATCAACAATTCGCTCGTCTTTCTCGCCGGCGGATCGCTTCCCGCGAACCTTCCCAAGGGACGTTCGTTGGATGAGGTCGTCGTCGCCGACGTGAAGGCGGGGGTTTCCTCCGATCTGCTGTATCGCCGGCCGGACATCCGCGAGGCGGAGCACCAGCTGCGCGCCTCGAATGCGAACATCGGTGCCGCCCGTGCCGCGTTTTTCCCCAGCATCACGCTCACCGCCAACGGAGGGACTTCCAGCAACAGCCTGTCGAAACTCTTCACCAACGGAACCGGCACCTGGTTGTTCTCGCCCAACGTGAATGTCCCGATCTTCGACGGCGGCCTCAACAAGGCGAACCTCGAGTCCGCGGAAATCGGCAAGAAGATCGGCGTCGCCAACTACGAGAAAGCCATCCAGACCGGCTTCCGCGAGGTGGCCGACAGCCTTGCCGCGCGCACCGGCCTGGACGAGCGGATCTCCGCCACGGAAAATCTGGTGGCCGCCCAGCAGAAACGCTCCGACCTCGCCGTCGCCCGTTACACCAAGGGAGTGGACGGCTATCTCGAAGTGCTGACCGCCGCGCTCGACCTCTACAGCTCGCGCCAGACGCTCATCCAGCTCCGCATGGCCCGCGCGATCAATTCCGTGGATCTCTACAAGAGTCTCGGCGGCGGCTGGTGAGGGTTACTTGCGCATCGCGAGGGCAACGACACCGGCCAGAATGAGCAGGACCACGAGACCCAGAAGCACCCAGATGACCTTGGACGTCTTGTATCTGATATGAGGCGTGGCGGCGATCACCTGCTTGTAGGAATCCGAAAGCACCACTTTGCCCTTTCCTCCAAAAAACAGATAGAGAATGTAAGCGCTGATGATCGTTCCGACCGGGATCGCCGCCAGTCCGAGTGCGGATAGAATGCCCACCGGAAGAAGCGTCCACCGCCTCAACCGGCGGATCGCGATGCCCACTCCGATCTGAAAGATGCCGAATACGACGAAAAACGAGGCCGCACCGAGCTGATGGGCGGTGGTGGATCCACCCGTGCCGCCCAGCAGCGGGACGGCTCCGGCGATGATCGTGATGGCGCCGCCGAGCCAATAGAGCAATCCTACGGATTTCAGCGACGCCTCGTGCTTGATGTGTTGTTTCCGGATCGTTTCCGCCTCGCTGGGAGCGGTTTCGGTCACGTCGCGGACCAGCGGTGCTTCGTAAGGGTTGAGCGTCATGGTGATAAGGATAGAACTATATATCAGATGATGTTCAATCCCTGATTCCCGCCGTCCTGAACGCCCCCGCATTCGAAAAAAGAGGGGGAAGGGCCTTAACCCTCCCCCCACTCTGCAATACACACACCAAGGAAATTCTACTTCAAAAAGGCCGGCTTTTGTTAGCCGGTGATGGATTCGTCCGGGACGGCGTCATCGGTGGTCCAGAAGGGGACGGCGCCCCCATCGGTGAGATGGCGGGCCGCCATGGCCGCGCTGGACTCCATCTGATATTTGGCGGCGAGTCTCCGGTCGGTGGTCCAGGCGGCTTCGCCCCCGCGGTAGGCGCACCAGATCTCGGTGCCGTTCGGATAGCGCACTCCGGCGATCCACAGCGGTACCGGCGGATTCCTGCCCTCCACCGGCCTCGGGGCGGACGAGCCGGCTGGTTCCGCAGACGGATGGTGGTGGGATTGATACATGGCTTCGGGCGTCGGGGAGATCTCATTCGCGCCATGGCTTCACAGCCGATTTCGCTTTGAAGAATCCTCGCCCGGAAATCGCGATTTAGGCTAGTACCCAAATCCGGGGTGTGGTGGTGCCGGATGGCCGGCCAGACATTCGGCGGATCTTCGAAATCCGCGGGGATGGAATGGGAAAGGACTGAAAATCAGTGCATTTTCGCCATCGTCTGGAAGATCGAGGTGATCATCAGGTAGGCCATGGTGCCGATGAGGCCGGCCATGATGATGAGCACGGTGGGCATTACGAGGGCCATGATCCGCTGCAGGCTCTTGTCCAGTTCCTTGTCGTAGCGCTCGGCGGCGCGCCGCAGCGACTGGTCGATTTTTCCGGTTTGCTCGCCGACCGAGATCATGTCGATGAGCAGGGGAGGAAACGCGCCGTTGCGGATGAGTGCCTTGGAAAACGAGCGGCCGTCGCCGACCTGGCTGATGACCTTGTCCAGCTCGCCGCGCAGGGAGCGGTTCTGGGTGGCATCGCGGGAAAGTTCGAGCGCGCGGAGCAGGGGAAGGCCGTTGCCGACAAGGTTGGCCATGGTTTCCAGGAACTGGACGTAGAACCGGCTGGTGATGACGGCGCCGACGAGCGGGAGCTTCAGTTTGACCCGGTCCCAGGTGGGCTTGTTCGCCTCGTTGTCCTTCCAGGCCTTGAAGAAAATGAAGGAGGCGAGCAGCGTGAGCAGGATGACGATCCACCACTTGCTCAGGAAATCGGAAACGCCGATGAGGATGGCCGCTCCTAACGGGATTTTGCCACCGCTGCTCTGGATGAGCGCGGTGAGCTGAGGGATGAGGGTGGTGACGAAGACGATGGAAACGCCGATGCCGGCCAGCACCAGGAATGCCGGATAGATCATCGCCAGGATCAGCCTGGCCTGAAGCTCGGCGAGTGTCTTGAGATAGTGGGCCTGGCGTTTGAGGATGTCGTCGAGCGCGCCGGAAGCCTCACCGGCGGCGGCGAGCGAGCAGTACAACGGGCCGAAGCTGGGGCTGACCTTTTTCAAGGCGACGGAGAAATTGACACCGTCTCTGACGATCTGGCGGATCTTGAAGGAAACGGCCTTGAGATTGCCGAGTTCCTGGCGGTTTTCCATCGACTTTAGCGCGGGTTCCAACTGGAGGCCGGCGCTGAGCATGTCGGAGAGTTCTTCGGTGAAGAGCACGACTTCCGCGCGCTTCAGCTTGATCGGGCCGTCGGGAATCGACGTCTCCTTGGAGTCCTCCTTCGTCTTGGAAGCTTTGGCGTCTTCGGCCTTCGGCTTGGCGTTGCCGTTGGTTTTCCTGGCCGTGGCGGCAGCGGCGGTTTCCTTGAGATTGACCGGCTGGAGGCCCTTCTTGTCGAGGACGCGCAACGCTTCCGGACGATCCGCCGCGTCGATCTCACCGGTGGTGACGGAACCGTTGGCGGCGAGGGCTTTGTAGGCGAAGAGGGGCATGCGGAGTTTGAAATTTCAACTGGGAGATCCTGGATTTATTCCGCGCCGCCGATGTCGGAGGAGGTGACCGAGATGACTTCCTCGATCGTGGTTTCGCCTTTCATCACCTTGTGCCAGCCGTATTCGCGCATCGGGATGTAGCCGTCGCGCACGGCCTGGGCCTTGAGTTCCACGGATTGCGCGCGGTGGGCGACGAGTTCCTGCATCGGCTGGGTGAGGAGAATGACCTCGTAAATCGCGAGACGCCCCGAGAAACCGGTGTTGCGGCAGCGGTCGCAGCCTTTCGGTGAATAGGGCTGGCCGGAAATGTGCAGCGGGATGCCGAGATCGCGGCGGTCCTGCTCGCTGACCTCGCGCGGCACCTTGCACGCCGGGCAGAGTTTTCTCACCAGACGCTGCGCGAGGAACGCGCGGACGGCGGCGGAAACGAGGAACGGCTCCACGCCCATGTCCACCAGACGGCTGATGCCGCCCATGGCGTCGTTGGTGTGGAGCGTGGAGAACACCAAGTGACCGGTGAGCGAGGCGCGGATGGCGATTTCTGCGGTCTCGAGATCCCGGATTTCCCCGATCATCACGATGTTC
Organism: Verrucomicrobiota bacterium; assembly: GCA_040388015.1. GTDB lineage: Bacteria > Verrucomicrobiota > Verrucomicrobiia > Verrucomicrobiales > Akkermansiaceae > Luteolibacter. Next base: position 23,634 of record JAZKCQ010000004.1, on the reverse strand, counting down.
GGGTCGGCCCGGAGAATGGAGCGCAGAGCGGTGGCGAAGGTCAGGCCGATCTCGTTCTTCACGGCGATCTGCATCACGCCGGTGAGTTTGTTTTCCACCGGGTCCTCGACGGTGACGATGCGCCGTTCCGGGTGGTTCACTTCCGTGAGGAACGAGTAGAGACTGGTGGATTTGCCGGATCCGGTCGGGCCGGTGATCAGGATGATGCCGTTGGGCAGGTGGAGGATCGACTCGATCTTTTTCAGAACGAACGGCTCCATGCCGAGCTTGGCGATGTTGAACTTTTCCTGGTTGAGAAGACGCAGGGAAACGCTCTCGCCCTCGACAGTGGGCACGGTGGCGACCCGGACGTCGATGGTGGAACCCTCAAACTGGAGGTTGATCCGGCCATCCTGCGGCACGCGGCGCTCGGCGATGTCGAGGCGGGCCATGATTTTCAGACGGGCGATGACGGAGCTTTGGAGTGCCTTGATGTTTTCCGGCACGGCGACCTCGATGAGCCGGCCGTCGATCCGATAGCGGATGCGGAGATTGGTGCTCAGCGGCTCGACGTGGATGTCCGTCGCGCGCTGGTCGAGCGCCTCCCGAATGATCTGGTTCACGAATTTGACGACGGAGGCTTCCTCGTCGTCATCCTGGTCGATGACGTTTGCCTCGTCCTCGCCGGTGTCGAGATGGTCGTAGTCGAAATCGCGGCCTTCCAAAATCTGCTCGAAGGTGTCGGCACCCACGCCGTAGAGGCGGCGGAGCGCTTCGTAGAGGCGTTTGCGCGAGGCCATGCACCAGTCGATCGGCAACGCGAGTTCCTGTGCGGCGGCTTGGCGGGCAACGAGGTTGAAAGGATCGAACGTGCAGACTTTCAGCCGCTTGTGTCCGTCTTCCCCGGTGATTTCCACGGGCAGCAGCCGGTGTCTCAGCGCCAGACGAGGTCCGCATGCCTCGCGCAAGGGCAGGGGAACCTCCGGCATCGGGATGCTGTCCAGCCATTCGATGCCGAGGTCATGAGCCAGCTCACGCATGTATTTTTCCTCGTCCACCACGTTCGCATCGAGCACGTCGTCGATGGGCGAGCGCTGCCTTTGCGCGGCGGTTCGCAGGACTTCGGTGAGCGCGGGGATGTCGTCACAACCGGTGCGGCGTGCGGGTTCGATCAAAAGCTGGGTCATGAGTGGCGACTTCTTGTCCCTTAAATGCCCCCCGGGCGCAATCTTGTCTCTCGAAATTGCTTAAATCACCCGCAACGCATGCGGAAACGCGGCTGAATTGATCGATGGCGATGCGGACACCAGTCAAACGGTATCAACCCTGATCTGGCTGCACCCTTGAAGAAGTGCCCGAACCCTGAAATCGTCGCGTTCGCTGACTTTCAAATCCCCAACGACTCACTTGCCCATGACCCACTCCATCCGTCTCTTTCTATTTCTGGGGACCTTGGCGTGCCATGGTGCCGATATCGGGAACTTGAAACAGGAGCGGCTGTGGCTGGCTCCTTCGGGAAAGTCCTTGAGAGGCACCTTCGTCAAGGTCGTGGAGGCAGGGACTTGCGTCGAAATTCTGACACCAACCGGGAAGGTCCATCGGATCGCGCTATCAAATTTGATCGAGGCAGATCGCGAACTGATCCAGAAATTGGGAAAACCGGTCGAGAAAGCCGCTCCGGTCACCTTCATGCCGCAGCAGGAACCCGATCGGATGACGTTGCCCGTGATCAATCAGGGCGACTTCGGACAAAAGGCGAGTGACTGTGTGCCGAGTTCGTTCTGCAATTTCCTGCTGTGGTGGGATCAGGAAAAGGTGCTGGAGATCCCCAAGCGAGGGGATTTCGAAAAGAAAGCGGAGTGGGTGCACTCGAATGTCGCGCGATATTGTGGGACGCGCAACACGGCGGGGACTTCGACGGCCGAGGCGAAAAAAGGCTTCACCGAGTATTTCCAGAAGGAGCTCGGCGGGGCGGCCACTCTCCGCGTCCACACGGACTATGACGTAAGCCCCGGAAATCTGGCGCGATACACCGTGGGCACCAACGCGACGATGTTGGAAATGACGACCATCCGCTCGAACGGGTCAGTGGGCGGGCACTGGGTGGCGTTGCTGTCCGCGGCACCCGATGGTCGGATCGTATTTCACACCTGGGGGGCGAGGTTCGAAGGCGTCCTCAAGGTTCTGGAGGTCAGTGATGAAACGGTGAAACGAGACGGCCAGATCGTGCCGGCCACCACCTACGAAATTGAAATCAGCAATCGCGGCAAGCTGCCGAAATGGGTCAACGAAGGGGAAATACGGCTGATTGTGGATCCTCGGAAATGGGATTCGATCACGACGGTCCGGCCCTACTTGTATGCGGAAAAAAGTGCCAAAGGACCGCCTCCGTCGGACGACCTTTTCGACAGGAAACCGAATGCCGCCGGACAGTGAAAATGTGGGGACCCATCCGGCGGCCCGCCGGAAGTCCCAAGCCCGCTCCTTAAGTTCGTTTCCGCAGGATTTCGCGTGCGATCCGGAACACTTCATGCATCGTTCCGGTCGTGTCGTATCTGGAAATCAAGAACCTCGAAACTCATTTCACCCAACGCACCGGGACGCTTTTCTCTCCCGGCAAACATGTCGTCCGCGCGGTGGACGGGGTGTCGCTGAATCTCGAAAAAGGCGAGATCCTCGGCCTCGTCGGCGAGTCCGGCTGCGGGAAATCGACATTTTCGCGGACCATCATGCAGCTCATCCCATCGACATCCGGCACGGTCGTCCTTGATGGTGAAAATCTTTCCGATCTCCCGCCGTCCGAAGTCCGCAAGCGGCGGCTCGATTTCCAGATGGTCTTCCAAGATCCCTACGCCTCGCTCAATCCGCGGATGACGATTTTCTCGACGCTCGCCGAAGCGGTCCGCCAGCGGCATCCGAAGTTGAAGGGCGACGCTCTCTATCAGCGCGTCGAAACGCTCATGGCCACCGTCGGCCTGGATGCCCGGGTCATGCGGAAATACCCGCACGAATTCTCCGGCGGCCAGCGCCAGCGCATCGCCATCGCCCGCGCTCTCGCTCCGGAGCCGAAGCTCATCATCGCGGACGAGCCGGTTTCCGCGCTCGATGTTTCCATCCAGTCGCAGATCCTCAATCTGATCAAAAAACTCCAGAAGGACCTCGGCCTCACGATGATCTTCATTTCCCACGACCTCGGCGTGGTCCACTACATCGCCGACCGCATCGCCGTCATGTATCAGGGGAAAATCGTCGAGTCCGGAGAGGCGGGAAAAGTGTTCCACCATCCGGAGGCGGATTACACGAAGCGCCTGCTCGCCTCGATTCCGAAGCTGGCGGCGTCCGCCTAACGGTCGGCGTCCGCCCGGATCACGCGGATGCCGAAGATGGCGGCGATCTCATTCCCATCCGTCGCTTGGAAGCGGATGGTGAGCTTTTTGCCATCCTTCGTCAGCTCGCGGGGAACGGCGTACTCCGCATCAAAGAAGCGCGGTACGCCTCCTTTCTCGATCACCTGAGTGCCGATCTTCCGGCCATCCGCGAGAATGTCGAAAGTGCGCTTGCGCCACTCGTCGCTGTAGTAACTGACGACGACCGCCATCGGGCGGCTGGGATCGACCGGCAGATCAAATGAGAACCACTTCCGTCCGCGCCGGGCGGGACGGCCCATGATGCGCTCGGCGGTGCTGTCCTCCCCTTGTTGGTTGAAATCACGCTCCGGCTGCATTTCGCCGGGGCGTGCGAAAGCGACGGTCGCGAGTTCGAGCTTCCGATGCCTTTCCCGCTCCTCCGCGATGGCGCCGGCCTTTTTCTCCCAATCCCGAGGCGCGTAAATATCCCAGTAAGCGGCATAAGTGCGGCGGTGTAGCTGATAGAACGGAGCCAGATCGACATCGCGCTCACGGCCCACGCCCACGCTGCGGAAATGACCAGGCTTGCCGCTGACCGGCTTCAGCCAGTTGGAAATCTTCGGGTCGTTGGTGACGAGGACGGGAACCACCCCGAGATCATCGAGCGTCCGCCGTTCCAAGTCCTCCGGCCCCAGATCGCCGGCCAGGACCAGCGGCCCCCACAGGAGCGCGGCGCGGTGGGGGTTGTCCGCAAGTGGTTCGGTCCGCAGGGTTTTCGGCAGGATGAGCTCCACGGTGTCGGCATTTTTCCATTCGCGGGAAATCTCCACGTAGCTTCCCGCGCCGGCGGGTGCGCCGATCTTTCCGCCGTTCACCGTCACCTCAAATCCCTCGCCGGCCCACGACGGGCGGCGCAGCGCGAGGGTGAATTTTTTCGGCTGCCTGAGTTCCAGTTTCACCGTCACCGATTGGCCTAGCGGGAAATCCGTGTTGACGCTCAGCTTCGCTTCCATCGACTTCCACCCAGCGGTGGATGGCGCGTAGAAATTGACCCACAGCTTGTCACCCGATTCGTAATAAATGCCGTCGCCATGCAGCGCGTGGCTCTCCATTCCGGATCCGACGCAGCAGGTGAAGCTGTCGAATTTCCCCTGATACTCGCGGGTCACGCCGCGGCCGACCGGCACCATGTAGCAGACGCTGCCGTCCTTGGGATCGATGGAGCCGAGCACATGGTTGAAGAGCGCGCGTTCCTGGAATTCCGCATATTTGATGTCAGGCTGGAGCGAGAACAACGTCCGCGTCATCTTCAGCATGTTGTAAACGTTGCAGCTCTCGTCGGTGCGTCCGTCCACGCGGTCGCCGAGCTTGTCCGGTTCGCCGAAATACTCATCCTTGCCATGGCCGCCGGTGGCGAAACTGTGGTGGAGCGCGACCTGATCCCAGAAATAGCGGGCCGCTTTTCCGTTAGCGGAATCGCCGGTGAAGATGTGGCGGCTCAGTTCGCCGAGCAGTTTGGGAACCTGGGTGTTCCCGTGGGTTCCCGGCAGGATGTCCCTGCCCTCCGCCAGCGGCCTGACAATCGCATGATGGTCGAAAAGCTCGTAACATTTCAGCCACCGCCGGTCGCCGGTATCGGCGTAAAGATCGGCCATGATCTCGTTCATCCCGCCGAACTCGGTCGCGAGCATCTGCTGGATCTGCTCCGGACCGAGTTTGGATAGAATTCCCTCCGCCCATGCGGCGAATCGGATTTCCACCTCCAGCGCCGTGGGATTTCCCGTGAGCCGGTGGGCATCGCGCAACCCGGCGTACAGCTTGTGCTGCACGTACCACGGCGACCACATCCCGTTCAGATCGAAGCCGGTGGATTCGATCACGCCTTTCGACAAATCCTCGAACCGCGACTTCCCATCCACCAGCACGGGTTCTCCCTCCACCTTCCGGGTTCCCATCAGCCCGCCGATGTATCCATCGCCCTGTTTGTCCTGGATCTCCTTCAACTGAGCCACGATGTGGTCGGCCCTTTCCTTGAAACGCATGTCTCCGGTCGCGGCGAACATGTAGCTGACGGCGGATAGATAATGTCCCGCGATGTGGCCGGTGAGCTGCCTCCCGCCATCATCCCAGCCGCCGTATCCTTCCTTGGCTTTCGGATCGAGTCCGGCCTGTTTGCGGAGATGGTGGAGCATGCGGTCCGGCTCCAGTTCCAGCAGATAGTCCCGGTCCAGGTCCTGCGCGACTTTCAGCGGGCCACCGGTCAGACGGACTGCAGAAAGGGGCAGGGGATGTGCTTGGATGGCTACCGCGGGTTTCATGGGCTCGGCGTTCGCCAAAGTGAGGTGGAGGATGCCCGAGAGGCCGGCGAGGAGCGCCGGACGTGGGGTGCGTCGCTTGTGCATGATCTGGATGACACCGATACGGTCCCGCCCATGATGCCGCTGCGAGGGCATCGGAAAAGATCATACCGGGCGCTGTGCCTAATCCGCATCGCCTGCTGCGGAATCGACCCGTGACCTAGCGTTTCAAGGCAAGCCCTGCCTCCCCGAACTTGTCGCGGAGTGCTTTCAGAATGGCCACCGCGGTCACGCCGTCACCATGCACACACAGGGTTTCGACTTTTCCGGTCGAGGCGATTTCCATGGCCTGTGCCACGGCATCGGCGACGTCCTTGATCACCGCACCGGGTTCGCCCCTCGGCATCAGCGAACCATCGTCGCGATAGCGCCGGTCGGCGAAACCCTCCGGGCAAACGGTTAGTCCGGCGTTTCTGCCGGCCTTGTCGAGCTCGCTGCCGGGCTGGGCATAGAGAATCAGCTGGGGAGAAACGCGCCTGATGCCTTCGACCACGGCGTCCGCGAGCAGGGGATCGCGACCGGCCTGATTGTAGAGCGCGCCGTGGGGTTTCACATGGTGGAGCGGTGCGCCTTGTTCGGTGGCCAGCATGGCGAGCTTTCCCACCTGCCGTTGCACCAGGTCGGTGACTTTTTCCAGCGGCAGGGTCATCGCCCTGCGGCCGAAATGCTCCGGATCCTCATAGCCAGGGTGCGCGCCGATGGCCACGCCGGCCGCCTTCGCCCAGCGGATCGACCGCCGCATCGTTTCCTCGTCTCCGGCATGGCCGCCGCACGCGATGTTCGCGGAGCTTACCAGGCCGAGCAACGCTTCGTCCTCCGAACCGCCTTCGCCAAGATCCGCATTCAGATCGATCAATCGCATGAGCGCTATTTTAACAGCTTCAGTCCGGTCTGCAACCACTTGAAATCCCGCTCTTCCTCTCGGCGCGATTTCCTTGCTTCCTCCCACGTCACCTCGCGGAACCGCACCGGAGTGCCCGGCCAGGCCCGCGCCAGTTTCGGCAGGTCCGCGGAAATCACATGCCCGATCTGCGGATAGCCGCCGATGGTCTGGCGTTCGGCGAGCAGCACGATCGGTTGGCCGTCCGGCGGCACCTGCACCGAGCCGCAGGCGACCGGCTGGGAAACCATTTCCCGCGGTGCGGCCGGTTCCAGCGGCGGGCCTGCGAGTCGTGCGCCCATCCGGTCGGACTTCGGAGTCAGTTGATAGATCTCCGTCCGAAACCGCCGCGATGCCTCTGCCGAAAACCACGATTCCTGAACCCCCGGCAGGAATCGCAGCTCGATGCCCGCGGCTCGTTCCGGACGACCCACCTGCCAGCCACCCGGCGGCGGAATGTATCCTGGCTCGCCAATTTCCAACCGATCTCCCGCCCGCAAGGCCCGGCCTTGATGGCCGCCGAAGCCCGCCCTCACATCGGTCGCCATGCTACCGAGGATTTCCGGCACCCGGATGCCACCGGCGATCGCGAGGCAGGCGCGGACCCCGTGCGGGAGTTTGGAAAAATCCACCGTTTCGCCTTCTTTCACGCGTCTCGGTTTTCCGCTGCCGGAAACCAGAGCCACCACGGTATCGACGTGGAATTTCAAGACCGGCCCGCTGACGCAAATCTCCAATCCCGCCGCGTTTTCCGGATTTCCCACCATCAGATTCGCCAGCCGCAGCGAGTGCGGATCCGCCGCGCCGCCGGGAGAGACGCCCGAGGATTCATGGCCGGGCCTGCCGAGATCCTGCACCGTCGTGAGGCCGCCGGGCTGGATCACCTCGATGCCACACGGGGCGGTGGTTTCCTGAGGCGATGAAATTTTCACGGCGGCGCCGAGTTCGGCCACCGGCACGAACCGCACCCGGTCGCCCGGCCTCAGCAAGGCCGGCCTGGCCGCATGCGGATCGAAGAGCGTTTCTCCGGTCCGCCCCAGCACATGCCAACCGCCGGGCGAGGTGAACGGATAGATCCCCGCCTGACCGCCGGCGATCGCCACCGACCCCGCGGGGACGGCCAATCTCGGCGTGGACCGGCGCGGGACATGCAACGGTTCGGGCAGACCCGCCAGATAGGGAAATCCGGGTGAAAATCCCACCGCCGCCACCGTGTAAACCGCGCTGCTGTGCAGTGAGATCACCTCATCCGGGGAGAGTCCGGTGGCCGCCGCCAGTTCTATCAGATCAGGTCCGTCTTCCCCGCCGTAGCAGACGGGGATCCGCTTCTCCCCGCCCTCCGGCAGCCGGTCCGCCATCGTCACCGATGCGATCCACGTGCGGATTTCGCTGCCATCGGCCATGCCCAAATGAACCGCCACCGACGCGAACGACGGCACGATGTCCAGCACCCCGTCCGGCCTGCTTTTTTCCAATGCCTCCACCAGACCGGTCACCCGGGCGAGCGCGGCCTCACCTTTGTCATCGGGGAACTCGACCAACCATGCGGAATCGCCGAGCGGCTTCAGAGTCATGCGCGCAGCCTTGCACGATGCCGCGGACTTGCCAATGGTGTTGGGGAAATGAAACCGCTCGCCGCCATCTGCCTGCTCGGCCTGGTTTCCCTCGCTTCCTGTGAGGAAAAGGAAACAACGTCCATGATCGACCACTCCGTCCCCGCCGGTCCCAAGCGAGCCGCGGCGGCGGCGCGAAACGTGACCCCCGGCCTGAAGCGCGACCTAACGGAAAAGGGGCTCGAATTCGGCGATCCGGTGTTCATCCGCGCCTTCAAGCAGGAGCGGGAGCTCGAACTTTTCGTCCGCAACCGCGTGACCGGGAAATTCGACCTCTTCCGCACCTATCCCATCGCCGCCACTTCCGGGGGCCCCGGCCCGAAGCTCGCGGAAGGAGACGGCCAGGTGCCGGAGGGGTTCTATTTCGTGCCGCCCGCCGCGATGAATCCGGCCAGCCAATACCATCTCTCGTTCAACATCGGCTACCCTAACAAATTCGACGCCGCGCTCGGCCGCACCGGCAGCTCCATCATGATCCACGGCAATGAGGTGTCCATCGGCTGCCTCGCCATGACCGATGGGAAGATCGAGGAAATCTACACGCTCTGCGCCGCCGCCCATCAGGGCGGACAGCCGTTTTTCCGCGTCCATCTTTTCCCGTTCCGGATGACGGAGGAGCGGATGCCGCAAGCCTCGGGAAATCCTAACGAGGATTTCTGGAAAAACCTGAAGGAAGGTTACGATGCTTTCGAGCAAACGCGGATCCCGCCGGAAGTGTCGGTGGCCGCCGGGCGCTACGAATTCAAATGAAGCGGTGTTTCCTGCGCTCCGTACATTCAGCTCCCCCAGCTCCACCTCTCCGCGTGCCAGAGGTAGCCCTCGCCGACCGGCAGGACATGGCCCAGTCCAGGCCATGGCACGTGGAATCCGTAACAGCGCGTCCGCTCCGCCGCGGCTTGGGCGAAGACCTTTTTCCGGGTCTCGATGGACTGCATCGGGTCGTGGTCGAAGGCGATGTACCAGTTCGGGTTGTGGAACATGAACCCGTGGTGATGCGACAGGTCCATCAGGTGCAGCAGCGATTCATTGCCCGACTTGATGCGGAAAATCGCGTGGCCCGCCGTGTGGCCTGGCGCCGCCTCGATGGTCACCGCGCCGTTGAAGAACTGCGTGCCCGCTTTCACTGGTTGTGAGACGCCCTTGAGCATTTCGAACTGGTTGCAGACCTCCCGGATCATCCCCGGCAGCTCGCCGCGGTTGCGTTTGGTTTTCGAAAAGTCCGGCTCCTTCGCATGCCAGAATTCGTATTCCTCCGGCAGATAGTGGAATGCGGCGTTCGGGAAAGCCGGCTTCCCTCCGGCGACGAATCCGGCGAGGTGGTCGGCGTGCGAGTGGCTGAGAAACCCCGCCGTCACCTGCTCCGGCGCGATGCCCGCCTGCCGCAGTCCGTCCTGCAGCCAGCCGATGTTGGTCGCGTCGCGCTCGCCGAAGCCCGCGTCGAAGAGGACGATTTCCTTGCCGATGCGAACCACGAGAATGTTCACGTAAAGCGGGATGCCGTCCATCCGCTCGCCATGGCTTTCCAGCCACTCCTTCATCTGTGGCTGGTCCTCGCGCGGCCACATCAGGTCCAGCGGGCCGCGGAAAAGCATGTGGCCGTCGCTGATCGACCACGCGTCGAACTCGCCGATCTTGAATTGATAGACCAGCGCGTTGCCGTGGACCTTGGGCTTCGCTTCCGGTTTCTTGTCCTGTCCCAGGACCACGCCGCCGCCCGCCGCCGCGGCGAGGACGCCGCTCAAAAATGCCCGCCGGCCGAATCCCGGTGCTGAAATTGAATCCATGGTGCGCTCCATACGGCTCATTCAAGGGCCAAATTTCGTTCCAAGCAAACCCCCGTTCGTGGGGATTCGTTCAAGGCACGAGACCGTTCGCAATCCCGGATCCGCAGCCTATTCCGGAAATATCACAGATCTTCCTGTCGCATCGAGGATCTCAGCCTTCGTGAGGAGCGTGAGATAGATCCCGGGCTCGATTTCTCCCAGGCTGGAGGCGAAGGTATTTCCTGAAAAGAGTCTCCAATCCATGGTTCGGGTGATGATCTTGATTTTCTCGGAGGTCAGACCGGCAGGCGGTCTGCTGTTCTTCTCATTCAATCTCCAGACGCCGGGAACGTATCGATAATCCACGGTTTGACGGAACTCCACGACGTGCGGACCGGAAAGACGAGGTAACGACTCCAGGTGAATTCCGACGAAAGGAACGGGAGATTTTGTTTTTGCCGCGCTGATCCGGCGGTCGGACTCGGGAATTTCATAATTGATCCTCACGCTGGTCGATTGATCGGATCTCGCGATCACACTCGGAAGGGTGACGAGGGTGGTTTTGCCGATGCGTTCGAACCTTTTCATGATCGCCTTCACACCGGTTTCAGTGTAGGATCCACCGGCGAAATAGCTGTCCGGAGAGGTCACCATGAGTGTGGAGGTGATTTTGATCCGGCGGAGGCTTTCGGTGCTTGCCCAATCACGGGTGACGGAGCCGTCCGGCGCGGCCGCCAGCGGGGTTTTTGTATCTGATAGAACGGCACCCGCTGTCCCGCCGGCGATTCCGCCTCCGGCATCGGTTCCGACCCTCATGCAGGAAACCAACGCCATGAAGCAAAGCGTAAGACCGCAGCTTAGACCCACGAAGCGCTTGCCCACGCTTTTTTCCGCCCCCGGCTCCGCGTCCAACAGCGAGATGATGCGAGGCCTGAGGCGGCGGGCCGGGGATCGGCTGGCCATGGCGACCGTGAGAGAGGGTTGCTTCGTAATCTTGCGGGCCATGGCGACGAGAAATCGCCCGTAGTCGGCACGACGATCGGGAGTTCCGATGGCGTGGAGGTCGCAGAGTTGCTCGCGGGCGTCGGACCAGCGGGAAACGAGTTGGTGGACCAAGGGATTCCACCAATTCGCGCAACGGATGAGGGTGAAGAGGATCATCCAGCGTGAGTCGCCGGCCTGGCGGTGGGCGATTTCATGCCGCACGGCCCAGCGCAGTTCTTCCTCCGAGGCGGAGGAAAGCAGGAATCGCGGGAGAACGATGTGGGAGCGGAAAAATCCGGAAACACAGGGGCTGGCGATGGCGGGGGAGATCAGGAAATGGTTCCTGCCGGGGATTTCCGGCGAAAGGGAGCGGAGGAATTCCCATGCCGCGTCGTCGGGAGGTGAGAGGGATTTCCGCCAAGTTCGGAGCCTGAGCATGGCGTATAGGAATGATATGAGGCCGATGCCGAATCCCGCCGCCCATGTGGTGACGACGGTGGTGAGCGGATCGGGGAAAACGATTTCCGGTGGAGCGGCGCTGGGTTCGGCGGATTTTGGAATTTCCCGTTCCATCGGCAGAGTGACGACGGTCCAGGCGGGCAGGGCAGGGGACCTGGCTTGCAGTTCCGGAGCGACCACGCCTGCAGGCCGGGCGGGTCGCAAGGCAGTCAGCCATGGGAGGAAGCCGACAGCCAATAAACCGGCGATGGCGGCGACCGAGCGATACCGTGCCTGTCGCATCAGCAGCAGGGCGAGGCTGGCGAAAACGGATAGAATCGCGGCGTGCAGGGCGACGTTCAGCAGGTAGGTGGTGGAAATGGTCATGGGTTGGTTCCTTTCCGGTGGGTTTCGATCAATTCGTTGAGCTCGGTCATTTCCTCATCGGTCAGGCCGCCTTCTTCGACCAAGCAGCGGACGAGAGAGAGGCCGGAGCCGCCGAAGAAGCGCTGCTTGAGCTCGGCGAGGACCTTTCCGCGGCCGCCTTTTTCCGAGGGGGCGGAGCGGTAGAGGCGGGCGCGGCCTTGGTCGTCGCTGAGCAGCCAGCCTTTTGTTTCAAGTCGGGAGAGTTGGGTTTGCAGGGTGCTGCGGGTGATCGGCTCCGCGCGACCCTCGTTGACGGACTGCAAAAGTTCGCCCACGGAAACCGGTTGTTTCTGCCAGATGAGGTCCATCAACGCCTGCTCGGCGGGCGACAGGGGAGGGAGGGCGGACGCTTTTTGGGAACTCATGGGAAATTTGATGACAAATGTCGTCACGGAGGTCAAGCGGGGAATCACGACATTTGTCGCCATCGAAAAAGAACCCGGACCGCGCCCGTCCGAGCGACCCGATTCAAGGTGACGACTCGCTCGAGAGATCGTTTGACCGCGAAAATAGGGCAAAATGCACGCCGAGATGCTCCGGGCGGGGAGACGGAGCACCGGCAGATGTCCGGGAATGCTTTGGGTAGGGGGCAGGAGGACCACCGTACATGCCGGAATAGCGTCGGATACCCGCGATAGGGGTGGGGGATGTCCGGGAACGGTGTCGGAGATCTGCGACTGGATTTCCGGACCTTGTGGGGAGGTGCGGGCTTTGGATTTTACCCGAGGATTTCCGGTCCCAAGGTGGCCAGCCAGCCCGCGAGCTCGGCAGCGGCGCGGGTTTCCGGCAGGGCATCGAGATCATTCAGATTCCACCGGTATGCCAGCTTATAGCCGTCCCATTCACCGGTGGCACCGCAATCACGCATCCAGCCGGCGGCCTGCCGGTTTTCCACGAGCACGTAGCCGACGAGGGATTCCACGCCGGCGCGGAAGGCGGTGAGCCACATGAGCGCGAGAAGCAGGGTGCCGATGCCGCGGCCTTGTTCGTCGTCGAGCACGATGAATGAAATTTCCGCCTCCTCCGGGTGATTCGCATCGCGCCACCAGCTGGCTCCTCCGAGCGGGCTGAATTCCCGCGAAGGATCGAGAATGGTCCAGGTGATGTGGGTGGCGGGATCCTGCCGGAGCACGCGGTCGAGCATTTTTTCCCCGACGACTTCGCCGGTATGGGTCCAGAAGCGGTTGTATCGGGCTTCCGGGGAAAGCCGCCGGTAGGCTTCCGCCAGCTCGGAGCGGTCTTGGGGAACCAGCGGCCGGGCGATGACGGGGGTGGCATCGCGCAGGGTGAGTTCGAGCCGTTCGGAGGTTTCCACGGGATTAGCTTAGCCGTTTGTTGATTCGCCGCCAAGGGACGAGCGGGAAAATCGCCGGTAGGGGAAGGGATTTGCGGATTTCGAGAGGCGTCTCCCGTCCAAGCGCCTTGTTTTCATCTTACTCTGTGCGTTTGCGGCAAACCTCTGCTGCCCTCAATGAGCCGTGTATTGACGCGCTGCGGCGAGTCCTCCACGCTGCGCCGCCTATGAACGCAGCGCCAGTCGTGGGAATCATCATGGGAAGCACGTCGGATTGGCCGACGATGGAGCACGCCGCACGGACCTTGCGTGACTTCGGAGTCGCTTGGGAGGCGGAGGTCGTGAGCGCGCACCGCACGCCGGACAAGCTGGTTTCCTATGCGGAATCCGCCCGTGGCCGTGGGCTGAAATGCATCATCGCCGGTGCCGGTGGCGCCGCCCATTTGCCCGGGATGACCGCCGCCATCACCGACATTCCGGTGCTCGGTGTGCCGGTGGAATCGAAGGCGCTGCAAGGCGTGGACTCGCTTCTTTCCATCGTCCAGATGCCCGCCGGCATCCCGACCGCCACCTTCGCGATCGGCAAAGCGGGCTCGACGAATGCCGCGCTTTTCGCGGTGGCCATGCTTGCCAATGAAAATCCCGAACTCGCCCGAAAACTCGCCGATTTCCGGAAAAACCAGACCGCCACGGTGAAGGCCGCCGCGCTGCCGCCCCTCGATCCCATTGACTGATTTCATGTCTTCCTCTGTTTCCATTCACGCGCCGCACTGTGTCGTCGGCGTCATCGGTGGCGGCCAGCTCGGCCGCATGATCGCCCTCGCCGCCCGCCGCATGGGCGTGCGCACCGTCATCTGGACCGGCGGCCTCGAAGCCCCCGCCGTCGAGTGCGCGGACGAGGTCATCGACAAGCCGTTCGACGATCCGCAGGCGCTCGCCGATTTCTGCAGCCGCACCACCGTGGCCACCGTCGAGTTTGAAAACATCCCGTGCGAGACGCTGGAAAAGGTCGCGATGTGCACCGGACTCCACCCCTCGCCACGCGCCATCTGCATCACCCAGAACCGCGAGCGTGAGAAAAATTTCCTCAAGGAAAACGGCATTCCGCACACGTGGTATGCGGTCATCGCGAACGCCGCGGATCTGGCCGCCGCGATGAAGGAACTCAACGGCCCCGGCGTGCTCAAGACCGCGGATTTCGGCTACGACGGCAAGGGCCAGGTGAAACTGGAAGGCAGGGAGGATCCGGAAAAAATCTGGGCCGACTTCGGAGCTCCGCGCGCGGTGCTGGAGGCGTGGGTGCCGTTTGAAAAGGAACTCTCCGTCATGGCCGCCCGTGGTGCGGACGGCGTCACCGTGACCTACGATCCCGCGGAAAACCGCCACCGCCATCACATCCTGGACGTTTCCATCATCCCGGCCCGCGTTTCTCCGGCCGTGGCGTTGGAGGTTGCCGCCATCGCCCGCCGTGTCGCCGAAGCGCTCGATTACCGTGGCATCCTCGGCGTGGAGTTTTTCCTGAAAACGGACGGCAGCCTTCTCGTCAACGAGATCGCGCCGCGCCCGCACAACTCCGGGCACCACACGCTGGATGCCTGCGTCACCTCGCAGTTCACCCAACAACTCCGCGCCGTCATCGGCCTGCCGTTGGGCTCGACACGCCTCCACACACCCGCCGTCATGCTCAATTTGTTAGGAGACATGTGGCAGGACGAAACGACCCCGCCGGACTGGCTTCCGCTCTTCCGGGATCCCGAGACCAGTCTCCACCTCTACGGCAAACGCCGCGCGATCGGCCGCCGGAAAATGGGCCATGCGAATTTCCTCGGAGTTACCGCCGAAGACGCCTTGGCGCGCGCCGAGGCGATGAAAGCCCTGTGGCTGGAGTAACGGACCGCGAAATTCATTTCGCCCGAATCCCCCGCAGAATAATCTCAATCCCCGCAAGGAAATCCGCCCGATCATCATGCGTCCGCAACGGTTCCGCGATGCTCCGCGCGAAGGAATATTCCTCAGGATCCAGCTGTGACCAAGCTGCCGCCACTGTTTCGAGAAAATCGGATCGGGTAAATCCCTTGGCTCGTGCCAGCTGCCGGTTCGCCGCGTTTTGCCCGCCGACGCCAAGAATGAAGGCGATCAACGCGGAAGCCGTCGCCCACTGCGCGTCCTCCGGCACTCCAAGCACGCGGACTTGCTGGCCGATGCGTTCCACGATCCGCAGTACCGGCGATTGTCCCGGCGAAAGCGTGAACGTCGAGCCAACCCACGGGTGTTCATCCATCGCATCGAACACGCCAAGCGCCAACGCGCGGATCACCTCCTCCGGCGTGTCCCCGGTCGCGGTCAACTCGACCGCATTTGCAATGATCGCATCGCAAGCGGCGGTCAGCAGGTCGTTCTTGTTGGCGATGTGCCAATAAATCGCCCCCGCACCGGTGGCCAGCCGTTCGGACAGGACACGAAAGGTCAGGCCGCTTTCCCCGCTGCTGTCCAAGAGCTCGATCGCCGCCTTGATGATCTGCTCCCTTGAAAGCGCTTTTTCCCGCTGTTGACCGCCGCTCGCTTTTTTTGCCACGCCCCACCTTGACAGATTTGGAACGTTGTTCCAGAATGGAATGACGTTCCATGAACAATATACCAATCATCATCGGTGCCGGGCTCGGCGGCCTGACGCTTGCGCGCGTCCTCCATGTCCATGGCATTGCCGCGACGATCTACGAAGCGGAAGCCTCGCCCGCCGCCCGCAGCCAGGGCGGCATGCTCGATATCCACGATTACAACGGGCAGCTCGCACTCAAGGATGCCGGACTCTTCGACGAATTCCTCGAACTCATCCACCCCGGCGGTCAGGAAATCCGGGTGTTCGACAAGGACGGCAACATTCTGTTTGAAAAGCCTGACGATGGCACCGGCGGCCGGCCCGAGGTGCCCCGGGGAGACCTCCGCCGGATGCTGCTAGAATCACTTCCCGCCGACACGGTCCGGTGGGGACACAAGCTCCAAACAGTGTCTTCGCTCGGCAGCGGACAGCACCTGCTGACTTTCACGAACGGTTCCACGGTCACCACCGATCTCCTCGTGGGGGCCGACGGTGCATGGTCGAAAGTTCGCCCGCTCCTGTCCCGGGCGAAACCGGCTTATGTCGGCACCGCATTTATCGAGACTTACCTGTTTGACAGCGACACCCATCATCAGCCGAGCGCGGAAGCGGTGGGCGGTGGCTCGCTTTTTGCCTTGGCACCGGGTAAAGGCATCATGGCTCACCGCGAGCCGCATGGTGTGCTGCACACGTATGTGGCGGTCAACAAGCCGGAGGACTGGATTGCCGGCATCGATTTCTCTAACCCGGTCGCAGCCCTGGCCTGCGTCGCAGCGGAATTCGACGGCTGGGCTCCGAAGCTGAGAGCCCTCATCACCGACGGCGAAACTGATCCTGTGCTTCGAATTCTCAAGACGCTTCCTGCCGATCACCGGTGGAATCGTGTATCCGGGGTGACGCTGCTTGGCGATGCCGCGCACCTGATGGCCCCGTCTGGCGAAGGAGCCAACCTTGCCATGTACGACGGGGCCGAACTCGCGAAGGCCATCGCCGCCAACCCCGGTGACCTGGAAGCCGCCCTCCTCGTTTATGAAACGGAGCTCTTTCCCCGCAGCGCGACGGCTGCCGCCGAGTCGGACGGGAGCATCAAGATGCTTTTTGGAGAAAACGCGCCCCAGAGTCTGGTCGACACGTTCACCAGCTATCAATCCGTCGGATAACCGGCTCATATTCCGGCAGATCGTGTCCCACGGCGGGCAGAACGCCGTCCCGGCTCCCTACCTAACACCTCTTACGATCAGCTCCCCCTGCAGCACGATCTCACTCACCGGTCTCGCGGGATCCTCGATCCTTTTCATTAGCAGGTCCGCCGCGGCCTCTCCCATCGCCGCCGCCGGTTGGCGGATCACCGTCACCGGCGGATCGACGAAACTTGCCCAAGAAGGATCGTCAAAACAGATGAACCCACGCTCCGCGACGATGCGTGACGCACTCTGCCTCAGGGTCCGGTATGCCCCCGTCGCCAGCAACGCGCTGCTGCAGACCACCGCGTCCACACCCGGTTCCTTCTTCAAGATTTCCGCCATCAGCCGCGCTCCCTCCTCCTCGAAAGCCGGTGCCTGATAGACGCCGAGCAGGCGGTTTTCCGCACCTTCGAACGCGCTTTGAAACCCCTTGATCCGCGCGCTTGCGGTGAAACTTTTCGCGCCGAAGATCCCGGCGATTTTCTGATAGTTCCCGGCCAGCAAGGTCCGCGTCAGCTTCAGCGCCGCCTCCTCGTTGTCGATCACCACCGTATCCAGATTCGCGCCTGCAACCTTGCGGTCGAACAACACCAGAGGCGGCAGGACCGACGGATCGAGGGTCTTCGCGTTCGCACGAGTCGGAGATAACAGAATTCCCGCGACCTTTTCCTCCTCCATCAGCTTGAGGAACTGCACCTCGCGTTTCGGATCCTCGTCGGTGTTGCACATCAGCACCGTGTAGCCGTGGCGGAAGGCGACGGCCTCCACCGCGCGGCTGATTTCGCTGAAAAACGGATTCCGGATATCGGACAGAACGAGTCCGATCACCCGCGATTTCTGCGCCCTCAGGCTGCGCGCCACCCGGTTCGGCCGGTAGCCCAGTTCCTTCACCGCCTCCTCCACCTTCTGGCGGGCCTCGTCGCTGATGTAGCCCTTGCCGGCAAGCACCCGGGAAACGGTCGCGATCGAGCATCCCGCCCGCAGCGCCACATCTTTGATCGAAAGCGACATGACTGGTATCGTTTACACATCAATTCAGATGAAAAGGGCAAATTCGGAAATTTTTTTGAGGAAATCCAACCCGTCATTTTTCCTTATGAAATCAGTAAAAAGCTTCATTATCAGATGATTTTCGGAAATCCCGCACGAGATTCCGTGTTGACGAATCCGTGTGTAAACGTTTACACATTTCACCACGTCAGCAACGACGTCCCATTTCCCAAAAACCCCAACCCAGCAAAACCCATGCTTGCGATGACATCCAACGACGTGCGCCTCGGCGCCACCATCACTTCCAAGGAGGAGGCCATCCGCGCGGTCGGCGATCTCCTCATCCGGAGCGGCGCGATCGCCCCGGAATACGTCGAAAGCATGCTCGCCCGTGAAAAAACGGCGACCACCTTCCTCGGCAACGGACTCGCCATTCCCCATGGCCGGCCGCAGGACGCCGGGCACATCCGGCAGACCCGCGTCGCCGTGCTCCAGATTCCTGCCGGCGTCGCCTGGCAGGATGGGAAAACCGCGCGGCTCGTTTTCGGCATCGCCGCGAAATCCGACGAACACATCGGCCTGCTCCGCCAGCTCACCGGCATCGTCGGCAACGCGACCCTCGCCGACCACCTGGCGAACACCACCGATGCTCAGGACATCCTCGACGCGATTTCCACCGGCGCTTCCGACGAGGGAAGCCAGGAAAACGACGATTTCACCGGCAGCCAGTTGGAAATCGTCTTCAACAACCCACGTGGTTTCCACCTCCGTCCTGCCGGGAAATTCGCCCGCGCCGTGCAGGCCTATCCGGGAAAAGTCACGCTCGTGGTCAAGCGCCGCGAGATCGAAGCGGACAGCCCGTCTCGCATCCTTTCGCTCGGCATCGCGTCCGGCGACACCATCCGCGTCCGCGTCCAAGGCGATGATGAAACGGACACGCTCTCATCGCTCGCCGCCCTGCTAGAAGAGATCAACAACGAGCCGCAGGACGAGGAAGCCGCCGCCGCGGCTCCGGTGAATTGGAACCCGGAAGAGGACGGAAGCGCGACGCTCAAGGGAATCATGGCCGCCCCCGGTCTCGCCCTCGCTCCGACGTGGAAATGGGAGCCCGTCGATCTGGCCGCCCGCAAGCGTCCGGTCGGAGACACGGATTCGGAAATCGCCACGCTCAAGAATTCCATTCTCGCGGCCCGCAAGCAGCTCATGGCTCTCACGGAAGGAAATCTCAACCCCGTCCAGCGTGGCCTGTTCGAAGCCCACGCCTCGCTGGTTTCAGATGATGAAATCGCCAATGAAGCCATCGCCCTGATCCGCGAGGGTGACGACGCGCTCACCGCGTGGAATGACATCATCGACAACCGTGCCCGGAGGATCGCCGCGCTCGAAGACGCGCACCTCGCCCAACGCGCCGCCGACATCCACGACGTGGGTCAGCGGGTAAGCAAGATTTTGTTAGGCGTCGATCTCGATCCGATGGCCGGCGTTCATGATCCCGTCATCCTCATCGCCGACGATCTGGAACCCTCCGAAGCCGCCCAGCTCAAGGTCGACAAGATCAAGGGCATCTGTTTGAAAAAAGGCAGCCCGAACGCCCACGCCGCCATCGTTTCCCGCTCGCTCGGCATCCCGATGCTGGTCGCCATCGGCGATTCGTTAGAAACGCTGGCGATTGGAGAAACCATCATTCTCGACGCATCCGGCGGCCGCATCCTGACGCAGCCCACCGATGCCGACCTCGCCTCCGCGCAAACCGCCATCGAGGAAGTTGGAGTGCAGCGCAATCTGGATTGGGATCACCGCTTCGAACCCGCCATTCTCCGAGACGGCCACCGGGTGGAAATTGTCGCCAACATCGGCCAGACCTCCGAGGCCCACAGTGTCATCGATTCCGGCGCGGAAGGCGTCGGTCTCCTGCGCACCGAATTCCTGTTCCTCGATCGCGACCACGCACCGGACGAAGAAGAGCAATACCAGGCGCTGCGCGAAATGATCGAATCGCTGCAAGGCCTGCCGATGATCGTCCGCACGCTCGACATCGGCGGCGACAAACCCGTTTCCTACCTCGGCTTGAGCGAGCTGGATCTCTCGTTCCTCGGCCTCCGCGGATTCCGCCTCAGCATGGCGCGGCCGGATCTCGCCACCACCCAGCTCCGCGCGATTTTCCGCGCGGCGGAACATGGCCCGATCCGGCTGATGTTTCCGATGATCGCCACGCCCAACGATTTCCTCCGGGCCCGCGAGATGACCGAAAAAGTCCGCCGCGAGGTCGGTGGAAAAAAGGTCGAGCTCGGTGTGATGATCGAGGTTCCCTCCGCCGTCACCATGGCTCCCGAGCTGGCCGAACTCGCGGACTTCTTCTCCATCGGCACCAACGACCTCACGCAATACACCCTCGCCGTGGATCGCACCCATCCGTTGTTAGCCCGCCGTGCCGACAGCCTGCATCCCGCCGTCCTGCGTCTGATCCGTGACACGGTGAAAGCCGCGCACGACAAGGGAAAATGGGTCGGCGTCTGCGGCGGTCTCGCCGCCGATCCGCTCGGCGCGCTGATCCTCACCGGTCTCGGCATCGATGAACTCAGCATGCCGCCCGCGCTGGTGCCGCAGATCAAGGCGCTGCTCCGCCGCGAGTCGATGGAGCACCTCGGCCAGCTCGCGCAAAAGGCGCTGAACCAACGCGATGCCCGTGCCGTCCGCGCGCTCCGCCCCTCACACTAACAAGGTCATGAACTCCGAGATCGTCACCATCACGCTCAATCCCGCCATCGACCAGACGGTGTTCCTCGACCGTCTTCAGGTCGGCAGCGTCAACCGCACCGGCCATTTCCACCGCCAGACGGGTGGCAAGGGCATCAACGTTTCTTCCATGTTAGGCGGCTACGGCATCCCGAGCATCGCCACCGGATTTCTCGGCAAGGAGAACCCGCGGCTGTTCAAGGAACTCTTCAAGAGCAAGGGCATCCGCGATGAATTCGTGTGGATCCCCGGCGAGACCCGCACCGGCATCAAGATCGTCGATCAGGCATCGCATGAGACGACCGACATCAATTTCCCGGGCCTCGAACCGTCGTTTCCGGATCTCCAACAGTTCGAAAAGAAGCTCCGCAAGCTGGTGAAGCCCGGGCGTTGGTTCGTCGTCGCCGGAAGTCTGCCGGCGGGTATCAGCCTCGATTTTTTCGAGGAAATCCTCGCCCTCATCAAAAGCGGCGGTGGAAAAATCGCCGCGGATACCAGCGGCAAGGCGTTGAAGATCGCCATCGATTCCGGGGCCGATCTCATCAAGCCGAACCACCACGAACTCACCGAATACCTCGGCCACGATCTGCCGGATTTCCCATCCCGCGTCGCTGCCGCCACGAAGTTACAGAAGGAAAGAGTCCCGCATGTCATTCTTTCGTTAGGCAGCGAGGGCGCGCTCTTCCTCACTCCGGAAAAAGCGCTGATGGCCGCCGCTCCGCCGGTGAAAGTCGTCAGCACCGTCGGCGCGGGAGACTCGATCCTCGCCGGCTATCTCGCCGGATTGGTCACCGACCAATCCGCCACCGACCGCGCGAAACTCGCCACCGTCTTCGCCTGGTGCGCGCTGGAAGACGTGCGCCGCCAGCTTCCTTCCCATGCCGAGATCCAGAAGCGCCTGCCGCGCATCAAGGTCCAGCCGCTTTCAAAACTGAACTCCTGACAAACCCAATGAAAACCCTATCCGCCCAATTTCCGGCTCCTGAAAACGAGCCGCTCACCCGCCTCGCGGTCTCCGCCCTCCAGGCCGAGGCGATGCTCCGCGACATCGACCTCACGCTGACCCACGATTCCACGAACGCGTCGGTGTTGCTGGTTTCCGGAAACACCCAAGTCCTCACCGACCGGCCGCATCTCATCCGTGAAACCGCCAAGCTGTTGGAAAATTTCGCCCCGCGTTTGGTCAGTGCCGCTCCGGTAGCGAAACTCGCGGAACCGGTTGCTAACAAGTTCATCATCGGCGTCACGTCTTGTCCCACCGGCATCGCCCACACCTTCATGGCCGCCGAGGCGCTGCTCAAGGGAGCGGCCGCGATGGGCTACACGATGAAGGTCGAAACCCGTGGCTCGGTCGGCGCGAAGAACGAGCTCACCGCCGATGACATCGCCCGCGCCGATGCCGTGGTCGTCGCTGCGGATGCGAATGTCGAGACCGCGCGTTTCGCCGGTAAGAAACTGTTGGAAACCGGCACCAAGGCCGCGATCAACGACGCGCAGAGCCTGATCCGCGAGGCGCTCACTCTCACTCCCGCCGTCGCCGGAAAACCGAAAGCCGAGGAAAAAGCCACCCGTTCCGGTCCCTACAAACACCTCATGACCGGCGTCTCGCACATGCTGCCGCTGGTCGTCGCCGGCGGACTCATGATCGCCCTCGCCTTCGCCGTCGGCGGGATTTACGCGGGCGATGCCAAGGGGACTTTCGGTTGGGCGCTGATGCAGATCGGTGGTGCGTCGGCCTTCGCGTTGTTCGTTCCGATCTTCGCCGGGTTCATCGCGTTTTCCATCGCCGACCGGCCCGGCCTAACACCCGGTCTGATCGGCGGCATGCTTGCTTCCAGCCTAGGAGCAGGTTTCCTCGGCGGCATCGCGGCGGGGTTCATGGCCGGTTATTTCACCCGCTGGCTCAACAAGGTGATTCAACTTCCCGACCAGTTGGCGGGCCTGAAGCCGGTGCTGATTCTGCCGCTGATCTCGTCCTTGGTCATTGGTCTGACCATGATCTACATCGTTGGCCCGCCGGTGAAAACCATCATGGATAGCGTTTCCGCATGGCTCAACAGCATGCAGGGCAGCAGCGCGCTGGTGCTCGGTTTGTTACTGGGCGCGATGATGGCGTTCGACATGGGCGGCCCGATCAACAAGGCGGCCTACACCTTCGCCGTCGGTCTTGTAGCCACCAAGATCTACGGCCCGATGGCCGCGGTGATGGCTGCGGGAATGGTTCCGCCGTTAGGAGTGGCGCTGGCCGCGACCTTGTTCAAGAACCGCTTCACCGCCGATGAGCAACAGGCCACCAAAGCCACCGCCGTGCTCGGCATTTCCTTCATCACCGAGGGCGCGATACCCTACGCCGCGGCCGATCCGTTCCGCGTCATTCCCGCCACCATGGCCGGTGCGGCCGTCGCCGGCGGGATCTCGATGGCCATCGGATGTAAATTGTTAGTTCCTCACGGTGGCATCTTCGTGATGGCCATTCCGAACGCCATCAACCACGGCCTCGGCTACCTCGTCGCAATCGTGGCGGGGACGCTGGTAACAGCTGGCATGCTGTTCATTTTGAAAAAAACCCAAGCTGCGGCCGCCTGAATCATAGGATCTATCGGACCCATACGACTTATTCAACCCATGAAAACCACACTGCTTCTTCCGCTTCTTCTCACCACCGGTCTCCACGCCTCCTGGCTGGATGGCGACCGTCTCACCGGCGATTGGCAGGGCGCCCGCACCGCCCAGGAAAACGCCGGTTTCAAGACCTTCGCCTACTACAGCGGGATCTTCACCTCCAACGTCCATGGCGGTAACAGCACGGACTCCAGCTACTCCGGCGACCTGTTTGTCGGCATGGAATTCGATCTCGAAAAACTACTGGGTTGGGACGACACGACGTTCGTTCTATCCGGCATCGACCGCCACGGCCGCAGCATCGACAAGGCGGTCGGTGGCCAATACAGCGTGATGCAGAACGTCGGGGGACAGAACGCGTTCCTCTACAATGTCACGCTGGAGAAAACCTTCCTCGACGACACGCTCTCGGTGAAATTCGG
>JAZKCQ010000003.1:0-15320 GCA_040388015.1 Verrucomicrobiota bacterium | reverse complement strand
TGAAAACCATTCCCCACGCCCTCCGTCTCTCCGGCACCGAGGCCTACAACCACACCGCTGACAAGCGCTTCCTGATGATCGGCGAGCGGGCGAACGTCGCTGGCTCGCCGCAGTTCGCGAAGCTGGTGAGAGCCGGTGATCTTGAGGCCGCCGTCGAAGTGGCGCGGCAGCAGGTGGGCAATGGCGCGAACGTCATCGACATCTGTTTCGACGACGGACTCATCGACGGCAAGGCGATGATGAGTCGTTTCCTCCAGCTGCTCCAGGGCGAGCCGGATGTCGCCAAGGTGCCGATCATGGTGGATTCCTCGAAGTGGGAAATCCTCGAGGAAGGTCTGAAATACCTGCAAGGGAAGGGGATCGTGAACTCGATCTCGCTCAAGGAAGGCGAGGAGAATTTCAAGAAGCAGGCGCGGCACGTCATGAAATACGGAGCGGCGGTGGTGGTCATGGCCTTCGATGAAAACGGTCAGGCCGCTTCCTACGGGGAGAAGATCCGCATTTGCGAACGCGCCTATCGGATTCTGGTGGATGAGGTCGGTTTCAACCAGGATGACATCATTTTCGACCCCAATATCCTAACGGTTGCGACCGGCATCGAGGAGCACAACAACTACGCTCTCGATTTCATCAACGCCACCCGCTGGATCAAGGAGAACCTGCCCGGCGCGAAAGTCTCCGGCGGCGTTTCCAACATTTCCTTCTCCTTCCGCGGCAACAACAAGGTCCGCGAGGCGATGCACTCCGCGTTTCTCTATCACGCCGGACTCGCCGGCATGGACATGGGCATCGTCAACGCTGGCATGCTCGAAGTTTATGACGAGATCCCGAAGGATCTGCTGGAGCATGTCGAAGATGTATTGCTCAACCGCCGTCCGGATTCCACCGAACGGTTGCTGGAACTCGCCGAAAGCTACAAGAGCGTTGGCGGCAAGAAGATCGAGGAAGACCTCGCATGGCGTGACGAACCGGTGGAAAAACGCCTCGAACATGCGCTGCTCCGAGGCATCGACAAATACATCGACGAGGACACCGAGGAGGCGCGGGTGAAATACATCCGTCCGCTCAAGGTCATCGAAGGCCCGTTGATGGACGGCATGGGCGTCGTCGGCGATCTCTTCGGCGCGGGGAAAATGTTCCTGCCGCAGGTGGTGAAATCCGCGCGGGTGATGAAGAAGGCGGTGGCCTGGCTCTTCCCGTTCATGGAAGCGGACAAGGCCGAGTATCTTGCGGGCGACATCGCCGCACTCAAGGAGGAGAATCCGGCGCTCACCGACGAAGAGGCGCTGAAGCTCGCCGAACGCGGCCGCTCGGCGGGACGCTTCCTCATCGCCACGGTGAAGGGCGACGTTCACGACATCGGCAAGAACATCGTCGGCGTGGTGCTTTCGTGCAACGGCTTCGAGGTCACCGACATGGGTGTCATGGTTTCGTGCGACAAGATTCTGGCAAAAGCAAAGGAGCTGGAGGCGGACGTGATCGGTCTATCAGGGCTGATCACGCCGTCGCTCGATGAGATGGTCCACGTCGCGAAGGAAATGGAGCGTCTCGATTTCAAGGTGCCGCTGCTTATTGGGGGTGCCACCACGTCGGCCGCGCACACGGCCATCAAGATCGCCCAGCATTACTCCGGACCGGTTGTCCACGTGCTGGATGCCTCGCGTTCCGTGCCCGTCACGACGTCGCTGCTTTCGAAGGATCAGAGGGAAGGATTCGCCACGGAGAACCGGGAAAAACAGCAGAAGCTGCGCGACAATTTCCTCGGCGGACCGAAAAAGGAAACACTCACTCTATCTGAAGCGCGCGCCGCCGGACCGAAGACGGACTGGGGGAATTACACGCCTCCTGTCCCGTCCTTCACCGGCACCCGGACGATCACGAATCCATCCCTGCGTGAGCTCGTCAAGTTCATCGACTGGACGCCGTTCTTCCACGCATGGGAACTCCGCGGCGTGTGGGATCGCAAGACCGACACGCTCAAGACCAAGAATGCGGAAGGTGCGGCGGAGGCGGCCAAGCTCTATCAGGATGCGGTCGGCTGGGTGCACCGCATCATCTCCGAAGACCGTTTCCGCGCGGAAGGCATCTACGGATTTTTCCCCGCGAACTCGGCCGGAGACGACATCATCGTGTGGTCCGACGAAACGCGTACGACCGAGCGCATGCGCTTTCACAGCCTGCGCCAGCAGCTCAAGAAGGATTCGGGCAAACCCAACGTCGCGCTTTCGGATTGGGTTTCACCGGCCTCCAAGGACTATGTCGGCGGCTTCGTGGTCGGCATCCATGGGGCGCACGAATTCGCCGATGAACTCGACAAGCAGATCGACCCCTACGGCTCGATCATGGTCAAGGCGATCGCCGACCGTTTCGCCGAAGCGTTCGCCGAGTTCCTCCACCACAAGGCGCGTGTCGAGTGGGGTTACGAAACCGAGGACGAACTCACGCACGACCAGCTCATCCATGAGAACTATCAGGGCATCCGCCCCGCGCCGGGCTATCCCGCGCAGCCGGATCATACCGAGAAGCCGTTGCTGTTCGATCTCCTGCAAGCCTCCGACGCGACCGGCGTCACGCTCACCGAGAGCTGCGCGATGCATCCCGGAGCCGCGGTCTGCGGACTCTATTTCTCGCATCCGGACAGCCATTACTTCGCCATTTCCGAGCTCCAGAAGGACCAGATCGAGGATTACGCGAAACGCAAGGGCATCAGCCTGCAGGAAGCCGAGAAATGGCTCGGTCCTTGGCTGGGATATGCCTGAACTTGGCAGGTTTCGTGCATCGATTCGTCTCGACCGGGGCCTTTTGTGCCTCAGGTTGTCTGACGAATCACCATGAACCTAAAACCATTGTTAAAAACCTGCGCCGCGTTGCTGGCGTTGAACTGTTCGGGAATCGCGCTGGCCGGAGGCGAGGGCTGGACATCGGATTTCGCCGCCGCGAAAAAGGAGGCTGCGGATTCCAAGAAAGATCTGCTCATCGATTTCACCGGCTCCGACTGGTGCGGTTGGTGCATCAAGCTGGACAAGGAGGTTTTCAGCCACGAGCCGTTCAAGGCCGGCGTGAAGGACAAGTTCGTATTGGTCGAGCTCGATTACCCCCGGGACAAGAGCAAGCTGTCCGAGGCCACGCTCAAGCAGAACGACGAGCTTGGTAAGCAATACCAGGTCGCCGGATACCCGACGATCCTTCTCTGCGATGCCAGCGGCAAGCCGTTCGCCGCCACCGGATACAAGCCCGGCGGTCCGGAGGAATATGTCAAACAGCTCGACGAACTTCGCACGAAAAAGACCACTCGCGACGACGCGTTCGAAAGCGCGTCCAAAACCGAAGGCGTGCCAAAGGCGAAAGCCTTGGTTGCAGCTCTCACCGCGATGGGCCTGACCGATGGGATGGTCGCCAATTTCTACGGAGACATCGTCGAGCAGATCAAAGCGTCAGATCCCAAGGATGAGACCGGTTTTGGCAAGGAAGCCGCGATGAAGATCCGCATTGATGGGATCAAGAAGGAACTTGGCGGATTCATGCAGAAGAAGGATCCGGCCGGTGCGATCGGCGTGCTCGACAAGGCGTTGAAGGAAGGCGGACTTCCGGATGACGACGTCCAACAGATCATGATGACGCGCGGCATGCTGTTCGCCGAACAGAAGAAGTATGATGAGGCCATCAAGGCGCTGGACGAAGCCAAGGCTTTCGCTCCGGAAAGCGAGTTCGCGGCTTCCATCGACCAGGTGAAAACGAAGTTCGAGGAAGAGAAGAAAAAGGCACCCGCCGCGGGCGAGTGAGTTTTCACGGGCTGATCATTTCAAAGCGCCGCTCCTCTCCGGGAGCGGTGCTTTTTCTTGGAGACCCGGGGGAAATCCGGCAACGTTCCGGCATGCGTCTGGCATTTTGGTTTCTCGCTCTCGCAGGTTTGGTCTTGGGAAGCTGGATGGTCTGGGGCGGCGGCTGGGAACGCCATTTCAGCTTCTCAGGCAGCGTGAGCTGGCTTGAGGGCGCGGGTCCGTGGGCATGGGCCGCTGGCATTCTCCTGCTGGCATCCGATCTCGTGCTGCCGGTGCCGGGAACGGTGGTGATTTCCGCGCTGGGGTATGTTTACGGAACGGTGTTAGGTGGTGCTGTCGCTGCGACGGGGCTGACGGCGGCGGGTTTGTTAGGCTATTGGGGGGGCAGGCTTTTCGGTGAGAAATCCGCGCGCCGCTGGCTGGGGGACCGCGACTACGAAGCGGGGAGGAGGCTGTTTGAAAACGGCGGTGGCTGGGTGGTGGCGCTCTCGCGGGCGCTGCCGATCCTGCCGGAAGTGGTCTCCTGCACGGCGGGGCTGGTGCGGATGCCGTTCCGGCGATTCGTGACCGCGCTGGCCTGCGGCAGCGTGCCGATGGGATTTCTATTCGCGGCGATCGGTCGCTCGGGGCACGACGCTCCCGGTTGGGCCTTTGCCCTGAGTCTGGCGGTTCCCGCGGTTCTGTGGGGAATCGCCGCGCGGATCCGCAGGTGAAATTTCAGCCCTTGAGTCTGCGTCGGGATGCCGCAAAGTCCCGCCGTGAGAATTGAAGTCATCAATACCGGAACCGAGCTTCTGCTAGGGAACACCATGAACACGCATGGCGCGTGGTTCGGCCGCGAATTGTTCCAGATGGGCCTGCGGATTTCCCGCCAGACGACGGTGCCGGATGGAGACGCGATCCGTGAGGCGCTTCAGGAAACACTGGGCCGGGCGGATGCGGTCATCGTCACCGGAGGGCTGGGGCCGACCAGCGACGACCTGACGCGCGAGATCACCGCGGAAGTTCTCGGGCTGGAACTGATCACGGACGAGGCGGCGTTGCGTTCGTTGGAAGGATTTTTCACCTCGCGTGGCAGGATCATGGTGGATGCGAATCTCAAGCAGGCGCTTTGTCCGGTGGGGGCCGACATCCTGCCGAATGCGAACGGGACCGCGCCGGGGATCTATGTGCCGCCCCGTTTGAACGGTCGCTCGAATTGCGCGGTGTTCCTCCTGCCCGGGCCGCCGCGGGAGCTCTATCCGATGTTTCATGCCGAGGTCGCGCCGAGGTTGCGCGCGCTTTCCGGTGTGGAGGTGGCCAACGAGGCGCTGGTGCTGAAATTCACCGGCATCGGCGAGAGCGATTTCCACCATGGCGTGGACCAGCGGCTGGCGGAGGTTCCCGGTCTGGAATACGGCTATTGCGCGCACATCGGCGAGGTGGATCTGCGTCTGATCGGTGATGCTTCGGTGATCGCCGAGGCACGGAAGATCACGCTGGAGCAGTTCGAACCGTATCTCATCAGCGACGATGGATCATCGATGGAGAAGACCATCGTCCGGATGTTCAAGCAGCGTGGCATCACATTCGCCACCGCAGAGAGCTGTACGGGCGGATTGATCGCCAACCGCATCACCAACGTGCCGGGTTCCAGCGAAATCTTCACCCATGGTTACGTCACCTACGCCAACGGGGCGAAGGTCGCGATGCTGGGGGTTTCCGCCGCGGACATCGGAAGCCACGGTGCTGTCAGCGAAATCGTCGCCCGCCAGATGGCTGAGGGAGCCTTGCGGGAAAGCGGAGCCTGCGTCGCGGTTTCCGTGACAGGCATCGCCGGACCGGGTGGCGGCACGAACGACAAACCGGTGGGCACGGCATGGTGCGCCGTCGCCATGAGGGGTGGGGAAACCACCGCCTTCAGGTTTTTTCATCCGCGCAGCCGCAAGGATTTCAAACTGTCTGTCAGCCAGTCCGCGCTCGAGGCGGTGAGACGGAGGGTGAAAGCGGGTTGCTAGATCACTTGCCGGGAATTTCCTTCGTGAACAGTTCCTTGAGATAGCCGGAGGTGAGGATTTCGGGAGTGATGACGGTTTTTTTCTCCGGCACGAGCAGGACGTTCACGGGGATGGCCGTGCGGCCGAGTTCCTGGAGTTTTTCCTCGATCTTGGGATTCGGATTGGTCTTGTCCGCCTTGAGGGCGACGACGCCCTTCTGCTGCATGAGGGCGATCACTTCCTTGGAGTAGGCGGTCTTTTTGTTCACCTGGCAGGTGGCGCACCATTGCGCCGTGAAGTCGATGTAGACGGGCTTGCCTTCCGCAAGAAGGGCATCCACCCGCTCCTGCGACCATGTTTCCCAGACGAGTGCGGATTTTTCCGGGGGTTTCGCGAGCATGAAGCCGCCGGCGGCGAAGAGCAGTGTCAACGCCATCGCGGTCCAGCGGGTGTTGCGCGTGCGGTGGGGAAGATGCCAGCGGCCGTAGATCCAGGCGGCCACGGCGATGCCGCTCAGGCCGAAGATCGGGCCTAGCAGATTGTCGAGGCCGATCTGTCCGGCATAGACCCAGAGCAGGTAACCGGCGGTGGCGAAGAGGAAAAACGACATCGCCTGCTTGAAGCTCTCCATCCACACGCCGGGGCGGGGGAGGAACCCGATCAGCTTCGGGAAAATGGAGAGAACCAGGTAGGGCAGGGAAAGTCCGATGGCCATCGCGGCGAATGCGGCGAAAAACTGGAGGGCGGGCAGCGCGATGGCGGCGCCGATGGCCACACCGAGGAAAGGTGCCGAGCAGGGAGTGGCGACGATGGTCGCGAGCACGCCCGACAAAAACGAGCCGCCGAGGCCTTGTTTCGATTGCAGCGAACCACCGACCGAGGTGGCGGAGGCTCCCAGCTCGAAGAGGCCGAACATGTTGAGGGCGAGAACGAACATGAGCAGCATCAGCGTGAGGACGACCCACGGGTTCTGCAACTGATAGCCCCAGCCGATGGCATCCGCACCGGATCCCGCCGCGGCGCGGGCGACGAAGAGGATGCCGCTGATGACGCCGAAGGACGCGAGCACGCCGACCGTGAACGCCACACCGTGCAGCGCGATCTTCTTCCTGTCCGAGCCCGCCTGCTGGACGAAGCCCATGATTTTCAGGCCGATGACCGGGAAGACGCAGGGCATCAGGTTGAGGATCAGTCCTCCTAACAGCATTCCCCCGAGGATGGGCAGGTATTTCGAAAGCGGCAGCGGCTTGGCGGGCGGATTGCCGATCGCGGTATCCGGGATCACGATGGACTGTCGCACTCCCTTCAGGATGCCCGAGACCGATTTGCCCTGTGGGATTTCATTTTCAAAAATGTCTTTGGTGGCTCGCTTGAGCGTGATCACCCACGTGTCGCCGTCACGGGAAATGCTTCCGCCCGAGCTGGCTGGAAGGACGAAGGCTTGGTCCGGGATGAAATCGGCGGGGGCTTCGTTGATGACCTTGCCTGCCTGGACGTGCAGCGTCATATCGCCGCCTGTGGAATGGGAGGTGGTTTGCAGTCCCATCACCTTGACCGGCTGGCTTTTGCGCGCGCCTTCAAACAAGGACACTTGGCTGGAATCCTTCTCCGACGTGCCCCTCACCGGAAGCGTTAGGGAAAAGGACTTGGTTTCGCTGATGCAGCTTTTCTCGCAGATCTGCCAGGAGGCGTCCGCTCCCAGGGAGATCGTGCCGCCTGCCTCGATCGACTCCGGGGCCGTGATGTCCACCAGGAACACGGGGCTGCCGGAATAGACGAAGCTTTTGCCGGAGTAGCCGTCTTTCACCTCGGGCACGGGCCATTGGATCGGCCCCGCGGTGAAACCTTCCGGCAGCTTCCATTCGATGGCGGGAGGGAGTTCGACGCCTCCGGAATTCTTGTAGTAGCTGTGCCAATGCTCGGGATGCACCAGCCGGAGGGCCACTGAGAATGTCGCACCGGGGGCGATGGAGGTGACTTCGGGAATCAGGCTGGCTTGCGATGAGGCTCCGGCAGGGGCCTTCCCGAATTGGGCGCGAGCACCGGAGGTCAGACAGCAGAGGGTGAGGAGGAATAGCAGGCAGCGGGGCATGGGAGGCGGGGAATGGTTCGACTCTAAGAGGTGCGGGGACTGATATTCATCCAAAAAAAACGGGACGCCCGGAAACCGGGCGTCCCGATGATTAAAGAGACGGGTTTCAATAACGACCGTATTGCTCCTGATCGCGGGCGTTGCCGTAGAGTCCTCCCGCGGTGCCACCGGCGGCGGCTCCGATGGCGGCTCCTTCAAGTCCGCGACCGGACTGATGGCCGATGATGCCGCCGGCGGCTGCACCGATGAGGCCGCCGGTGGCGATGCCCCGTTGGGTGTTAGGTCCGGCGGGAGCGGCGCAGTTGGAAAGGGTGATGGCGGCGATGGCGCTGGTGAGGGCAACAATGGTCGGTTTCATGGATATTCGAGGTTGGGGAACGGTTAATTCAGGGGCGGATCATTTCAAGGATTTTCGAATGGCCGCTCTTTGGAGACTAGAACGGGATTTGGAATATTCATCCGGATTTTTTTGCGAGTTGGGACTTCGCCCGGATCGTGGTTTTCATCTAAACTTCCGCATGACGCTCGAAGTCTCCACGCCCGCGATCCTGTTTCCGGCGATCAGCCTGCTGTTTCTTTCCTACACCAACCGGTTTCTTCATCTCTCGGCACTGATCCGGGATCTTCACGGTGATTGGCTGAAAAAGGGCGATGCCATGCTGAGGGCTCAGATCGACAATTTGAGACGTCGTCTGACCCTGATCCGGACCATGCAGTTGTTCGGGGCGATGAGCCTGTTCCTTTGCGTGGCTTCGATGCTGGGCGTGATCGGTGGTTATCAGGAATGGGCGATCGCAGCATTTTCGGGCGCGCTTCTGTTGATGGCCATCTCATTGGCGTGTCTGATTTACGAGATCTGGATTTCAGGAGGAGCGTTGCGGATCCTGCTGAACGCCGTGGAGGAGAGGGAGGACAGGTCGCGCTGAAACCGGATCTTTTGACGCCGGGATCAAACAGCATTCTGTTATCAGCTGATATCAATGGTGCCGCGGAACGATCGCGGCTCCTGACCTAACGGTTGAATGAGCGCGGACGAATCATCCCAGGCCGCATCCGGCATTCCCCCGATCATCCCCATCGTGGCTGCTGTATTCAGCTTCAAGGCTGGGAGCGTTTTTCGGTCTCGTTCTTGCGTGCGTTGCGATCATCGGCGGCATGATCGGGGTGTTGTTTTCGCTTTTGCCAAAGACCCGGGGTGGCATTTTCAGCACATTCGGCGTGGTGGGAGGGAGGATCCGCATCATCGCCTCAATCGTGAAGGCACTGCTGTGGATGACAAATGCCTGATTCAGAGTTCCTTGGATTTTCGGGGAATTCCACACGATTGATAGATCATCGGGCGGCCCAACAGATGGCGGTTTGGCATGCCCGGTGCTCTCTTTTGATCTGTCGCGACACCACTAGGCGGTCCGACTGAGATGCCTTGGGATTAATGGGTTTTTCCTTCGGATGATCAGTCGGACCGCTTTTTTTTGAGCCGATGAATCCCGGTATTTCAACGTTTCAGGCGGGCATCATGATTTTTTTGGCTTTTTGTAAAGTTTGTTCTTGTCGATGGGTCAACCTGGTGGTAATTCTTCCGCGTCGCAAGACAAGGCGGTCCGACTGAGATGCCTCCCGGGTTAATGGGTTTTTCCTAGGGGGGATGATCAGCCGGGCCGCTTATTTTTTTGCCCGTTCGCAGCCTCCATGAGGACTTCCCCAAGATTCGGTTTCCTCAACCGCGGCGCATTTGATACACCGCCCGCATGAAATTGATTCGGTTCGGTGACGAGGGGCGAGAGGAACCCGGGATCTTGCTTCCGGATGGCCGTCGGATTGATGCGAGCAGCGAGTTCAACGACTACGACGAGGGTTTTTTCGCCATGGGTGGACTGGAGGCTCTCGCCGAGTGGGTGGCTGACGGATGTCCCGGTGGCTACGAAGTGGATCCTTTGGTGCGGCTCGGCCCGCCGATCGAGCGGCCTTCGAAACTGGTCTGCATCGGTAAAAACTACCTCGAACACGCGAAGGAGCTGGGGGAGGGGATTCCCACCGAGCCGGCCCTTTTCATGAAGGCCACCAGCGCGTGGAGCGGGCCGACGGACGATGTGATCATCCCGCGCGGTTCGACGAAGCTCGATTACGAGGTCGAGCTGGCGGTGGTGATCGGCCGGACCGCCTCCTATGTGGATGAGCGTGAATCGATGGACTACATCGCGGGTTACTCGACGTTCTGCGATTTTTCCGAACGCGCCTTCCAAAAGGAAATGGGCGGCCAGTGGACGAAGGGAAAAAGCGCCGACAGCTTCGCCCCCATCGGGCCGTGGCTCGTGACTCCGGATGAAATCTCCAACCCGCAGGGGCTCCGGCTCTGGTGCAAGGTGAATGGCGAGCTCCGGCAGAACAGCTGGACCGGAGACATGTCGTTTTCCATCCGCCAGCTCATCAGTTATGTCAGCCGTTTCATGACCCTTTTGCCCGGCGACGTGATCGCGACCGGCACCCCCAGCGGCTGTGCGATGGGAATGAGTCCGCCCCGCTACTTGCAAGCGGGCGATTTTGTGGAATGTGGTGTGGAGGGCCTGGGCGAACTCGCACAACGCGTCGTCGCCCTCCGATAAGGAATGAAAAGACCGTTTTCCAGAATCAGGCTGCTCGCCTTGCTCCCTTGGCCGAAGCCGCCGGGCGGGCCGCATCATTCGGTGTGTCATGTGTGCGACACCCTGCACGTCGCGGAACCCCTGCCCGAGGGGACGGCCGCACGTTGCAAGTGCTGCGGGACGGTGCTCTATCAAAATCGCCCGGCCTCCCTCGCTCGTGCCACCGCGTTTTCGGTCACGGCGTTGATCCTGATGGTGATCGTCCACTCCTTCCCGTTCCTCGTCATGGACGCGGCCAGCATCCGCACCAGTCTGAACCTCGTCTCCGCCGCAGATGCGCTGTTCCAGCAGGGTAGTCCGGTTCTTGCCGGGGCGCTGGCGCTTTTCACCATCGTCACCCCGCTTTCGATGGCGGGCAGCCTGATCTACGTGTGCGGTCCGCTCATGTTCGGGCGTGTCGCTCCGGGGGCGATCCATGTCGCCAAGTGGTTGAACAAGACCGAGCCGTGGAACATGATCGAAGTCTTCCTCCTCGGCGTCCTCGTCAGTCTGTTGAAACTGGGAAAAGTCGCGGACGTCCACTTCGGCCTCGGCTTCTGGGCATTCGGCGCGCTCATGATCTGCATGGCCGCCGCCGTCGCGGGCATTGATAGGGACGAGCTGTGGGACCGGCTGGAGGTGGCGAAATCATGAGCGAGCCCCTTCCACGGGCCGCCAGCCAGGGCTTGGCCGGCTGCCACACCTGCGGCAAGGTTTCGCCCGTCACCCTCGGCCACTGCCCCCGCTGCGGCTCGCATCTGCACCTGCGCAAGCCGGACAGCATCCAGCGCACCGTGGCACTCATGGCCGCCGCCACCGCGCTTTACATTCCGGCGAACATCCTGCCCATCATGACCGTCGTCGAGCTCGGGACCGTCACGGAGAACACCATCATCAGCGGCATGCTCGCATTCTGGCGGCAGGGGGCCTACCCCATCGCCCTCGTCATTTTCACCGCCTCCATCCTCATCCCGCTGCTGAAGATCGTCGCCCTCACCTGGCTTTGTCTCGCCGCTTCCGGGAAGCTCCATCCCTCTCCCACCATGCTCGCGAAAATCTACTGGTTCACCGAGCTTCTCGGCCGCTGGTCCATGGTCGACATCTTCGTCGTCGGGATTTTGGTGGCGCTCGTGCAACTTGGCAATTACATGACCATCACGCCCGGCCCCGGTGCGCTTGCGTTTGCAGGGGTCGTCGTGCTTACCATGTTCGCGGCGATGAGCTTCGAGCCACGGCTCCTCTGGGACCGCCTCGAAATCCTCCGAGCCGCTCCTTCACCTCTTAAAAAAGCAGACCCTTGAGCGACACGGAATCGAAATCATCCCCCCCCGCCGCCATCCCCGACTACCGTGCGGCACGGCGCTGGAACATCGTCTGGTTCGTCCCCATCCTCGCCCTCGTCCTCGGCGGCTGGATGATCTGGCGCAACCTCAGCTCCCAAGGCCCCGTCGCCCACATCCGCTTCGAGACGGCCGATGGCATCGCCGGCGGGAAAACCGAAGTCCGCTGCCGCTCCGTCCGCGTCGGCGTCGTCAAGGACGTCAAGCTCGCCGACGACCTGAAATCCGTCGTCATCATGGTCGAGCTCAGTCCCGATTCCGGAAATCTCCTCCGCAGCGGCACCAGCTTCTGGGTCGTCCGCCCCCGCGTCTCCGCGAGCGCCGTCTCCGGCCTCGACACCCTCATCACCGGTGCCTACCTCGAGCTCAACCCCGGCCCTCCCGGTGGCGAGGAAGTCAACCACTTCAACGGCCTCGAGACCCCGCCCGCCACCAGCAGCGACATCCCCGGCCGCCGCATCGTCCTCACCGCCGAGGAAGCCGGCTCCCTCGTCGCCGGCTCACCCATCTACTACCGCGGCTTCGAAGTCGGCCGCATCGAAAGCCGCAAGCTCGACGTCACCGCCCAGAAAGTCACCTTCGACGCCTACATCCGCGAGGAGTTCAGCTCCCTCGTCACCACCAACACCCGCTTCTGGAACACCAGCGGCATCGACGTCAGCGCCGGTGCCGACGGCCTCAAGCTCCGCACCCCCTCCTTCCAGGCCATGGTCTCCGGCGGTGCCACCTTCGGCGTCGCGGAAGATGTCCTTCCCGGCCCACCCGTCGAGGACGGGCAGAAATTCACCCTCTTTTCGAATGAAGACGCCGCCAACAGCTCGACGTTCAATCCCACGATGAAGTTCGTCCTGCTCTTCGACCAGACCGTCCGCGGACTTTCGAAATCCGCTCCCGTCGAGTTCCGCGGCATCCCCATCGGCCGGGTTGCCGACATCTCCTTCGACTACCTCAAGACCGCCGACGACTCCCGCATCCCCGTCCTCGTCGAGATCGATCCCTCTCTCCTCCGCCCCGAAGCGGCCGAGAAAATCGTCAAGCCCGACGGCGAGTTCCTCAAGGAATCCGTCGCCCGCGGCCTCCGCGCCACCCTCAAGACCGGCAGCCTCCTCACCGGCGCCCTTTTCGTGGACCTCGACTATTACAAGGACCCCGTCCCCGCCCAGATGGGCATGGTCGGCGACCTCCCCTCGCTCCCCACCGTCTCCAGCGGCTTCGCCCAGCTCGAAACCACCATCTCCGACACCCTCAAGAAATTCGGCAAAACGGCCGACGAGCTCACCATCACCGCCGCAGACAGCCGCAAGACCATGGTCGAGATCAATGAGACCCTCATCGCCGCCCGCAAGACCATCGATGCCGCCGATATTGATAAAATCTCCGCCGACCTCCGTGCCAGCCTTGCCGCCTTCGACAAGCTCTCCGCCTCCTTTGACAAATCCGTCTCCAGCTACGGCCCCGAAGGTCCCATCCAGGGCGACATGCTCCGCACCCTCGAAGAACTCCGCGCCTCGCTCCGGACCATGAAATCCCTCATGACCTCCATCGACGACAAGCCGAACTCGCTCCTCTTCGGCCGCGACTCCTCCGGCAACCCCATCCCCAAAGCCCCCAAAGCCAAGCGCTGACCGTCTTCCCGCCATGCACCGACTCTTCATCCTCTTGGCCGCGGTCCTCCTCGGCGGCTGCGCCCAGCCCACCAAAACCTTCTACGTCCTCACCTCCAGCGGCCCCGCCCCCGGCGGCGGCGGCCTCGGCTTGGGCGTCGGACCCGTCTCCATCGCCGAATACCTCGACCGTCCCAACCTCGTCACCCAGGAAAGCGCCAACCAGCTCGGCGTCGCCGAAGACCACCGCTGGGCCGGCGATCTCACCGGCAACATCACCCGCGTCACCGCCGCCAACCTCGGCCGCCAGCTCCGCACCGGAAACGTCCGCACCTACCCGTGGCAGACAGACAGCGAGATCTCCTACCAAATCACCCTCGACGTCCGCCAGCTCCACAGCCAGACCGATGGCTTCGCCGTCTGTGAAATCGGCTGGCGCGCCTACTCGCTTCCCGACCGCCGGTTGAAAGCCTCCAAGACCTTCACCGACCGCGAACCCCTCGGTGCGGACGGCTATGACGCCAGCGTCGCCGCCCAATCCCGCCTCCTTGAGCGCCTTGCGGAAAGCATCTCCGCCAGTCTCCGCTGAGTGATCCCCGGTGGACCGCCGTTCCACCCGCCGTCGCGGGGTTTCCACGCGCTTTTACCGCGCTCCCACCTGCTTTTATCGGGCATCCTCACGGTTTTATCGGGCGTCCTCTGGCTTTTATTGGGGTTCCACGCGGTTTTATCGGGCGTCCACTCACTTTTATTGGAGTTCCACGCGGTTTTATCGGGCTTCCACTCACTTTTATTCCACCTCCACGCGCTCGACGCGGAATAAAAGCCAAAGGATGCCTGATAAAAGTGAGTGGGAGTCCAATAAAAGCCAGAGGACGCGCCATAAAACCGGGTGGACGCGGAATAAAAGCGTGAGGATGCCCGATAAAAGTGAGTGGAAGTCCAATAAAACCCAGAGGACGCCCGATAAAACCGGGTGGACGTCGAATAAAAGCCAGAGGATGCCCTATAAAAGCAGGTGGAAGACGGATAAAAGCGTGA
The DNA here is from genome assembly GCA_040388015.1 of Verrucomicrobiota bacterium. Taxonomy (GTDB): domain Bacteria; phylum Verrucomicrobiota; class Verrucomicrobiia; order Verrucomicrobiales; family Akkermansiaceae; genus Luteolibacter. The sequence goes on along the minus strand of JAZKCQ010000003.1, from coordinate 864 downwards.
CGATGCCGGGTAAAAGCGAGGCATGGACGCGGGAAATCCGCTGAACGGGAGCGAGCGCAGTGGAGATTTCAAATCGCACCCGGAGTCTGGCAAGTTGCATGACGGGAAACCGCAGGGAAGGGGGCGATGCCGCCAGATCAAGGGGCGGCGGGGGGCTTCAGGCTGGCATCCTTTCTGCGAGGGATGGGCGGGCGGCGGAGCCAGTCACCCAGTGGTTGGCCGGAGTGGCTCCGCCTGCCCTACCGACTCTCATGAACCAGAATCTCGAACGCTACCTCAATGATCACTTGGCCGGTTCCTCAGGAGCCATCGTCATGATCCAGCATTTCATCGACACGCTGGAGGATCCTGCCGCGCGGGATCACTTCCTCCATCTGAAGGGCGAGGTGGAGGCGGACCGGGCGCTGCTGGAGCGGCTGATGACGTCCGCAGGGATGAGCCGGAGCGGCCTTCTGAACGCGGCGGGCGACGTGACGGCGCGGGTGGGATTCCTGAAACTGATGTGGGAGGGCTTCGAGCCGGGCGGACTGGGAATGTTCGAGGGGCTGGAGATGATCGCACTGGGCATCCAAGGCAAGCGGCTGCTGTGGCTGGCGCTCAGGGAGATCGCGGAGTGCTATCCGGAGTGGGAGGGGGTGAATTTCTCCGACTTGGAGCGGAACGCCATCGACCAGCGCAACGGGGTGGAGCTCTGGCGACTGGCGGCGGCGCGGGACACGCTCGCGAGTGCGGAGCGGCGGGCGGCATCCCATCCGGTGGGGGAGCCGGAGGATGGAGCTTCGCTCAACCCGGGTCTGGTACAAGCCGACCTGAGGTGAGCTAGATTTCTGGACCACCACCTCCATAATCAGCCCGGATGAAATC
>JAZKCQ010000002.1:0-161751 GCA_040388015.1 Verrucomicrobiota bacterium | reverse complement strand
ATTTCATCCGGGCTGATTATGGAGGTGGTGGTCCAGAAATCTAGCTCACCTCATTGGGCCGCGTGACCGTCTCGGGCCTCCTCCACCAAGTTCACTCATACCTTCCCCTTTTCGTCGCAATGTTGACGGTTGATCAGCGAAATCCGACTTACACAAAATTCCTTACACTCTCCACAAGAACGATTCCACTCCGGCAGCCGGGAGTCGCTTGTGATTCTGGATCACGCTCCTCGAACCGGTCGTAGAATGGTAATATCCCGCCAGAGGCGATCGCCCCGTATCCACCCATAACCGTCGGACCCGGCGCTATAGCGGAATTATCGGGCTGACTGACGCCGGACAATTAAGGAGCGGGCTTTGCCGGAGTTGGATCTCAGTCCATTGACCTCCGGCCGCTTTTCTCACTAACTCGTCCCATGGACGAAACCCACGGCCCTCCGCCCGGCAAGACCCGCCGCTGGAAAATCGCGTGGTGCGTCGTCCTCGCCGCCCTCGCCATTTCCCTCCTCATCCCCACCGGCAGCCGGATCGTCGCGCTCGATCTGGATGCGCTCTTCGCGGCATCCCCTCACGAGCCGGCCACCTACTGGAGTGGGCAACCCTCCTGCGTCGTCGACCATTCCGGCCGCAAGGTCTGCGTGGGATGCTTCATCCATCCGGACCTCGCGACCGCACACCACTTCTGGATACAGGAGAAACGGGACATGAATCACAAGGGCCTGCGGCCCACCCGACCGCTCGGCGATGACGCGTTCTTCGACGACGGAATGGCCGGCCCCATGCCCAACCTCCGGTTCCTGCGCGGCAATGTGATGACCCAGGTCATGCGCGATCCCCGCAGCGCCCACGCGCCGACCGAAGCCCTGGACCGGCTGGAACTGGAAGAAGTCGCGAGGGATTTCGATGCCAAGCTCGCGAGCTATGCGAAGGGAGTCCGCTCGCAAACTCTCTTCGCCGCGCTGGACATCTGCATCCAGGCAAGGCTGCTGTTCTGGCGGACTGTGGTGAGGGTGTTTGGAGTGGGGTGAGCGGGCATGCGAAAGCCCAAGCAAAAGTGGCTCCGATCCGAGCGGAATTTTACTGTGTCATGACTCATCCGGCAGAGGACCAACGGCTGTGGATAAGGACGGCTCACAGGTTGCTCGGTGCCAGCGTCATCAATCACAAGAGTTGACCTATCGGTTGGAAAACTTTACCTGCCTTTCAGTGATTTCTCGCAAGCTTGCCGTTCTGATCGGTCCCATACTTTGGATTTTAGGGAGTTTGGAAACGGCATGGTGCCAGGCCGGAATGATCGATCCGACATTCGTTCCATCAATTGGAGCATACTCCCAGATCGAGCAAATGGCGGTTCAGCCTGATGGTAAAATCGTCCTAGCGGGCAATGGCATCACGTCGGATAACGCTCCAACAGCGCGGGTGGCGCGCCTGAATTCCGACGGCTCGGAGGATACTCAGTTTTCGCTGGCTGCGAACCCCAATGGTCCGGTCCGCATGGTGAAGCTGGCAAACGACGGCAAAATGATGATTGCCGGGGATTTTCAATCACTCGACGCCGATCCACGCGCGGGACTGGCCAGATTGAATACGGATGGGAGCTTCGACAATGCTTTCAATCCCGGAACTGGTGCCAATGGCGGCGCTGTTGCCGACATCGCCGTCCAGCCGGACGGGAAGACGCTGGTGGCTGGCTCTTTCCAATCCTTCGGAACATCGGCGAAGGCATGTCTCGCCCGGCTGCTCCCGAATGGGACGGTGGATCCGTCATTCAGTGGCTACACCACGACCGACGGTGCGATCATCGCGGTCCGCGTGCAGGGGGATGGAAAAATCCTCATCGCGGGGAACTTCGGCATCGTGAACGGCACGAGCCGCCATGGCATCGCCCGGCTCAACAGCGATGGTTCTCTCGACACGACTTTCGATACGGGAACCGCAGTGTATGAGGTCAGGGGGAGCTTCATCCGTGCGGACGGAAAAATCATCGTGGTGGGCAACTACAGTTTAGGGACTGCATCGCGCAGGCAAATTTTCCGCCTGCATGAGGATGGCGGCCTCGACCTGAGCTTCAATGCGGGGGCTGGAGCTGAGTACTTCATCCACGAAGCAGCTGATGGTGGTGGCGGGCGTGTGGTGGTAGCGGGAAGCTTTTTCACGTTTGACGGAGTTTCAAGGGACAGGATCGTGCGACTCAATCCGGATGGCAGTGTTGATGCCCTGTTCGACCCGGGAACCCTGCCGGGATCCGCAGCGGGAGGGGTGGTGGTTCAGGACGATGGGAAACCAATCGTCGCCCTCCAGGGAGTGCCGCTGGTTCGTTTGCTCGCGATCGGCACGGAGGTGCCGAAGGCTCCGCAGGTGCTCTCTTCTTTGTCCGACGGACAGGGGATCCGGGTGATTTGGACGGATGTCCTGTTCGAGGAAGGCTACCGGCTGGAGCGCAGCCCGGACGGAGTGGCCGAATGGGCGGTAGTGAAAACAGTGGAAGGACTACGGTCGTTCCGAGCCTATGACGGCGCGCTAACCAGCGGGACGAACTATTTCTACCGGGTCCGCGCTTTCAACCGATACGGCGACGGACCAGTCTCGAGTCCGTTTCAAGCCACCACTCTGGCCGCAATCTGGCCTGGTCAGGTAAACCTGAGTCTCGATCCCGGGCTTGTCAGCCTGATTGAAGGCGCAGGTCCTGTTCTCACGCTGCCTGATGGGAAGTTGATTGTCGCGGGCCAGTGGAAATCAGGACAATCACTCGTCAATAAAATCGCGCTCCTGAAACCGGACGGAAGGCTCGAACGTTTCCTCGACGTTTCCTCCGGATTCATTCCCGCCACCCCCTTGCTGGTTCTACCGGATGGGAAATTCTTTGTGCGCGGGAAATTCTCCATGGCGAACGGAACGATTTTCCGCACGCTTGCCCTTTTCAATCCGGATGGCAGCGAGGACACCGGTTTCGCGGTGAATATCCCAAGCGGAGATTACGGAAACGGGCTGACCATGGGGCGACAAGCGGATGGCAAATTTCTAATCGGCGGATCCTTCAATGCCGTGAATGGCACAGCTTGTTCCAACCTCGCGCGGCTCAATCCCGACGGCAGCTTGGACAGCACGTTCCAAAGCGCGACAAACGGCCAGATCACTTCGCTCACATTGGATTCCCATGGTCGGGTGGTGATTGGCGGGAATTTCTCTCAAGTGAACGGAGCCGCGTCTGGGAAGGTCGCCCGTTTGTTGGCCAACGGCGCGACGGATCCGGCATTTACCAGCGCCACCGGCGGGGAGGTCCGGACGCTGGCTGTCGGGCCGGATGACGGGGTGATCGTAGCCCTGCGCAACCAACTCATCCGACTTCGATCCAATGGCAGTCTCGACACGGACTTCCACGTTGGACCCATTACCGGAGACCAGTATGGTCCAACGGCGTTACTATGGCGAGCGGATGGGAGTCTGTTGGTCGCAGGTGATTTCAACACTTTTGGCGGAGTAACGAGAAGTGGCATCGTCCGCCTGCTGCCGGACGGATCGGTGGATCCCTCGTTCGATATCGCCATGCAGGCCAGTTTTACCGAATTGAGTCCGACGCCCGACGGTGGTTTGATTGCGACCGGGATGGTTACTTTTCCGGATGGGACGCCCCAGAAAGGCCCGGTGCTGATTGCCGCGGCGGGTGGACCTCCACCTCCAGCAGCACCCATCAATGTGGAAGGTGTGGGGGTAAGTGGTTCCCGCATCCGCGTGGCGTGGACCCCGTCAGCCGGGGCGGAGGGCTACTTCATCGAGCGCCAGTTATATCCCGGCGGATTCACTCTGATAGGGAGTGCTCCCGCAGGACAACCCTTCTTCGCTGACAGCGGACTCAACGGGAATACCTACTATTATTACCGGATCACCGCATATAATGCCATCGGCCTTTCTTCATCCTCGGTTGCATTTCCGATATCCACCTTAGTTCCAACCTATTTCCAAACTTGGAAATCCGGATACGGTCTTGATCCGGACTCTCCAGGCTCTTCCGACGGGGACGCCGATGGCGTGAACGATTTTCTCGAGTTTGCTCTGGGCGGAAACCCGCTCGTCCCGGACCGCAGCGTGTTGCCGATAGTGACCTACTCCACCGACCGGATTTCACTCACTTACACGAAGAGCCAGGCTGCGGTAGAGTATCAGGTGGAGACATCCACGGATCTCAAGAATTGGACGACCCAAGGAGTGATCTGGGGGACGTCTGGCAACAACTATAGCGGAACTGTTTTGAAGAGTTCCGGGGGGATGAGGTTTCTCAGATTGAAAGTTCAGATTCCTTCTTTCTGATCCAGAGCTGACTCCAATCCTTGGTGCGACAGGAATGTCGCACCTCCTAGCAACACCCGGCTGTCGTGCAGCAGGACGGACTGGCGGGGAGGGCGTGGTCTTGCTCGGGAGCTTCCATCGATGGGTTCGGTTCGAGGGTTTCGAGGCCGAGTTTTTTGAGGAGTTCGAGGTCCTTGCGGGCTTCCGGGTTGGAGGCGGTGAGGAGCTTGTCGCCGTAGAAGATGGAGTTGGCTCCGGCGAAGAAGCAGAGGGCCTGGGTTTCGTCGGAGAGACGGGTGCGGCCGGCGGAGAGGCGGACCTTGGCACCGGGGACGGCGATGCGGGCACAGGCGATCATGCGGACGAGGTCGAAGGGGTCGACCTGCGGGTTGTCCGCCATGGGGGTGCCGGGCATGGGCATGAGCGAGTTGATGGGCACGCTCTCGGGCTGCGGATTGAAGCTGGAGATGACCTCGAGCATGCGCAGGCGGTCGGTGATAGTTTCGCTGATACCGAGGATGCCGCCGCAGCAGACGGACATGCCGGCGTCCTGCACGTTGCGAATCGTGCGGAGGCGGTCCTCGTAGGTGTGCGAGGTGACGATGTTCGGGTAATGCTCGGGCGAGGTGTCGAGGTTGTGATTGTAGGCGGTGACACCGGCCTCCTTGAGGGTAACGGCTTCGTTAGGGCCGAGCTCGCCGAGGGTGACGCAGACTTCCATGCCGAGCGAGGAGACTTCCTTGACGATGTCGACGACCTGGTTGAACCGCTCGGTCCCTCCCCTCACCCCGCGCCAAGCGGCGCCCATGCAGAAGCGGGTGGAGCCGTTGGCGCGGGCGGCGCGGGCGCTTTCCATGACGACTTCCTTGGAGAGCAGGCGCTGGCTCTGCAGGTCCGTGTCGTAACGGGCGGACTGGGTGCAGTAGGCACAGTCCTCGGAGCAACCGCCGGTCTTGATGGAGAGGAGCGTGCAGAGCTGGATTTTCCCATCAGAGAAATTCGCCTCGTGGACTTCGCGGGCCTTCTTGAGGAGATCGAAAAACGGCAGGTCGTGGAGGGCTTGGAGTTCGGCGAGGGTCATGGGAGAAGGCGATGTTGAATTTTGAAGAGAAAGATAGAAACCATGAAAGACGATAAAGAGAGAGAAGGTCGAAGAGCCGGGATCAGCGGGAGCGGGAATCAAGCTTCTCCTGCCGATCTCTCAATTTTCGTGAATTTCGTGGTTAGTGGTTTCCCATGCAGATGGCTTGAGGTGTGAGGGAATGCGACGGTCGCAGACCGCCGCTACAGGGGATCATCTCACCCAGCTGCCCTTGACGACGGGGAGGGTTCCCTGGCCGACCTGGGTGTAGGAGGTGGGTCCCTTGGCCCCTTCGAGGGCGACGCCGGTGGCGCGCTTCCAGACGGCGCTCATGCTTTCGCCGGTGTGGCAGCCCCAGCTCTTGCAGTAGGCGTTTCCGCTGAAGATGGAGGACTTGATGCGGGGCAGATCCCGCTCGTGCAGCCAGGCGGTGGAAGCTCCCATGATGTCGCTGCTGTAGTCGAACATGAAGGCGTAGCGGTTCGAGTGGCCGAAGAAATCGAAGGTCTCGATGGAGCCGCGGGGGCGGGAATTCAGCTTCTGGATGAACTCGCCCGTGCTGCTGAACCAGATGAGCGAGGCGCTGCGCTTGGCAGCCTGCTCGGCGATCCAACTGGTGTAGGGCTGGCCGTCCTCACGCGCGCGGCTCTGATAGCCCGGTTGATAGACCATCCACACCAGCGAGGCGCCCGACCCGTAGGCCTTGCGGACTTCCGCCATGCGGAGGGTGGAGGCGCGGACGAAATTCGCCCACCAGCGGTCGTGCTGGTCCGCGGTGACGCGGAGATTCTCCCACTTCCTCATGGCCGGTCCGCCGGTGACGATGACGTGGTCGGCATGGCACCAGGATGTGAGCAGCAGAAATGCGAGAGCGATGGTGCGGGCGGTGCCTGACATGAGCGGAGGAATAATGCGTCCGGTGGCGACTGGAAAGCGATAAGTCAGCAAAAGCAAAGGATCGCAAAGTGCACGCACCTTGCGATCCTCGCGATAAACCGGTTTGCGGAAAAATCAGTCGGCAGAGCCGTTGCGGATGATTTCCAGGAAGCTCTGCGGTTCCAAGGCGGCACCGCCGATGAGCGCGCCGTCGATGTCCGGGCAGGCCATGAGCTCGGCGGCGTTGCCGGGCTTTACGGATCCGCCGTATTGGATGCGGATCTTGGCGGCGGCGTCGGCACCGTAGAGTTCAGCGATGACGGAGCGGACGAACGCGTGGGCGTCCTGAGCCTGCTGCGAGCTGGCGGTGACACCGGTGCCGATGGCCCAGACGGGTTCGTAGGCGATGACGGTCTCACCGAGGTCCTTTTCGGAAACGCCTTCGAGACCACCGGTGATCTGGGTGCGGAGGACGCTTTCCAGATTTCCGGCTTCGCGCTCGGCGAGGGTCTCACCGATGCAGAAGATCGGCTTCAGGTTTGCCTCGCGGGCCTTCTTGATCTTGGCGTTGATGATTGCGTCGGTCTCGCCATAGATCGCGCGGCGCTCGCTGTGGCCGAGGATGACGTAGTGGACGAAGAACTCGCGCAGCATCAGCACGCTGGTCTCGCCGGTGTAGGCGCCGGAGTCGAACTGCGAGCAGTTCTGAGCGGCGATCTGGATGGCGTGGGCGTTCTGCACCGCAGTGGCGGTGTGGAGGAGGTCCGCCAGTTTCGAAAGGGAAACGAACGGCGGGGCGATCACGATTTCACAGGGGAAATCCTGACCTTGGAGTTTCGAAAGGAAGCTCTTGATGAAGTCTTCCGTCTCGGAAGCTCCCTTGTTCATTTTCCAGTTGGCGGCGAAGATCGGCTTGCGATTCATGTAATTGAGGACTGAGTGGTTGGAGGGGTTTTATGGGGGGCGAAATCAGGCGTCGGTCAGAGCGGCGACGCCGGGAAGGACCTTGCCTTCGAGGAATTCAAGGCTGGCACCACCGCCGGTCGAGCAATGGGTGACCTTGGTATCCACGCCGAATTTCTTGGCGGCGGTCGCGGTGTCTCCTCCGCCGACGACGGTGACGGCACCGTTCGCGGTGGACTCGGCGATGGCGTCGGCCATGGCCTTGGTGGCTCCTGCGAATTTCTCGAACTCGAAGACACCGGCAGGGCCGTTCCAGACGATGGTCTTGGAGGCGAGGATCGCAGCCTGATAGAGCTTGATGGACTCAGGACCTGCGTCGAGGCCTTCCCATCCGTCAGGAATGCCGCTTTCGACGGTGGCAGGCTGGGTGTTGGCGTCCGGGCTGAAGCCGTCGGCGCAGACGAAGTCCACGGGGAAGATGAGTTCCACGCCCTTTTCCTTCGCCTTGGCTTCAAGCTCGGCGACGATTTCGGCACCGACCTTGTCGAAAAGCGAGGAGCCGATCGCCATGCCGCGGTTCACCTTGAGGAAGGTGTAGGCCATGCCGCCGCCGATGATGATCTTGTCGGCCTTGTCGAGCAGGTTGTTGATGAGCGGGATCTTGTCGGCGATCTTGGCACCACCGAGGATGGCGAGGAGCGGACGCTTCGGGTTGTTGAGCACCGCGTCGAAGGCGTTGAGCTCGGCTTCCATCAGGAAACCGGCGGCCTTCTGAGGGAGATCGACGCCGACCATCGAGCTGTGCGCGCGGTGGGCGGTGCCGAAAGCGTCGTTCACGAAGACGTCACCGAGCTTGGTGAGGCTGGCGCGGAAGGCTTCGACGTTGGCGGGCTCGGCCTTGACGGAGGTGCCGTCCTCGAGCTTGGCCTTGCCTTCTTCCTCGATGTGGAAGCGGAGGTTTTCCAACAGGACGACATCGCCCGGCTTGAGGTTCGCGCAGACGGCTTCGATTTCCGGGCCGAAGCAATCCTTGAGGAAATTGACAGGCGTGCCTAGCAGTTTGGAGAGTTCTTCGGCGACGGGCTTGAGGGAGAACTTCTCGATCTTCTGGCCATCCGGACGTCCGAGGTGGGACATGAGGACGACGGAAGCGCCTTGTTCGAGGGCGAACTTGATCGTGGGAAGCGCGGCGACGATGCGCTGGTTGTTGGTGATGGCTCCGGTGGATTTGTCCTGAGGGACATTGAAATCGACGCGGATGAGGACGCGCTTGCCGGAAAGTTCGAGGTCTCGAATGGATAGTTTAGCCATGGGGGCAGGAATCCCGCCCTAGAGCAGCGCCAGTGTCAAGCGATGCGTTGCCTTTCCCCCGCAATCCACCGTCGCTCTCAGCGTGGCAGCGGAGCCGTCCGGAAGCGCTCGTGCTGGCGGCGCAAGACGACGCCATCAGATCCCGCCGGTTCGAAATTGATCGCGCGGGCGGACCATTCGAGCGCCTTCTGGCGGTTTGCTTTCGCGAACTGGATCTCGGCCATGGTGTCGAGGAAGGAGGATTGGTCCGGATTCAGGGCGAGGATCTTTTTCTCGATGGCCTCGGCCTGATCCAGATTGCGTTGGGCACGGGAAGCAAGCCAGGCCGCGGTGTTGGAGGTGTTGTCGCAATCGGGAAACTGGCGAAGCAGGGCGGACATGCGGTCCCATGAAAGCGTGAACCATTCGTCGTGCTCCTTGATCAACCCCACCTGCCGCAGCGCGGGGAAGAAATCGTCCGCCAGCACGCCGTCGCTGGGGAACATCTTGTGGCAGTTCGCGAGAAGGGCGATGGACCCGGCGCGATCGGTTTTCAGATTGGCCAGAGCCCGCCCCAAGTCCGATTGCAGCCTCAGCTTGAGTGCATAGATGGGGGACGAACTGCCGGTCACCACGGAGGCCATCATCTGCGCCCGTGCCTCGGAAATGGAAGCCACTTCCTTCCATTTTCCCTGTGACAGCAGTTTCTCCAGATGCAGCTCCAGCGTCGCGTCGAAAATCTGGATGTCTTCCGGATCGCACTGCCGCGCCGCCCGGGCAAACCATTCCGCGGCGCGGGTGGTGTCGTTCCCGTATTCATAAGCGCTCGCGATGTTGGCCGCGTCGTTGCCCAGTGCGAGTTTTTCCACCATCGCATCGTGCGCCGCCGCGTCACTGTCATGGCCCGCCTTGCGAAGGCAGACGGCGGCATAGGCATGGAGCGCCGGTTGAGGGTCGAGCTTCGACTTGGCGCGCAGCTCGATCTGATTCAAAAACAGCCCGGCCGCCTCGTCCCAACGTCCGGCCGCCGAGAGGTCGAACATGTGTGAACCATCCCGCATCGCGGCGCGCTCGTTTTCCGGCAACATGTCCCAAAGCCTGAGGTTGGTGGCGGCGTCCGGGACCAGATTCGCCAGAAACAACATTCTCTGCAGAAGCGGTCCGCGCTTGTCCTGCGGAGTGTTTCCGACGGCGTCCCACGCCAGGGCCAGCCACTTTTCGCGAAGTTTGTGAGGATCGCGTCCCATGCCGGCCAAGGTGAGCAATCCATCGAAACGCGCGGTGCGGGTTGCCTCGGGATCCAGTTCCAGCATCCAGTCCCAGATGTCCGCCGCTTCGTTCTGACCGCCGAAAGCGAGATCCAGAACATCGCCCCACCGAAGCTCGTTCTCGCCGGCCCAAGCGATGGCAGCCGCCCTCGCCAACTGCGGAGCTCCGGAGCTTCTCACCCGGGCATTGTTGAAAATCGTGCCGAGGATGCGCTTGAAACCACTCTCATTCTTTTCAGCCAGAGCGGCCAATGGCTTCAGATACGCCTCGTAGCATTGCTCCTGAAGTCCCCTGCTTTCGAGGAAAATGGCCAGCAGGATCAGCTTCTGAGTCTCGGAGGAAATGTCGTGCTCATCTTCGTCATCCTCATGATCTTGGGAGAGATTCGCGAACTGGCCCGCCACCCAGCCTGTGTAATCAGGCTTCTCGGAATCCAGTCCCATCGCCTTCAGCGCCTCGGGGACACGCTCCATGGCGTCGAAATAAGCGTATCCTTCCAGCGGCGAGCTTTTCAGATAGCCAGGCTCGGCCAGATCCGGCTGCCCCAGCAAAAACAGCGATTTGATGCCGCTCATCCGTTCCGCCCCGCTGCTCGACCTGACCGCGAGCGAGAGCTGATACTGGTCCACCTCGCGGATCGGCTTCCCCTGCCAGCGGCGGATGGCGATGTCGGTGTAAGGCTTGTGCATGCGGTCATCCTCGGAGTGAATCGGCTCCAGCTCCATCCACGGGATCGGGTCGCCGCTCAGAAGCGCCATGGCGGCGGAAATCCGGGTTTCTCCCGCAGCGGTCGCCGAGACCCTCGCTGCCTCCAGATTTCCCGCGGCGCGGTGGAGCGCGAGCTGCCAGGCATCCGCCTGAAGCCCAGTAAGTGTCTTGGCCCGTTTCAGCTCCGCCTCCAGAGTTCCCTGGCTGCGGTGGAAATCAGCGAGGGCAAGCAAACCGGTGGCGGAGGCGGGAGCCATTTCCAGAAAATCCTTGGCCGCCGCGGAATCGCCCCTCTCCAGACATTCGCGGGCGGCGACCACCGCCACCCCCTCCACTCCGTAGGTGACGCCCATTCCATTTCTCAACGGCTGTTCAAGTCGTTCCTGGAGTTGCGGAGCCTCGCCGGCATACAACTTGAGGATCTGCCGCCAGGCGCGCCGCTGGTTGAGCTTGTCAAAAATGTTCACCTTCTCGTCGAGCGAGGATTTCTCGTATTTCTCGACCAAGGCAATGATTCCGGGATCGGTGTCAGGCGTGATGAACAACTGGATTTTCCGGATCAGCTCGCGGGCACGGTAGGCTTGTTCCGGATCTTTTCCCACCGCGATGGCCTGTAGGGCGGGAAGCGCCCGATCGCCGATCGCCCAGATTTTCAAGCTCGCCTCTTCCCGGGTGCGGAACCTGTCGTCCGAAAGGTCGCGGATCAGCAGCTCCAATGATTTTTCAGGCGCTTTCGCGACGGATTCCGACGACGTGACCGGAGTCGCGGCCGACATCCACATCCAAGTGGAAAGACCCGTGGCCATCACGACACTCTGAAATTTCATGTGATCGGAAACGTTACGGATTTGGCGAATAAATCAATCAAACATCCTGCTCAGGCCGCGAAGCTCTCGCCACAGGAGCAGGTGACCACCGCATTGGGGTTGCTCACCTTGAAGCCGCCCTGCTGAAGGTCGTCCGAATAATCCAGCTCGCTGCCGCTGACGAAAAGCGCGCTCTTCGGGTCGATCACCACGTTCACGCCATTGCTCGGCACGAGGATGTCGCGGTCGCGCGGGCCATCCACCAGATCCATCTTGTATTGCAGTCCCGAACACCCGCCGCCGACGACGGCGATGCGCAGCGCGCCGTCCGGCCGTCCCTGGCGGTCCAGCAGCCCCCTCAGGTGCGATGACGCGCCTTCCAGCACCTTCACCAGCTTTTCATTGCCGATCTTGTAATTCACCGCCGCGTTCATGGCGGGAACGTGCATCCCCCCGCCCATCGCGTCAACCACCGGAGCATCCGCCCTTGCCATCGGACAGCTCGGTTTTCCCTCCAGACTACGCGATCAGGTAGGATCGGGCTTTGAACTCGCCCCGGATCGCCCGGCGGGTTAACCATGGAATGAATCCGATGATCTCCCCCGACCGGCAGAACAACTTCGACCTGATCCGGCTGCTCGCCGCGGCCCAGGTGGTCGTGGCCCATGCCATCGGTCATACGGATCTGGTGAACCACCTGCCCGCTTGGGGAAAATCGCTGTTCGACGCGCTGATGCTGCTGCCGGGCGTGCCGGTGTTTTTCGTGATCAGCGGATTTCTCATCACGAAATCTTACGAACGGAATCCTTCGGACCTTGCCGGCTACTTCTGGCGGCGCGGGCTGCGGATCTTTCCCGCGCTGTGGGTCTGCCTGTTTTTCACGCTGGCGGCCCTGGCGGCGTTCGGATTTCTAACCACGGATTTCCTGCTGACCAAAACCTTCATCGCCTGGCTGGCGGGACAGGTGAGCTTCTTCCAATTCTACAATCCGGAGCACTTCCGGGGATTCGGGATCGGCGTGGCGAACGGGGCGCTGTGGACCATCACCGTGGAGCTGCAGTTTTATATCTTCGTCCCGATCCTTTATTTCCTAACCGGCGGAGCGGAACAACGCGCCACCCTTTCCAAGGCGATCCTCGGCATCCTGTTTTTCGTCTCGTTCGCGCTGTATTGCGTGATGGATGACCAGGTGAACGGCCCCGGCGGATTCACCGGCGCGCCGCTGCCATTCAAGCTGCTCCACGTCACCGTCATCCCCCATCTCTGGATGTTCCTGCTGGGAATCCTGATCCATCGGAATTTCGAAAGGCTGAAGACGTGGATCGAAGGCACGTTTCTTTGGTATCTCGTTGGCTATATCCTTTTCATGGGGCTGCTCGACACCTTCGTTGCGGAGCGCTCGCTGCCGTTCTACCTCGCCTATCTTCCATCACGGACCCTACTTGCCTTCGCGACCATCGCCGGGGCGTTCAGCGCCCGCACGCTTTCCCAACGCCTGCTGGGAGGGACGGATGTTTCCTACGGAATCTACATCTATCACTCTCTCGTCATCAACATCATGGTCCAGCTCGGGATGATGACATCGATGATCTCGGTGGTGGGAGTTTACATCGTCTCCATCATTCTCGCGCTGATGAGCTGGCATCTCGTGGAGAAACCCGTGCTAGGCGTCAAATCGCTTTCGCCACGCTCGATCTGGAGCCGTCTCACCGGCTGCGCGGACAGCGGCGCCTGATCATTTCCCCGACGGAAGCGGGGTGTCCAAGGTCCACTGGATGGCCATGTCGAACTCGGAGAGAAAGCGCGCTCCTGCGCCGCCCATGTCGTGACCGGCTCCGGGAATTTCCACCAGCTGGTGCGGCGTGGCGGCTGGCAGGGATCGGATCCACGCGGTGTCATCCAGCGGATCGTGCTCGCCGGCGAACTGCACGATGCGGAGCCCGCGGAGAGCGGTACCAAGATCGGCCAGCGCGTAGGTATCCGGCCCTTGGGGTTGGGCTCCCAACAGATCGGACTTGGTGAGGCCGTAGCGGCTGCGGTCGCCCGGAGCCGCCGCGAGAATACCGACCAGATGCGCCTCACGGCCCGGATCCGCCGCTGCGGCGAGCGCCCACTCGGCTCCGGTCGACCAGCCAGCGTACCAAACCGGGCAGTCCGCGAGAAGACCCGCCTTCTCTCTGACGGCGGCCACCGCGGCGTTGAAGGCCTCCACCAGTTTGGCGTGGTCGAAGCTCCGTGTTTCGGTGAATTTCCGGCAGTCCCAGCCCCCCACCGCATAACCTGCCGCCGCGGCGTGAAGCGCGACCGGCTCCTCCCACTGCCCGGACCACCCGCCGTCTCCGGTCGCCACGATGACGATTCCCTTCGGATGCTCCGCCGCATAATACAGAGTCTCGAAAGGTCCGCTGGAAAGCTCCAGAGGCAGCACCTCCGCCTTCGTGCTGGAAAAGCTCCGCGGCATCAGAAGGTGATTGAAAAACCAGAGGATCGGCAGAAGCAGCAGGATCTGGATGACGAGAAACGTGCGGCGGAGGATGACGCGGGTGCTTGAGGTCATGATGGATCGGGAGTGGTCGGGCGGCCCTCACCGGCCGGCGCGGGACTTTCCTTGCGCGGCGAAAAGGACGGTTTCCCGATGAGTGTCGTGATGTCGAGAATGGCGGCAGGCAGATCCCACGCCTTTGAAATCGCCAGGTAGCGGGGGTGCCACACCGGCTGGAACTTGCTTTTCCACGCCCGCAGTCCGTTGAAATTGTAGAACGCCTCGCCCTTGTCGTAGATCAACCCGCCGATGCGGTTCCAGAGCGGGGCGAACTGCTTGTCCGACAGGCCGGAGAGCGGTGCCATGCCGAGATCGAACCAACGGTAGCCGCGCTCCTTCCCCCAAAGCATCATGCTGACGAAAAGGCAGTCCATCACTCCGTTAGGCGCGTCCGGCACGTGCCGCATCAGGTCCGTGGAAAGCTCGTCCCTGCCGTTGCCGGGCCAGATGTTGCCGAAGGCGATGACTTTTCCTTCCACCCGCATCACGGCAACCGGCAGTCGGCAGAGATAGGTTTCGTCGAATTTCCCCAAGGAGAATCCTTTCTCCCGCGCGCCGTGATGGGCCATCCATGCATCGGACACCGCCTTCAGCTCGCCGATGCGCCCGGCGACCTCGGCCGGCTGCCAGATTTCAAAGATCCAGTTCTCCCGCTCCATCCGGTTCATGACCTTGCGGAACTTCTTCAGCTCGGAAGAACCGAGATCGAACGTATCCAGCGGCACCATCGCCTCTTCTCCCAGCTTGTAGATCCTCATGCCCATTTCGACGCAGACGGGCATCATCGACGCGCCAACCTGATAGAAGGCGGTCCGCATCCCCTCGTCCTGGGCCTGCTCCATGAAACGCCAGTAGAGCCCCTCGAATTTCTCCTCGTCGCCCACCGGATCCGCCATCGCGACCCGGGTGCGTCCCTGGTCTCCATACATCAGGAAGGCGCTGCGATCCCCGTTGAACAGGAACTCCTTGTCGCCCACCAAGGCCAGCGCGCTGCTGCAGCGGGCGGTTTTTCCCACCATTTCCGCCACCCGGTCCATTCCCGGATTCGGCTCGCGTGCCCGTGGTGGCGATGGCCTGAAATACTGGATCAGTGCGACGGAGATCAGGATCAGCGCGCTTCCGGCGGTACCCCGCAGCAAGCGCGAGGCATCGTCCTCGAACGAGTAGCGCCACCACAGCTGGTTCTCATAGCCGACGTGGCGGCTGGTGTAGAAACCGAACCAGATCGAGAGGCCGACAATGGAAACTATCAGCCCCCACCACTGGAGGGAGAAGCGGCGTGTCCAGATTCCGGCGTGGCGGTGGAACCTGGATTTGAAGGGAAGCAACGCTGCCAGAAAGACAAGCAGCACGAAGGATTCCTCCCAATCGAACCCCTTGAGCAGGGAAAAAACCATGCCTCCTCCCGCCATGAAAACCGCGAACCACCACGCCGCCCGCACCCTCCTCAGCAGGCCGCTCGCGACGATGATCATCACCGTCCCGGCGATGCTTGATAGAAAATGCGAGGCTTCGACAAACGGCAGCGGGACGAACCGCTCCAACAGGATCCGCCTCGACGCCTCCATCGGCGTGGTTGCCGAAAGCATCAGCACGAAGCCACCCGCCAGCGCGCTCATTCCGGCCAGGCGCGGGGCGATGGCGGACCATGCCTTGCCGGTGCCGTCCACCGTCATCTTCGCCCAATGCCGCCTCGCCCAGATTTCCCGGGCGCTCACGGCAGCCACCGCAATGACGAACGGAATCAGATAGTAAGTCAGCCGATAGGTAAGAAGCGCCCCCGCGATCAACGGTTGCGAAACCATGCCTGCGGAAAATTTCGTGATGAAAAGCTCCATCACTCCCACCCCGCCGGGCACATGGCTGGCCGCTCCCAAGGCCTGGCCCACCGCCGTGGCGGCAAGGAACGCAGGAGTGGGGATTTCCGCCGGCAGGAAAACCCGCAGCGCCAGACCGGCGAAGAGCCAGTCGAGGCTGGAAACGACCGTCGCCACGAGCAACACCTTCCACGACGGACAAAACGCCAGCGGCCGCCCGCGGAATCCGAACACCGAAAACACGCAAACCAGACCGCATGAAAGGAGCAGGACCATCCCGATCCCCCTTCCCATCGCCACCGGAAGCCAATCGAGTTCCGGCGGAGCCCAGCACATCATCACCCCCGCCAGCAGCGCGTGCCCTAGCCACCCCGCGAGCATCAGAAACCCGGTGATTTTGGCGATTTCCGCCCCACCGAGGCCGAACTGGCCGTAGAACCGCATCCGGATCGCACCGCCGCCGAGAATCGTCCCGCCGCCGTTCATGCTGAAGCAACCGGCGATCAATGCCGTGCCCAGCACCTTGCCCACCGGCAGATCCTTTTTCAACCAACGCAGTGCGACCAGATCCAAGGACGCATTGCACAGGAGGCTTGCAGCCGTAAGCAGCAGCGCGATGCAGACGTGCCACGCACCGATCCGGCGCAGCGCGTCGTCCAGCTCGTCGAGATGGAAACCACCCCATTCCTTGCCAAGTGACCAGACGGCGAGGGCCAGGAGGGCCAGCCACGCGAAGGGCAGCACGACCGTGAACCACCTCTTCAGATTCCGAACTTTATCAGCAAGATCCATGCATCAGCGGGAACCGCGCGCGGATCCGGAGAGCGACGCGGCCCGGATCCGACACCTGTTCCTGTGTGGGGAACGCCACCGGCCGGCGCATTTATTCAAATCATCCCGCGCCAGCAGAATTAAGATCCTCGGGGACCTTGATCGGAGGGCACCGGGATCGCCTCGCAGACCTGGCGCCAGCCGGGAAAATTCCATTTGTTAGGAAATCCGGCGCACTGTTCCGGCTTCACCGGATGGATGCGGCAGGAATGGCCGTCCAGCATGATGCACTCGTGGTTTTCCTTTTCGATCAGCGAAAGCCCCTGACGGTTGGTCCGGAGCCGGGTGTATTGATCAAGAAAATCAGCTTCTGTCATGCCGAGGAATGCCGAGATCGGGACGATCTCGTCCTCCTCCAGCCTCACGTCACCCGGCCACTTGCAACAGGCCGTGCAACGCTGGCAGACGTAATAAACATCCGGCTCCAGCATCACCTCGCGGTTTCCGGGACTGCCGTGGTCGTTCGAAGGATCAACCATCGATCTGGCGGTAGTAATAATTCACCCGGCCGAGGAACCAGTTCCATTTCTTTCCGGGACGCCCGTTGTCCATCAGGAAATGCGGGCAATTCTTGTTAGCCGGATGCTTGCCCCGGCGCGGCCAATGATAGTGGGGCTTCACGTTTTGCAGCGGGATGCCGTTCTTCTTCATCAGCACCGCGGTGAGCTTGGCCGTGCGTTCGATGGTCGCCGCACGGTTGTTCCCGCGATTCTCGCACATCTCGATGCCGATCGACAGGCGGTTGCCGGGACCGTGGAAATCCGCATGTTCTCCCTGCTCGCTGGTCGGCATGTGCTGGATCGCCTTGCGGTCTTCCACGGTGAAGTGCCAGATCAGGAACCCGATTCGATTGCCGTATTTCGTCTTCGGCGACCGGAGCGCGCCGTTTTTGAGCGCTTGCGAGTGGCGATCGGCCCCGGCGGTGTAGTTCTGCGTGCTGTGGATCGTGATGTAGCGCGGTCGCATCGGACGGACCACCCGGCGGCCGTAGGTGCCGGATCGCACCATGTCGACCTTCAGATTCACCTGTCGCAGCATCGCCGAGAGCGACGTGCCACCGCCGCCTGAGCTCGCGGGGGAAGTAGTCGGGCCCGGGCTGTAAGACAGGGGACGATATCGGTCCTGCCTGCCTCCCGGCGGCCCGATCGGCCGGCATTGGATGCAGAGCAAAGCCAGGATCGCGGAGGGAAGCAGCCAGCAGAGAGATTTCACGTCGGAAAAAATAGCACGCGTCATTTATTTCGGAAACCTAAATCTTCGTTTCGACCGACCCCGGGATTGACCTTCGCTCTCCGTGCATTGTTCATTCGCGCACGCGATGTCCCCTGCCCGTTCCGAATCCAAAACGCTGATCATGACGCCCCATCAGGCGCTCAAGCGCTATTTCGGGTTCAACGGTTTTCTCGATGGCCAGGAGGAGGTGATCACGGAAATCACCTCCGGCCGCGATGGTCTGGTGGTCATGCCGACCGGCGGAGGGAAGTCGTTGTGTTTCCAAATCCCCGCATTGTGCTTCCCCGGCGTGACCCTGGTCATTTCCCCGCTCATCGCGCTGATGAAGGATCAGGTGGATGCGCTGCTCGCCCGCGACATCCCGGCGACGGTCATCAACTCCACCCTCTCCTGGCCGGAGCAAAAGGAGCGCCTCGACGGCATGCGTTCCGGGAAGTGGAAGCTCGTCTATGTCGCCCCCGAACGCTTTCGAGCGGAAAGCTTTCTCAATGCCCTCTCAGGCATCGAGATCTCGCTCTTCGCCGTGGACGAGGCCCACTGCCTCAGCCAATGGGGGCACGATTTCCGGCCCGACTACCTGCGTCTCGGCAGATCGTTGGAGAAAATCGGCCGGCCGCAGTGCATCGCGCTGACGGCGACCGCCACCCCGATCGTTAGGAACGACATCTCCACCGTGCTCGCCCTGCGCCAGCCGTTCGAGCGTGTCAGCGGATTCTCCCGTCCTAACCTCTCGCTGAACATCTCCGCCGTGGACAAGGCACAGCACAAGGACGAGCGGATGAAGTCGGTCATCGCCGCGCACAAGACCGGCATCGTCTACTGCGCCACCCGGAAGAAAGTGGAAGCCGTCTCGGAAACGCTCGCGAGCTGGGGGGTGAAATGCGTGGCCTATCACGGCGGCATGGGCGATCAGGAACGAGAGCGCGCCCAGGAAATTTTCATCAGGCGCAAGGCGGATGTCGCGGTGGCCACCAACGCGTTCGGCATGGGCATCGACCGGTCCGATGTCAGGTTCGTCATCCATTACGAAATCCCCGGCAGCGTCGAGGCTTACTATCAGGAAGCCGGCCGCGCGGGTCGCGACGGGGAAAGCTCCGTCTGCGAGATGCTCTTCAACTACGCCGACACACGCACCCAGGAGTTTTTCATCGATGGAGCGAACCCGACCGCCGCCATCGTCCGTTCGATCTATCAATACCTGTTGAACGAGGCTGACAAGGATTACGAAGTCCACCGCACGCTTGAGGAAATCGCGGAAAATTCCGATGTGAAGAACTCCATGTCCGTCGGCAGCGCCATGGCGATCCTCGCCCGAGGCGGTTACATCGAGCGCTTCGACATCCCCAAGAAGCGGATGAAGGGCACGCGGCTGCTCAAGCCGGACGTGCTTGCCCGCGCAATTCAGTTAGACGAGTCCGCCATCGAGGAAAAAGACCGCCGCGACCGCGAGAAACTCAAGGCCATGGTGGAGATGTGCTACTCGCGGGTCTGCCGACAGCAGTGGATCCTGATGTATTTCGGAGAAGCCGATGCCGGAGTCTGCGGCACCTGCGATGTCTGCCGTGACGAAGGCTCCGGCGAATCCCGTCCGCCCACGGCCGAAGAGGAACTCATCGTGAAAAAAGCGCTCAGCGGCGTCGCCCGCATGTCGCGCCGCACCACGACCGGCTGGGAAGGCAAGTTCGGCCGCGGGCGCATCGTCCAGATGTTGGCCGGAAGCAGGTCGCAGGAAATCATCAGCGCCCGCCTCGACCAGCTCACCACCTACGGCATTTTGAAAGACAAGGGAGCGGGCTACCTGAACGCCCTCATGCGCTCGCTTTCGGAGGCCGGACTGGTGCAAACCGTGCCCGGCGAGTTCCCTCTCCTGACCCTCACCCCGCTCGGCGACCGGGTCATGCGCGGCGACGCTAGATTCCAACTCATCTGGCCGGACTCCGATGTCGGAAAAAAGGAAAGCTCGCTCCGCGACCACGGATACGACGCCCAGCTTTACTCGATGCTCCGCGACATCCGGGAAAAACTGGCACGCCGTGACGATGTCCCCTCCTACGTCATCTTCGGCAACAAGACGCTTGAAGCCCTCGCCCGCTACCAACCGGTCAACACCATCGAGGCGCTCCAGATTCCCGGCATCGGCGAGGCGAAGATCCAGCGCTACGCCGAACCTTTCCTCGAACTCATCCGGCTTTGGAAAAAGAGCCGAAAAGTCTGAATCAGGCGATCAGGACCTATTCGATCCACCCATCCCTACGAAAAGCACCGTCTCTCGGCCCCTTCCCCGTCCTTGTGGCCGATTTTGGGTGCAAGTGTCCGTTTAAGAGACCTGAAAAAACTTTTGATCTCCTGAATTTCAGTTAACTTGACGTTGTTCTGAATGAGCACCCGCTCCTAGGAACTCCAGCCTTAAAGCCAAGCCACATTTTGTGTCGAATGATCTCCGGGGGGAAGTCAACCGACCAAGGCTCAAGCGAAGTGGCTTAGACAAGAGCGCGCGTTGCGAGATCCGGGGGGATATCCAGCGCGCGCTTTTTCGTTTCGTCTTTGAGCCACATCGGAACGAGTTCCGCCATTACCGGTTCAGCGCCGACGGCGGCGCAGCAAAAGCAGGCAGGAAAGTGCCGCCAATCCTGCGGAACCCGGCTCAGGCACCACGTTCCACGTCACCACATCCTGATGCCCCGCACTCGTGAGGTAGGTCAATGTCGCAGGAGCGAAGGTGTTGACATTGGAAAGATACTGATTGCCCAAAGTGGCCACGTTCTGGCTATACGGGGTGGCGATTCTCACATTGCCACTCAGGAGTGATGATGAGTAAAGCGTTTCATTGGTCGTTTCCCAGATCGCCCACTGCACGGCCGCCGCATCCAGATCAGTACGGGCGGAGGCGAGGTAGCCGCCGACCAGACGGGAAATGGTCGCGGATTGTGCGAGCGAAAGAGGATCCTGAATTTGATAGACCACCACTTGGCCGTAGCTGAGGGCTTCCAACGGCTCGACGCAGAACGCATCGAATTCCGTGTAGTCCAAAACACCGGCCGGGTATTCGTGGAAGGTGCCGTTATCAAGGGTTCCTTTGACGGCGAGGCCAGGGCCGATGCCGGATAAAGTTGCTGTCAGGTTCTGGCCATTGGCCTTAACCGCCGCAAATGCGGCTCCGACAGCTACTGCACAGATCAGTAGATTCGTAGATTTCATGGGGGGGGAGGCACGAAAGCTAGCCCGGTGCCCATGTGTGATCAAGGAATCTGAAAGATCAAAATAAACAATCCCCACGCCAAATAGTTACATGCTCATCATCAATGACTTGAAAATCAATTTACATCCGACTCTGCTGAATGACAATTTACCCGAATTATATGATGTTCTTAAATTAAAATCATTTCCTTCTTTCTTCAAATCCCCACGGTCTCATCTTCTTTTGCCCTTGTCCCTGAGGGATTTCTGACTTTGTATTTCGGATACGTGAAATATCAGCCGTCGAAGGATTTCATTCTTATCATCCTGCCACTGGGTACTTTGGTGATTTCCCTTGGTTTCGGGCTGCTGCCGGAGTTGGAGCAAATCGAGGCCCGGCCGATTCCTGGTGAGATCACGTTCAAGCATTCCAAGCCTGAAACAGTTCTGACCAAGACCGTTTCCTCGCGCAAGAGCTCTATCCTGTCTTGGTCGATGGACTGGTTCGAAGAGACCTATGAGAATGTGATGACGTGGGAGCATAATCCGTGGAAAAGGAGATCGTCCGACTTCGGCGATCATTTTTGGAAACTATGCGAATCCGCGGACCCGAACGATCAGGCGAAAGTCCGCGAGCTACGGCGCTTGGCGGAAGCGTGGCACCAGAAACTGCGGCTGCGTTTCCCGGATCTGGCAGTGCCCATGCGAAACGTGCCGGACGAGCGCAACGGATTTCTCAAATGGCTCGATTTCGCCGACCGCATGGAAGCCGGAATGACGAAAGGAACCTCGCAGATTGGCTTCCCAAAAGAAATCACGGATTACCTCAGCGACAAAGGCGCATGGAATCCGGAAGCCGCCAATGCTTGGCTCACCCAACAGAAACCGCTGCTGGACGAGGTCCGCGCCATCGGCCTGATGCCGGATCGATCCGTGAACGGCATCCCGATCGAGCGTTGGGGATTCTCCAGCGCCCGTCTGGTGAAGGGCTGGTCGGATGCGCTGATGATGGATGCCCGCCTCGCCGCCGAGCAGGGCGATGCCGCCACCGCGCTGGAATCCGTGCGAGCCGCTAGAGGACTGGGAGATCATTTCGGCGAGGTGGAAACGCCGTCACTGCTCGCGGCCACGGTGCAGATCCTGGTGCAGCTCAATTTGCAAAATCAGGTAATGACTCACATCCTGCCCGCGCTTCCTCCCGATCAGGTCGATCCCGAGGTGTGGGAAAACGCACTCAGTCCCAAGGCATCGGCCCCTGCTGACTTCGCGCGGCTGATGAAAGGCGAATGGGCCGTCAGTTCCACCTATTTTCTGCTACCCCATCTCCTTGATTCCGAAGACCCGAAAACTCCGCCCGACAGCGGCGAGCTGTTGGATTTTTATTCGACGCAGTTTTCCGAAATCGTCGCCCGCCACGAAGGCACAGCGTCGTCCGATTTGAGCGGCGTTCAGTGGCCTGCGATACCGGACGACAGCCATTTATCCAGGGCCAGTCGCCAAGCGATCAAAGATTTGTTCATCGGAACCCAAGCGTGGAGAAGAGGCTGGGACCGCTCCCAATCCGCTCAAGCGATGGCCCAAGCTGCCTTCGCCATCATGAAAGGGCAGCCCGTTCCCACCGACCCGGTCTATGGAGCCGCCTATCGGTGGGATCCGCACACCCGGCAGCTTTCCGCGCCGGATACCCCTGAGTTCCGAGAATGGAATTTCAAGCCGATCACGGTCCCGAATATCCAGCGCTAACATGAAATACCGCCCTTCGAGAAATTTCGTCTATCTGATGGTCGCGCTGTGTCCGCTGACCGTCGCGCTCTACTTCGGCCTCATGCCGGAGTTACCCGGCTTCGAGGCGCGGGCGATACCCGGCGAGATCGCGTTTTCCTCCGCGACTCCGCCCGCCGGGCAAAAGAAGGTCGCCAAGCGGACAGCAACCAAATCCGTCCGTGCCGAGGAATGGATGGAAGAAGGTTACGAAAATTTCATGAAGTGGGATAACAACCCATGGAAATCGGATCGCCACTCATCGTTCGGAGGCCACTATCTGCAACTGCTTTCATCGAAGGACCCAAAGGACCAAGCCTACTGCCGCGAGATCGGGCGTCAGGTGGAGGCGTGGTATCGGAAGCTGATGCTGCGCTATCCGGAACTGGCCGTGGAAATGAGAACCGTGCCGGATGAGGAAAACGCCTTTCTCAAATGGCTGGAGCTGAGCGCACGCGTGAAGGAGGAACGGAAAGGCCAATTGTCGATGCTCGGTTTTCCTCCTTCGCTCGAACATCATCTGATGAGTGACGGACCATGGGATCCAGATGCGGCGACGACTTGGCTGGCACAGAACCAATCCCGGATGGACGAGATCCACGCCATCGCTGGGATGACGGATGCCTCGGTGAACGGGATCGCCGTGGAACGCTGGACCGACGTGCCGGTGCGACTGGCGCTGGATTGCGCCCGTAGCCTGATGTTCGAAGCCCGCCTCGCCGCCGAGCAAGGCGACCCTGCGGCCGCCTTAGAATCGATCCGCGCGGCCAAGAATTTCTCCGATCATTTCATGCGGGTCGAGTCCCCCACCCTTTGGTCCCAAACGATTCAGATGATCATCCAGCGGGATCTGACGGATCTCACCTTCAATTGCCTTTTGCAGACCCTCCCCGCAGGCTCAGTCGAAGCGGATGCCTGGCAAACCGCTCTGAATCCGGCGATTGCTCCCCCGTCAGAGTTCGCCCGGTCCATGAAGGGAGAATGGGGCAGCATGATCCGCTACTGGGTTCTGCCCATTATTCTGGACACGGAAGAACCGGATCGAGTGACGGATGGTGCGGAACTTCTGGACACCCAAGCGATCCCGTATCGCAGGGTAGTCCGGACCTTCGAGCAAGGGGAGCTGACCGATATCCCGAATCTGGATGACTCGCTCGCCGTGGATTTCAGCCACTTGTCACGCAATGGCCGGAAGCTCGGCGAGATCCTTTCGACCGGTGCGGATCACTGGTCCGAAAGTTGGAAACGCGCGCAGTCGGGTCACGCCATGACTCTCGCCGCCTTCGCCGTCATGAAAGGGCAGCCGGTTCCCAAGGATCCGATCTACGGGAAAGAATACACGTGGGATCCCACCACGCGCGTGCTCTCGATGCCCTCCGGGGAAGATTTTGAGCGGATGAAAATCAAGCCGATCACCATCCCGAGACATTAAAAAAATGAGCCGCTCTTTTCTGAGCGGCTCATTGGAAAACGGGGATCCGTTGGAATGGAAATCAAGCTTCGTCGGCCTTCGGCGCGGCGGCTTCGGTTTCCTCAAGCACTTCCACGGTCTTCTCAGCGATGGCTTCGACCGCAGCGGCGGATTCCGGTTCGGTGGACTCGGGAGCGGCAGCAGCGACCTGTGCTTCTTCCAACTCAGGCGACTTCTTGGCGACCTTCTTGGCAGGTGCTTTTTTCGCGACAGCCTTCTTGGCAGGTGCCTTCTTGGCCGTGTCGGCCTTCTTGACGGCGGGGCTTTTCACGGTGCCGCCGAGTTTCGCCTGGTCTGCCTTGCGCTTCAGGTAATCGGCGCGACGACGGCGTTTAACGATCTTTTTAAGTTGTTGTCCCATGGTTGGTAGCCATCTGCCTAGGGGCTGCGGCGGGCGGGATCAAGGGGAAAATCTCGCAGGATTTCACTCTTTCGTCGTTTCGCAATCGACATCCGCCGGTTCCGCAGCCGACATTCCCGCCCCATGGCAGGCATCATCATCGCACCCCGAGCACGCATTTTCCACGGTCACGAGTGGATCTACGCCACCGAGATCAAGAAAACCTTCGGCGATCCGAAACCCGGCGACGTCATCACCCTCAAGGATTTCCGAGACCGGCCGCTCGGCACCGCCATCTATAATCCGCAATCCCAGATCGTCGCCCGCCGTTTTTCCCGCCGCAAGCAGGACCTGGACTTGGATTTCTTCACCCGCCGCATCGGCCAATCCATCGAGCACCGGAAAAACTCCGGCATCGACGTCACCCTCGCCCGCCTCGTCTGGTCCGAGTCCGACGGCCTCCCCGGCCTCATCGTCGACCGCTACGGCGACCACCTCTCCGTCCAGACCCTCACCCTCGCCATGGACCTGCGGAAGGAAATCATCCGCGACGCGCTCATCGCCCTTCTCAATCCGACCTCCATCGTACTCCGCAACGACTCCCCCTACCGCAAGGCCGAGGGCATGGAGCCCGGCATCGAGATGCTCCATGGTGAAAACCCCGGAGCTTTTCAAGTCACCGCCAACAGCCTCATCTTCGAGGTCGATCTCTACGACGGCCAGAAAACCGGCCTCTACCTCGACCAGCTCCAGGCCCACGCCGAAGTCGCCGCCCTCGCCAAGGGCAAGCGCGTCCTCGACTGCTTCACGAACCAAGGCGGCTTCGCCCTCGCCTGCGCCAAGGCCGGTGCCGCCCACGTCACCGCCGTCGACGTCTCCGCCAGCGCCTGCCAGGCCGCCCGTAAAAATGCCGAACTCAACGGCGTCGAGATCGAAGTCCTCGAACACAACGTCTTCGATTTCCTCAAGCACGCGAAGCCCGAGTATGACATGATCATCCTCGACCCCCCCAGCTTCACCCGCAACAAGGCCACCCTCATGGACGCCATGCGCGGCTATAAGGAAATCCACCTCCGCTCCCTCAAACTCTTGGACAAGGGCGGCCTGCTTTCCACCTTCTGCTGCTCCTACCACGCCTCCCGCGAGCTCTTCATGGAAAACCTGGTGGACGCCTCCGTAGACGCGAAGAAATCCGCCCGCTTCGTGATGAACCACTCCCAGAGAGCCGACCACCCGATCCTCATTTCCATCCCGGAAACCGGCTATCTCAAGGGCTTCACCGTCGAGGTCATCGCTTCGCGATAATTGAGGAAGTCGTCGACCATTGGATCCATTGCCCCCGCGAGGCGGAATGATGGCAAATTAGTGGGAATGGACCTCCATTTCCACTCGGGACGGCGTGCGGATTACTAATCCTGGCGTCCCGATTACTAAGTTTCCCGAGCAGAGTGATAGGGACGCCGGGACTAGTAATAGTCACGCCAAGCAGAGCAATAGATACGCCAAGCAGAGTAATAGGGATGGCGTCCCTAATACTCGGGATGGCGCGCGGATTACTCGGGATGGGAATCCGCTCAGGCAGACTTAGAGCTTGTCGTGCCGCGTCCCGGCCAATCCTCCTTGCCCATCCGCCGTGAAACCGTAAATTCCCGCCATGCCGCCGCTGACAAACCATCCGGCCCCCCGAACGACGCGGGACTGCGCCGCGCGGCCTGTGGTGCTGGAGTGGTCAGGCGCCAACAGGATATCCGTCGAGTTTCGCTAGCGGGATCGGATTTCCCCGTCCCCGCCATGCCCTCGGGAAATCTTCCCCGCCGGCCGCCCCCATTCCTTATTTCGACTTTCAGACTTTTCTTCCAAATGGACTACTCCTCTCTCATTACCAAACGCCGCGACCGCTTCTCCGAGCTCGAGGAAGCCGTCGGCGATCCCGAGCTTTTCTCCGACCCCAAGCGCGCCACCGAGATCCTCCGCGAACACGGCAAGCTCAAGCAAACCCTCGCACTCTGGGACAAACTCGAATCTTCCAAACGCCACCTCGCCGACAATCAGGAGCTCGCCAAGTCCGATGACCCGGATTTCTCCGCCATGGCCGCCGAGGAAATACCCGGCCTGGAAAAGGAAATCGAACAACTCGGAAACGACCTCCAATATGCCCTTCTCCCAGCCGATCCGAGCGAGGATCGCGACGCGCTCATCGAAATCCGCGCCGGTGCTGGTGGCGACGAGGCCTCACTCTTCGCCGCCGAGCTCATGCGCATGTATCAACGCTACGCCGACCTCCGCGGTTGGAAATCCGAGCACCTGGAAAGCAGCCCCTCCGAAGTCGGCGGATTCAAGGAAGTCATTTTGAAAATCACCGGGCAGGAAGTATTCCGTTATTTGAAATACGAATCCGGTGTCCATCGCGTCCAACGCGTCCCGGCCACCGAGACGCAGGGCCGCGTCCACACTTCCACCGTCACCGTCGCCGTTCTACCCGAGGCTGAGGAGGTCGATGTCGAACTGAGGCAGGAAGACCTCCGCATCGAAGTCTGCCGCGCGGGTGGCGCCGGTGGCCAGCACGTGAACCGAACCGAATCCGCCGTGCAGATTTTCCACCTTCCCACCGGGCTGTATGTCCGTTGCGAGGACGGCCGCTCGCAGATCAAGAACAAGGAAATGGCGCTCCAGATCCTCCGTTCCAAACTCTACGAACAAAAACTCCACGAGCAGCAGCGGGCCTACAGCAGCCACCGCCGCTCCCTCATCGGCTCCGGTGACAGGTCGGAAAAAATCCGCACCTATAATTTCCCCCAGAGCCGCATCACCGACCACCGCATCGGTTTCACCTCACACAACCTAACAGGGGTTGTGGCCGGCGACCTCACCGAGTTCACCAACGAACTACAGAAGACCGAGATGGACGAGCGTCTCGCCGAAGCCGGGCTGTGAATTAAATGCTTGAGGCGAAACCGCCGCTTCTATCTGCTTCCTAACGATAGCTGTGCAATCACTCGCGGTTTCAATTCACCATGAAACCCAAAAGCAGATGGATCATCTTCGTTCTCATCGCTGTCGTTTGCGGATGCTTTTACTTCTCCGGAAAGAGGGCATCCCGCATCACCGCGATCCGACTCGGAGCCAAAAGTGCCGAACTGGCAGAACAGCAATTCTTGAAGCTGCCCAAGGACGAGGTCACCCGAACTTTCCCAAACCTGGAACACGGCGTCAGCGCCAGCGGCGGAGTTGCCAGCGGCCCTGACCACTACGAATCGATCAAGGTGCAGGACATCTATTTCTGGGCTTCCGTGCCGGTGTCGGACGTCGGAAATTTAATAGACCGGCTTTGCATGCTTCCTGAAATCGCCGAATGGAAAGCGGCGGGACCACGCGTGAAATTGCAGGGGGACTGCAAATTTGTTCTGAGCTTCGTAGGTCCCGGGAACCAACCCAACGACCGGCCGATGATCCGGATGCTCTTCCATGAAAGCGATTGGCCTGTTGTCCAGATGGACCACAATCAATTGGGATTCTGGAATCTCCACTGGAATGACATGTAGGAGAGCGCTCTAATATTAGGGATTCCCACCGGGGCGATGACGGATCACAGTCGTGTCATATGGTAATCGTGCTTGCCGCTCTCACTCCCAATGGCCTGCTCGTTCTGGCTCTTGCTGCCATCGTGGGGCTCATCGTCCTGATCGCCCGGTTCAAGTGCAATGCGTTCATCGCGCTGATGCTCGCGTCCTTGGTCGTCGGGGTGGGCTCCGGGATGCCGCTGGCGGGTATCGCGAAGAGCTTTCAGGAAGGAGTCGGGAACACGCTGGGCTTTCTCGCGATGATCATCGGACTGGGCACGATCTTGGGAAAACTGCTGGCGGAATCCGGTGCCGCGGAGGTCATTGCCAACCGAATGGTGAAGCTGCTCGGGATCAAGCGGCTGGACTACGCCGTCATGCTGGTGGCGTTTCTCGTCGGCATCTCGGTGTTTTTCGGAGTCGGCATCGTGCTGCTGGGGCCGATCGCCTTCATGCTGGCCCGGCAGACGAAGACGCCGATTCTCTATCTGGCACTGCCTCTCGCCGCAGGTTTGTCCGTCGCCCACGGACTCATCCCGCCGCATCCGGGACCGATGGTGGCCATTGGAAAAATCGGTGCGGACACCGGCAAAACCATCCTTTGGTCCATCGCCGTCGGCCTTCCCACCGCCCTGATCACGGGACCGCTGTTAGCACGCTGGGTCGCACCACGCGTCCCCGTCGGGCTGGGCGGTCTCGGTGCGCAGGCGTCAGGCAAGGCCGCCGCCCCTCACCCGCCGGGATTCGCGCTGAGTCTTTTCACGATGCTGCTGCCGGTGTTGCTGATGCTCCTCGCCACCGCGGCGGATGTGACGCTTCCACCGGAAAATTCTCTCAGGCAGATTGCGGATTTCATTGGTGCCCCGGTGGTCGCCATGTTGATCGCCGTGCTGGTGTCCTTCTGGTCCTTCGGCACCCATTGCGGCCTCACTGGCGCTCAGATTTTGAAATTCACCGAAGACTGTGTGGGACCGGCGGCGAGCATTTTCCTCGTTGTCGGCGCGGGCGGCGGATTCAGCAAGATCCTCGAATACTCCGGAGTGGGAGCCGCCATCGCCGGCATGGCTCTGAAGATGCCGGTTACTCCGATTTTGTTAGGGTGGATCATCGCGGGCCTCTTGCGCATCGCCGTCGGCTCGGCGACCGTCGCCATCACCATGGCCGCGGGTCTGATGCTCCCCGTCGTTGAGGCCAGGCCTGACACAAACCGCGAACTGCTGGTCCTGGCGATGGGGGCCGGATCGCTGATCTTCTCCCACGTCAACGATTCCGGGTTCTGGTTCGTGAAGGAATACCTCGGCATGACGATTTCCCAGACACTCAAAACCTGGACCGTCGTGGAAACCGGGATCGCCGTGGTTTCCATTACCATCATCCTCGCGGTGAACGCGGTGATTTGAAATCCGGACCTAACGGGGGGCGGTCACGTCCTTCAAACCTTCCGCAGTGAAAGCTTGGTTGTCGTAGGTGACGCCGTGCTTGAGCTTGGAGCCTTCGAGATTGGTGGTGGAACCTTTCTGCGCATCCTGGATGGTGAGATTGGAGGGGATGTTGCGGTTCGCGTCATCGTTGACGACGCTTCTCGTGTCAATCTTCCGAACCACCGCGCCGGATGAGAGATATTTCTCAACACGCATCGGAACCACACGCTTGGTATCGATCCAGCTCCTCACCGTCGAGGAGCCCGACTTGGATTCCAACACCTGGCAGCTCACCTTGTTCACCACCTCGGTACCAACGATCTTCTGGTTGCTCCAAACGAAGAAATTTTCCAGCGCGTCCGCATAGGAAAGCGAGGTGCCGAGTAGCGACTCTTTCATCTGCGCGGAGCCGAGAGGGCGGAACTTGTCCGGCGGGGTGAAAACCGTGCCGGACATCTCGCCACCGGCTTGCTTCAAGAGCACCGCCTCGCCGGCGCGTTCCTTAGGCCAGAGCACTTGATACACCAGCTCCGTCGAGTTGGCGGAACGGCGCTGCTTGATCTGAAGCTGGAGAGTGAATTTCGCGCCATCGGCGGGTTTCACCTCCATCTTGACGCGGGCGTAGGATGAGCCGTCCTGCTGGAGACCGGCGAGCTGGGCCGCGATAGCCTTGGCATCCGGCTGTTGCGCGAAAGCGGGAGAAACGACAACTGCGAACGTGGTGAGGAAAAAGAGAGTTTTCATGGATTTCAGCGGGTTCAGCCCTGCATCGCGAGGCTCGGCTTGAGCCTGGAACTGCGCCAGGCAGGGTAGAGTCCGCTAATGACGCCCACGATCACCGAGATTGCCACTGAAATCGCCATCAGCCGCGGACTGAGATCGGGCTCAAGCAAACCATGGATTGCTGGAAGAGTTTCGAGGATCTTGACGGTGATCGAACCGATCAGCACTCCGGCGATGCCGCCGAGGAAGCCGAGCAACGCCGACTCCAGCAATACCATGCGGATGATGCGAGCCCGTTTCCAACCGATGGCGAGCAGGATGCAGATTTCCTGTTTCCGCTCGAAAACGGTCATCAGCATGGTGTTCATCACGCCAAGCACGCCGACAATCACCGCCAGCAGCGAAGTCCCCCAGCTCATCGCGCTGATGAATTTGTAGGCCTGGCTGTTGCCGATGTTTTCTCCGGCGGGCAAAGCCTTCGCTTCCACCACCACCTTGTTGATCTCGGCGCACAGCTTTTTAATGCCTTCCTCGCTCGTGCCGGGGGTTGCACGGACATCGACGACATTGATCTTTTCCTGATTGCCGGAAATATCCTGATAGAGCGGCAGGGAGATGATCACCGAACCATTTTCCACCAGCGCTCCCCCTTCGACAATGCCGACAACCGTCAGCTCGCGGGCCTCGATCTGGATGGGATCGCCGATTTTTTTCTCCAGCACCTCGGCGGCGTTCTGACCGAGCACCACGACGGGTTCCATGGCGTCATTCGGCATGCGGCCGGAAATCAGTTTCAGATTCTGCCATGAGAAGCCGCCCCACTCGCGGGAAGAAACGATCATCATCGATGAGGACTCGATGCTGGTGAGATCCACGAAAAGCGGACAAACCGCCGCAACTCCCGGGACTGCCGCGATTTGATCGCGCACCGCGGCGTCGAAGGGTTTCGGCGCGAGGCCGCTGCCCATCGTGCTGACGACGATGTCCGTGCCGCGCGCCTGCATCCCCTTCGACCAGCTTTGCTCGAAGCCACGCGAGATCCCGACCAGAGCGACCACCGCCGCAATGCCGATGGAGATGCCGACGAGTGTCAGGCCGGTGCGGACCGGGCGCCGGAGAAGTCCGCGGAAGATGATGGTGAAAAACGTCATGATGGCGGGTTGCTATCGGAGACGACGCGGCCATCCATCATGTGGATGATGCGGGAAGCGCGGGCCGCGATGGACGGATCGTGGGTGATGAGGACCATAGTCATCTGATGTTCCTGATGCAGACGGACGATGAGATCGAGGATGTGATGGGCGTTCTCGCTATCGAGATTGCCGGTCGGCTCGTCGGCCAACAAGACGGAAGGACTGTTGCCGAGGCTGCGGGCGATGGCCACGCGCTGGCGCTCCCCGCCGGAGAGTTTCGCGGGGAAATGATGGATACGCTTTCCCAGTCCGACCGCCTCCAGAAGCTCCGTCGCACGCTTCTTGCGCTCTGCTGCAGGGCGGTCCGTTTCGAACATCGGCAACTGCACGTTCTCCACGGCGGTGAACGTCGGCAGAAGATGGAACGCTTGAAAAATGATGCCGATTTCCGTCGCCCGGTAAGCCGCGGCTTCCGCGTGACCCGGAAGAGGTCTGTCGCGATAGCTGAGAGAGCCACTGGTGGGCGCATCGAGCGCTCCCAGCATCTGCAGCAGCGTGGACTTCCCGCAGCCGCTTGGACCGGTGATGGCGACGAACTCGCCCTGATAGACCCTCAGATCCACCCCACGAAGCGCCTGCACGCTGCCTTCGTCATATTCCTTTTTCAAACCGATCAGCTCATATACGCACGAACCGGCTGCTGGAGAATTGCTCATGATTGTGGATTTGCATTCCGTTTCCACTGGGCACCCACACGAGGGTCCGCCAGGGCACGGAGCAAGTGGAGCATCGCATGCCGGTAGCTGGGGAAAGGGTGGATTTCGTCCGGATGCTTGGGTTCCAGTTCGGGGGCCAGCCTCGGAAGTTCGGCGTGCGGAAGTCCGACATGCATGTGATGCAGCCCGTGATAGGGTTCGTGCAGCAGGGTGAAGGCCACCAGCTTGCCGGTCCACGTGTCCGCCACGATGCTGCGGGTGCCGCTGTTGATGGTGCTGCCGGTCAGACCGACATGCTCGATGTATTTCCGCCAGCTCTGGAGGTTCGCCGCGACAAACGTGGGAATGAAAAACATCCATAAGAAGTAGGTCCAGATGTCGAAATACCAGACCGTCGAAATCATGGTGATCCAGACCAGCACCATCAGCGCGAGTTCCTGCCAGATGCGTTTCCTGACCTTCTTGCTGCGGATGGGCGACCCCTTGCGGAGAAACGTGCGCAGGAACAGGCACGGCACGAAGAACAGGCCGAAGAACAGTTCCACAAATGCGATGCATACGCGGAACCAGCGCGGCGAGGACGTGAAAACGAAAGGCCAGAGCTCCTCGTCCCTTTCGGTGGTGAAATGCGCGTGGTGCGACTGGTGCGACGCCCGATAGAGGCTGAAACTCATGAAACTCAGCAGGCCGATGAGCACGCCGTCGAACTCGTTGAAGGTCCGGTTCCGCCGCAGCAGGCCGTGCGATGCCTCGTGAAATCCGACCGCCGCTCCGTGCATGAGGTGGCTGATCACCAGCATCACCGGCACCGCATACCAGAACGAAAGCTTGTGATACAGGATCAGGAACATTGCGATCTCGGCGAACAGGGCCATGATGATCACAATCTGGAAAGCCTGGCGGCTCACCCAGTGGGGTTCCTCCCCGATGTGTGATGGCAGGGTTTTCATCTCAGGCGGTCATGAGGGTGGAGGCTTGGGCAGGGCGGCAGATTCCCGCAAGCGTTGACTGATAGAGATCGTCGAGGTCGCGGATCTCCGCAAGGGAGAAAAGTCCGCGGCGGAACAACCAGACGATTTCAAGTCCGTCGCCATCCGCCGTGATCTCGCAGCCGAGGTCGAAACGTGCGGTGCCGGTCGAGCGCATCCGCAGCTTGCTGGAAATGCGCGGCAGCACGACGTCCGGCACCGGATGGTTCTGGAGGGCGAAACGAACGTCGAAGATCGAATGCTTTCCTGCGACACGCTCCTCGCCGATGATAGCGGCAAGTTCGGCGAAGGGAATCGCATTGGCGAAGCAATCCAATGTGGTTTCGGCGACGTCCTTGAGATGCTCGGAAAAACTCCGTGAAGGATCGACCTTCCCACGAATCGGAACGACACCGGCGAAGTAGCCCATCGTTTCACGGACGGAATCCTTGTTACGGTTCGCGACTGGCGAGCCGACGAGAATATCCTGCTTGCCCGTCGATTTTGAAATCGTGAGCTGGAAGACCGCCAGCAGCGTGCTGAAAAGCGTGGTGCCATGACTGACGGCCAGCGCCTTGGCCCCTTTCGCCAGATCCGTCGGGATGGCAGAAACCCAGCGCTCCAGCGGCTCCGAGGTTTTCTCCCTGTCCCAGATCCGCGTGGAGCCAGCGAGATGGGATTTCCAGAATGTCACGCGACGTTCCAATTCGGCCGGCTGCCACAAGGCCCGTTCCGCAGCGGCCCATTCGCTGTAAGTCTGAGCGACCGGCGGCAGCGAGTTTTTCAAACCCATCATGCCGACCGCAACCGTCTTGCGCAGGCCGGTTAGCCCCATGACATACGCCGTGCAGAGATCCTGCACGAAAATGCCGAGCGACCAGCCGTCGGCGATGGCATGATGGAAGGAAAACGCCAGCACATGATCGTTCGCGGCGCGCCGGATCATCTCCACACGGTGGACCGGTCCCTGAAGCAGGTCGAACGGCTGTCGATAGGTTTCCTGCATCACCGCCTCAAGGTCATCGCCCGCTGACAGCTCGCGATAGCCCAACACCGCCCCGACGGTCGTGCGGATCATCTGCAGCGGCCGCTCTTTGCCGGGTAGAAACGAAGTCCGCAGCGCCTCGTGGCGATCAATCACCCGCTGGAGAGCGGCTTCGCATTGTTCGTGGGTGATCGGCCCCTTGATCTCGATCACGCCGCAGATGTGATTGGCGGGATCGGCCACCGGGACCGGTGAGTTCTCCCACAATTCCCGCTGCGGCAGAGTCACCGGCTGGAGGCGGGCTTCCCCGCTTTCCAGCCAGCGTTTGAATTGTGCTCTCGGGTCTTCCGGCATCAGTGAACGAGGTTTTTCCCGGCCGCGTCATCGGACTCCGATGTTCCGCCCAGCAGGAGATCGAGGTCCTCGTCGGAAATCGAGTCGAGGTCGATTTCCTCGGTGCTGGTGGCGGCTTCGGCGACCACCGCTTTGGCGGGACCGTCTGCCTCGGTGCCCATCTGCTCGGCGATCAGCGTGGCGATCTGGCCGATGGTCCGCGCCCGCATCAGGCTGGTGGGGGGAAGCGCGACGCCGATGGAGCTTTCCAACATCGTTTCGATTTCCACGCCCATCAGCGAATCGAGGCCGAGGTCGGTGAGAGGCTGGTCTTCGCGCAGGCTGTCCGGCTTGACACGCAGCACCGAGCCGACAACGTCGCGGACCGCCTCGCCGATGACGCCGTTGCGATCCTCGGCCGACGCCGCTTGGATCCTGGCTCGCCAGTCGCTGCCGCCACCGCCGGCTTCCTGTGTTTCCACGCCGGCGGCGAAGATGCGCTCGACCAGCGGGTTGTCCTGCATGCCGCGGAACGATTGCCGCCATTTCGCCCAGTCCACCCGGATCGCGGACATCTGGGTGGAGTGGCCGGTGAGGAAGGATTCCATCAGCGAGGTCACTTCGGCAGGTGTTAGCGCGCCGGTGCCCTGGCGGGCGAGGAACTCGGCGACCCGCTCGTTTCTGGCAACGTAGCCTTCGCCACCGAGCACTCCCCAGTTGATCGCCAGCGCGGGAAGACCCAGCGCGCGACGATGGTGGGCAAGAGAATCGAGGAAGGCATTCGCCG
This sequence comes from Verrucomicrobiota bacterium, assembly GCA_040388015.1. Classification (GTDB taxonomy): domain Bacteria; phylum Verrucomicrobiota; class Verrucomicrobiia; order Verrucomicrobiales; family Akkermansiaceae; genus Luteolibacter. The sequence continues at coordinate 126,733 of JAZKCQ010000002.1, read as the reverse complement.
CCGCATAGTTGCCTTGCGCCGGGTTGCCGAAGATGCTCGAAACGGAGGAGAACATGACGAAGCAATCGAGGTCCAATTCCTTGGTATTTTCATGCAGCAGCCAGGCACCGTGGGCCTTCGGAGCCATCACCACCCGCAACCGCTCGGCAGTTAGGGCGGAGAGTGGCGCGTCGTCGATGACCATCGCGAGGTGGAAAATTCCCTTGAGTGCGGGGATTTCGGAAACGAGACGTTTCACGTCATCCGGCGAGCCGATGTCGGCTTTGGCGACGGTGACCTTGATACCTTGTGCTTCGAGTTTCGCCACGAATTCGACGGCTTCCGGTGTGGAAGCACCGCTGCGGCTGCTGAGGACGAGGTGGCGTGCGCCGCACTCGACGAGCCACTCGGCGAGAACCCGGCCGAACCCGCCGAGACCACCGGTGATGAGGTAGGCTCCGTCCGGCTTGATCGAGAAGGCGGGCAATGGCGGCTCGCCTTTGCGCAGCATGAAGGATTCCGCGAATCCGACGACCACTTTCCCGGTGTGCTTGCCACCGGCCATGAGCCGGAATGCGGCGTCTATCCGGCTCGCGGGGAAGGAGCGGAACGGCAACGGAGTGAGGGCGCCCTTCTCTACCAGTCCGGCGATTTCCGCCATCAGGTCGCGGGTTTGATCCTCGTCGCCTGCGAAAATCGCGTCCATGGCGATGACGTGGAACGAGGAATTCCGGCGCAGTCCCCACAGCGGGATACGCGAGTTCATGTAAATGTCGCGCTTTCCAATTTCGAGGAAACGGCCGGATTCGGCGAGGCAGGAGAGGCCCATCGGAATCGCTTCGGCGGCGAGCGCGTTGAGAACGACATCCACCCCGCGGCCGTTGGTGAGTTCCATGACGGACTCGGCGAAATCGCCGCGGCGCGAGTCGATGACGTGCTTGACTCCGAGCGTTTTGAGCAAGGCGCGCTTGGTCGGACTTCCGGCAGAAGCAATCACATCAGCACCAAGGTGATGGGCGATTTGGATGGCTGCCATGCCGACACCACCGGCACCGGCATGAACAAGGATGCTTTCACCGGCTTTCATCCGGGCGACGTTGTTCAAAGCATACCACGCGGTCATGAAGACGACCGGCAGCGTCGCGGCTTCCTCGTAGGAAAGATTGTCCGGCATTTTCCGCACATCGGCGGCGCGGGCCAGCGAGTGGGTCGCGAGACCGAAGACGGCAAGACCGAACGCCTTGTCGCCGACCGCTAGATGGGTGACGCCTTCGCCGACCGCGATCACTTCACCCGCCACTTCGTCGCCGAAGATCCGCGCGTCGGCGGTTTCGGCTGGGTAAAGCGCGAGCGCCTTGAGCACATCGCGGAAGTTCATGCCCGCCGCTTTCACGTGGATCAGCACTTCGCCCGGTGCGCAGGTTGGCAGTTCGAAAGGCGTGAATCGCAGGCTGTCCAGCAGTCCGCGCTCGCGGGATTCGAGACGCAGCGGCACCGAGGCATCGAGACGTTGCTCGTGATTTTCAAATCCACGGGTGATGCGTTGGACGTAGCGGGCCTCACCGCGCAGGGCGACTTCGCGCTCGGTGTCCGCATGGAGCAACTCGCTCCACAGCAGGCCGCGATCGTTAGGAGACGGCTCGCCCGGCAGATCGATGCCACGGCAGGCGAAATTAGGATGCTCGCCGAGGATGACCCTGAAAATTCCGATAGACGGTGCCTGTGCAACGGCGGTGGCGCCCATGCCGACACCCGCCGGCTGTGCGCCACGGGTGACGAGGTCGATCCGCAACTTGGCGACAGCCATGGTTTCTTCCAACGCGTGAGTGAGATGGAGAAGAGAATCGATGCCCATCAGCGCGTCGTCGGTTTTCTCATCGAGCGTCCACAACCAGACGATGCGTTCCGGCGGGGTGTCGTCCAGCAGTGCAGCGAAAAGTTGCTTCCAATCTTCGGGCTCCTGATCGCGCACGGTGAAACCATCCACACCCGTGGCGGCGAATTTCTCGCCCCGCCGCACGATGCGGCAGCGCGAACCCGCGGCGGCGGCTTGTGCGGCGATTTCATTTCCGAGTCCGGATTCATCCGCAAAAACCAACCACGATGCCTCGATCGGCAGTTCCGGGACGGGTATTAGATCCACATGGCCACCCTTGCGTCCGAGGATGCCGATCTGTCCCTCGCCTTCCGGTCCTTGCAGACCCGGCATCGACATGGTTTCGGAGAAGCCGGCTTGCTTCAGTGCGGATTCCCATTGGTCGCGCTGCATCAGCGGTTGGTCCGGCCGCAGATCTCGGTCGGTGAGATGCCACCAGCCTTGCGTCAGACCGAAGACCGATTCGGTCCACAGTTGAGGCGTGGCCACGTCCATGAACATCAGCGTGCCGCCGGGAACGAGCAGTTCGTGCAGCATCTTCAGAGTCACGCGCACATCGGCCACGGCGTGCAGCACGTTGGTGCCGATGATGAAATCGTAACTGCCAGACTCGAAGTCCTGGTCGGACGAAGGTTTTTCGAGGTCGAGCACCTTGTATTCCACTTCGGGGAATGCAGCGAGTTTCTGATTCGCGGCGGAGAAGAATCCGGCGGAAACGTCGGTGAAGGTGTAGTGGTGGATTCCACGGTCCAACAGCGGCAGGACCTGTGCGGCAAGACCGGCAGTTCCCGCACCCACCTCGAGAATCCGCAGACCGCGGCCCTCGGGCAGGCTTCTGGCGGCTTCCTGCACCGCACAGCCGATGCTGGCCATCCAGTGGCTGGAGAAAAGTCCGTCGCCGTAGAAGTGGTCCAACAGATCCGCGTTGGTTCCGCCGAAGAGCACCTGCACGGCGTCTTTCTCACCACGGATGATCGCGCCGAATTCCCCGCAACTGGAGGCGCAGAGAAGCGCTTCCGGCAAATGTCCGGGATGCCCGGTGAGGAAATCGTGCAGATTTTCCTGAGACGCGTCCGCCAATGTGGCGAAGTCCGCCGTCGGTGTGTAATTGTCACCGCTGGCGGTGAGCAGTCCGCGCTTGGCAAGCTTGTCCATCAGGCGGCCGAAAACCGTGAGCATCGGAGTGGCGACGCCCAGCGAACTCGCGGAAAACTCGCCGTTGACGCCCATGTCACGGAGTCCGCTGGCGATGAGCGCGGCGGCCAGGGTATCCTCGGATGCCATCACGGATTCGAGTTCCGCACGCCCGCGCAGGGCGATGACTTCTTCCAGCGCGGTGCTGGCGACGCTCTTCAGCTGTTCCAGCGGAATCGGCGGTTGCGCGGATGGTGCGACTGTCGGCTCGGTGCGTTCCCAATCGACGTTGTAAACCAGATCGCGGCTGCCACCGGATGTGCCGGCGCGGCGCACGTTGGACATGCTGACGGCGCGGAAACCATCCACCAGCACGCACGGGCGGCCGGATTCGTCGTAGAGACCGATGCGACCTTCGATCAGTTCCTCATTGAAATGCAGTACCTTTGCGCGGACCAGGGTCGATGCTCCGGGCGTGCGAAGGAAAAGGATCCTGGCGAATCGCACCGGCAGTTTCATCTTCGCCTTGCGATCCTCGACCGTCTTGGCACCGGCGGAAAACACCTGGAGCGCTCCGTCCAACAGAACCGGATGCAGCGCGTATTCCGATGCACGGGATTCTATCGCTTCTGACAGGGAGACCCGGCCTGCCGATTTCCCGCCGCCGGCGGCCAGCTCGCGGATCGGTTTGAACTCATCGCCGTAACGGAGTCCGAGATCGCTCATGTGGCCGTAGAACGCCCCGACTCCTTCCGATTCCAGATCGGCATCCGGCGCTTCGAGCGCGGAATTTCCAAACGTCGATTCCGTCCGTTCGCTGCGCATCGAGCCAACGACATGCACCGACCAAGAAGCGGCTTGATCGAACTTGCTCTGGATCGTGAAAGTGCGCTCCGCAGGCTCGTAGGTGAGCTCCATCATCATCGCCGAAGCGGGATCGGGCAGAATCAACGGGCGGCGGATTTCGAAATCCTCGATCGCGAACGGCCGTCCTTCGAACAACTGCAATCCGGCTTCCAAGGCCATTTCCACAAAGCCGGCGGCCGGGAAGATGATGTGCGTGTCCACCTTGTGATCCTTGAGGAAAGCCATGTGACGGCCATCCAATCTCGCCGTCCACGTCGGTGTGGCACGCGGCTGGCGTGAGTCCAGGAGCCCCTTGCCACCCGGAGCCAGACGGGCGTCGCGCAACTCGCCGCATTCATGCCACCAGCGGGCACGATCAAACGGATAGGCAGGAAGCGAGAGGATTTCACGCGATGGTGTCATCGCGGAAAAATCGAGAACCACCCCGCCCCGGTGCAGCTCAAGGGCTGCTTCCAGATAGGATTCATGCTCGCGGTCGCGGCGGGTGGACGCCGTCACCTGTCCTTTGAGGCCGCGGGCGGTCAGACACTCGGTGATCGACATGGAAAGCGCCGGGTGGGAGCTGATTTCCAACCAGACATCGACTCCGAAATCCGCCACCGCGTTGACGGCTTTGACGAACTGGACCGACTGACGGATTCCCCTGCCCCAATGTGCGGCGACGCAGTCTTTGCCGGAGCAACGGTCACCGGTCACGGTGCTGAAGAACGGCAGCGTCTCCTCCTGCGGGGAAATATCCGATAGATCCTTGTTCAGGCGATCCGCGGCCGGCTGCATCATCGCGTGGTGATACGGATGATCCACGCGGACGAAGCGGGCGAAAATGTTCTGCGGCTCCAACTCGGCGCGGATCGCTTCGAGCGAGGATTTCACACCTGCCAGAGTCAGCGAGCGCGGACCGTTGAACGCGGCGATGCTCACCGTCGTGTCGTGGCGCGCGATGATTGCCTCAGCCTCTTCTTCCGACAGACTAACCGCCAGCATCGTTCCTTCGCTACGGGCGCATTCGTTCATGAAGCGGGCGCGCAGCACGATGACCCGCGCGGCTTCCTCCAAAGGCAGAATTCCAGCGACACAGGCCGCCGCCACCTCGCCGACACTGTGGCCGACGACAGCGCTTGGCTCCACGCCCACTGATTTCCAAAGCGCCACGAGGCCGAGCTGCATGGCAAAAATCGCCGGCTGGGCGATTTCGGTCAGCTGGATCCTCGAATCCGCCTCGTCGCGGTTGAGTTCTTCCAGCAGCGAGAAGCTCGCATACGGACGCATCGCCGCTTCGCAGGCTTCCATCACCTCGCGGAACACCGGCTCGTTGCGCATCAGCTCGCGGCCCATGCCCCACCACTGCGGACCTTGGCCGCTCATGACGAAACCGATGCGCGGGGCGAATTCCGGACGCGGCGTGAACGACGCGCGTCCCTTGCCCACGGTCGATCCGGCGGCGAACTCGCGCAGCTCTTCGGTTAGCTCGGCGGACGAACTCGCGACCAGCGTCAGGCGATGCGCGTGATGGTTCCGGCGCGCGCCGAGGGTGTAAGTGAGTTTCGGGAGGACGGGAGAAGTTCCATTTCCCAGTTCATGCGCCTCGATCCAGTCGCCCAAACGCGCGGCGGTGGCTTTGAGCGCATCCTCGGACCGGGCTGAAATCACCAGCGGCCACGAGCGGTTCATCGGGAAATTTTCGACTGCCTTGGGAGCCGCGGCCGGCGGTTCGGCCAGGATGACGTGCGCGTTCGCGCCACCGAAGCCGAACGAGTTCACCCCGGCGATGCGGCGACCGGTGGATCCGGAAAAAGTCTCCAGCTTTGTCGGCACGCGCAGTTTCAAGCCCGGCATGTCGATGTGAGGGCTCGGGTTTTCGAAATGCAGGCTCGGCGGGATCTGGCCGCGCTTCAGGACGAGCATGCCTTTGATAAGACCGACCACACCGGCCGCGGTTTCCAAGTGGCCTAGGTTGGTTTTCACCGAACCGATCGGCAGCGCCGTTTCACGCTCGCCGCAAAGCGCGTCCGCGAGGGCGATGGCCTCGATGGGATCTCCCACAGCCGTGCCGGTGCCGTGCGCTTCGACGAAATCCACATCCGCCGGGGCGATGCCCGCATCGGCGCAGGCGTCAAGGACGAGTTGTGTCTGGGCTTCGGTGCTGGGAAGGGAAATTCCATTCGTATGACCGTCCTGGTTCAGCGCCGAGCCGAGGATCACGCCTTGGATCGGATCACCATCCGCGATGGCTTGGGAAAGCGGCTTCAGCAGGACGATGCCCGCGCCTTCGCCACGGACAAAGCCGTTGGCTTCGGCGGCGAACGCCTTGCACTTGCCGTCCGGCGAGAGCATGCCCGCTTGGGAAAAGCCGATGAATCCGTCCGGCGTGATGATCACCGTGACTCCGCCCGCCATCGCCATCTTGCAACGCCCCGCACGCAGCGACTCGCATGCAAGATGCACGGCGGTTAGTGCGGAAGAACACGCGGTGTCCATCGACAAGCTCGGACCCGATAGATTGAAGCAGTAGGAAATCCGGTTGGCCGCGATGCTGTGCGCGCTGCCGGTCGGCGAATGGGCGCTGATGCCCTTGCGGTCCGTGCCGCCGCCCTGGATATTCTGATAGTCGTTGTGGGAGACACCCATGAAGACGCCGATGTCCGTGCCTTTTTCAAAGTCCAGCACCTGCCCGGCATCCTCGATGGCTTCCCACGCGGTTTCCAGCAAGAGCCGTTGTTGCGGATCGATGTAAGGGGCCTCGCGCGGCGAAATGCCGAAGAACTGCGGGTCGAAGAGGTCGATCTGATCGAGGAAACCACCGCGCTTGGCGATGGACTTGCCGGCCAGACCCGGCTCCGCGTCATAAAAACGTTCCACGTTCCAGCGGTCGGCGGGAACTTCGGAAACGGCATCACGCCCTTCCTCCAGCAGTTTCCAGAAGGATTCGGCGTCATTGACACCACCGGGAAAGCGGCAGCCGATGCCGATGATGGCGATGTCCTCCCTGCCGGCTTCTTTCTGGTTTACGTCTGAAGGCACTGAGGGTGAAGGAGTCGGAATCGGGAGACGGGACATGATCGATTTGTCAGATTCAAGTGGATGGCGCAGCGGCAGGATGAAGCCGGTTGAAGCGGGTTTGCTTCGTCAGGCGGCTTCCCGGGAGAAGTTTCATCCCGGCCCCATCGTTTGCGACGTTTTCGGTGAGCAAACTGGTGAAGTCAAAAACTTTCTCGGAAACGCTGGGAGCCCTCCAGCTCAATTCCTGCCAAGTTTTTCCACGGTTTGAAATGATCCCGCATCCTCGTGTCTTGCGGGGGGAATTCCGGCCGTTTCCTCCCAATCCCGTGCGGTCGAATTAATTGAGATAGCGATTGCCAAACCGATAGCCTGAATTAGTACAGAAGGTCATGTGCGGAATAGCAGGCGTGATGGATTTGGCCGGAAGGCGGAGTGTCCCCGAAGGCGTGGTGGAGCGGATGTCGCGGGCCCTCGTCCACCGCGGGCCGGATGAGGAAGGCTTCCTGCGTGTTCCCGGACTGTCGATGGCCTCGCGGCGTCTCAGCGTCGTCGGTCTGGCGGACGGCCAGCAGCCGATGGCGAATGAGGACGGCAGCGTGAAGGTCGTTTACAATGGCGAGTTGTTCGATCACATCGAGAAGCGCGCCGAGCTGGCTGCCCGGGGTCACCGCCTCCACACCCATTGCGATACGGAGATCATCCCGCACATGTGGGAGGAATTTCAGGAAGGCATGTTCGAGCGGCTTCGCGGCCAGTTCGCCATCGCCCTTTACGATGTCAAACGGCACCAGCTCACGCTCGGCCGGGACCGCTTCGGGATCAGTCCGCTGTATTGGACACGGCAGGGTGACTGGCTGCTCTTTGCCTCGGAAATCAAGGGCCTGCTCGCTTCCGGCATGGTCACCCCGAGAGCCGACCGCCGCGGCATCGATCAGATTTTCACCTTCGCCGCCATGCCCGGGCCGGTCACCTGCTTCGAGGGCGTCCAGCTTCTCACACCCAGCCACTACCTCCAGGTCAGCCCGTGCAACGAAGGCACGCCCGAGCCGCTGGTCAGCGAGCATGCCTACTGGCGCATGGATTTCCCGAACGAGGGTGAGGAAAATCCCGAGACCGATCCGGTGAAGCTCGCGGATGAATTCGAGCAGATCCTCCTCGACGCCGTGGACCGCCGCCTGCGCGCGGATGTGCCGGTGGGAGCGTATCTATCCGGCGGCCTCGACTCCAGCATGATCGTCGCCATGGCCTGCAAGCTCAAGGGCCCGGCCATCAACACCTACACCGTCCGCGTCGACGATCCCGCGCTCGACGAACTTTCCGGTGCGAACCAGAGCGCCAGACACATCGGCACCAAGCCGCCCATCGTGCAGGATTTCCGGGCCAGCGACGCGCTGGAAATGTATCCGCAGTTGATCCAGGCCGCCGAATCGCCGGTGGTGGACACCTCCTGCGCCGCCTTGCTCAAACTTGCCGGACGCGTCCATGCGAACGGCCAGAAGGTCGTGCTCACCGGAGAAGGCGCGGACGAGTGGCTCGCCGGCTACCCGTGGTACAAGATCGCGAAAATCATGAACGCGCTCGATGTCGTCCCCGGCCTGCGCCTCAGCAATGTCGCGCGCCGTGGCTTTCTCCGTGCCAGCGGGACCCCGCAGTATCCCCGCGAGTTCCGGCGGAACCTTGAGAAAACCGTCGGTGGTCCGAACGCATGGATCGACTCCTACGGCGTGCTCGCCCTTTCGAAACTCCGGCTTTATGCCGAGCCGATGCGCGAGGTGCTCGCGACCACCAATCCCTGGGGCGATCTCGGCATGGATCTGGAGCGCGCCAAGCATTGGCACCCGCTCAACCGCAGCCTCTGGGTGGGCGCGCGGGTGACGCTTGCCGGGCATCTGCTCCAGGCCAAGGGTGACCGCGTGGCCATGCACTCGTCCGTCGAGGCGCGTTACCCGTTCCTCGACGAGGCGGTCTTCGATTTCACCTCAAAGCTCCACCCGCGTTGGAAACTCCGCGGCTTCCGGGACAAGCACCTGCTCCGTCTCGTGGCGGAGCGCTGGCTGCCCAAGGAAATCGCCAGCCGTCACAAGGTCATCTTCCGCGCCCCGCTCGACAGCTTCCACCTCGATCCGGCGCCGAAATTCGTCGAGCAGCTTCTCAGCGAGGAATCCCTGCGCCACACCGGCTACTTCGATGTCGCTTCTGTGAAACACTGGCGCCAAGCCTACAAGCAGATGCGTCCCGGCTCCATGCCCCGCCTGTCGGTGGAAATGGGCCTCGCCGCCGTCGTCGCAACCCAGCTATGGCACCAGACCTTCATCGAAGGCTCCCTCGCCGATCTTCCCATGTGGCAGCCGCCGGCCTGAAGCATCTGTTCAAAAAATGGCGGGCTCCTATTGGCCGGAGACCATGAAATGAGGATGAGCTGAGATTGGCCGCATTTCATCGGCTTCAGATGGGCGCCGGCGAATCGGAGTTCGCCGTTCCTATCCTCACCGCAGCTCTGCCAGCGTCTCTTTGCCCAGTGCCTTCAGCTCGTAGTCATCCTTCTCCTTGTTCGGCATGCTCATCCCCTTCTGGATGTATTTCTTCGCATCCGCCTGATTCCCCATCTGTGCGTAGGTCCGGCCCAGCTCGATGTAATGGCGCAAACGGCCCGGGTTGAGGGCGATCGCCTTGTTGAAACAACTGACAGAAGTCGTGTTCGAACCGACCGGCAGCTTGCCATACAGGACCTCGCCGACCGCCCGTTTCGCCCCGGAGATGTTTGCCACCGACTGATGCCAGCGGCCCAGCACGTGCCACGCGGTGTCATTTCCCGGATCCAGCCGGATTGCCTTGTCAGCCGCCGCCTTGATCAGCGGGGAGGCCGCGACCTGCTGGCCCTTGCCCTCGAATGGCAGCATCTTGCCGTATGAAATGGCGGGCGAGAGCTGCGCCTCCGAGTCTTTCGGTGCCAGCGCGGCCGCGCGATTCGCATAGGTCAGGGAGATGCTGCCATACTTCAATTTCTGGTCGTTGTTCGAGGTATCGCACATCAGGTGCCGGTATTGCCGGGCGATGCGGAGCAGCAGCTTCACATCGTTCGGATCGAGTTTCTCCGCAGGCAGGTAGCTCTTGAGCGCCTGGGCAGGAGCGAAGGATTTGTCCGCCGCATCGCCCTTGGCGATGAGTTCGGCGGCGGTCTCGGCGTGCAGCGGCAAGATGCCGAAGGCCAGGGCGGAGGTGACCGCGAAGGTGCGGATCGAACGGAAGGCATTCATGAATTGGATGGGTTATGGGATGATGAAATGCCGCCCCCGTCCGGTCCGGTGACCGGTGGGTTTGATCAATTCTGAAGCAGGCGGCCCGCGTTCAGAAGTTCGGCCTCGCCCAGCGGCGGTCCGACGAGTTGAAGACTGGTGGGAATGTTGCTGCCGGGCATCTCCACCGGCAGCGCCAGAGCGGGGTTGCCGGAGAAATTGATGGCCATGGTGTTTTGTGAGTTTAGCACACTCAGCTCGAAAAGCGACCCGGAGGGCCAGAAAGGTTTCCTCGGCGGAAGCACCTGCAGCGTCGGCGTGGCGATGAGATCCACCCGTTGGAAAACGCGCGCCACCGACCGCTTCCACGCCGTCTTGCGCTTCACCGCCGCGTCGTAGCCGGTGATCTGGTCCACCGCCCCCTTGGCGAGCGTCGCCCGGGTCACCGAGTCGATCTGCAAATTGTCCGTGTATTTCGAATCATTTTTCCACGCGTCCGCCGTGGCGATCGTCTCGCCGTCCGCCTTCGCCTGCATCCACTGGTCACGGAACTTCGCATCCAGCCTCACCACCCGGAATCCCTTCGCCTTCAGCCGCGCATCGATCGCTTGGTCGATCGCCGGATCCGTCCCATTCAGATAAAGCCTCCCGATGCGGATCTGCCTCGCGGACGGCTTGGCCGCCACCGCCGCCTGATAACGCCCTTTGAATCCGCGTTGCAAAAGATCCATCCCCTCCACCAGATGCGGCAGATCCTTCGCCATCGGCCCGACCGTATCCAAGTGCTTCGCTGAGATCGGGAAAACGCCGCGCGTGGGGACCAGCCCGAAGGTCGTCTTCAATCCATAAATCCCGCAACACGCCGCAGGCACCCGGATCGATCCGCCCGTGTCCGTGCCGAAGGCCACATCCGCCTGCCCGCTGGAAACCGCCACCGCCGAGCCGCTCGACGAGCCACCCGGGATGAATTTGTGCTCTCCGTCCAACCGGTTCACCGGCATGCCGAAGTAGCCGTTCCGCCCCGATACACCGATGGCGAATTCCGTGAGATTGGTTTTGCCCACAATGTTCACGTTGCGCTCCCGGGCGATCGCCATGCAGGCGGCATCCCGCTTCGCCGGCGGATTGTGCTTGGCCAGATACTCCGATCCCGCCGAGGTCACCGTGCCCTTCATGTCGATGAGATCCTTCACCGCCAGCCGCAGCCCCGGTTTGTCGCTCTGGCCTCCCCAGTAGGAGATGAACGCGTTGTTCCTCGTTCTCCCCGCGCGGGGGGCGGTCGAGCCGCAGGAAGCCAGCAAGCTGGTCAAAAGGAGTCCGGAAAGAATCCGGCGGGATCGGGAGGAGAAAGGTTGTTGCATTCGGTGAAGAGGTGACAGCAGGTTTTGGGAAATGGCTCGCATTCGTCTTAGGCCATAAGGCCCGGACAACGGCAATCGCCACCCATGCCACCGTTTTTCCGCCACCGCAAGCGGCGAACTTGGCCAATCTTTCCACCGCGACGCAGCCCTCGTGGCTGTCGCGAGGGTTCGGGCTGAACTGCCGCGGAGCCTTTTTGGAAATAAGTAAGAAAGCTCGGACCGATCAGACCGCCATCCGCATCCTCCAAGTCCTGAGGCCGACGCAAAGAGAACGGGAAAACCAGTCAGCCGTCATTCTGACTCAACGATGATGTTCCCGTAGGGGGTGGAGTCGCCGGTGCGGATCAGGCCGATGGCGTGTGGGACTCGCTGCTTGAAGTCAGCATGTGGCTCGCGGGTGAGCGGGATGCTGCCGAAGGATTTCGCGAAACGGTCGACGACGCCCTCCGGATTGGTGGTGACGAACTCCTTGGCCTGCCAGATGCCGCCGATCTTGAAAACAGGGGTCAGGAGATCCAGCACGTCGAGAATCGTGGGAATATTGTGAGTGAGGGAGATGTCGACGGTTTCGATTTCCGGCCAATATGGAAACGCCCAGTCCGCGATGACCAGGGTATTCGTGTGGCGGACGCGGGCGATGAGATCGAGGACGTGGGGATTGAGGATGCCGGTCTGGAGCATGGTGGGCGGGAGTGTGGAAGGGCTACGATCTTCCCGCCTGGTTTCATTCCGTCAATCAGAACGGCGGGCCCATGCCCCAGCCTGGATGGGAAGTCAGCCTCACGGGCCGGACGACTCGCCCAGCCAGTTGCCGGCGGTGAGACGGAAGAACATGCGCCCGGTGGTGACTTCGACAGGCCACGAGAATCTCAGGTTTCCGGCATCCGAGCCGATGGATTCCTCCGGGTAAACTCGGTCGCACTCGCTCCAGGTGACGAGATCCTGGCTGGACTGGATGATGAACTCGGGAAACGAAGCGAGAGCGGACTCCGGGTAGCTCCATTGCAAGGTGGGGCGGCCAAGGGCGTCCTGAAACATCTCCGCGGACGGGGGAAGCGGTGGCAGTGAGATGCTCACCACCAGTTCGGCGGAGAGCGGACTCTCGATGCCGGTGCTGCCGATGGCGCTCACCGCGAAATAGTAGGTTTTTCCGAATTCCAAGTCCCTGATGGTGAGCGCGGCATCGATGCCCGCGTCCAGAATCTGCTGATAGTCTCCGCTCTGAAGTCCGAGATAGACCTTGTAGCCTTGGATGCCGGCTTCCGGGACCGCGTCCCAGGCGAGGGTGAGATCATGCAGGATAACGGGAGGGGTGATGGCCGCGCAGGCGATGCCCATAAGGCAGCCCACCCAGGCCAATGCCGAGAAGAGTTTGAAAAGTAGTTTGGGTTTTTGAATAATCACGCTTCATACTCACGAAAAACCCCGGGATCGACAGATGGTGGATTCCCTATTCTGGGGTGGGACAAAGGCGGTGCCCGGTGTCGGCAATTTCCTGACAAAAGTCTGCGCCGACACGGGAGGCGGATGAATCAAAGCTGGATCAATACCGTGCCACCCGTGCATCTTCCGCGCATGAACGCCTCCGCCGCCGGATTTTCGATGCCTCCCGAATGGTCGCCGCAGGAAGCGGTATGGCTCTCATGGCCGGTGGAGGATCCGCGCCACTGGGGCGGAGCAAAGCGCGAGATGATCTGGGCGAAGTTCGCGGAAATCGCCGCGGCGATCTCACGCTTCGAACCGGTGCGGATCAACGCGCCGGGTGCGGATCACGCCGCCATCACCGCCGCCTGCAATCTGGCGAAGGCCGTGCCGGAGCGGGTGCGGCTTTTCGACCATCCGCACAACGATGTGTGGTGCCGCGATCACGGACCGATCTTCGTGAAACACGCCAGTACTGGCGAGGTGGCGGTGACGGATTGGGAATTCAACGCATGGGGCGGGAAATTCCCGCCGTGGGATCAGGACAACGCCATCCCGGAAAAGATCGCCGCGTCGCTCGGCAAGCGCCTCTTCAAAGGTGGAATGATCCTGGAAGGCGGTGCCATCGAAATCAACGGGGCGGGCCAGCTTCTCACCACCGAGGCGGTGCTGCTGAACCCGAACCGCAATGCCGGGATGGAAAGGGAGGAAATCGAACAGCATCTCCGGGACGGGCTTGGAGTTTCGGAAATCCTCTGGCTCAAACAGGGAATCGAGGGGGACGACACGGACGGACACATCGACGATCTGGCCAGATTCATCGATCCCAACACGGTGCTTGCCTGCATCGACCGGGACGCCACATCACCCAACCAAAAGATTCTGGCCGACAATCTGGGACGGCTGCGTTCGTTCCTCGGCCCTAACGGCAGAGCGTTCGAGGTGTTGGAAATCCCTCTGCCGGAAGCCTGCGAGGTGCCCGGCTGGCGGCTCCCGGTGCTGCCGGCGTCCTATGTGAATTTCCTGATCGTCAACGGCGGCGTGCTCGTGCCGACCTTCCGCCAGGAAAGGAACGATGACCGGGCGCTGGGCATGATCCGCGAGTTGTTTCCGGACCGCCGGGTGACGGGCATCGACTGCCTCGATCTGGTGGAGGAAGGCGGCACGCTGCACTGCATCTCACAGCAGCAGCCGGCGGACGGATGACCGACGGGCGGCAGTCATCACGACTCGATTCCGGTGATGATCTTGCAGTCAGGCAGCTTTTCCTGAAGGGACTTGATGGCCTCCGGCGTCACCGCGGTCTTCCACAGATAGAGGTGCTTGAGATTGGTGAGCGAGGAAAGCTTGCTCACTCCTGCGTCGGTGACCTTGGTGCCGTAAAGGTTGATGGACTCCAGGGTCGGGAGCTTGATGAGAGTTTCGATGGCCGCATCGGTCACGCCGGTTTCCGATAGGCGGATGAGGCGCAGCTTGCCGGCGGAGGCGAGTTGGGCGACCGCCTGATCCGTGATCCGGGTGGCGGAGAGATCCACCGTCACGAACTGCGGCGTGACGGATTCCAGTTTCTTGAATCCGGCATCATCCAGATTTCCGCGCAGCGAGACAGCGGTGAAGGTGAGGAGCGCGGATTGCTGGGACTCGAAGCTCAGGGCGCCGGGGTATTCCTTGGAAATGGCGGCGACCGATGATTTCAGGGCGTCATCCGGTCCGGCGGAGGCTTCATGGGGCGAGACCCCCTCCTCAGAGTCACCCGAAGCCGCCGCGGAACCGGCGGGAGCCAGTTTGGCCAGCGCTTCCTTGATTGGCGCGGGGAGGTCGAAATCCGCGAGGGATTTTTTCGGGTCCGCCCCGTTGTCGATCCACCATTTCACGATGGCGAGTTCATGGGCCTCCATGCCCGGCTTTCCTTCCGGAGGCATGCGCTCGTCGTCATCTTCTGGAAGCTCCATCCGGATCATGATGTTGCTTTCCGCGGATTTTTCGGGTTCGAGTCCCGGACCTTCCTTGCCGCCCTTGACCAGCAATTCGTAGGAGTCCATCCGGAACTTGCCCTTGGCCTTGCCATCCTTGTGACACTGGACGCAGCGGCGCTCGAAGATGGGAGCGACGACATCCGCATAGACCAACCGCGCGGCAAGGTCCTGGCCGGGAGCCGCCGGACCGGGTTCATTCCCCCCGCCGGATTTCTTTTCCAAGCCCAGCAGCGTGCGAACCGGATCCGGGGCATACTCTGTCAGATAGTTCTCACCATGCGTGATCGATGCGCCGTCGTGGCTGGCAAATCCCATCACGCTGATGCTGGCGAAAAGCAGCAGCCGATAGAACGCGGGATTTCCCGACAGGGCGACGGTCCAGGCCTTGAGGATGAAGGTCACCACCGCGGCCACGGCGAAAATGAGACCACCCCAGAGGTGGCGCTCGGCGAGGGCGTTTCCGGCGTAGTCGTCCGTGCCCTGATAGAGGAGGAATCCGGCGATCACCGCGATGATGGCGCTGGCGACACCAAAGAACAGCGGGAACATCGCGGTGTTCGCGACTTGCTCGTGATGCCGCTTTCCGAAAATCGCCCCGAGTTCCTGAAGCACGATGAGGATGAACACGCCGATCGGAAGGTGCAGCAGGACCGGATGAAAGTGCCCGAGGAAGCGGACGATGTCCGGCATCTTGCCGCCGTCCGGAGGCCCGGCAAGGAATGGCATCGCGATCAATCCGCCTACGGCAAGCAGCCCGAAAAAGGTGAGAGCCCAGGGTTTTCTGCGCCGGGAAACGGGAAAATCGGTATCAGCCATAGAGTGAGGGAACTACGGCGGCAAAAAACGCGATCTTCCAGCGCAAATTGAGTTTTCAGACATCAATGGTCGGACCTCGCCCGGAACCCTTCGCTCCCTTTCCCTTCCCGAGAAACGGAATCCACTTGCGGACATCGTAGCCGAGATAGGCCATCGATTTCATGAAGATCATCAAAGCGGTCGCTTCGTCGACAAAAGGAATCGGGTCGGGAAGCGGTCCCGCGATGAGCAGATAGAGGCCGGACAGGATGGCCAGGAACCAAGCGATGCGACGTCTCATGCCTTCCATCTTATCATGACGCCACCGGATCGCAAGCCGCCGAACTTCCTTGATCCGGCGGGGCGGGGCACCAAGAATCCGCCACCTCCAACACCGATGAACATCCTCCTTTTGAAAGTCCTGCACCTCGCCGCCGCCATGGCGCTTTTCTCCTCACTGGGCGCCATCATGCTGGGAGAAACCCGGAAAAAAGGCGCGTCGATGCTCCACGGCATTTCCCTGATTCTGGTGCTTCTGATCGGTTTCGCCATGCTGCAGAAGCCACCCGCCGGCCAGTATTGGTGGGTGGCCAAGATTGCCGTCTGGTTGTTCATCGGTGCCGCCCCCGCCCTTTCGAAGCGCAAGGTGCTGCCCGGTCCCGTCGTGCTCGGACTCTGCATCGCCGCCGGAGCCACCGCAGCCTGGCTTGGGATCTACAAGCCGTTCTGATCAGATTTTCTCCACCTCCACCTGGATCTCCATCCGGCAGTGGCCGGTACCCCGGTAATTCCCCCTGACCGGAGCGACGTCCTCGTAATCGCGGCCGACGGCGACCTTGACGTAACGTTCGTCCGCCAAGGTGTTGTTGGTCGGATCGAACCCGATCCAACCGGCGGCGGGCAGATAGACCTCGGTCCATGCGTGGGATGCCTGCGCCCCCACCAGCGTGTCGCGCGGACCATTGTAAAGATAACCGGAAGCGTAACGCGCCGGAATATTGACCGCCCGGCAAAGCCCGAGCATGACGTGGGTGAAATCCTGACAGACGCCACGCCGCATCTCGAAGGCCTCCTCCAGATGCGTGTTCACATTGGTGACGCCGGCCTCGTAGGTGAACTCGCGGTGAATCCATGACATCATCGCCTTGGCCTGCTCGAACACGGAGGTGAACTCGCGGCTGATGTCCACCGCCTGCCGCCAGACTTCCGGATGACGGGAAACCCAGCGGCTTTCCTGGAGATAAGGCCAGATCTGCTCGCGGATGGATGCGTCATTGTAACCCTCCAGCGTTGCCTCGCGGCTCGCGGTGGAGATATCCAGCGGCAGGTTGTGCACGCGGATGCGGCTCTCGATCTCCAACCGCGTATGAGGGCCGGGCAGCTCGAAATGCTGGGTGATGTTTTGAAAGAGATCCGTGAATCTCCGCACTCGGGTCGCCGGAATCACCCGGATGAGCGCGCTGATGGTTTTCTGATAGGGAAACGTCCGCGGCTCCAGATGCAGGGTGTTCACGCTGTGAGTCACCGGCGACGGATAGATGAAGGCTGTCCGGTGAAACACCGACAACTTCATCCCGAGCGTGGACTGGAGCGGCTCACTGGAACTGTTCACTGCTGCTGTTGTTGTTGCAGTTGCCAGGCGGCAACGTCGGACATCGTCGGAGGCTTGGGCCCCGGACTGATCTGCACGCGCTCCGGCATCAGGACGTAGGTTTCAAAAATCTCACCACCGATGTGGTTGAAGCGCCCTTGCAGGGCATCGAGGTAATCGTGCAGGCCGGTTTCGAAGACCTCCTTGGTGGATCCGAAATTCAGCTCGGAAAGAAGACGTCCGGACTCGCGTTCCGCTTCATTTGAAAACGCGCCACGCGGGGTGCCGGAAATCCGGTGAAGACTGATGTCCACACGCTCGATGCAATAACGCACGGAACGAGGGAAGTCCTTGGAGAAAATGAGGAAATCCGCGACACCTTGCGCGTTGATCTCCTGCTGCATGGCCCGGTAGGCCCCCATGGCTCCGCAGGAACGCAGGATGGCGGTCCAGTGGAGGATGCCAGGAGAAACAGCCTCCATTCCATCTTCACCCGCGGGAAGGTAGCTGGAAACATCGAGGAAACGGGTGGTCTTGTCCGCCCGTTCCAGGTGACGGCCGAGGTCCATGAATTCCCACGCCTCGTTGCGTCGCGTGGTGGAAGCCGCAATGCCGAGGAAGGTCACCGCCGAACGGCGGATGTTTTCATAGTAGCGCGGCGGATCGGATTCGATCAGGCGCTGCGCTTCATCGGAGCGGGAGAAAAGATACAGCGCGTTCAGCTCTTCCCAAAGCTCGTCGGACAACTGGTCGCGCACGGTCCGGGCGTTTTCGCGGGCCAGCGCGATGCAGGAGGTGATGCTGTTCGGATTGCGAGGATCATCGGTGAGGAAACGGATGACTTCGTCGCTGCCGGTGTCGTCGTAAAGTTTTCCAAACGCATCCTCGTCTCCGGTGCTGAGGATGATCGGTTGCCAGAAACCTCGGAGGCGCTCGCTGTCGAGACGTTCGAAATCGAGAAGCAGCTGTTGGTTGACGTCGATCAACCGTGCGAGGTTGTCGGCCCGCTCCACATAGCGGACCATCCAGTATAGGGTGTTTGCAACACGTGAGAGCATAATGATTTAATGGCGGAGGACCCAAGTATCCTTGCTTCCGCCACCTTGGGAAGAGTTTACTACCAGGGAATCTTTGGTCAGGGCCACGCGGGTGAGGCCACCGGGGACGATTTTCACATCGCTGCCGTAGATGATGTAGGGACGCAGGTCGATGTGGCGGCCTTCCATCGCTCCCTCGCACCACGTCGGCGAGCGGGAAAGTGAAATGACCGGTTGTGCGATGTAGTTCCGCGGATCCGCGATGATACGCTCGCGGAACGCTTCGATCTCATCCTTCGTGGCCGTGGGCCCCATGAGCATGCCGTAGCCACCGGATTCGTTGGCCGCCTTGACAACCAGCTCGTGGAGATTGGCGAGAATGTATTTCATGTCCGCTTCCTCGGAGGCGAGGAAGGTGGGGACGTTCGGGAGGATCGGCTTCTGACCGAGGTAATACTCGATCATTTTCGGCACGAAATAGTAGATCACCTTGTCGTCCGCGACTCCCGTGCCGACGGCGTTGGCCAGCGAAACGTTGCCAGCGCGGTAGGCGTTCATCAGACCGGGAACCCCGAGGACCGAATCCTTCCGGAAAACAACCGGGTCGATGAAGTCGTCATCAATCCGGCGGTAGATCACATCCACGCGGACGAGACCCTTGGTCGTCCGCATGTAAACAAACTTGTCCACAACGACCAGATCCTTACCCTCGACGATGTCGATGCCCATTTCGCGGGCGAGATAACAGTGCTCGAAGTAGGCGCTGTTATGACAGCCCGGCGTCAGCAGCACGCACACCGGATCTCCGTCGCGCCGCGGCGAGATATGGTGCAGCATGTTCAGGAGGTCCCGTGGATAGGAATCGACCGGACGCACGCCGAGCGATTCGAAAATCCCGGGGAAGGCCCGCTTCAGGGCGTTGCGGTTTTCCAAAAGATAAGAGGCTCCGGACGGGCAGCGACCGTTGTCCTCAAGCACGTAGTAAACCCCGTCTCCGCCGCGGATCAGATCGCTGCCGCAGATGTGGATGTAGGTGTCCGCCGCAACATCCACCCCGCGGAACTCCGGGCGATAGTGCTTCGCCTGCTCGATGTAAAACCGCGGGATGACCTCATCCTTCAGGATCTGCTGGTCATGATAGATGTCATGCAGGAAAAGATTCAGCGCCACAATCCGCTGGGTGAGCCCCGCTTCCAAGTGCTCCCACTCGCTGGCCGGCATGACCCGGGGAATGGGATCGAACGGGAAGATCCGCTCGGTGCCCTGATTGTCATGATACACGTTGAACGTGATGCCCTGACGGAGGAAGTAGAGTTCCGAATTGGCTTTGCGGGCCAGAAAGTCCCGTTGATCGACCTTTTCGAACTTTTCCAGCAATGGAGCGCAGTGATTTCTCACGGCACCGTCACTGCCAAACATCTCGTCATAAAACTTACCGGGATCGTAGCCCTTGAACATTTCCATGGGTTGTATGACTACAGCTTTAGCAGGCAGCGGGCCAACTTTTAAGTCGTCCTAGCGAAAAAAGCCTCCCAAACTTTCCCAAGTCCGGGAATCGCCGCGCTGATGCCTGATTTGAACCATTCTCATCGCCGAATCGAATTCCGGCTGAGTCTCCCCTTGAAAACCCCCTCCTCCCTGTCTATTCCTCGCGCGGCCCGGTCGCCAACCGCCCCTTTTCAACCGTCATGAACGCCATCACCCGCTGCCTCGATACTTACTGGTCCTCCTCCATCGGGAAAAAGCTCATCGTCGCCCTCACCGGCCTTGTTCTCGTTCTTTTCCTCGCGGGCCACATGACGGGAAACCTTCTGGTATTCATGGGACCTGAAGCGTTCAACGACTACGCGCAATTCCTTCATCATCTCGTCCACGGCGTCGGCATCTGGATCGCTCGCATCGGCCTGCTCACCGCCGTCATCCTCCACGTCGCCGCGACCATCGCACTCACCCGCCAGAACAAGGCCGCGCGAAAACAATACGAATACCAGGCCACGATCCGGGCCTCGAAATCGTCGCGAATCATGATCTGGAGCGGACTCACCATCCTCGCCTTCGTCATCTATCACCTTCTGCATTTCACCGTCCGCGTCGGGAATGAATACAACAACCCGGCGCTCTACACCGACAACGCCTACATGGCCGCCACCGGCGAATTCCGGCAGAACGCCTGGAAGATGGTGATCGACGGATTCTCCGTCTGGTATGTGGTTCTTTTCTACATCATCGCGATGACGATGCTCTGCTCGCATCTCAGCCACGGTGTCGGTGCGATCTTCCAAACCCTCGGCCTGCGTTCCAAGAAATCGGCGTCCGCCATCGATCTCTTCTCCAAGGCCTATTCCGCCGCCATCTGGATTGGCTTCGTCTCCATCCCGGTCGCCATCCTCTTCGGTTACGGCCGCTGAAATCCCCTCTCCTTTCCTAACCGCTCATCATCATGTCCATCGTCCTCGACAGCAAGATCCCGTCCGGCCCCCTTGAGCAAAAGTGGTCCAAACACAAGATGGACTCCAAGCTCATCAACCCGGCGAACAAGCGGAAATTCACCATCATCATCGTCGGTTCCGGCCTCGCCGGAGGAGCCTCCGCCGCCTCGCTCGCCGAGATGGGCTATCAGGTGAAATGCTTCTGCTATCAGGACAGCCCGCGCCGCGCCCACTCGATCGCCGCGCAGGGCGGCATCAACGCCTCGAAGAACTATCAGAACGACGGTGATTCCGTCCGCCGCCTGTTCTACGACACCATCAAGGGCGGCGACTTCCGAGCCCGGGAAGGCAACGTCTATCGCCTCGCCGAGGTCTCCGGCTCCATCATCGACCAGTGCGTCGCCCAGGGCGTCCCCTTCGCCCGCGAATACGGCGGCCTGCTCGACAACCGCTCCTTCGGCGGCTCGCAGGTCTCCCGCACCTTCTACGCCCGCGGCCAGACCGGACAGCAGCTCCTCATCGGCTGCTATCAGGCGCTCGAAAAGGAGATCCACAAGGGCGGTGTGAAAATGTACCCGCGCACCGAGATGCTCGATCTCGTGCTCGTCAACGGCCACGCCAAGGGGATCGTCGTCCGCGACCTCGTCACCGGAGAAATCTCCTCCCACTCCGCCGACGCCGTCATCCTCGCCACCGGCGGTTACGGCAATGTCTTCTTCCTCTCCACCAATGCGATGGGCTGCAACGTCACCGGCGCCTGGCGTGCCGCACGCCGGGGCGCGTTCTTCGCCAACCCGTGCTACACCCAGATCCACCCGACCTGCATCCCCGTCAGCGGCGACTATCAGTCCAAGCTTACGCTGATGTCCGAGTCGCTCCGCAACGACGGCCGCATCTGGGCGCCGAAATCCCGCGAGGTGGCGGAGAAAATCCGCAGCAAGCAGCTGAAACCCGGCGACGTCGGAGAAGACGACCGCGACTACTTTCTGGAGCGGAAATATCCATCGTTCGGCAACCTCGCCCCTCGCGACATTTCATCCCGTGCCGCCAAGGAAGCCTGTGACGACGGCCGCGGCGTCGCGCCCACCGGCCTCGGTGTCTATCTGGATTTCCGCGATGCCACCAAGCGCCTCGGCGAGGACACCATCCGCTCCCGCTACGGCAACCTCTTCCAGATGTATGACAAGATCGCCGGCGAGGACCCCTACAAGGGTCCGATGATGATCTATCCGGCGGTCCACTACACCATGGGCGGCCTCTGGGTGGACTACAATCTGATGTCCAACATCCCCGGCCTTCACGTGTTAGGTGAGGCGAATTTCTCCGACCACGGCGCCAACCGTCTCGGAGCCTCCGCCCTCATGCAGGGCCTCGCGGACGGCTACTTCGTGATCCCGACCACCATCGCCAACTACCTTGTCACGCAGAAGCCCGGCAGCATCAACACCTCGATGCCCGAGTTCAAACAGACCGAGGCCGAGACCAAGGAGCGCACCAACAAACTGCTGAATATCAACGGCAAGCGCACCGTGGATTCCTTCCACCGCGAGCTCGGGATGACCATGTGGAACCAGTGCGGCATGGCCCGTTCCCGCGAAGGACTCACCGAAGCCCTCGCGAAAATCCCTCAGATCCGCGAGGAGTTCTGGCAGAACGTCCGCATCCCCGGCTCCGGAGCGAATGCCAACATGGAACTCGAAAAAGCCGGCCGGGTCGCCGACTTCCTCGAGTTCGGCGAAGTCATGTGCTACGACGCCCGCGACCGCGAGGAATCCTGCGGCGGCCACTTCCGCACCGAACACCAGTTCTTTGAAACCGACCCGGAAGTCATCGCCGGCAGCACCCAGGCCGGCGAGGCCAAGCGCCACGACGAGCACTTCTCCTACGTCTCCGCCTGGCAGTACAACGGGGACGGCACCGCCCCCACCCTGCACAAGGAGCCGCTCGTTTTCGAAGATGTGCACGTCTCCATCCGCAGCTACGCTTGAATCGGATCAGCGGAGGAAATCCGTCCGTCACCCATCCGCCATCGGATTGATTCCGTTCTGGTCCTCCGTAACGACCTTCTTCACCGGCGGGACCAGCGTCATCCCCTTGAGCAGGCGGCAGAATTCCTTCTTCACCAGGGTCGTGACCTCGCCCTCCCCCTTGGGATCGCCGGTCATGGTTTTAAATTCCACCTCATACCGGTCCAGCCGCACGATGCGGATGAACTTCTCGCCTTTTTGATAAACCTCGTCCTGATAAAGTCGCATGGCGCAGCGTGACGGCAGCCGTCACCTCTGGCAAGCCAGCAGCTTGAACCTCAGAGTTTCACGGCCTTGAGCGCGATGAACATCGGAAACTCCTCGGCCGCGGCATGTTCGGCCTTGCTGAACGGCCCGTTTCCCTGCGAACGGCGATGGCTGTAGAGCTCCTCGCAGGCGGTGACGGCGAGGCCGCCTTTGCCCATGGCGGTGAGGAGATCGGCCAGCGGGCGGTGGTGAAAATGGGTTTGCTCGCCGGTGTTTTTCCCGGGATGGGTGGTGATCGGAATTTCGAGCGGCTTGCCGTAGCTGTCGAGGCGGCGATACTGGATTTTCTGATCTCCGTCCCAGCCCCAGTGGCTTTTCTTGGGAATGCGGAAACACGGATGCATGAACACCATGACCGCACTGCCGCCGGGTTTGAGGGAACTGGCGACGTTTGAAAACAGACCGACGATGTCCGGCACGTCGTGCACCGCCATGATGCAGGTGGCGGCGTCATTCTGGCCATCCGCCCACGGACCGGGTTCGCAGGCATCGGCGACGACGAGTGAAACCCGGGGATCGGAGCCGTGGCGACCTTTCGCCGACTCGATCAGGCGGCGGCTGGCATCGACGCCGGTGAATTTCCCGATCTTCGCTTCCAGCAACGGTCGGATCAGAACCCCTTGCCCGCAGCAGACGTCGATGATGGATTCCCCCGGCCGTGGCTCCAGCATCCGCAAGGCGGCGGGAAGAATGACATTCTGGTGATAGTCCGAGCCGGATTCGCCAACGAGCTTGTCATACCACGCGGCCACGGGATCCCAGCCGCGGTCCTTGGAAGGCGGTTTGTTTCCGGATGTGGGTCCGGGTTTCCGTCCTTGCTGAGGGCGGGACGGGCGGCGTGGCGGTTGCGGCATGGGGCGAAGGTTGGCGAAGAACGGACCTGCCAGCAAGTCACGACATTTCAGCAGAAGAGTTTACGCAAATCTTATCGTTGTGAGAGGAGGTTCATCCCTTAGCGTCTCTCCAGTGAGCCAACGCATCGTCATCCCGGAACTCCTCGACCACCTTTCGGCCGATGATCCGGAAGCGATGCGCAGCCGCCGCGACTTGCGTCGGATCAATTTCCTGATGGGAAACGAGCGCTGGGTCTGCCGGACGGTCGCCCGTCATGCGGAAAGCGCCAACCGCGGCATCGTCGAAATCGGTGCGGGTGATGGCATGCTTTGCGCGAAATTGGCACGGTTGTTTCCGCAGGCTGCGGTGGCGGCCTATGATCTGGCGCCAAGACCGGCGGATTTGAATCCTGCGGTCTGTTGGAACCGCGGGGACATTTTTGCGGCGGCCGTCCCTGAGACGGGCGGCGTGCTGATCGCGAATTTATTTCTCCACCACTTCGAGGGGGAAACTCTATCAACCCTGGGCCGCTGGTTTCAACATTTCGAACTGCTCGTGATCAGCGAACCGGACCGCGCCCGGTTTCCGCATTTCCTCGGCGGGATGCTGCATCCGTGGATCAACCGCGTGACGCGGCATGACATGCATGTCAGCATCGATGCCGGATTCCGGGACGGGGAAATCCGGCGACTGCTCGGCGTTGATCCGGGACGATGGCAGATGCGCGAATCTTCCACATGGCGCGGGGCGAGACGCGTGGTATTCTGGAGGAGTTGAATCGGAAAATCACCATCGCAGGCGGAGGATTGGCAGGCTTGTCATTGGCTTCGGCGCTCCGTCTCCAAGGTGTCCCGGTGACCGTGCTGGAAGCCGGCTGTTATCCCCGCCACCGCGTCTGCGGGGAGTTCATTTCCGGTGTGACCGGGGCCACGCTGGACAACCTGGGAATCGCCGATCTCTTCGAGGATGCGCTCCATCACCAATCGTTAGCCTGGCATGACCGGGGCAGAGTGATCCACCTCGCGCGATTCAAGGTCCCGGCGCTCGGAATTTCCCGCTACCTGTTGGATGAACGGTTGCGGCAGCATGCCACCCGGCTGGGAGCGATTGTCAGCAACAATGTCCGTGTCAGGCCCGAGCCGCGCGATGGACTCGTCTGGACGGCGGGCCGACGCCCACGGAACGGCCGATGGATCGGCCTCAAGGCACATGTCAAAAATGTCCGGCGATCCGCTGACTTGGAAATGCACGCAGGCGGCAATGGCTACGCCGGACTGGCGGGTGTCGAGGACGGCTGGACGAATGTCTGCGGCCTGTTCCGCATCGACCGCGCGATCCGGGCGGAAGGTGCTGATCTATTGCCAGCCTATCTGGAGGCTGGAGGAAACGGCGAGCTCGCCAACACCTTGAGAAACGCCGTGTGGCGCGAGAATTCATTCTCCGCCGTCGCCGGATTCGAACTCGGGCGTCAGGCTGCGGTGCCCGGCCTGCTGGCGCTCGGCGATGCGGAAAGCATGATTCCCCCGTTCACCGGAAACGGGATGTCGATGGCGTTCCAAGCGGCGGAGCTGGCGGCTTCCCCGCTGGCCGCATGGTCGCGGGGTGAACTGGCTTGGCAGGCGGTGGCGAATGTCGTTCGCACCGCTCTGACCCGCAAATTCAGGCGCAGGCTGGCGGTGGCGGGGGCGCTGCATCCCGTTTTGCTGGAGCAGGGTGGCAGATCACTGTTGCAAAGCCTTGCCTCCGCGCGTCTGTTGCCATTCCAACCGATGCTCTCACTGATCCGCTAGATCCCCCATGTATCTCCGCTCCCTCGCCACGGCCGTTCCGCCCAATTCATTCACCCAGCAATCCTGTTGGAGCGCGATGCTGGAGGGCGACCTCCTTTCCAACCTGAAGCCGCGGTCCGCCGCGCTGATCGAGAAAATCCTCACCGGCGGCACTTCCGGAATCGGTTCCAGGAACCTCGCGCTCGGGTCCGTCGGCGAGTCGTTCGGGCTCTGCGCGGAACAGTTGAACCAACGCTTCGAACGCGAGGCGCCGCCGCTCGCCGGCAACGCCCTGCTGGATGCGTTGAAAAAATCCGGTCACACGGCGGAGGAGATCGATGCTCTTTTCGTCTGCACCTGCACCGGTTACCTCTGCCCGGGGCTGACAAGCCATATCGCGGAACAGACGGGCCTGCGGCACGATGCCTATCTGGCAGATATCGTGGGCCTCGGCTGCGGTGCGGCGATCCCGACGATGCGGGCGGCGCAGGGATTTCTGGCCGCCAACCCGGGAGCCGTCGTCGCCACGGTCGCGGTGGAAATCTGCTCCGCCGCCTTCTTCGCGAATGACGATCCCGGGGTCCTCATCAGCCTCTGCCTGTTCGGCGACGGCGCCGCGGCGGCGATCTGGACAAGCGTTGGTTCCGAAGGCGAGTGGCAGGCCGGGCATTTCACCACCACTCATCGTCCGGAGGAACGGGAGAAAGTGCGCTTCGTGAATTCGGCGGGAAAACTCAAGAACCAGCTGCATCGCTCGGTGCCGCGACTGGCAGGAGAAGCGGTTGCGGAACTGTTCAACCGGCGCCAGGGCGAGCCGGATCAGGTGCTCGCCCACTCAGGAGGACGTGATGTGGTGGACGCTTTGGAAAGCGTGCTGCCGTTTGATCTCACAGAAACCCGCGGCGTTCTGCGAGATCACGGGAACATGAGCAGTCCGGCGGTGCTGTTCGCTCTGGAACGCCGGTTGCGGGAAAATCACCCGGAGGACCGGCGGCTCTGGCTCACCGCTTTCGGAGCGGGTTTCGCCGCGCACGCGTGCGAGCTTTGGCGATAAAAAAACAGGAGGCGGCTGCCTCCTGTCTCCATCGGCTGCCGGATGCGGCCACTCGCTTCCGATCCGCTCATTTCTTGCGGATGCGCCAGATTTCCACGAGCTGGTTGCGCTCGGGGATGCGGCTGCTGAAGCGGTCGGTCTGGCCGAGATAGACGGCTTGGACGAGTTGTCCGGGACGCTTGAGGTTGGAGTAGTATTCCGCCACGGCGGTGGCGCGGTCGGAGGAGAGCTTCTGGTTGCTGTCCACGTTGCCGGTCTCGGAGGCATAGCCCACGACAAAGAGCAGATCACCATCCGGCAGATCGGCCACGAGATTGCGGATCATGTCCTGTTCCGCAGGCATCAGCGTGGAGGAACCGGTGGCGAAGCTCAGGGTGTTGAGGACGTTGGCCCCCAATTCCACACCGAGGCTGCTGTATGAGGTGGTGAGGTCGGAATCCGGACGATTCTCCAATCCACGGAGATTGCGGAACAGTTCGACGGCAGCGGGAAGGAGTTCGTTCTCCGAGCTGGCAAACAGCTTTGCCTTGGAAAGATCTCCTTCGAGTTCCTTGACCCGGGCTTCGAAGAATTCCTTGGCCCGGAGTGTTTCATCGTAGCGGCGCTTGAGGTCGGCGTAGTCGTCGGAAGAAACACCGGCGCTCATGGTCAGCATTTTCTGTTTCGCTGCGGACAACTCCGCATAAAGGGCGTCGCGCTGGGCCTTGAGATCCGCCAGATCGCTGCGGAGGCGGTTCGCGTCCGAGCTGCCGATCAGGGCGCGGTTGAGGTCATTCTGGAGACGGCTGTTTTCTTCGAAAAGGCTCTTCCGGAGTTTTTCCGAATTGAGGACTTCGAGGTTGCTGGCGGTGAGCAGCTTGTCCTTTTCCTCGATCATCTGCTGGAAGCGGGCCGCGAGCGACACCAGCGAATCCGCGTCCTTTTTCAACCGCTCGGCAATTTCACCGATCGGCTCGGAAGCGCCTTCGATCGGGCTCAGCCCCATCGCGATGCGCTGCCGGTTCAGCTCCGCACGGCGTGCGTCGACATCGGATTTGAGAGATTCAAGACGCTCGTCGCTGCCGGATGAGGTGAAGGTTCCGCTTTTCAGAACCATGACGATGAGCACGCCGAGCAGGGCAATGATGACGAATGCCAGCGCGACCGCCGGCGGCATGTTGCTTTTCGAGGGGGTGGCGGCGCCATTGGACTCATCGGTCCCGGCCTCCACGGCTTCACGATTCTCTTCTGGCGATTTCTCATCCGACATGTCGGGAGGTTGCCCACCCCACCCCGCCGCTGTCAACACGCCGGTTTGCCATCATTCTGTCAGAAGGCGTAGGAAATCGCTCGGTTGGTCGAAAATGTATTCCGGCCCGGAAGCGGCGAGCGCCTCGCGTGAATTGAACCCCCAGGTGACGGCGGCGACGGGAATGCCGGCTTTCTGCGAGGCTTTCACATCCCGCAGCTCGTCACCGATGTAGAGCATTTCCTCGCCGCGGAGGGAAAACGTCTTGCGGATGGCCTTGAGATGTTTCGCTTTGCCGGTGAGCTTGGAGGTGGAGGAAATGAAGTCGAACTGTTCGCGGAGCCCGTGGGTTCGCAGGAAGAGATCGACATTGGCCGTGGCGTTGGAGGTGAGAATGCCGAAACTGCGGACATGACGGCGCAGCTCGATCAGGATTTCCGGCATGCCGTCTATCAATTTCAACTGCGTGATGTTCGAACGCATCATGCCTGTCCCGCGGGCGATGAGCGCCGGGACGCGGCGTTTGGGGATGTCGAGGTGATCGAGCAATTCCTTGAGCGAAAGATGGCGCAGATGATCGAGCTCATGCTCCGCGACCTCGCGGATGCCGTAGTCCGGGGCGATGCGGTTGAAGATGAGGCGCGTCTCGCCAAGGGTGTCGGCGATGGTGCCGTCGAAGTCGAAAACCAGTGTTTGATAAATCATCGGCTATGCCTTTTCAAAACATACGCCGAAGTCCTAGACCAGCGGTAAATTCGGATGGATGTCGCCGTCCAAGGGCGAGCGCTCTCCCGCCAGATGCCGAAGCAAGGCGGCGAAGGCGATCATCGCGGCATTGTCGGTGCAGAAATCCGGCGGGGCCACCGAGATTTCCAAACCAGCACGATCGCCTGCCTCGCGGAAGGCCTTTCGCAGCGCTTGGTTGAGACTGACACCGCCCGAAAGCGCGATCTGCCGGCGCCCCGCTTGTTTGGCGGCACGCAGCGTCTTCTTCACGAGTATGTCGATGACCGCCTGTTGGAAGGACGCGGCCAGATCCGCGAGAGGCGGCTCGCCGGGCTCTTTCTGAAGCGTGTAGAGCACCGCGGTCTTCAGTCCGGAAAATGAGAAATCGAGGTGCGGCTCGTGAAGCATCGAGCGCGGGAAATCATAGGCGGCCGGATTTCCGTCACGGGCGGCCTTTTCGATTTCCGGACCACCGGGATAAGGTAGACCTAACATCTTCCCGACCTTGTCGTAAGCCTCCCCTGCGGCATCGTCGCGGGTCCCGCCGAGCTTGCGGTAGCGGCCCGGCCCCTCGACATCGAGGAGCAGCGTGTGGCCGCCGGAAACAATCAGCGCGACATGCGGCGGAACCGAAGTCTGATCGAGAAAAGGTGACAGCAGATGGCCCTCAAGATGATTGATGCCGAGGAAAGGACGCTTCGTCGCACAGGCCATCCCCTTCGCGGCGGTGCTGCCGATGAGCAAGGAAGACGCCAGCCCAGGGCCGGTCGTCGCGGCGAAAGCATCGATTTCCGCCATGCCCACCCCGGCATCCTCAAGGGCTTTTTCGACAAGGCCCCGCAGGTGGAGCGAGTGGTTCCGCGATGCCAGCTCGGGAACGACACCTCCGTGCTCGCGGTGGAGAGCGATCTGCGAGGAAATTTCCGATGCGAGGACTTCGGTCGGTTGTCCTACCGAGCCACGCACAATCGCGACCGCGGTTTCATCGCAGGAAGATTCGATCGCCAGAAGCAGTGCCACGCGGAGGTTCTTAGCGGAAGGTTTCGAGAAAGCCCCAGAAAAAAGCATTTCCTGGCGAGCTTTTCCCGGTTGCAGGTTCCGCCCCACGACCCATGATCGGCCTCGTTCGACCGCAAGCCATGGACTACCTTCAAGAAATCCGTTGGCGGCCGGCACTCGGCGACCCGAGTTTCATGGGCCTATTCACCGTCCTTGCTTACGGCATCGGAACGATCCTGGCAGCCCGGGTCTGGTGGCTGAAAAAGGACCACATCTGGCTTGCCGTCGCGCTCGGGATGGCGGCGCTGTGCCTCAACAAACAGCTCGACCTCCAATCCCTCTTCACCGACATCGGCCGGGTCGCCGCCAGTCACGAGGGCTGGTATGAACAACGCCGCGAATATCAGAAATGGTTCGTGCTCGGAATGATCGGCGGCACCGGGCTTTTCAGCACGTGGTTCATCTGGCGCTTCAATGCGTTCTGGCTGCGGCACAAGCTGCTCTCGGCGGGCGTTGCATTCCTGATAGCCTTCATCATCGTCAGGGCCATTTCATTCCATCACTTCGACACGTTTCTCAAAATCAAACTCTATGGCGTGAAAATGAACTGGGCGCTGGAACTCGGCGGCATCCTTCTCGTCAGCCTCGCCGCCATCCGGGAACCGGTGACGGAAACGAAAACCCGTTGATTCAAGCTTCCTCCATGGTGTCTCCGACGACTTCCTCCGGATCAATGTCCGCACGCTGATAGGAGGAAATCGCGGCCCGCACCATCGCCACGGCGCTTTCTCGTTCGTCGTGGATGACCTGCACTCCGAGCGCTCGCAGGATCTTGACCTCGTCGGGAAATTTCGCCCTGCCGAAAATGAAGATCCCGCTGTTCCGCTCGCGCACCAGAGGAACAGCGATGGAGGTGGTCCTCACCGATGGGAAGGTGAACGCCACCAGGCGCGCTCGCTTGATCCCGGCCAGGTCCAGCGCTTCCGAGTGCGTCGCATCCGCGAAAAGAACCGGCTGGCCTTCGTTTTTCAACATCCGCACGGTGTCCGAGTTCAGCTCCATCACCAGCGTGTCCACCCCGCAGCGCTTGAGGGCTTCGTTGAGAGACTTTCCGACCGGCCCGTAGCCACAGATGATCGCGTGGTCGGTGATGCCCTTGATGGCCTTCACGGGCGTCATCGATTCCGGAGCAATCTTGCGCGTGCCCAGAATCCCCTTTTTCTCCAGCCATTTCCCGAACGGGCCCGCTCCCCGCATCATCGAAGGCACCAACGCCATCGTGACCGCCGTGCAGACCAGCAGCATCTGTTCGGTGCTCCTGTCGAAGGGGTGGTAACCGCCCGCCTTGCCGATCAGGACGAGCGAAAACTCTCCGGTGCTCGCAAGACTTCCGGCCGCCAACAAGGCCGGACGACCCGGAATCTTGATCCATTTCAACACCGAGAAAACAATCCCGCTCTTCAATATCAGGATGATCAGGCTGCCCAGCAACACCCTCCCCCAATCCGAAGCGATGGCCGACAGATCAATGAGCAACCCGACGGAAATGAAGAAGATCGCGAGGAACAGATCCTTGAAGGGCAGGATGTCCGATAGAATCCGGTGGCTGTAGATCGACTCGCTTACCACCAGTCCGGCGGCGAACGCGCCGAGTGCGAGCGAGAGATTCAACGCCCCACCGGCGAACGCCACCCCCGCGCAAAGCCCGATCACGGTCAGTGTGAAAAGCTCACGGCTCCTTGTTCTGGCTACGGCGTGCAAAAGCGGAGTTAGACCGTACCGCCCAAGCAACCAGGCGCCGACGAGGAACACCGCCCCCTTGAGCAAAGCCATGCCGATCTGTCCCGCCACCGACCCCTCGCCCTGCCCATAAAGCGCGGGCATCACCAGGAAAAACACGATCACCAGAATGTCCTGAAACAATGCGATGCCCAAGCTCGCCCTTGCTCCAGGATTGTTCTGTTGGCCCAAATCCTGGAATGACATCATCGCCACCGCGGTGGAACTCAGGGCGACCGCCACGCCGAGCACGATGCTGTCTGCGGTCGGAAATCCGAGCGCAGCCGCCAGCAGTCCGACAATGCCCGCGGTGATTCCCACCTGCAAGCCGCCACCGATCAGCGCGGTTCGCCAGAGGTGCTTGAACTCGCTGAGCGAGAACTCGATGCCGAGGGTGAACATCAGCAGGACCACCCCGATTTCCGCGAAGTTCGTGATCACCGGGTCTCCTTTGTCGAGTCCCGTCACCCACATCAATCCGACGTTTCCGATCAATACACCGCTCAGCAGATACCCGACGAGCAGGCTTTGCTTGAACTTCACCAGCACCAGCGAAACCAGCACGGCGAGGACGAGAACCAGGGTCAGCAGGGCAAACAGCGGCGAAATATTCGCCACGCCGCTGGCCAGGAAAAACCACTTGGAAATCATCAAAGCAAGAATCCCGTGAAATCACGGGATCGCAAAGAACAAAAAACCTCAGACCGCCCTAACCGGATGGACCGCGCCATCCGCCGTTTTGAAAAGCAATCCGGCCGCGCCCCGCTTCACATATCCCAGCGCGTGGCGGATCCCCCCCTCGGTTGCAGGAGAAACGCTGGTGATTTCGCCAGCACCATTTTCCAACATTCCGGGAGCCGCCGCCACCTCCGCGTCGAGAACGAACCGTGTCAGCCGCTTGTTCACCTTCCCCGCCGACTTGATGCGGGAAATGACTTCCTGGCCGATGTAGCAGCCCTTGTTGTAGGAAATGTCGGTTTCTTCCAGCAGCGCTTCAGGAGGAAGCATCCCCTCGACAAGTTCGCTTCCCCAGACCGGGACCCCGTGGGTGATGCGCAGGGCTTCCAACGCATCGCCCTCCAACAGCGGAACACCTTCGGGAAATTCAATCGATTGATCGGCGGGAACCCACCAATCCGTCCCCAAGATTCCAAAACGACTTGAAGCGCGGGCCACGACACCGACGGGAGGTTCCGGCATTTCTCCGGTGAAATGGAAGAGCATCCGACTGTTCGTTAGATCGGAAGGTTCGACATCATCGGCGATGAGATACCGGGTCAACCGTGCTTCAAGGGCTTCCTCCGAACCAGCGAGCCCGGCGACCCACAAGGCACCGTCGTCGCTTTCCATGACCGTCACGCGGAATTGCAATTTCCCCTTGGCATCGGTCACGCACGACGGCAGGGAGATTTTCCCGCCGGCCACCCGCCGGACATCCTGTGTCAGCTGGCCATTGAGAAACCTCACGGCATCCGGCCCGCGGAACTCCAACAGCGCGGGACGGCCCAGATCGATCCGATGGATGCCGCTCACGCCTTTTTCAGGTAGGGTTTCGCAACCGACGAGAAGTCCAGATCACCGAGTCCGTCAGCCGCCAGCTCTTCCATGCGCTTCGAAACCGCGGCGATCGCCGGAGTTTCAAGCCCCGCGGATTCCGCGAGGGAAAGCATGTAGCGGCTGTCCTTGCCCATGTTGGATAGCGAGAAATGGGTTTCGTAATTTCCGTCCGCCATCATCGGCAGCTTCATGCCGCTCAGCACGGAGGAACAGGCGTTTTGCGAAACCGCTTGGATCAGGCAGTCGGCCGAAACGCCATGGCTGGTGGCGATGGCGAGCGATTCCGCCAACGCCTGAACGGTGCAGGCGGAGATCAGGTTGGTCGCCAGCTTCAGGACCGTGGCGGAGCCGGCCTTGCCACAATAAAGCTGCCCCTTGCTGGTGATGCTCAAGTAGGGCTTCAGCGCCGTGGAGAGTTCCTCATCACCTCCGATGTAGTAGAAAAGCTGTCCGTTCGCCGAGGCGACCTTGCTGCCGGTGAAAGGCGTGTCGAGAAACCGGCACTCCCGGGCGAGACAGACTTTTTCCAACCACAAGGTCGTTTCCAGGTCCAACGTCGCGTGATTCAGGAGAATCTGGCCGGGTTTGAGAAAGGGTTCGATCCGCCCGATGACTTCCCGGGTGGCGGGAACATCCTTCAGATAGAGTGAAATCACCGCCGCGCCTTCGACCGCTGCTTCAGGTGTCGGGCGTTCTCCATCAAACGACTTCGGAGTGCGGTTCCAACAGCTGACCTCCCATCCGGCATCCGCGAGACGGGTGCGGGCCCGCGATCCGATGATGCCCAATCCAAGGACTGCGGCACTTTTTTCGATCGCAGGACTCATGGTTGGCGCTGCAATGCGAGTTCCACCAGTTTCGCCGCCTGCTTGCGGATCTCCGCCATCATCTCGGGAGTCGGCTGCTTGCCATCCTCCAGCACCATCTCGGTGCGCAGACCGGCCAGGAGATCCCGCATGGCGAGATAATTGGGCCGCTCGGAAATCCTAGGCTCCAGACCCGCGACCGATTCGGTGTAGTAGTCCGCGATGTCCTCCCGCATCACCGTTCTCGCCCGCTCGGGTGAGAACTGCTTGTCCACGGCCACGGTGGAGACCTCCAGCGCGCGGATCCATCCACCAAGCGAAATCAGATGCGCCAGATCCGCATCCCGCAGAGAAACAAGCTCGGCCTCCACATCGTGCTGCGTGGCGGTGAGTTCCTTTTTCAACTGGTCCACATTCTTGTTCTTGGCGCTGTCTAACAAACTGGCGGCGTGCCGGTTCACGCGATCGCCCGCGCCAAGCGCTTTCCCATAGCGGGTCAGATCCTTCGCCAGTTCCTCCACCCGGTCCAACTGCTCGGCCTGCACCACCAGGAATCCATCGGCGATGAGAAAACCGAGCTCGATCGCCAGATCCGCACGGTCCGGAGACATCCGGGCCGGCATCTTCCGCTCCACCTCGGCGATGGGCAGGGGCATCAGATCCTTCAATGTGTCGAAAAGTTTTGAAATCGAAGGTGCGGTGAACTCGTTCACCGCGAGTTCCTCGCGAACGTGCGCGTCATCAATCAGATCCTTGGGAATCTCTCCCTTGGCCTCTGCGGTTTCCTCCTGGGCGGCAAGCGGAAGCATCAATGCGGCGGACACCGCTAACAGACATGTGCGAGTCAGTTTCACGACCAAAGTCTGACACCCCGCCTTGCGTTCGGCAACCGGCAAAATCGACGTGGAGAGCCTGATCCCCGATGGATTTCCCAACGATTTCCGCCCTGAAAATTTGAATTGCCAAGTGATCCGGGCTGCCGCAATCTACGCCCATTGGAACGACGGAGCGGTGTTTCGCGTCGAATTTCCGAAACTCCACCTGGGTTGACGCCCACCTGCCCTGCCGGGCCTTGGAAGCTTTTTGAAGCGGATCGAATCGGCAACCGCGCAGGCTCGTCCTTCCCCACCCCGTCTTGCGGATCCGCGTGTGACTTCACCCGCCCTTCCACAACCATTGCTTCACCCCAACCCCTATTTTCCATTCCTCATGGCCGGTCACAACAAGTGGTCCAAGGTCAAACACATCAAAGCCAGAGTCGATGCCATCAAGGGCAGGGTCTTCAGCAAGTGCGCGCATGAAATCGCACTCGCCGCCCGCGCCGGAGGCGGAGACCCGGCGGGAAATGCCCGTCTCCGCACCGCCATCGACAATGCCAAGGCCGTTTCCACGCCCAAGGACAACATCGAGCGCGCCATCAGGAAAGGCACCGGCGAACTCGGCGGCGACGCGATCCAGGAAATCTCCTACGAAGGCTACGGTCCCGCCGGCATCGCCTTCATCATCGAAATGGCCACTGACAATCTCAACCGCACCGCCCAGGACCTGCGCACGATTTTCTCCAAAAACGGCGGCTCCGTCGCCACGCCCGGCAGCGTTTCCTATCAGTTCGACCGCAGGGGCGAGATCCGCATCAGCGCCACCGACCTGCCGGAAGACAAGATCATGGACGCCGCCATCGAAGCCGGTGCGGACGACGTCCACAGCGACTCCGACGAACACATCATCCTCACAGCCGCGAACGAACTCGGCACCGTCGCCAACGCCCTCCGGGGAGCCGGCCTGAACCTCGTTTCCGAAAAACTCGTTTCCATTCCCCAAAACCCTTCCGTCGTCAGCGATCTCACCATCGCCCGACAAGTCCTCAAGCTGCATGACCTGCTCGACGACTACCCCGACACGCTGAACGTTTTCACCAATTTTGAAGTGGCCGATGAAATACTCGACCAACTCGCGTCCTGAGCCACTTCCCACCGCGCCACGCGCCCTTTCATTTCAATCGATTCCGGATGAGTAAAAATACCAACGAGGACACCATGCCGCAAACCCCGGCAGGCACCGCCGGTGACACCCCTCCCGCGCGCAAGCGGGCGGCGAAAAAAGCAACGGCCAAAACCACCGCGGAACCCGCCCCCGAGCCCGTTGCGAAGAAGGCGGTCGCTAGAAAAACAGCGGTCAAGAAAGTCGCCGCCGAAGAAGCTCCCGTGAAAAAGGTCGCGGCAAAGAAGGCGGCCAGAAAATCCGCTGCCTCGTCGACACCCGAGCTGCCATTCGATGCGCCTCCTGCTTCCAAGCCGGTTCCCGCACCAGCGGAATCCGCCGCATCACCTGCCGTGAAAACGCCCCGTGCGAAAAAGGTCGTCGCCAAGGCGCCCCCCGGAGCGGTCCCGGCATCGTCGAACACCTCGCCGCCTAACGACGAATCCCCGCGCCGTTTCGGCCGTGTCCCCGGTGGCGGCCCTGTCGTTCATCGCGAAGCCGCCGAACCACGCTCCGCCGCGTCACCCGAATCCACCCCATTTCCACCACCTGCCGCTTCTCAGGCTCCTCGCGAGAACGCACCACAGGACGGACCTCCGCGTGATCAGGAACGCCGGGATCGCCCGCCTCACGAAGGCCAGCAGCGGAATTCCCAACAGCCGCGCGATGGCCAGGGCCAGCCGC
The DNA here is from genome assembly GCA_040388015.1 of Verrucomicrobiota bacterium. Classification (GTDB taxonomy): domain Bacteria; phylum Verrucomicrobiota; class Verrucomicrobiia; order Verrucomicrobiales; family Akkermansiaceae; genus Luteolibacter. The sequence goes on along the minus strand of JAZKCQ010000002.1, from coordinate 90,320 downwards.
GCAACGGCCAGGGAGGAGGCCAGCCGCAGGAAAGCCGCAGCAAGCGTCGCCGCGAAAAACGCAAGCGCCGCAACCAGGAGCGGATGACGGAACAAGGCGGCCAAGGACAACACGGCCAACAGAATCCCAACCGCCAGCGCTTCGAAAACCGCGGCCAGCAGGGATCCCCCAAGCAGCACCCGCAGCACGATTCCGACGAACGCCGTCCGGCGCTCCAGCTCGACGGCCCGAAAATCGAAGGCGATGGCATGCTCGAACTCGCACCGAAAGGCTTCGGCTTCCTCCGCGTGCCGCGCAAGAATTTCGAACAGGCCCGCGATGATATCTTCGTCACTCCCGAAACGATCCGGAAATACAACCTCCGTCTCGGCCAGTGGATCCACGGTCTCTATCAGGACGGTCCGCGCGGTCCTCAGCTGGTCGAGATCACAAGGATCAACGATCTGACTCCGGAAGAAGCGTCCAAGCTTCCCCACTTCGACGAACTCAAGGCGATCAATCCTAACAAGCGGATCAGTTTCGAAACCACGCCCGAGCGTTTCACCACCCGCGTCGTCGACATCATGGCCCCCGTCGGCCGTGGCCAGCGCGGCCTGATCGTTTCCCCGCCCCGCTCCGGAAAAACCACGCTGCTCCTCCACATGGCTGAGGCGATCCGCGAGAAATACGACGAAGGGGCGATCCACCTCATGGTCGTGCTCGTCGACGAGCGTCCCGAAGAAGTCACGGAGTTCCGCCGCGCCCTGCCCGGCGCGGAAATCTACGCCAGCTCGAACGACGAGCAGGCCCGCAGCCACACCCGCATCGCCGAACTCGCCATCGAGCGCGCCAAGCGCCTGGTGGAAGCGGGACGCGATGTGTTCCTCATCATGGATTCCATCACCCGCCTGGCCCGCGCCTACAATGGAAACATGAACAACCGCGGCCGCGGCACCGGCTCCGGCGGCATCACCATCGGCGCGCTCGAAGTCCCGCGCCGCCTGTTCGCCGCTGCCAGAAACACCCGTGGCGGCGGCTCGCTCACCATCATGGCCACCGCTCTGATCCAGACGAACTCCCGCGCCGACGAGGCGATCTACATGGAGTTCAAGGGCACCGGCAACATGGAGCTCGTCCTCGACCGCAAGATCGCGGAAAACTACATCTATCCGGCCGTCGACATCTTCAAGTCCGGCACCCGCCGCGAGGAACTGCTGTTAGCTGATCACATGCTTCACAAGATCCACCTCATCCGCCGCGGCCTCTCCGGCCACCGTCCGGCGGAAGCGATGGAACGCCTGCTGTTCTTCCTGAAGAAATTCCCGAACAATCCGCAGATGCTGCTGGAGATCAAGGGGTGAGAGGAAACACTCTTCGTGCGTAGTTAAGCTCTTGTGGTCCACGGAGGGCGGCTAAAATCCTAGCGCTGGAAGCCGCTAACTCAACTCAATCAGCCCCCTTAAATGATTGGTAAGTTGCAGGTGTTGAGTTCAATCGCCGGACAGAAGATGTCGCGGTGGCTGATGACTAGGGTGGGCGATCTGGAACAATTTAGGGTAAGAAATTGGTTTAATCTATGCGCTTATGCCTGTATTATTGGAGACCGGAAGATTCTTGATTGCAAAAAATCTTTAGATTTGGCTATCACGCTCGTGTTTCTGTCTCAAGCGAATCGATCCTCTTATCGTACTCAAACCCGTTGATTTGATTTTGGACTTCCAACAAAGCGGACGCGCCGTGAACCTTGGAGGCAATCGTCTTAATAGATTTCCGGGCTGAGAAAAATCCGAGTTTTTCAGTTTTTCTTTGGGGGTAATTTTTTGTTGATTTAGGTCCGCTAACTCAGCCAACCGATGTGACGATGTGACATTTGGTGCCATGCTCCCCGCCGCCGAAAGTCTGGGTTCCGGTAAAGGAAATCACCGATTGCCGCCCACTTTTGCGATTACTCTATAGAGTCTAGGGCTGAGGGTCAGTGTCTCGGCCTGATGGGCGATGTCGTTGGTGACGTGGATTGAAACGACGCCGAAGCTGTCGCTCCGCATCTTTTGAGCCGGAGCAAGCTGCCCATCGTTCCCAGTCAAAATCCCCGTTACCACCCGATCAATGGCCTTGGCATTCAGATTTGCCTGGGGCGTGGGGGCCTACTTGCCGATTGGTTCCCGTTTGCCGATCTTTGCAAGGATGTGGGGTAAGGGAAGTCGTCCCTGCAGCTTCCCAGCGCGCGAATTAATTAACCTGCTTCTTCAACGCATCAAGCTGCTTCTGTCCGGCTCGCCGGCGAAGGCTGCATTGTCCCGCTCACTTTCCAGGTCTTCAAAACCGGGGGCGGAAAGAGGTTGGCGCCCCTCACGAATTATGATAGATTGTGTTGCATGGGAAGACTCCAGAACGAGTACTGCTAGCAAGACGTGAAACCGCGAAATCCAACCATTGATAATTTCAGAAATTAGGATTTCCACCATCAAATAATTGCCAAATCACCCCAAAGAGCGACCAATTTTTCATTCGTAGATCCCCATCGATATATCACCTTGAATTGCAGATACAATCACTTTTCCATTCAAAACCGTATTCTCAGCATTTAAATATTGAACAGATGATCCAACAATATAATTGTAGTTAGCTGAGCTAATATGATTAGCAACTAGAGAATTTGCTAAAACAACTGGAAACATTTGCTCGAAGCTATAAGCTCGATTCATTGGTTCGGGTTCTCCAAATGTTGTCATTCGAACCCTCACAATATTGTTGTTCATTTGACCTGGCGAGTAATTGAGAGCGTCAAATTGTAGATACATCCATGTATACCCGTGCTGATTGAGCGCATAAATTTTCACCCCGCACCCACCACCAAATGCGCTATGAGAAACAGCAGTTACTTTTCCAAGCTCTCTGTGGGTTTTCCCCAAAAGAGAGAAACTTGCGCCTCCGCTATTAGGATCTCCTCCTGCTGTCTGCACCTCAATGTTAATATTTGCACCACAATTCTGAACAAGCCCCAACGGAACAATGAAATCACCGGTTGCCTCATCTCCCAACTTCTCGAATCTATACTCCCCAATCGTGGTTGAACCTCCCATTCTCACAGGTCCATGATAATACCCTGACACACCGCTAGGCATCGGCAAAGAGACGGCCCCTATCGACAAATTTGAGTCTCCCAACACACTCAAATTCCCGCCAGATCCACTGTTGTATTCATCAAGGAGCAAATTACCCTCAACTTTCAAAGTTCGCACTCCGTTTATGATAGTATCATTATGATAACTTTGAGCCATTGCATCGAGTGAAAATAAAGACATCATCAAAGCTAATTTTTTCGTATTCATAATTTTATTTGCTAATATTTTTATTGCTATTTTTACAAACCAATAATTTCGAGAAATTCAAAATTCACTAACATCCATTGATCGCTGTATAGTCGAAATAAGAATAGATGTCGAGAAAATTTTAGGATGTGTCAAAATAGTGCCGATTTGGCAAAAAAGTTCGGACCCGCATAACAGCAAAACAGACTATTAATAGTTAATGGGTTGCGGATATTTCGACCGATATTCGGAATTCTCCAATGCCGACTTCATCCCAGTCCATTACATAAAATCTCAAAAAGTGAGCTACTGTTTGAGAAGAAATTCAAGACACTGGGTGGAGCCGCTGTTCAAACCCACCGAGGGCGCAATCCCGGTGACATTAACATTTGTCGATCTCCCTCAGACTGTTTCCCGGCGGACGACGGCGGTTCATATGGGCGTGCTTGCAATTCAGTCCCAGCGCGGACCGGCGGGGCTCCGCGTAAAATTGATCCAGATGACCGCGTTCGTCACGATTCACCGTGGTGGCCGGGTGTGGAGAGCGGCGCTCGGGATGATGCATCTCCGTCACTCCGCTTACCAGGATCGCGTCCTTGAATTCCTTGATCATGACGACCAGCCCCAAGGCGGCCACCGTCAGAATCATTCCGACAATCAACCATCCGCCAGAGAGTTCCGCGCCGAAAAGGTAGCGCAGCACCAGCATCAGTCCGATCACCCACGCCAGAACCGATATTGGGAAAATAATCCATGGACTGGCTCTCCGGGACGAAGATATCATGCAGCATTGAATATCAGTCCTCGCCAATCGCACCAAGCAGTCTCTACCTACGCGATCGCGTAGGTTCTCCTTTGTCCGCAAGGTTGCCGTGAATTTCATCCAGGTGCCCCGTCTGCCGACTAACCCGTTCCGGTGATTGGATTCACCTCCACGTTCGGGTTGAATCGGCGGGTGAAACCCACACTACTTCCATTCCTCGCCGCTGTTTTGGGCGCGCTTCTGCCGCTTTCCGCGCGGACCATCGTTTCTCTCGACCCGGACTGGTCATTCTTCCAAGGCGATGCTCCCGGTGCCGAAAAGCACGGACTCGACACCTCCGCCTGGCGAAAGCTCGACGTCCCGCACGACTGGAGCATCGAGGGGAATTTCGACCAACACGCCCCCACCACCGGTTCCGGTGGATGGCTTCCGTCCGGCGTCGCCTGGTATCGCAAGGAGATCCCCCTGCCGCCCGGCAGCGAGGGCAAGAATGTCTGGATCGAATTCGACGGCGTGATGGAAAACAGCGACGTCTGGCTCAATGGGGAGCTGCTCGGCCACCGGCCCAGCGGCTACTTCAGCTTTCGTTACGACGTCACCGGCAAGCTCGACCCGAGTGGAAAAAACCTCCTCGCCGTCAAGGCGGACACCTCCCGCCAGCCCGCCTCCCGCTGGTATTCCGGTGCGGGCATCTATCGACACGTCCGTCTCATCGTGACGCATCCCGTCCATGTCGCGCCTTGGGGCGTCCATGTCACCACTCCGGAAGCCACCGCCGCCAGCGCCACGGTGAACATCCAGACCAAGATCTCCAATACTGCGGAAAAATCCGGCAAGATCACCCTCCGCTCCGTCCTGCTCGGTCCCGATGGCAAACCGCTTTCCACCACGAATACCGTCGCCACCCTCGCCCCCGGCAAGGACAGCGATTTCACCCAACAGTTCAAAGTCCCCCAACCCAAGCTCTGGAGCCTCGAAAGCCCCCAGCTCCATACCCTCGTCACCCGAATCATGGCCGGTGAAACGGTGCTTGATGAAGTCAGCACCCCCGTCGGCATCCGCACCGCGGAGTTCAAGTCCGACACCGGTTTCTGGCTCAATGGGAAAAACTTCAAGCTCAAGGGCGTCTGCCTCCATCAGGATGGCGGTGCCGTAGGAGTCGCCGTTCCGCTGGCTGTTTGGGAACGCCGCCTCAAGTCCCTCCGCGAACTCGGCGTCAACGCCATCCGCACGGCCCACACTCCGATGGCTCCTGATTTCCTCGATCTCTGCGACCGCATGGGCTTCCTCGTGATGGATGAGTTCTTCGACTGCTGGACCAAGGGGAAGAACAAATACGACTACAGCCTTTCCTTCAAGGAATGGTCCAAGAACGACCTCCGTGACGGCATCCTCCGCGACCGGAACCACCCCAGTGTCATTCTCTATAGTGTGGGAAATGAAATCCACGACACCCCAAAGCCGGATCTCGCCAAACCCATTCTCCGCGGCTTGGTCGATATTTGCCATGAATTCGATCCCTCACGCCCCGTCACCCAGGCACTCTTCCGTCCGAACGTTTCCGGCGATTACAAAAACGGCCTCGCCGACATGCTCGACGTCATCGGCACCAACTATCGCGACCAGGAGCTGTTGGACGCGTGGAAGGACAAATCCGGCCGCAAGATCGTCGGCACCGAGCAAGGCCATGAGCGCGGCACCTGGACCGCCTGCCGGGACAATCCCCAGCACTCCGGCCAGTTCCTGTGGGTCGGCATCGACTACCTCGGCGAGTCCCGCAGCTGGCCGCTCACCGTTTTCAATGTCGGCCTGCTCGACCGCGCCGGCTTCGTCCAGCCCCGTGGTTACGAGCGCCAGAGCTGGTGGAGTGAGAAACCCATGGTCCGCATGCTCCGCCGGATCGGCGTGACCGCCGCCACCCCTGCGGATCCCGGTTACGAAGCCGTCGAGTGGAAGAAGCGCCAGGTCCTCTTCCCCGATTGGACACCGGACTCCACCGGCCCCCACGACGAGAATGTCGAGGTTTACAGCAACGCCGAGCAGGTCGAACTCTTCTTGAACGACAAGTCCCTAGGCAGGAAGGACACCCGCAAGGACGCAGGATCCATCAACTGGCAGATTCCCTATCAGCCCGGCACCCTCAGGGCCGTCGCACTCACCAAGGGCAAGGAAGTCGCCACCGACCTCCTCCGCACCGCCGGCAAGCCCGCCAAGCTGGTTCTCATTCCGGACCGGAAATCCCTCGGAACCACCTTCGACGATGTTTCCAATGTCGAGATCCGCATCGTCGATGACAACGAGACCCTCGTCCCCTCCGCCGCGGATCTCATCACCTTCACCGTCGCCGGTCCTGGGAGGCTCATCGCGGTGGACAGCGGCAATGTCACCAGCACCGAGCGCTTCCAAGCCAGCGAACGCAGGGCCTATCAGGGACGTGCTCTCGCGATCCTCCGCGCCACCGCCCCGGGAAAAATCACCCTCAGCGCCACCGCAACAGGACTGCCACCCGCCACCCTCGAACTCACCAGTCCCTGAGACCCCGGACATCCAGCGGATTGCTCACCCGGTGGTCCGGACTGCCTGGCTCGCTGCCGATTGTCGAGCGGCAGGCAAAGATTCAGCCATCCACCCCGCCCCTCGCCAGTTAGAGGTTGCTGGTCCCGCCGCGATTTCCTTGGATCAAGGCGCTCCGCTCCGTCCCCATCATGATCTCCGCCGCGCCTTTCCGCTCCACTCCGTTCCGGGTTTTCAAGAAGATCGCCGTGCGCGATCACCGGTTCGATCTCCCGCTGGACCACTCCCGGCCCGAATCGCCGCGAATCGAGGTCTTCGCCCGCGAGGTTGTGGCTTCGAAAAAGCAGACCGACGATCTGCCGTGGATGGTCTTCTTCCAAGGCGGCCCCGGCTTCCCCGCGAACCGGCCGATGAACCATGGCGGCTGGATCGGCGAGGTGCTCAAAACCCACCGTCTGCTCCTGCTCGACCAGCGCGGCACCGGCCTCAGCAGCCGCGTGCTGCCGCAGACCTTGGCAAAATTCGGCACCGCCCAAGAACAGGCCGACCACCTCACCCACTTCCGCGCGGACAACATCGTTCGCGACGCCGAGTGCATCCGCCACAGCCTGCTCGGCCCGGACAGGAAATGGATAGGCCTCGGCCAATCCTACGGAGGGTTCTGCCTGCTCACCTATCTGTCATTCCACCCGGAGGGACTCGATGGCGTGCTCATCACCGGCGGCGTCCCCGGCATCAAAGGCGGCGCGGAGGCGAACTACCGCCTGACCTATCAGAAGGTCCTTGAAAAGAACGAGGCCTACTACCGCCACTACCCCGAGGACGAGGAATCCGCGCGGGAAATCGTCGCCCACCTCATCGACCACCACGTCACCCTGCCCAATGGCGGCACCCTCAGCCCCCGCCGCTTCCAGGCGCTCGGCCTCATGATCGGCATGGACGGCGGCTTCGAGCAGCTCCACTACCTCATCGAAAAAGCCTGGATCGAGGGTCCTGACGGCCGCGAACTCGCCCACGATTTCCTGATGGACGTGGAACGCGCCCATGCCTTCGACAGCAACCCCATCTTCTGCATCCTCCACGAGTCCATCTACGCCGAGGGCGAGGCCACCCGCTGGACCTCCGAACGCCTCCGCTCCGATCATCCGGAGTTCGCCATCCGAAAGGACGGACGATTCCTCTTCACCGGAGAAATGATCGCCCCTTGGATGACAGACGACTTCGCCGCGCTCCGCCCGCTCAAGAAGTGCACGGAAATCCTCGCCACTCGCACCGACTGGGGCCCTCTCTACGATCGGGAGCAGCTCTCGCGAAATGAAGTTCCCGTCGCCGCCATCTCTTACTATGAGGACATGTATGTCCCCATCGAGAAGTCCCGAGAAACCGCTCTCGGCATCCCGCATTTCTATCAGTGGGTCAGCAACGAGTGGGAACACAACGGCCTCGGCACCGACGGCCCCAGGATCATCGCCACCCTGCTGGACCGCCTCGAATCCCCCCGGCTCTGACCCGTCCTACGTGATCGCGTGGCAATCCCTAACGTTTCATACTTGCGGAATTCAAACCAAAATGATTGTTTGGACGGATGCAATTGGATCATTTGGACATATGTGCCCTCAAGCACGGCATTCTGGCCCAGTTGGAACGGCAACCGGCTTACCGATGGTCGCTGCGGGAGATCATCGCCGAGCATTCCCTCACGCCGCAGGAAACCCATCTCCTGATCGTTCGGTTGGTGATCGACGGGATGCTGCATGCGGACGATCCATCGCTCGACCCAGAGTTGGGGGTGGTGGAAATCGTCTTCCGGCACATGGCGGAATGGCGCAGGCTGACGAATGGCGAACGCGCCATCTCCATCCACGCGGCAGCCTGATAGAGGATTGATGGAGACGGCCCCACGCGATCACGTGTTTAAGATTTCTTTACCATCAACCATGGAGGGTCTACTTCAGCGGGGTGTTTCACCTCCATCCCATCATGAACCGCCAGCTGTCCATCTCCACCCTGTTGCTCACCGCCCTGCTTCCGACACTCGCCGCCCGCGCCAGCCTGGTCATCACCTATGCGGAAGGTCCTAACGAGGTGAACTCGCTGCTGACCGGCACCACGGTCTTCAATTTCAACAGTCTCGCCACCAATGAAACCCATACCAACTTCGCGTGGTCCGGTGTGGGCAGCTTCGACCAGCTGCGTGTCCTCGCCGCGGATTCCTACGGCGGCGCGGTGGATCCCGGCTTCGACTACGGCTCGCCGTACAGCGTCCAGGGATTTTCCGGAGTCAACACCACCACCCTGACACTCACCCAGCCGCACGCTTACTTCGGTTTCTGGTGGTCCGCCGGCGATGCCAACAACATTCTGGATTTCTACAATGGAGAGAACCTGGTGGGCCACTTCAGCACCGCGACGCTGCTCGACCAACTCTCCTCCACCAACGACTACCGCGGCAACCCGCGCGACCGTGGACTCAACTACGGCGAGAACTACGCCTTCATCAATTTCTTCGGACAAGAAGGCACGACGTGGGACAAGATCGTGCTGAGCAACGGCAGTGGCACCGGATTCGAATCGGACAACTACACCGACCGGCAGGCACCGTGGTCGCTGGAAACCGACGGGCCGATGCCCGGTCACCAACTGGTCACCATCCAAACGCCGGAAACCAATGCCGTTCCGGAAACCGGATCCGCCCTGCTAGGGATGCTGGGAGGCATGCTTCTTCTGAGAAGACGCCGCGCCTGATTCCAGACGACCGCTCCGCTCCGACCACTCACCCCTGAAAAAGCAAACGCCGTCCGGCTCCATGGAGCAGGGCGGCGTTCGTGCGCCAAGAGATCAGATGATGCCCCGGCCCATCATTCGCTCCGGGTCCCGCGCTCCGCTCCGACAGATGGCATCGAAAGGGAAAACGTCACCTCATCGTTTCCGGAAGAGACCTCCAGCGTGCCTCCGTGAGACCTGGCGATCTGGGAAGCGATGTAGAGCCCGAGGCCAAGGCCCTGCTTCCCGTCGTCCGCATCGCCACGCGAAAACGGCTCGAACAAGCGCGCCAGTTTCTCCGGAGGAATGCGAGCGGAGGCGTTCACGACGGATAGATCGAAACGTCCGCCGGCGCTGGTCGCAGTGACGGATACCGGCTTGCCGGATTCTCCGTGAGTCATCGCATTGGCGAGAAGATTGGTGACAAGCTGGGAAAGGCGCTTCGGGTCGCAATCGACCGGCTCGGACAGGTCGTAATGAATCTCCAGGATCCGTTCCGGCCAGCGGGTTCGCGCCTCTTTGATGAGGTGCGCGAGCAACGGCTGGACAGAAGTGGAAATTTCCCTTTCCAAACCGATCCCGCCGCCCAAGCGGCCGCGGGCGAAGTCCATGACGTCGTCGATGAGGCCGAACATGCGGTGCGCGCTCTGCCCCATCATGTCGACGAGTGCCGCCGGATGCTCTTCCAGCTCCCCTTCCTTCAACAGATCGACTCCCATGGTGATGGCTCCCAACGGGCTGCGGAGGTCATGGCCGAGCACGGCGATGAATTGCTCCCGCAGGAGCGAATCCCCCCGCTCGTTTTCCAGATCCGCCGCACTGGAGGCCAGCTTCTGGGCGGCGTCGATGTGGAAAGCGACGAGCTGCGCGAACAACGTGAACATGCCGATGATTCCCGGGTTCTTCAGCATCGCCGGATCCGGATCGATGGCACACAAGGTGCCGAAAAATTGTCCGCCTGGCAGGAAAATGGGAACGGAGATGTAACTTTGGAACCCGTATTGCCTCGGCGTCCGGTGGTCCCGATAGACCAGGTCTTCCGCCACGTTGTCGATGACGACCGGCTCCTGATGGCTGCGGATCTCGTGACAGATGGTCGTCTCCACCTCCAGCTCCCCGCCCGGAACCAGCCCGAACCGGATATGGTCCAACACGCTGCAAGCCACCCACCGGCAGTCGGTCACCCGCGCGACCGCCGCAAAGCCCATGCCGGTCGTGCGGCAAACCACATCGAGAATCGTCAGAACGGCGGGAATCCCGCTGACGGTGGCCACATCCTTTGAGAAATCTTCCATTCGCTGAAGCGATGATTTCCCAAGCATGGCAAAAGGGCGAGGCGATTCATCCGCAGCGTGACCGGAGGGGCCTCCGATTTGTCAAATTTCAAACTTCCCCCGCCCGGAATCCCCCATTTTACTCGTTCCATGTCCGTTAAAATCGCACTCAAACCCCAGGTCCAGCTCGGCGTCGTGACGACGCATTTCAAATTTGTCGGCGGCATCGTGCCGGATGAAAACGGCAGATTCCCCCGCGATGCCGACGGCGCGCTGCTGGTGCTCGCGGAGATGAAGAAGCTGGCGGAGGTCTCACCGGTGACGATGAACATCGTGCAGATCCCCTTCTTCGCCTCGGCCGACGCGGACGAGGTCACCGAAATGATCGACGGACTCAAGGCGTTGGGGCTCGAAGTTCATTTCATCATCATGGTCGGCGGTGCGAACCCGATGAACCCGGCGGACGAAGATGCCGTCGTCTCGCAGCTCGTCAGCAGTCTCAAGGCGGCGATCAAGCACGGCATCCGCCATGTTTCCTCCACCTCGATCGAGGAATGGATGAGCGCCGACACGGCCCGCGAAGGGGCTGCGTTCGATGCTGCCATCGAGCAGAACGTGAAGGTCCACATGCGGGTCTATCAAGAAGCCGGTGTGGAAGGATCCTGCATCGAGAACTGGCACATCGAGTTCCTCCGTCCGGGCGAGTTCAAGACCTTCACCAATGTCGACCGCGGCTGGTCGTTCGTGAAGGCGGCGAACCAGGCGCTCGGCAGGAAATTTTTCAAACTGCTCGTCGATGCCGCGCATTGCGGCGACTCCGGCCTGACCATCGCGGAAAACCAGGCGCTCATCACACAGATCGCGGAAGCCGGGGAATTCGGCGTCTTCCATGCATCGGCGAAAACGACGCGCGGCTGTCTTTCCACCGACGACGGCTGGATCGGCGCGCTGCTGACCGCCGCCGCGAAGACCGGCGAGCTGAAGCATGTGTTTGTCGAGGTTTTCGATCACACGGACGCGGCGCTGGAACTCGTTAGAAAACTGGATCCCGGCCACGGCATCGACACCCGGGACGGTCGCAGCTACATGCAGGTGACGGCGGACGGACTCGCGGACATCGCCCATCGTCTCAACAACCTCCTGGCACGCGGAATCCTCAAGGCCTGATTCCCATGATGCACCACGTCCACGGCGAAGTATCATTCCACCTCGCCACGCCCGAGCTCGATCTCGACATCACGCGGCGCGCCGGACACATGGCGCCGGTGGTGTTCCATCTGCCGGGCGGGGACGTGTCGCCCTATTCGCTGGCTCCATGGTGGCCGGTGGAGTATCCGGATCTCCCGCCGCTGCTCTCGGTGCTGCGGGGGGATTTCTTCTGTCTGCCCTTCGGCGGACAGGAGTCGGGCCCGCCCCACGGCGACCCGGCGAACGGGGAGTGGACGGAGATTTCACGCGGCGACGGGTCGTTGCGGCTGGTGATGGACGCGGCGGACTCCGGCGCACGGGTATGGAAGACGATCACCACCCGCCCGGAGCAGCACGCGATCTATCTGGAGAATCGCATTTCCAATCTGGAGGGAGACTTCAGCTACGGCACGCATCCCGTTCTCGATTTCACCGGGTTGGCGGAAGGCGCGGGCCGTGTGACGGTGAGCCCCTTCCACTGGGCCTCCGTGTATTCCGGACCTTTCTCGAATCCGGCCGATGGAGAAACCCAGTGTCTCGCACAAGGCGCGGTCTTCACCGACCTGCGCGAAGTACCGCTGGCCGCCGGCGGCACCGCCGACCTGACACGCTATCCGGCCCGCGAGGGGAACGAGGACCTGGTCATGCTCTGCCACGTCCCCGCGACCTCCGAGCAGCCCTTCGCCTGGACGGCGGCGGTTCTCGACGGATACGTGTGGTTCTCGCTGAAAAATCCGGCGGATTTTCCATCGACCCTGCTGTGGATTTCCAACGGCGGCCGCACCGCCCCGCCGTGGAAGGGCCAACACCTCGGGCGCATGGGCATCGAGGACGTGTGCTCCTATTTCGCGGAAGGGGTGAACCGGTCGCGGCTGGGTCTCCTAGAGAAACAGGGAGTAGCGACGACCCGGAGTTTCCGAAAGGATTCCGCCGTCACCCTGCGCACGATCCAGCTGGTGGCACCGGTGCCGAAGGGTTTCGGCGCCGTCCGCAGCATCTCGCCGCAGGGTGAGAACGGAGTGAAGCTGACCGACGAGTCCGGCACGGAAGTGATTGCGGGCGTCGATTGGACCTACCTCGTTTGAGGACGGGCGATTCGCCTGTTTTGATGATATTTCGAACCCATCCACACGTATCCTGTTTCCTTTAAATCCATGAGCATCCCTCTAACCACCGCCGACCTGTCCACCACCTCGAAAAACGTCAAAGCCCTCGTTGATGGACATCTCGAAGATACCGGCGGCCTCCTGCGGCTTTCCCCGACCTGGGTCCCCCGCTCCTTCCTGCAACCTGGCCTGCGCATCAAGCTCCATCCGGACGACACCTACGCCTACGGCCTGAACCGCGGCGGCATCGATGAACGCTGGTTCGGCTCGACCACGGAAACCGCCAACGAAGGCCGCGCGGCGGACGAAGGACTTTCTTACGTGATCGTCGGAAATGAGCGCTTCACCCTGCGCGATGCCATCGCCGAAAGCGGTGCGGGCATCATCGGCAAGACGATGTGGGACAAATACGCCAAGTGGCCGGTTTACTCGAAGTTCTTCGACAACATGGGCCCCATCCCCCACCACATGCACCAGAGCGCCGAGCAGGCGGCGCTGGTGGGCCAGGAAGGGAAACCCGAGAGCTACTATTTCCCGCCGCAGCACAACAATGTCGGCAACAATTTCCCCTACACCTTCATGGGCTTCGAGCCGGGCACGACGCGCGATCAGGTCTATCAGTGCATCAAGAACTGGAACAAGGGCGAAAACGGCATCCTCGATCTATCCAAAGCTTACCGCCTCAAGGTGGGCACCGGCTGGCTCATCGATCCGTGCATTCTCCATGCCCCCGGTTCGCTCTGCACTTATGAGCCGCAGTGGGGATCGGATGTTTTCGGCATGTATCAGAATCTCGTCGAAGGTCGCGAGGTACCGTGGTCGCTGTTGGTGAAGGACATGCCGAAGGACAAGCATCAGGACATCGATTTCATCATCGACCAGCTCGACTGGGAGAAAAACGTCGATCCGAATTTCAAGGACAACCACTACCTGGAACCCGTCACCGCCAGCAAGGGCGAGGGCTATCACGACAAGTGGATCGTCTATGGCAAGGTCGATGGTTTCCAATATTTCACCGCGAAGGAAATCACGGTCGAGCCGGGTCGGAGCGTGACCATCAAGGACAACGGTGCGTATTCGCTGATCGTCGTGCAAGGCGAAGGCTTTGCCAACAAGCTGCGTTTGAACTGCCCTAAACTCCTGCGTTTCAACGAACTCGCGAACGACGAGTTCTTCTGCACCGAATCCGCGGCGAAAGAAGGCGTCACCTTCAAGAACACGTCGCTCACCGAGCCGCTGGTCGCACTGCGCTACTTCGGTCCTGAGGTGAATCCCGACGCTCCGGCGATGGGTGCCTACAAGAACCAGTAATTTCACATTCACCCATAAACCCACCACTTCTCCATGAAACTTCACAACGCCATGTGGCCCGGTCTCGTCGGTAAAGAACCCGGCACCGACCACCCGCCGATTTCGCTCGATCACATGCTAGAACTCACCGCCGCCACCGAGGTGGACGGCCGCAAGTTCGACGGCGTGGACCTTTTCCTGTTCCACCCGCACACGGATCCGGACATTTCCGAAGACGACCTCAAGGCGATGGCGGACAAGATCGCCGGTCACGGACTCAAGGTCGGCTCGCTCGTCGCTCCGATCTGGCCCGGAACTGTCGGTGCTTCCGCGATGGGTTCTTCAGAAGATCAGGAGAAATTCCTGTTAGCCATCGAGAAGGCCTGCCGCATCGGCAAGCTTCTCAACGAGCACGGCGTCCGCGAATACGGAGTCATTCGAATCGACTCCGCCACCGGCCCGGCCGAGTGGGTAGCCGATCCTGCCGGGAACACGAAGAAAATCGCCGAAACCTTCCAGAAGGCGGGGAAAATCGCCGCCAACTACGGCGAGCGTCTCGCGGCGGAAGGTGAGATCTGTTGGGCCGGCATGCATTCATGGAAGGCGATGCTCGACACGCTCGAAGCCACCAACATGCCCGGAACCGTCGGTTTCCAAGCCGACCTCGCCCACACCTATCTCTATCTGCTCGGCTACAACGCGCCGGAATCCGCACTGCTCAAGGAGGGCTACACCGAGGACGAATTCTGGTCTTCCTACAAGATCATGACCGACGGCCTGCGCCCGTGGACCCTCGATTTCCACGTCGCCCAGAACGACGGCTCGGTCCACGGCACCGGCTCCCACGACAAGACCGGCCGCCACTGCCTCGCCGACGATCCTAACGGCAAGATCGACATCGCCCGCGCATCCACCTACTGGCTCAAGGACGCCGCCGAACGCGGGATGAAGCACATCTGTTGGGACGGCTGCATGTTCTCCAACGAAACCCTCGAAAAGCCCGAAACCTGGCAGCACATCCTCCAGGCCATGATCGCCGTCGACGAAGCGATCTGAACCACCGGACCGCGGGATTCATCCCGGCTTTCATTCATTTATTCATTCCTCTTCCACACTCCCATTCATGAAAAAACCTGTCCGCATCGGCCTCATCGGCTACGGCTTCATGGGCCGCACCCACTCGAACGCCTACTCACAACTTTCCCATTTCTTCGACACCGAGCATTATCCCGTCCGCCAGGCCGTCTGCGGCCGCGATAAGGAAAAGGTCGCCGCCTTCGCTGAAAAATGGGGCTACGAATCCTACGAAACCGATTGGCGAGAGCTCGTGAAACGCGACGACATCGACGCCGTCGACATCTGCACGCCTAACGATTCCCATGCCGAGATCGCCTTGGAATGCATCAAAAACGGCAAGATGATCCTCTGTGAAAAGCCGCTCGCGTTGAACGGCGAGCAAGGCGAGAAGATGGTGGAAGCCGTCGAGAAATCCGGCCTGCCCAACCTCGTGTGGTACAACTACCGCTTCCTCCCCGCCGTCACCCACGCGAAGAACATCGTGGATGCCGGCGAACTCGGCCGCATCTTCCACTATCGCGCGAATTTCCTCCAGGACTGGACGATTTCCGAAGAACTCCCGCAAGGCGGCGCCGGCCTCTGGCGCCTCGATGCGGCGGCGGCGGGATCCGGCGTGACCGGTGATTTGTTAGCCCACTGCATCGACACCGCCCGCTGGATCAACGGCGAGATCGTTTCGGTTAGCGCCATGACCGAAACCTTCATCAAGGAGCGGGTCCACACCGCCACCGGTCAGAAGCAGGCGGTCACCATCGACGACGCCTGCGCATTCCTTGCCCGTTTCGAAAACGGCTCGCTCGCCATCTTCGAGTCCACCCGCTACGCCCGCGGCCACAAGGCACTGAACACCTTCGAGATCAACGGCGAGAAAAAGTCCCTCGCCTGGGATCTACACGATCTGAACTACCTCTCCTACTTCGACCACGGCGTTCCCGGCGACCGCCGTGGTTGGAGCAACATCCACTGCTCGGATGGCGATCATCCCTACGCGGGCAACTGGTGGGTGCCCGGCCTGTGCCTCGGCTACGAACACTCCTTCACCCACGAACTCGCCGAGTTCTTCAAATCACTTGACGACCCGAGCGCCGAAAAACGCTATCCGGACTTCCGCCACGCGCTCGGCACTCAATACGTCTGCGACGCCGTATTGGAATCCGCCCGCACCAAGCAGTGGGTGGAAGTGAAGATCGCGTGATTCAGGGGCGAGCCACGGATTTTCGATGAATCCACGGGGAGGGTGGACACTCCTGTCCACTCGTCGACGGGGAGCTGAATTGGAGCGCCTTCTGCACCGTTTCAACTCCTCTCAGCGGCCCACGACCTGGTATCGTGGAGACGGACCAACAAGGACTCTTGCCCACCGCAAGCAGTCGGCCTCGCAACAACAGTGGACATTGAATCCGTGCCGAGGGTCCCCAGCGCCTCCGGGGCTCCGGGCGTATGCGCGCGTTTCATCGATGCAACCTCGTCGCAAATGCCGCGGCTCGCCGAAATCTCCGCCTATTTTCTCCGCAAGAGCTTTTGGGTATGAGAGTTGCTGACATGGACGTCCCCCTTCCATGAAATCCCCTGTTTCTCAAATCCTGAAAGCCCTGCATGAACGCTATGCCTCCCTGCAGGAAGGAGCGGTCGCGGATTACATCCCGGAACTGGCCAAGGCAGATCCAAGCCTGTTCGGCATCTGCATCGCCACCCGTGACGGCCATCTCTACGAAGTGGGCGATACCCGTCACAAGTTCACGATCCAGTCGATTTCCAAAGCCCTCTCCTACGGACTGGCACTGGAGGACCGCGGCGAAGAGCATGTGCTTTCAAGGATCGGCGTGGAACCTTCGGGAGACGCGTTCAACGCCATCAGCCTGAAACCAGGCACCGGTGCGCCGTTCAATCCGATGATCAACGCCGGAGCCATCGCCACCTGCGGGCAGATTCTCAAGTCCGAGGGACAGAACCGCATCCAGCGGATTGTGAACTACCTGTCGAAGTGCGCGGGCGAGCAACTGGAGATCGACGAGGACATCTATCGATCCGAAAGCGAAACCGGCCACCGCAACCGGGCCATCGGCTGGATGCTGCGGAACTTCGGCATCATCGACGAGGATCCGCGCGAAATCGTCGAGACCTATTTCCAGCAATGCTCGCTGAAGGTCACCTGCGCCGACCTCGCGGTGATGGGAGCCACGCTTGCCAACCAAGGAGTCAATCCGCTGACCGGAGAACGCGCCATCGCCCATGAATACGTGGACAACGTGCTCGGCGTGATGGCGAGCTGCGGCATGTACGACTGGTCCGGCGAGTGGATCTATCGAGTGGGGCTTCCCGCCAAGAGCGGTGTGGGCGGTGGCATCCTCGCCGTACTGCCCGGGCAGCTCGGCATCGGAGTGTTCTCGCCGCCGCTGGACTCACAAGGCAACAGCGTCCGCGCGATCCGAGTCTGCATGGACCTGGCGCGCGATCTGGCCTTGCACATGTTCAATCCCAGCGCCGTGCCTCCGCCGGCATTGCGCCGCAGCTACAACGCCTCCCAGGTGAATTCGAGACGCCGCCTTCCGGCAGGAGCCGTCCGCACCCTGCGGCATTACGGCGACCGCATCCGCGTGATGGAATTGCAGGGTCCTCTGCTGTTCTCCACCTTCGAGCCCGTGGTCCGCGCGCTGATCCGGCAGGCGCCCTACTGCCAGCACGTCATCCTGAATTTCAGCTACGTGTTCTCCATCGACGCGGTGTGCCTGCGGATGCTGGACGATGTGAGAGTGCAGCTCGCCGCCAGCGATGTCCGGCTGCTGTGCTGTCATACGGGGAGGGTCGGCAAATTGCTCGCCACCGCGGGCTTCGACGCGGAAACCATGTTCCCCAGCGAGGATGCGGCGCTGGAATGCTGTGAGAACCAGGTGCTCTCCGAGGTGATGAAGGAACACTGGCTGACCCCTCCCCCGGTTTCCCTCGCGGAGTGCGCCCTTTTTTCCAAATGCGACGAAGCCGAACTGGCGCTCCTCAACGAGCGGATGGAATTCAAAAGCTTCGCCGCCGGAGAAACCATCATCCAGACGGGAACCACCGCCGACGAGTTGTTCATCCTCGTCTGCGGCAGCGTGGAGGTCCGCCTCCGCCTTGAAAGCTCGCGCCATCAGCGGCTCGACGTCTTTTCCTCCGGCATGAGCTTCGGTGAGCTGGCCTTCCTCGACAGCTCCCCCCGCTCGGCGGACATCGTTGCGATGGCCCAGGTCGAATGCCGGGTGATCAGCCGGCCGTTCTTCGACTCCTTGGATGAACACCATCCGACCTTGAAAGCCAAGATCCTGAATGAAATCGCCCTCCAGCTGTGCGATCGTCTGCGTCAGGCCAATATCGAAATATCCGCGCTGAGAAGCTGATACTGGAAAAAGACGTCTGTAAACGCTCCCCCGGGATGCGTCGGAGGCTGCTCCAGAACTCCGTTCAAAGGAATGCCAAGAACGCTTGCCATTCCGCCCGATCCCTGCGTAAAAACCGCCGTCGGTTCTTACGGACGTTTCGTCCGGATGCCCGTCACCAGACCAGGAGGGGTGGTAGAGTGGTCGATTGCGCCAGTCTTGAAAACTGGAGAGCCGAAAGGTTCCGTGGGTTCGAATCCCACCCCCTCCGCCATTTTTCAAACCCACTTGAGGCAAGCCGCCCTTCTCGCACACGACAGCCCTGAAGGTTTTTCCCACCGCGGTTCCGTCACCGAGTCATTTTTCTTTCAGCGCGGCGAGCAGGGAGACCAAGTCCACGCTGGCGATGGAAGTGAATTTGTCACTCATCGCATAGGACAGGATGAGTTTGTCGCCATGCAGCAGCGATCCGCAGCTGTAGACCACGTTGGGGACATAGCCTTCGCGCTCGAGGCCGGCCGGAGCAAGCAGCGGTTCACGCAGGCGTCCGATGACTTTCGTCGGGTCGTGCAGATCCAGCAATACCGCGCCGATGCAGTATTTCCGCATGGGTCCGACGCCGTGGGTGATGACGAGCCATCCGGATTCCGTTTCGATCGGCGACCCGCAGTTTCCCACTTTGATTGACTCCCACACCTCGGCGGGGCGCATCAGGATCTGTGGATCGCTCCAGTAGTGCGGATTGTCCGAGAACATGATGAACAGGTTCTCGTCGTCCTGGCGCGACAGCATCGCATAGCGGCCGTCGATACGGCGCGGAAACAGCGCCATGCCCTTGTTCTGCACCGCACTGCCGTTGAGGGTGAGGATCCGGAAGTGCAGGAAATCCTGCGTCTCTATCAATTGTGGCAGGATGGCCTTTCCGTTATAGGCCGTATAAGTCGCATAGTATATTTTGGACCCGTCGTCTTCGGTGAAGCACACGAAGCGGGCATCCTCGATGCCGTTGCTTTCATTCGGAGAAACCGGAAAAATAATCCGCTCGCTCACGCTCAGCTTGGAGGAAAACCGCAGCTCGTAGTTCGAGTCCGCCAGCCATTGGATGCAGTCCAGCGTGCGCTTGAGTTCGTGGCTGCCGGGCAGGTGTTCGTGACGCACCGTGCCCACGCTCCGGTTGAGCGCGCTGCGCGTGAATTCCTTTTCCAACGGAGCCATCACCGCGTCCGCGAATTCGTTGTCGAATCCCATCTCGTGAAATTTGAGGATGAAGCTCTTCTTGCGATAACTGGGATTCGGCTCGATGTCGGGCACCGTGACGTAGCGGGATACCGGATCCAAGGTGATGTCCCCGCCGGGGGAGATTTCTCCCGAGCGGAATTCGATCGATGAAATATGTCCTTCTCCCGTGGCGCGAAGGCTCATGATGAACCGCATTCCGCCTTCAGGAACTCCGTTCTGGTCCGGATGTGGAACGATCGACGGATTGAACAATGCCGCCGATTCCAAGGCATACTCGCCGGAGAACAGCGCGCCGATCAGAAGCTCTCGTTCCCGGGAAAGCGGCCGCTGGGTGAAGATGTGGTGTTTCACCTTCGCATAGTGATGCAGCAGGACGTCCTCGATGTCATAGTGCCTCGCTTCGAACTCCGCATGGACCATGTCCAAGGCGGATCTGACCTCCTGCTCGGTCAGCGCAAGCGTACGGCCGATGACCGCCGTGATGCGTGCCTGATCGGCAGGGACGAAGGGGCGGATGATCACCCGGGAGCTATCAGGTAAAAGCAGGATCGGGTGGCGGTGCAGGGGAACGGAACTCATGGGTGACGATGGGGAAAACGGGGAATGCGGTGGGCGGCGTGATTCATTTCCGCGAGGGCGATTTGAAATGCGAGTGACGACTCGGCGCCCTGATTCGCATTCACGCGGGTCTCGTGCAGACCGTCGCCGCAGCCGCCGGTCGCGGAATCGTAGAGCGTCTGGCCCAGATCGTTGCGTCCGAGAAACCACTCGAAGGCACGCTTGGCCTCACCGGTCCAGAAATCGTCCTCGGTGATGCGGAAGGCGTCGAGACAGGCCGAGACCATCGCCTGGGCTTCCACCGGCTGCTGGTCGAAGTCGGCGCGCGCGCCGTTTCTCGTGTAGAATCCGTTGCTACCGATCGGGCGGAAATGACCTGCCTGCGTCTTCTGCAGCGAGACCAGCCAGCGCAGTGATTTCATCCCGATCTCGTACACCACCTCATCGCCCATGCCATTTCCTGATAGAATCATTGCCTGCGAGAGCCGGGCGTTGTCGTAGGTCGCCTCGTTTTCAAACCAAGGCCAGTCCTCGGTGGCGCAGTCGTTCCAACGGTTCACCAGTTTCCGCGTCAGTGTCTCGCGGGCGGCGAGGACCTTCTCCTTGCCGGGATAGCGCAGCAGGTATTCATGAATCCCCAACAGCGTGAATGCCCAGGCCCGCGGCGAGACGAAATCATCCACCGGAGGCAGCCCGAGCTCGAAGAGATGGACCGACAGCCGCTGGTGCCCCACGTTCGCGGAGCGGCCGGAGCCCACGCCGAGCGCCCACAATGCGCGCGCATGGCTGTCCTCGCTGCCGGATTTCTCCAGCCACTGGCGGCCGTGGCTCATGAAATTGCGGAAACGTGCCGCCTCATGATCCAGCGCGGCCGCGAGAAAGGCGAGATAGGTCGTTTCCAGATGATCCAGCGGACCTGGCTCGGCCAGCAGGTTGCAGAGGATGAAGGCGCGCGCGTTGTCGTCCGTGCAGTAGCCTTCATGGAAGTTGGGGACGTTGAAGGTGGCGTGTTGGAAAATCCCAGTGCCGTCGCTCATCCGCACGATGTGATCCAGCCGCAATGGAGGCAGATTGTAGGGCCTGCTGCCCAGCGTCCATCCGCCGAAAGAACCGCGTGGCAGGGATTTGCGATCCGCCTGCGCCCGCTGGAAGGACTCCAGATAGAGCTCCGCGACCGCGGGCCAGATCATTTCTCGTCCGGCCTGCCAGGCTTCGGTCCGGGTGCGTTCCAGCAGCGCCGGATCGTCCAGATAGGCACAGACCCCATCCGTGATCCCCTGCGGATCGCGGATGGGCACCAGCATCCCGCGCTGATCCGCCAGCAGCTCCCTCGCATGCCAGTAGGGCGTGGAAACCACGGCTTTTCCCGCTCCGAACACCTGGGCCAGCGTGCCGGAGGTGATCTGGGCCTCGTTCAGATAGGGCGTCAGATAGATATCGGTCGCACCGATGAATTCCACCAGATCCTCCTGCGACACGAAGCGGTTGTAAAAAATCACATGCTCCTTGAGGCCCCTGTCCTCCGCGAGCCGTTCCAGTCCGAGCCGGTAGCTCTCGCCTTCCCGCGCGATCAGATGCGGGTGGGTCGCTCCCAGCACCACGTAAACCACCTGCGGGTGACGCCTTACGATTTCGGGCAGCGCCTCGATGACATGCTCGATTCCCTTGCCGGGCCCCAACAGGCCGAAGGTCAGCAGCACATGCTTTCCCTCCAGGCCGAACTGGGCCTTGGAAAGGTTGGAATCCGCGAAGGGGATGTCGAGGATGCCATGCGGAATGATATCCACCTTCGAGTCCGGCACCGCGTAGGTCTCTCTCAGGATTTCAGCTCCCTTCCGGGCCATCACCACGAGCCGGTCGCTGCGGCGCACCAGTTCGTCCATCACCTTCCGTTGCGCGGCATCCGGCTGTTGCAGCACCGTGTGCAGCGTCGTCACCACCGGCATCCGCACCTCCTTGAGCAGAGCCAGCAGGTGGCTGCCGGCCGGACCTCCGTAGATGCCGAACTCATGCTGCACGCACAGGACTTCGGTATTATTGAAATTGAGGAAGTCCGCGGCCCGCCGATAGGAATCCAAATCCTTCTCCAACATCTCGAATCTCACCCGCGGCGGATACTTGTAGCCTTCCGCCTTGTCGTTCACCGCTCCGGCGAAACATTGTGATCGAGGTGCCGCGCGGGCCACCGCCTCGCAAATGTCGGTCGTGAAAGTGGCGATTCCACAACGCCGGGGATCGTAACCGCCGACAAAGGCGATCCGCCCTGGCAAGGTCCCGCCGCTCAAACCAATCCTTCCGCCAAATACGCCAATCCCATCCCTCACAAGACATGCTGTGGTTGGAATTACAACTTAAAGTTACAGGCCAACCTCTGAGATGCCTGTGATCTTCCTTTCACCTCCCCAACAGGACTGCGGTCATCAACCCGCTTTTATGATAAAACGCGGCCCCTTAACCCACGTTTCCATGATAACGGGTTGTCACACGCGTCCGTCATGATCGATTGCCAGACGTTATCTCAACGGATGGATGGAGCAAAAGGAAACGGTCTTTCGATCAACACCCCCCATTGTCTTCGAGAAGCCATTGTTGGGTTTCTGAGGGCCGGGGCTCTTCAACAGATCGGAGCACCTCCCTATTTCGCTGCCGAACGCAGATAACAATCCGAGGTCATCTAGCTGAAAAGGAGAAGCGGTCCGACTGATCATCCTCATAGGAAAACCCATTAACCATGGAGGCATCTCAGTCGAACCGCCTTGTCTTGCGACGTGGGGAAATAAGCATCAGCCGTGCCAAATATCTTGGCAAAATCTTCAGATCCCGGTGCTCTTTTGATCAAATGGCGGGTCCGTTGCATTTCAATGGGCTTTCTGACGTGAATCCCGGCGGTAGGACGCCGGTGGAGTGCCGACGATTTCCCGGAAATTCACGGTGAGACGCTCGTTGCTTTGGAAACCGCAGCGCTCGGCGATGATGGCGACGGGAAGATCCGTGGTGGTGAGGAGGTTTTTCGCGCGCTCGACCCGTTCGTGGTGGATCATCGAGTGCGGCGAGCGGCCGAGAGACGCTTGGAAACGACGCTCCAGAACGCGGCGGGAGACACCGGTTCGTCCGGCCCAATCCTCGACCGAGAGAATGGAGGAAATCTGCTCCACCAACAGCTGCATCGCCCGCCGCACCACCGGATCGCTGACGGCTTCGTAGGAACTCGATCCACGCGTGACAATGTCGAGCGGTGGCACCAGAACCGGCGACGAAGGCTTTTTTCCCGCCCAGATCGATTCGATCGTCAGGACCACTTCCGCCGCCAGCCGCCGCCACGGCAGGCGGATGCTGGAAAGCGCCGGTCGCGCCATTTCGCACACCGTTTCATCGTCATTCGCGGAGATCACGCCAACCGCGAACGGCACTTCCAAGCCGGCCTGCGCCGCCGCCTCAAGAACGTGGCGCCCCGTCGGATCATGGGCGGTGAAAATCCCTAACGGGGTCGCCTGCGCCGCCAGCCAGCCGACCATGTCCTCGTCCGGATCCCGCCAGTACTCGTCATACTGCCGCCAGTCGCGGAATTCCTCCCAGTAAACGGGCACCTCGCCGACCACCGATCTGAATCCTTCCAACCGCTGCTTCGCGTAATGCGCGTCGCCACGACCGACGAACGCGAAGTTCTGATAGCCGCGCGAAATGAGGTGCTCCGCCGCGAGTCTGCCAATCGCGACATCATCGATATCCACGCAGTGAACCCCTTCCACCTGCTGGTCCGATGGCACGATCACCACCGGACAACCGAGCTCCACCAAGGCCTCGGTCAGCCCCGGATGCCATTCGGTGACGATCGCGCTCGGTTTCCATTCACGCAGGCTGGCGAGCAGCAGGTCACGCTGCCGGTAGAGATCGATGATCCAGAAATCGTAGCCCATCCCCGCGAAGGGAGCGAGGCCCGGAGTGAGACGGCGCACGTTGACCGACGATTGCACCACGGCGATGCGGCGGGAGACTTCGGATTCAGGATGTCGCATTTCATCAAGAAGCTACCGGAATTCGCGGTAGCAATGCCAGCGGTTTTTGATCTATATTGATGATGTCGCGCACGTTGCGCGTTTTGAGTAATAACCCAAATCAACCAACCGAGATGAGTGTGTTTCCCTGTGATCCTGTAAAATACGAAGGCCCGAGTTCCAAAAACCCGCTTTCCTTCAAGCACTACAACGCCAGCGAAGTCGTCGCCGGCAAGACCATGGCCGAGTGGTTCCGTTTCGGCTGCGCCTACTGGCACACCATGCGCGGCACCGGTTCCGATCCCTTCGGCATGGGCACCGCCGCCCACCCGTGGGACGATGGCACGGACTCCATCGCCAACGCCCAGAACCGCGCCCGCGTGTTTTTTGATTTCATGGAGAAGGTCGGCCTCGACTACTACTGTTTCCACGACCGCGACGTCGCTCCGGAATGCGCCACGCTCGCCGAGTCGAACAAGGCGCTCGACGCCGTCGCCGACGTGCTCGAAGAAGAACAGAAGCGCACCGGCAAGAAGCTCCTCTGGGGCACCGCCTGTCTCTTCGTCCATCCGCGCTATCAGCAAGGCGGGGCCACCAGCCCGAACGCCCAGGTCTATGCCTATGCCGCCGCGCAGGTGAAGAAAGCGATGGAAGTCACCCACCGTCTCGGTGGCGAGGGCTACACCTTCTGGGGCGGTCGCGAAGGCTACTCCACCCTGCTCAACACCAACATGAAGCGCGAGCTCGACCACCTCGCCCGCTTCTTCCACATGGCGGTCGATTACAAAAAGGAAATCGGCTTCAAGGGCCAGTTCTACATCGAGCCCAAGCCACAGGAGCCGACCACGCACCAATACGACTCCGACTCCGCCGCGTGCCTCAATTTCCTTCGCGAGTATGATCTGTTGGAACACTTCAAGCTCAACATCGAGACCAACCACGCGACCCTCGCCGGCCACACGATGGAGCACGAACTCACCGTCGCTTATGAAGCCGGCGCGCTCGGCAGCATCGACGCGAACATGGGCACGCCTAACGTCGGCTGGGACACGGACCAATTCCCGACCGATCTCTATCTGACCACCCAGACGATGCTCGTGCTCATGAAAATGGGCGGCTTCACCACCGGTGGACTCAACTTCGACGCCAAGCGCCGCCGCGAATCGTGGGAACCCGTCGATCTCGTTCACGCCCACGTCGTCGGCATGGACGCCTTCGCCCGCGGCCTGAAAACCGCCGCCGCCATCCGTGCGGACGGGCGCATCGACCAATTCATCGCCGAGCGCTACAAAACGTGGGACAGCGGCGTCGGAGCCGAAGTCGAGGCTGGGAAAACCACCTTCGCCGGTCTTGAGAAATACGCGCTTTCGAACCCGGAACCGATGGTCGGCAGCGGCCGTCAGGAAATGATCGAAGGCCTGCTCAACGAGTTCATCTGACCCACACTTCCACCGATTCACGCGGAGGCAAAAACCGGAGCGCGGAATTCATTCCGCGCGACAGGTTTTGCCTCCGCTTTTTTTGTGACCGCTGCAGCCCCCCCCGAAGATCAGGTTCATTCCGAGGCTATCAGAACGGTTCGTCCTCACCCCACGGGTCGGATCCCCCCACCTGCCAATCCTCGACGAGTTCCGCAGGAAAATCCTCCAGAAATCTCGACGGTCGGCAGATGATGTCACCGCTGTAGGATTTCGGATTCATCATCGGATAGGTCAGATAGAGTTCGTCCTTGGCACGTGTCAGCGCGACGTAGAAAAGACGGCGCTCCTCTTCGAGCATCGGCTGGTCGTCCGCCTCGAGGATTCGCCCGTTGGGAAACTGTCCGTCCACCAGCCAGATGAGGAACACGACTTTCCATTCCAGGCCCTTCGCCTGATGGATCGAGGACAGCGTGACCTTCTCATCGTCCGCCTCGCGCTTGTCTCCGGCCGGCTCGCCGTCCACCGAACTCATCAGCGAGAGCTGTGCGAGGAATTCGAGGATGTCGTCGAAGGTGTTTCCATAATTCGACAGCTGCTCGATGTCGCTGCGGCGGTTCTCGAAATTCTCGAAACTCGCCTGGAGATATTCGTCGTACACGCCTTCGAGGATGCTGAAGATCATGTCGGACGGCCGGGCGAACCCGCCATCGGGCGTCAGCTCGTCCAGCGTATAACAGAGCTGCTCCCAATGCTTCGCCGCCTTCTTCGGAATCTTGAATTTCAGCAAGAGGTCCGACCACCTCGGCGGCAGCTCCTCCTTGTGCGACCACCCGCTTTTCAGCCATTCATTCCACAGCTTCTGCGCCGCGATCGGGCCACAGCCTGGAAGCAGGTTCACCATCCGCATGAAGCTCACCTCGTCGCGGCGGTTCACCACGAAGCGCATGAACGCGGAAATGTCCTTGATGTGCGCCTGCTCGAAAAACCGCAGCCCGCTCGTGATCGCGAAGGGGATGCCGCGCACGGTCAACTCCATCTGGATTTCCAGACTTTGGAAATGCGCCCGATACAGCACCGCCATCTGCTCCAGCGGGATTCCCTCGTCGCGCAGCTCCAGCATCCGCTGCGCGATGAACGCCGCCTGCGTCCGCGGATCGTCCAGGGCGACGAGCGCGGGCCGGGCGCCGCATCCTTCCCGGGACGAGCGCAGGTCCTTTTCGAAGCGGCCCGAGTTCGCACGAATCGCCGCGTTGGACAGATCGAGGATTTCCGGGACGCTGCGGTAGTTCGTCTCGATGGTGAAAACCTTGGAACCCTGGTAGCGCACCGGGAAACTCAGGATGTGATCCATGTCCGCCCCGCGCCACGAGTAGATCGACTGGGCGTCGTCCCCCACCGCCATCAGGCTGTTGGACGGGCCCACCAGCAGGTCGATCATCCGCCCCTGCACCGAGTTGGTGTCCTGATATTCATCCACCAGGATGTGGCGGAATTTCATCTGATAGAGTTCCAGCAGGTCGGGATGCTCCTCCAGCAGCCTCACCGTCATTACCAGCAGGTCGTCGAAATCCATCGAGTTCGTCTCCAGCTTCTTCGCGATGTAGCCGGTGCGCACGAGCTCGATCTTCTCCAGCCAATCGTAGAAATGATCATACCTCGCGGCGATGACATCTTCCAGCGAGGCGCCGGTGTTTTCGATGAGACTGAAAATCGAGGCAAGCACATCGGCCTTCGGGAACCGGCGCTGCTTGGTGTCGATGTCGCAGTTGGCGATGACCGTATTCAGCAGCGATTTCTGATCATCCCGGTCGAGAATCGAGAACGAGCGGGTGAATCCGATGTCCTCGGCATGGCGTCGCAGGATCCGGCTGCCGATCGAGTGGAACGTTCCGGCCCACAAATCCGAGGTGTCATGCGGCACGAGTTCCCTCACCCGCTCGATCATCTCGCGCGCCGCCTTGTTGGTGAACGTGAGCAGCAGGACCTGCTTCGATTCGATCGCGTGGTCGAGCAGCCAGGCCACGCGATACGTCAGCGTCCGGGTTTTTCCCGAGCCCGCTCCGGCGATGACCAGCGCCTTTCCCGGAGGGGAGGAAACAGCCTCATACTGCTCGGCATTGAGCGCGGCGACATAGTCGATTCCGGATGCCGAAGCCGCTTGCGGGCGATGAAGGGTGTATTGACGGGCCATGCGCGGCCGCAGCCTGACACCGGATCCGGCGGCGGGCAATACGCGGTTCCGCCCAAGTTCCCGGATCCGGCGGACCGCGGATTCCTCTCCTCAGCTGATTTCCTCCAGCCAGGCCTCTTCCGGCATGGCATACGGGCGGAAGGTTTCGAGGGTGCCTTGATGTTCGTTGTGAAACAACGCGCGGTGAAGGCCGAGCGCCGTGGCGGCGGGCGAGTCGATGAGGTTCGAGGAGTCGTTCGCGCTCATCTGGAACAGCACGCGCATTTCGAATTCAGCTAACAATTTCCTCGGAATCCAGCGGCTGACATTGTTCCAGGTGTCGGTGGCGGCGAGCACATGCATGCCCACCGGGCCGCCCTCGCCCAGAAGATTGGCGAAGGACTGCGCCGGAGTGACACCGGCATCGTCATCCATCGAGAAACGGAATTCGTCGTCAGGCCGCAGGGATTTGAAACGCTGGAGATCGTGGACGATCAGGAAAACCTCCGGAGCATCGCGGCCGGACGAAGGCCCGCGTGCTTCCAGCTCCGCGGCGAGTTCGCCCATCATCGCCGGAACTTCGGCCGGACCGCCGATGCGGATCTTCCGCCTCAGTTTAGTGGCGAGTTTTTGGAAATAGCCGTTCGCCCCGTTGTCGTAGGCATGGGGGTCGAGGATGACGAATTCAACCTGATCAGAGGGATACTGCGCGGCGAGCGAGACGATGCTGATCGCCAGCAATGACAACGCCCGCTCGGAGGACTGGCCGACGACCAGCAGGTGGCTGCCGCTCTGGCGCTGGAACTGGGCTTCGGTGGGGCCTTTGATGGAATTCGGCGCACCGAGCCACGCACGGGCGGTCACGGGGCGGGCGGATGGATCGGAGAAGATCAGCTGCTTCAACTGCATGTTGTCTCTGACGTCGGCAGGAGCATTCCCTTCAAAGATAATCGGCACCTGTGGCCGCTTGCCGTCTTTTGCGGCCAGATCATTGACCTGATCGAGCAACGCGTCGCGTTCCTCCTCGGGCAGCCAGACGATCTGGAATGGGCTGTTAGCCGCGAGTGCTCCGGCCTGGTCGTTGTAGATCCCCTCACCCGGCCGCGTGAGCAGACGGGGAGCCGGATTGTCATCGTCCATGATGAGTGCGGCGTCGGCCTCGTTGCACTGGAGCGCGATGCGGACGACCATCTGGCCCAACGTGGCCCGGGCCAGCGTGTAGGCCCCGCCCAGGGTCTGCGAACCGAGGATCACGTGAATGCCGAACGCCCGTCCCTGCCGGACGATCCTGTCCAACAGCAGCGACGCTTCCTGCGCCACCGAATCATCTTCCGTGAAAAACTCCTGGAATTCATCGATCAGCAGCAGGCTGCGCGGCATCGGCTCGCTGCCCGCGGTGCGCTTGTATCCGGCGAGATCCTGCGAGCCGGCCTTGCGGAACAATTCCCCGCGCCGCTTCAGCTCGGCATCGATCCGCTGCAGCACGCTCAGCGCGAACTCCCGATCACTCTCGATGGCGATCACCTTCGCATGCGGCAGCCGTTTCGCCGCATAGCACTTGAACTCCACCCCCTTCTTGAAATCCACCAGATAGAACTCCACCTCCTCCGGGCTGCACCAGAGCGCGAGATTGGTGATGATGACGTGGAACAAGGTCGATTTCCCGGAACCGGTCTTCCCCGCAACGAGGGCGTGCTGGCGGGTTCCCTTTCCGATCGCTAGCATCTGCAGCTTCTTCGCGCCGGTCCGGCCGATGGGGACCCGCAGCTCGTCGGTGGTGATCGATTTCCAGATCTCGTCCGCCGGAGGAGCGATGTGCGAGAACGGCACCTGCACCCGGTTCGAGTCGATGCTCGCCTTGCCGATGCGGTGCACCAGCGTCACCGAATCCTCCAGCGACGGCGGCGGATCAAACACCACCACATCCGCACCTTGCGGTGCCTCCGTCAGATGGAATGTCCCGTCTTTCAGCGTCACCCGCAGGCACGCGCGGCGGAGCTCGTCCTCCAGTGCGGAGTCGGGCACCGGCATTCTCAGATCGCGCTGGATCAGCAGGTGCACCCCGCAGCGCGCGCCGCTGGAGGCGATGGAGAGAAGCCGCTTGCACGACGTCTCGCTGAAGGCCGCGGGAAAACCGGCGATGACGAGAAAGCGGTATTTCTCGGCAATGGTGCCCGCCTGTTCGTTATACTCCGTGATCGTCGCATATTCGTTGCGGAGATACATCTGGATGACCTTCTCGATGTGCTCGTTGAGTTCCGCGAGACGTTCCTCGATCTGGGTGCTCTGGGTCCAGATGCGGTGGTGGATCAGCGTCTCCTCGTAATCCGCAAGATGCATCAGTCCGGCGAAATCCTTGCCCAGCCCGACCGGATCGATGAAAACAAACGATGCCCGTCCTGGAGGATGGGCGGCCAGCAATCGCAGCGCCGTGGCATTGAGCGCATGGGTCGCCTCGCCCGCGCCGTCGCTTTCGATCAGGATCGAGGCTTGATCGGGAAAGCCTAACGAGAGCGGCACGGCGAGACGGCCCGCATCCGGCAGGGCGAGGCGCCGGTCATGCGGCAGGCCCTGCGCCAGCTTCGGGAACTCTATCAGGATCCGCCCGATTCTCACGGCATCCGGCGCTTCGGCCGGTGGCGTCCAGTTTTCGCAGACATCCGTCGTCCATCCGGGAAACCGGTCGAGCGAGGCGGCTTCCAGCGCGGCGAGCGAGGTCCGCTCGGGAAGAACCTCCGCCTCCCACGGTTTCGTCAGATCCAGGATCTTCGCATCGACATGGGATTCGATGGATGTGTTGAGCTGGGTTCTCGAGGACTCGGTGAGGCGCGCGCGCTCGTCGGCCTCGGCCCGGGCCCGGACGAGCGACCGTTCGTGCGCGGCGTCGATCTGCGAGAGCTTGCGCTCGTGCAGCTTGTCCAGCTTCGCCGGAAGCCGTGCGAACTGCCGGTCCAGCTTCTTCTGCCCCTCGGCCAAGCGCGCCTTCCATTCGCTGTCGGACTCGCGGAACGTCTCGCTCAGGTTCTGGCCCTCGGTCGTGTGTTCATCCTTGATCTCGGCATCCAGCGCCGCCAGGCGCGCGGCGGATTCCTTTTCCGCGGAAAATTCCAGGGCTCCCGCCGCCGTCAGCGACTCGGCGGAGCGGCGAATCGTCGCCCGCGACGTCAGCAGGCCCGCCAGCCACAGCACGACCACCACTCCCACGGAAATTCCGAGCGATGGCAGGACGGAGCCGGATCCCGCGCTTCCCGATTTCAACGCCAGCCAGGCGTGCATGCCACCCACCACGGCCAGAATGAACCACAGCGGGACAAACCGGAAAAACTTCGCCAGCGGCAGCTGATGGGCGGACTCCACCGCCCGGCGCGCGTCCTCCAGTTTCTCCTGCATGGCCTCTCGAAGCTTCGCCGGCGTTGCGGCCGGATCCGTCTCTCCCGACTTCGCCGGCTTCCCATGGAATCGATTCTCCAGCAGCGGCCGGTAGCTGCGGAATGCCGTGAGAACGGATTTCCGCAGATCCCGCCGCGTCGCGCGATCTCCGCCCAGCAGTGTTTGAAAGGCGAGATGCTCCTCCTTCGCCGTCGCCAGCTCCTGCTCGCGGATCTGGCGGTTCCGCATGATGGAGCCCTGCACCTGGCCGATGCGGCGGTCCTTCACCCCTTGGGCGCGGTTCGCCAGCGCCGAGCGGCTCGTGTGATAGGCGTGGTGGATTTTCCCGGCACGCGCGTCCTTGGCGGCCTGCGCCTGCTCGATTTCCTGCTGCCGCCGCATGGCGAGGTCCTGGATCGCGCGGGCGGATTTCTCCGCATCGGCCTCCTCGCGCTGGATCATTTCGCGGCGCACCACCGCCAATCGCTCGGCCCGGTTCCGGATCAGATCCCGCTCCGCGGTCGTGACGGCGGCGACACCGGATTTCAGCTGGTCGAGCTGTGCCTGTACGGAGCGGAGGTCGATGGATTCAGTCGCAGTCTGCATGAACTTTTTCTAGCAATTGATCGAGTTCCTCGATGACCCGGAGCGCGGAGTTCACGCTGTTTATCAGCTCGGAAAGATACAGCTCCTCGAACTCCTGCGCCTTGCGGTCGCGCCATGAGAACCGCGTCTCGCCCCACCGCGCCTGAAGGTTGCGGGTGGCCAGCGTGAGCAGCCCCTTGCTGCCGGACATGCTCACGGTTCACCTCCCGGGTCAGTCGGAGCGGGAGCCGGAGCCTGGTTCGGCGTCTGCTTTTCAGCGTAGGCTTGGAGCGCCTTGATCGACTCACCCAGCGAGAACACACCCTTCGGCAGCTGCTGGCCGACCAGGAAAAACATCGGATCGAGCTGGCGCAGCAACGGCGTGGCGCGGTTCTCGAAGGTCTGCCGCCACTTCTTCAGCACGCGCATCTTGTCCTCCGCCTCCTCCAGCTTCCGCTTCGCCTTCACCACCGCCATTTTCTGAAAGGCGTTGCTCGCCTGCGGGCTGGTGAGGTTCGCGCTGTAGAGCTCCTGCTCCGCCTGATGGAGATTCTTCGTCCACAGCTTCATCTGCCCGCCCCAATACTGCGTGCGGTCGGTATCCAGCCACGTCTGGGTCCGGCGGACGTCGCCCTCCATGTCCTCCAGCGCCACGCGGGCCTTCGCGATGTACTGGATCAAGTCCGCCCGGAACGCTTCGAGGGCGTCGATCGAGGAAATTTTGACTTGATCGGACATTGCGGAGGTCAGCGCTGGTCGAGGTACTGCTGGATGCGCTCCGCCTTGCGCAGGAGGTAGGGCGTGTGGCGGTCGGACAGCTCCAGGAAGGATTTGAGCGTCTTCATCAACTGGGTAAACTCCGCCGAGAACTTTTCCTGTTCCTGATCCTGCCAACTGTCGCCCAGCGCCGTGAAGCGCGCCATCAGCGAGCCGGTCCGCTCCCGCAGGTCTCCGTTGAAACGTTTCAGCTCCGCCGCGAAACGGCGAACCTCCTCGGGATCGATGATGGCTTGGGACATGACGGCAGGGACGGGTTGACTCCTCTTTCCTTTCCAATGAATAACAGTCGCTTTTCCGCGGAGTGCCAACCGCATTTTCATTTCCTACATCATTTTCCGCAGGATCCCCGGTTTTCACCCGACAATCGCATCTTGACCCGGACCGCCCGGCCCATTACCTAGGCCGCCGCATGGGATTTGACACACTTGGGCTCTCCGCAGCCGTTCTGGAAGCCATCGAGGAAACCGGTTACACCACGCCTACCCCCATCCAGGCGCAGGCGATTCCGATCATTCTCGCAGGAAAGGACGTCATCGGCGCGTCCCAGACCGGCACCGGCAAGACCGCCGCTTTCGCTCTGCCGTCGCTTTCGAAGATCGAGAAAATGGGCAAGCCCCAGATCCTCGTGCTCGAGCCCACCCGCGAGCTCGCCCATCAGGTCGCAGAGCAGTTCGAGAAATACGGCAAGCACACCGGCATGAAGGTCGCCCTGCTCTACGGCGGCGTCGGCCTCGGCACCCAGTCCGAGCAGCTCGCCGCCGGTGCCGACATCGTCGTCGCCACCCCCGGCCGCTTGGTCGACCATTTCTACCGCACCACCATGCGCTTCGGCGAGATCAAGGTGCTCATCCTCGACGAGGTGGACCGCATGCTCGACATGGGTTTCCTCCCCCAGGTCCGGAAAATCGTCAACCTCTGCCCGTGGGAAGGCCGTCAGACGCTGTTTTTCTCGGCCACCATGCCGCCCGCGATCCAGACCTTCGCCCAATGGTGCCTCACCGATCCGACCAGCATCGAGATCGCCCGCACCTCCATCCCGACGAGCGTCACCCACGCCTTCTATCCGGTCGCCATGGACCAGCGCGACGAACTGCTGTTGGAGCTCCTCAAACAAACCGAATACCACTCGGTCATGATCTTCACCCGCACCCGCAAGGAAGCGGACCAGCTCACGACGCTAATCAAAACCACCGGTCAGCCCAAGGTCGCCGCCATGCACTCCGACATCAATCAGGTGGACCGCATGAAGGCCCTCGCTGGATTCAAGGCCGGTGACTACGAGATCCTCGTCGCCACCGACGTCGCCGCCCGCGGTATCGACATCTCCGGCGTCTCGCACGTCATCAACTACCGCGTCCCGGAAAACGCTGAGGACTACGTCCACCGCATCGGTCGCACCGGCCGTGCCTCCGCCGAGGGCGACGCCTTCACCATCCTCACCGCCGACGAGCTCGACTACGCCAAGTCCGTGGAAATCTTCATCGACAAGGAAATCCCGCGCCGGAAGCTCGAAGACTTCGACTACATTTACACCGCGCTGCTCGACGATTCCCCGATCAAGCCCGTCCGCCGCAAGAAGACCGGCGGCGGCAAAAAGCGGCGTTGATTTCATCAACTGGAGCGCGGGATTCATCCCGCGCGTTTCGGATCCGGTGCCATGCGCGTTCTATCCATCGATCCCGCCGTTAGAAATACCGGCTATGCCGTGCTGGAAGGAGATCCGCGCAAGCCTGTCGTCCTTGCCTTCGATGTGATTTCCATCCCGAAGAACATCCCCCAGTCCGCCGCGCTTTCCGCCGTGCGCACCCATCTGGCGAATGTCATCCAGAAGTTCCAGCCGGACGAAGTCGCCGTCGAGGGCATCATCTACGTCCAGTCCCACCAGACCGCCATCTCCATGGGGGCCGCCCGCGCCGCCGCCATGATCGCCGCGGCCGATCACGGCCTGCGCGTTTACGAATACTCACCCAAGAAGGTGAAGATGGCCGTCGTTGGAAAAGGCACCGCGGACAAGACCCAGGTCGCCTTCATGGTCCGCGCCCTCCTGGGCCTCGCGGAAACCCCGCCGCCCGACGCCGCGGACGCCCTCGCCATCGGCATGGCCCACCTCCAGGCGTCCGATCCCCTCAAGGCCAAGCTCCTCGACCGCCGGCTTGTGTAGGATGTTCCCTCCACCGATGAACGCGGATGAACACAAGGGGATAAAAGCTTCTTGGACCGGTTGCCAAGCCCTGGTTCCGCGATCCAGATCGCGCGGAGCAGCAACCCGGAGCAAGCGGCGACGGACTCCGATCCGCCAAACGTTGTTGAAGAGTTTCAACAGAAGTGAGCAAAGCAAGCAAAGGCATGGTTTTGTGAGATCCGAATATTTTTGATCCTTGAGACCTATCGAGTAAAAACCCGGCATCCTTTGCTCGCTTCTGTAAAAAATAGCCACTCATTGCCTCCATCACCCCGTTTTTCTTTTAATCCGCGTCTATCCCAAGTTCCTCCTTCTTCCTCTTCCCCATGTTGGAAATCCTCCATCTCCCAGAACCCATCGGCTACGAAGACGGACTCCGCCTTCAGGAAAAATACGTCGCAGCCCTCCTCGACGGCACCGGCCGCGACACCATCCTGCTCCTTGAGCACCAGCCAGTTTACACCATCGGCCGTCTGCGCGACCAATCCTCCCTCCGCGATCCCGCTTCCCTGCCGCACCCCGTCCACGAGATCAACCGCGGCGGTCAGGCCACCTACCACGGCCCCGGCCAGCTCGTCGGCTACCCCATCCTGGACCTCGCCCCGCGCGGCAAGGACCTCCACGAGCACCTCCGCAAGCTCGAAGAAGCTCTCATCCTCGCCTGCCAGTCCTTCGGCGTCCCCGCCGGCCGCCGCGACGGGCTCACCGGCGTCTGGGTGGAGAACCGCAAGCTCGCCTCCCTCGGCGTCGGCGTCCGCAAGTGGGTCTCCATGCACGGCTTCGCCATCAACATCGCGCAGGAAAGCCTTCCCCCCTTCTTCGCCATCACCCCCTGCGGCATCGACGGCGTCACCATGAGCTGCCTGGCCAACGAAGCCGGCCGCCCCATCACCGTCCCCCAGGCCGCCGCCGCCATCGAACGCGAACTCCGCGCGCTCTTCTAGCACCCCCTTGCCGGCGGCCACTTGCAATTTCTCTCAACATCGGCCGGATCGAAATCCGCACGTCCGCCAGCCTCCACTCTCTATTCCGATGTTCAATATTCAACCGCCCTTCGCGTCCTTCCCTCCCTTCTGTTAAACCCCTCCCTCAGGCGGAAGAACCTCCGGACCTAACGTTTTAGAAAAGGCCCGGATCGCTTCATCCCCCCGCACGGATCCCCGCGTCCCGCGTTGGATCGTGCAAAACACCCGGCACTCCACGCAATCTGCGCGCTCCGTTTCCCACTTGCGTTCACGGATGTTGCAACAACGGGCACAGCACGGCTGGCACGTTCCCTGCGAAAGCCCGGACACCTGCGGCAGAACCCTTTCAAGAATCTCTTGAGCCTGCCCCAGGCAAGCCAACACACGCACCCCAACCAAACACACTTATGGAATTCCTCTGGATGCTCATCATCGGCCTCATTGTCGGGGTCATCGCCAAGTTCCTCATGCCTGGCAAGGACCCGGGCGGATTCATCATCACCATCCTGCTGGGAATCGGCGGCGCTTTCGTCGCCGGGTTCCTCGGTCGCTCGTTAGGCTGGTATCAGCTCGGGGAGCCCACCGGATTCATCGCCTCGGTCGTGGGTGCCATCCTTCTGCTGGCGGTCTATCGCCTGGTCGCCCGCAGGTGAAATTGTCCGGGGCCAATCGCTAACAAAACACAACCCGCTCCCCATCGTCATGAGCCTTTTCAAAACCATCCTTTCCAAGATCTTCGATCACGACGCGCCGGCCGCCTCCGCCCTGCCTCCGGTTTCCCCACCGCCCGCCACACCCGCGCAGGTCACCCCCGACACCACGCAGGCATCCGAGCTAGGAACCACCTTCGGCGCCGCAGCAGGATCCGCGTTCGGCAATTCCTCCTCCACTCCGGCGGTTCCATCCACCCAGCCGGTTTCCACCCACCCCGCTAGTGTGGACGTCGCCTCCATCATGGACCGTCTCGCGGCGGCGAATCCTGAAAAGCTCGACTGGAAGCGCTCCATTGTCGACCTCATGAAACTGCTCGACATGGACAGCAGCCTCACTGCCCGAAAGGAGCTTGCCGCCGAGCTCGGCTATCCCGGAGACACCTCCAACTCAGCAGGGATGAACACCTGGCTCCATCAGCAAGTTCTCAGAAAACTCACGGAAAACGGTGGCAAAGTTCCCGCCGATCTGTTGGTCTAGCAAAAAGGCGGCAGGATCACGTTCAAACACGCCGCCCGGCCGATCAGAGGAAAAACTCCATCCATGAGCGCAGACCCGCCTGCCAGCCCCCTCCGCATTCTCTTCGTCGACGATGAAGAGAAGTCCCGGAAATATTTCTCCATGATCTTCGGGAGAACCTGGGACATCGTTGTCGCCGCCAACGGCGCGGAGGGGCTGGATCTTCTGCAAGGTGAGGAAGGAGGGCGGATCGGAGTGATCGTCACCGACCACATCATGCCTCAGATGACCGGGGTCGCCATGCTTGAACACATCAGCCCTATCAGACCGGACATCGTCAAAGTGCTGTCCACCGCCTACGCCGACTCCGAACTCGTCGCAGAGGCGGCCAAGTCCGGCGCGATCGACTACTTTCTGGGGAAACCTTGGATCATCGACAAAGTGCGCGAAATCCTAGAGACCGCCACCGCGCACTATCACGTCATCAACCGGACCGGGTACTCCTCGACCGTGCTCCCACAATCCCCGCCCTGTCACTAACTAGCTCTCTCGGCGGAGGTTTCTCTACCTCTCCACTTCTGCAAGCTAATCATTGCCTCCCCTTAGACAATGCCAAATTGCGGCTTGTCGAAAAACAAGTGGCGGACTGCTCGCCCCCATGTTCAAGGGGGAGACGATGAAAGCCGGCTTTCCGCTTTTCGTCGCCATCTCATTGGCTTCCGTGACAGGAGTGTCGCGGCTTCTTGGTGCACCGGGTTTCTGCCGAAGGGACGCAAAGCATAAAAATTCGGATCAGAACACCCACCTTTTGCGTTCCCTGTGTCCTTTCGGCCAACTCTTATCCCATCGCCGGAATTGACACCCGCCCCTTCCGGTCGCCACGTTCTGGGCATGTCGCGCTTCGCAAACAAAGTTGCCGTCGTCACCGGAGGTGGCCGTGGAATTGGACAGGAAATCGCCCGTGCTCTGGCAGCCGAGGGTGCCAAGGTCGCGGTCGTGAGCCGCAGTGAATCGAGCTGCGGAAAAGCGGCGGAGGAAATCAACGCGGACTTCCCCGGAAGTTGCACCGCCTATGCCGTGGATGTCGCGGATCATGCCGCCGTGCAGGAGCTGGCGAAGAAGATCGGCGAGGAGTTGGGCGCGGTGAACATTCTGGTGAACAACGCCGGCGTCACCCGCGACGGCTTGCTGATGCGGATGAAGGAGGAAGACTGGGACACGGTCCTCGACACGAATTTGAAGGGGGCTTTCAACACGGTGAAAGCGTTCATGCGGCCCATGATGAAAGCCGAGGACGCCCGCATCATCAACATCGCTTCCGTCGTTGGCATCATCGGCAACGCCGGCCAGGCGAACTACTCCGCCTCCAAGGCCGGCCTCATCGGCTTCACCAAGGCGGTCGCCCGCGAGCTTTCCGGCCGCCAAGTCACCTGCAATGCGGTGGCCCCCGGATTCATCAAGACCGACATGACCGACGAACTCACCGACGCGCAGAAAAACTCCGTCGTCGGAAACATCCCGCTCGGAAGCTTCGGTGAGACGAAGGACATCGCGGCCATGGTCGTCTTCCTCGCCAGCAAGGAAGCGCGCTACATCACGGGCCAGGTCATCGCCGTCGACGGCGGGATGACGATGTGAGGAAGCAATAGATCCTAAATTCAAAGCCGAAGACCCCATTTCTTCATTTGGATTTTAAGATTTGAAATTCAGAACTTAACAAATGGAACTCATCCTCCTGCGCCACGGCAAAGCCGAGAACGCGAACATCGACAGTGATTTTTCCCGGTCACTGGTGGAAAAGGGCCGCGAGCAGGCGCGCCGGGCCGCGAGGCTTTTGAAGACTGCCGGAGTTCTCCCTGAGATCGTGCTGACCAGTCCCCTGCTCCGCGCCCGGCAGACCGCGGAGGAATTCTGCCAGACCGCGGCGATGCCCGGCGCGGTGATCCAGGGCTGGCTCGCCTGCGGGATGTCCCCGGAGCAGGCCTTGGGAGAACTGGCGGCGTTCCGTGACTTCAAGCGCGTCGCCATCGTCGGCCACGAGCCGGATTTCTCGCAGCTCATCCAGTGGCTCCTCGGGTCCGGTGGCGGCAGCATCGAGGTGAAAAAGGGAATGATCGCCTGTCTTGAAATCCTCCCTCCCTCACGGCGCGGCACGCTCGTCTATCTCATTCCGCCGAAGCTGGCGGCAGGCGTGGAGGACTGAGCCACCGGCCCCGCGTCAATCGTTAGAGACAGGCCAGCACCCGATGGGTTTTCCAGGTTAGCCTGCCGTGGTGATCTCGATTTCCACCGCCTTGCTGGTGGGGGTGCCGCTGCCTTCGGCCTGGCTGGTGGCGGGGACGAGGACGTTGGCCTCGGGGAAGTAGGCGGCGGCACTGCCGCGGGGCATTTCGTAGGGAATGGCGGTGAAGGATCTGGCGGTGCGGCGCTCGTCGCGCCAGATGCTGGTGATGTCGATCTGGGAGCAGGGGGCGATGCCTCGTTCCTTCAGGTCGTCGGGGTTGACGAGGAGGATGCGGCGGGCGTTGGAGATGCCGCGGTAGCGGTCGTCGAGCCCGTAGATGGTGGTGTTGAACTGGTCGTGGCTGCGGAGGGTCTGGAGGACGAGGCGACCGGCGGCGGGCTCGAAGACGTCGATGGCGGCGAGGCTGAAATGTGCCTTTCCGCCGGGCGTGTTCCAGACGCGTTGCTTGGCGTCGTTGGGCAGATAGAAGCCACCGGGTTCGTGGACGCGGTCGTTGTAGTTTTCAAATCCGGGGATGACGCGCTCGATGAGGCTGCGGATGCGGTCGTAGTCCTCGGAAAGCCAGCGCCAGAGGACGGGGCTGCCCTTCCCCTGCACCGCTTCCGCGAGGCGGGCGATGATCTCGACCTCGGATAGAAGGTGGGGTGAGGCGGGTGCTAGAACGCCGCGGGACATCTGGACGACGCCCATGGAGTTCTCCGTGGTGACGAATGCCCCCTCGCCATCGCGCTCGCTGCGGCCCAGGCACGGCAGGATGAGGGCGGTGCGGCCGGTGACGAGGTGGCTGCGGTTGAGCTTGGTGGAAACATGGACGGTGAGTTCGCAGTTTCTCAGGGCGGTGGTGGTGTAATCGGTATCGGGAGAGGCCTGGAGGAAATTTCCGCCGAGGGCGAAGAAGACCCCGGCCTGGCCGCGGTGCATGGCGTGGATGGCGGCGACGGTGTCGTGTCCGTGGTGGCGCGGGGAGGTGATGCCGGTCTCACGGTCGAGGGCAGATAGAAATGCCTCGGGCATTTTCTCGAAGATGCCCATGGTGCGGTCGCCTTGGACATTGCTGTGGCCGCGCACGGGACAGAGGCCCGCGCCGGGGCGGCCGATGGCTCCTAGCAGGAGATGGACATTGGCGACCTCGCGGATGGTGGCGACGGCATTGCGATGCTGGGTGAGTCCCATGGCCCAGCAGGTGATGACGCGCCGCGAGCCGCCGGTCATGGTGGCGGCGAGGGTGCGGATCTCGTCCTCCGCCACCCCGCTCATGCGGGTAATATCGGACCATGGGGTGGCTCCGACCAGAGTGCGGTAGGCCTCGAAATCGTGGCTATGCTGGTGGACGAAAGTGGCGTCAACGACCGTGCCCGGATGGGAGTATTCGTCCTCCAGCAGGGCCTTCGCGACGCCGCGGAAGAGGGCGAGGTCGCCATTGACCCGGACGCGGATGAACTGCGAGGCAAGCGGTGTGGCTCGCCCCATGACGGTGGCCACGGGATGCTGCGGATGGACGAAGCCGACGAGACCGGCTTCCTTGAGCGGATTGATGGCGACGAGCTTGGCACCCTTTTTCACCGCGGCTTCGAGGGTGGAGAGCATGCGGGGGTGGTTGGTCCCCGGATTCTGCCCGACGCAGAGGATGGTGTCCGCCGCGAGGAAATCATCGAGCGTGACGGTGCCTTTCCCCACGCCGATGGACTCCTTCATGGCGAGGCCGCTGGACTCGTGGCACATGTTCGAGCAATCCGGCAGGTTGTTCGTGCCGTAGCTGCGGGCGAAGAGTTGATAGAGGAAGGCGGCCTCGTTGCTGGCGCGGCCTGAGGTGTAGAAGACGGCCTCGTCGGGGGAGGCGAGTTTTTTCAAATGCTTGGCGATGATGGTGAAGGCATCGCTCCACGCGACGGGCTGATAGTGGTCCGCTCCCTGACGCAGGATCATCGGTTGCGCGATGCGGCCCTGGCGGTCATGCCAGAGATCGCTCTCCGTAGCGAGTTGCGCGATGGAGTGCTTTTCGAAGAACGCCGCATCGGCGAGCTTGCGGGTGGATTCGGAGGCGAGGGCCTTGGCGCCGTTCTCACAGAACTCGGCGATGGAGCGGTCGTGATCGGGATCCGGCCAGGCGCAGCTCGGGCAGTCGAAGCCGCCTGCCTGGTTCATTTCGAGAAGCCCGCGGGTGCCGCGGAAGGGACCGGCCTCGCGCAGGATATGCTCCATGGAGGAGGCGACCGCCGGCAGACCTGCCGCCCACTGCTTGGGCGCGGTTTGTTTCAACTTCTCGGGTTCAGACATTGAACCTCAAGGAAGCGCGGGGAAGAGGATGTTTCAAGGGGCAAGTGATCTATGAAAGATGAGCTATGAAAGATGATCGATGAAGGGGAAGACTCTTAACTCATCGATCATCTTTCATAGCTCATCTTTCGTAGATCATCCCAAGCCAAGGGTGCGGTCCGCCTGGGTGCGAAGGGTGCGGTAGAGTTCCGGATCTTCGGCTAGGCTTCTGCCGTAGGACGGGATGATGGCTTCGAGCTTGGAGCGCCATTCGGGAAGCCGCTTGGCGAAGCATTTCTCGATGATGGCGAGCATGACGTCAACGGCGGTGGAAGCACCGGGAGACGCGCCTAACAGAGCGGCGATGGAGCCGTCTCCTGCGGCGACGACTTCGGTGCCGAACTGGAGGACGCCACCCTTTTTCGCGTCCTGCTTGATGATCTGGACGCGCTGGCCGGCGGTGAGGAGCTTCCAGTCTTCGAGTTTCGCATCCGGGAAAAATTCGCGCAATGCGTCTAGGCGATCCTCCGGACTCTGCATGACCTGCTCGATGAGGTAGCGGGTGAGGTCGAGGTTGTCTTTCCCGACGGCGAGCATG
The DNA here is from genome assembly GCA_040388015.1 of Verrucomicrobiota bacterium. Classification (GTDB taxonomy): domain Bacteria; phylum Verrucomicrobiota; class Verrucomicrobiia; order Verrucomicrobiales; family Akkermansiaceae; genus Luteolibacter. Next base: position 48,169 of record JAZKCQ010000002.1, on the reverse strand, counting down.
GGGATGAGGTTGGAAATTTTCACGGAGCCGGGAAGATCGAAGAAGGAGCCGGACTTGAGGAATTTGGGAGAGAACCCGGCGAAAGGGCCGAAAAGCAGCGAGAGCTTGCCATCGATCAGCCGGGTGTCGAGGTGAGGCACGGACATGGGTGGAGCGCCGACTCCGGCTTTGCCGTAAACCTTGGCGTGGTGGCGCTCGACGATATCCGGATTGTCACAGACGAGGAACTGGCCGCTGACGGGAAAGCCGCCGAAGCCCTTGCCTTCCGGGATTTTTGACTTCTGCAGGAGTGGCAGCGAGGCACCGCCGGCACCGACGAAGACGAAGGGAGCAGTGACCTTGCGGTTGATCTTTTTTTCCAGATTGCGGACGACGAGTTCCCACCTGCCGTCGCGCTTGCGCTTGATGTCGTGCACCTGGTGGCGGGTGGCGACGCGGACATTTTCCTTCGAAGCGAGGAAATCGACGAGGCTGCGGGTGAGCGCGCCGAAGTTCACGTCCGTGCCACCGTCCGCACGGGTGGCGGCGATGGGTTCGGAAGGGTGGCGGCCGTCGAGCAGGAGCTGCGCCCATTTGCCGATGGTCTTGGGATCCTCGCTGTATTTCATTTCCGCGAAGAAATGGTGCTTGGACATCGTCTTGTGGCGTCGCTTGAGGAATGCCTGGTCATCCTTGCCGCGGACAAAACTCATGTGCGGAACCTTGGTGATGAATTCGGAAGGCTCGGGCAGGACGTCTTTTTCCACGAGGTAAGCCCAGAATTGTTTGGAAACCTCGAACGCTTCATTGATTTCAACTGCCTTGGAAATGTCCACGGAGTGGTCGGCATTTTCCTTGGTGTAGTTCAGCTCGCAGAGGGCGGCGTGGCCGGTGCCCGCGTTGTTCCAGGGGTTCGTGCTCTCCTTGGCCACTTCGGCCAGCGCCTCAACGATCTGGATCTTGAGGGTGGGATCGAGCTGATAAAGAAGGACTCCGAGCGTGGCGCTCATGATGCCTCCGCCGATGAGAATGACGTCCGGTTCCGCGATGGTTTCTACCCTTTTCATGACAAGCTGGCGGTGCGATAGGCAGGGCTGTTGCAGACGGCAAGCCATTTGGGAGAAAAAACCCTGGTGCGCAGGGCATCCGGCAGCCCGCTTGGATCATGGATCGGCCGCTCGAAATCCTTCCGATTCCCCGCCATCCCTAAAAATCTCCTTGGCATGAATATCAAGTCACGCTAACAAACCATCATCAGTTGCGGATGAATTGATTTGTTCCTCTCCCCCGGGGTGTCGTTTCAGCCGTGTTCATTCATGGCCCTTCGTCTTGCACGAGGCAGCCTCAATCCCTGCCCGTTCCTCCGATGATGAAGATGAAACACAAGAAGTTTTGGTTTTTCTGCGGTCTTGCCGCCATGCTCGTCGGCATCGCGTTTTACAAGATGCAGGCCTACTATGTCGCCCGCGAATTCCAACTCGAACTGGCCAACACGCGCCTCCACGAACGCCTCTTCATCGAAATGATGCGGGTGGAGATCGACAAGACGCTTCCTAACAAAGCGCATTCGATCAACGCCTCGGGAGGAGTGACCGAGTCCTACGGAAATTTCGATTTCACCACCATGAATGACGTCTTTTTCGAAGAGACCATTCCGGCAGCCAGCCTGGAGTCCCTGGCGAACAACCTTTCCGGCAATCTGGAAATCTCCAACTGGCTGTCGCTCGCCAGCCAGAACCAACGGTCCCGCTTCTGCCAGTTCCAGGTCGTCGAACAGTCCGGCAAATCGTATATCCGCATGCTGATGCACGAGAGCAACCATCCGGACGGCGTTGCCGACGACGATCTGCGCAACCTGTTCAGCGGCGATTACTATCAAAAACAAGCTGCGGTGAAATGACCTGTCAGCGGATTTCGCGCGCGTTCACCTGGGTTTCCTGGGCCTGCATGGCGATGCTCACCACGTCGTGCGGCATCCTGTCACCGAAGGAAACCGGCAAGGCCAGGCCCGTCATGTATGAATGGGCCGATGACTGCGGCCCGGGCGAAATCACCGTGGAAATCGATCTATCCGAGCAACTGGCCACCTACCGGCGCGGCGGGCGGTTGATCGGCTGGTCGTTCGTTTCCACCGGCAAGGAAGGCCACGGCACGGCGGCAGGCAGTTACACCATCACCGAGAAGCTTCCGCTCAAGATTTCCAACCGCTACGGCTGGATTTCCGACGAAGCGGGAAATGTCACGAATGGCGACGCCAAACCCACCACCCCGGTACCACCCGGCAACCGCTACACCGGAGCGCCGATGCATCACTGGATGCGGCTCACTTCCTACGGGGTCGGCATGCATGCGGGCGAGATCCCCCGCCCCGGCGAAGCGGCCTCCCATGGCTGCATCCGCCTGCCCCGCGACTTCGTTCCGAAACTTTACGACGTCACCAAGGTGGGAACGCCGGTAAAAATCCTCGGTGGCAAACCGCGCGGGAAAGCCGTCGCCGCTGCCTGAGTTCCACCACGCCGGAAACTATTAGTCGATGATGCGCCGCATCGGAATCATGCTGGAGTGCTCGAAGCCACGCTTCTTGAAGAACTCCTGCGACTCCTCGCTGATCTTGTCCGTGAGCAGGGTGATGCGTTTGAAATGCTTCTTCTTCGCGAAGTCCGCCACGTAATCCACAAGCATCGTTCCATACCCCTGGCCGCGGTGGTCGGGATGGATCACCACATCTTCCATCAGAATGACAAACCCGCCGCGGGCGGTGGAAATGGTGAACAGAAGGTTCACCATGCCGAAAATCTGGTCATGATTCCTAACAACGAAAATGCGTCCGCGGTTGGGTTGTTCCAGGATCAGCTGCAGGCCGCGTTCCTGCACGGCCCGGTCCGGAGTGAAGTCTCCCGACACGTCGAGGAGGTTCATCACCAGTTCCGTCAGTGCGGGCAGGTCCTCGATGGTGGCCGGTTCGACGCGGGGACGGTCGTCCTCCAAACCCATGCCTGCCGTCTTCGGAACTGATTTCACGGCCGGATTTTGGCACGATTTCGGAATCGGGAAACGAAATTTTCCCGCCGCCAGATTTTATTTTTCCACTCCACGGGAATTCAGCAAATCCGGGCGATTCTCCTGAGTCCGGGCCAGCGCCTGCGCCTCCTTCCACGCGGAAATCTTCCCGTGATGACCGGAGACCAGGACTTCAGGCACCGTCATTCCGCGAAAATCGATGGGACGCGTGTAAGCCGGAGCTTCCAGCAGATTCGGGTCGGTGAACGACTCGTCCACCGGCGAACGCTCGTCACCGAGAGCCCCAGGCAGCAAGCGGATCACCGCGTCACACACCACTGCCGCCGCCAGCGCGCCGTTGGTGAGAATGTAGTCGCCGATGGAGATCTCATCATCCACCAGCGCTTCGATCACCCGGTGGTCCACACCTTCGTAATGACCGCAAAGGATCAGCAAATGCTCCGCACCGGCCAACTCCCGGGCGACGGACTGCTTGAAAGGACGGCCCTGCGGAGTCATCAGGATCACCCGCGTCTCCGGTTTTCGCAGCGCCTCCACCGCCGCGAAAAGCGGTTCCGGTTTCAGCAGCATCCCCTGCCCGCCGCCGCACGGCGAGTCGTCCACCCGCCGGTGCTTGTCCTCCGACCAATCCCGCAACTGGTGCCCGGCCACTTCCACCAGGCCGGCCGCCCGGGCGCGCTGGATGATGGAGTCACTCAGCGGGGCCAGCGCCACCTCGGGAAACAATGTCACGATATCAATCCGCATGGGGAAACCGTATCTGCCCGTGGTTCCGATCTCAATCGTAAGAATTCACGGCATGCCTGCGGCGAGCGCGTTTTGAAGAGCCTTGTGATAGGCCTTGCGGGAAAGCTCGTAGCCGCCGAACTGGCTGAGATGATCGGTCATCCACTGGGTGTCGAGAAGGAGGAAACCTTTGTCCCGCAATCCTTGGACAAGAGCGACCAAGGCGATCTTGGAGGCGTCCGTTTTCCGGGAGAACATGCTTTCGCCGAAGAAGACGCCGGGTAATGAAACACCATAGAGTCCGCCTTGCAGGCCACCCGCGTCCCAGCATTCGACCGAGTGAGCGTGGCCCAGGTCGTGAAGGTGGCAGTAGCTTTCGAGGATGGTTTCGTCGATCCACGTTTCCTCACGGGTCGCACAGCCTAACATCACCTCGCGGAAGGCGGTGTTCCATCGGACTTCGAAGGGCTTCTTCTTCAGGCTTTTCGCCAAGCCGTGCGGGATGTGGAAACGATCGTCCAGCGGAATGAGACCGCGGAATTCGGGGGAAAACCATTGGATCTCCCCTTCGTTGGCCATCGGGAAAACACCCCGCGCATAGGCTTCCAACAGGATTTCCGGCGGGATGATGTTCATGCGGGACGCGGCTTGAGGAGGGCCGGAGCCCCGCCCTCCTTATTTGCTGACGATGGTGGCGAAGGCGTTGTGGTCGTGGATGCTTTCGTGGTTCACCGCTTTCACGGTGAAGGAGGCGACGCGTTCGTCGGCACGCAGCAGGGCGGCGGCATTTCTCACGACATCCTCGACGAAGACGGGGTTGTCGTAGGCCTGCATCGTAACAAAGCGTTCGTCGGTGCGCTTGAGCAGGGCATAAACGGGAGCGGAGCCGGATTTCTCGGCGACTTCGATGAGGTCCTCAATGAGGATGAGTTCCCAGCCGCCCTTTTTCGCCTTCGGGCGGACTTCCAGAGTGACGTAGCCGCGCTGGTTGTGGGCTCCGTATTCACTGATTTCCTTGCTGCACGGGCACAGCGTGGTGACCGGTACGGTGACGCAGAGCACGAAGTCATCGACGGTGCCGTTGGACGTGCCTTGGAAAACCACGTCACAGCCGACCTTGGCGGGAGCCCCGCTGACAGGTGCCTTCTTGGTGACGAAATAGGTGAACGCCACCTCGATGTGCGCCTCCTCGGCATCAAGGCGCTTTTTCAAATCATGGAGGATCTCGGGCAGGGTGCGCATGGTGACCTCGCCCTCGTGCTTGCTGAGGACTTCGAGGAAACGGCTCATGTGCGTGCCTTTGAAATGATGCGGCAGGTGCACGGACATCGCGATCTTGGCGACGGTCGGGAACGGTTTTCCGTCCTGATCGAGCACTTGGATCGGATAGCGGAGATCGGAGACACCGACCTGGTCGATATCGAGGCCGCGGGTGTCCGGGGTCGCCTGGATGTCGGGCAATGTGGATTTCTTGGGCATGAGTCAGAGATTATTTTTCGTATTCCGCCCATGAGGACGAGGTCTCCCAGACGCGGACGCGGACGAGCCGGACGCCGGGCGCGAGGAGGTAGCGGGTATCGGTGCGCGCGGCATACGCGGCAAGGGCTTTTTCGGTGTGGTCGAAAATCGTGCGGGCCATCAGCTCGGTGGTCGGGTCCTGGTTCTCAAAGCCGATGACGCGGTCGCCATAACGGCTTTTGAATTCCTGATAGGCAGGATCCGCGGTGTTCATGCAGAGCGCGTGATCGAAGGTGTCCAGCCAATCGCCGACCGCCTCCTTGATGATCTTGAAATCGCAGACCATCTGGTGCGAATCCAGTTCCTCCGCCTCGATGACGAACTCCACCTTGCGGGTGTGCCCGTGCGGGAAACGGCACTTGTCGGGATGCTGCGTGAGCATGTGGCCGTTTTCCACTTCGAGGGATTTGCAGATTCGGTAAGGCATGGGGAAGAAGTTGGGAGTCTGGTGTTGAGAGTTGAGAGTCAGAGAAGAGCGGTGAAAGCGAAGGTCTGTTCTGACTCTCAACTTTCAACTCTCAACTAAAAACTCTCAACTCAATGTCGGCAGCTCCGGAGTTTGTTTGTAAACCGTGGGATCAGCGAGTCCGGCAAGGATGAACGCCTCGCGCCTCTCGACGCAGGTGCCGCAGACGCCGCAGTGGATATCGCCGCCTTTGTAGCAGGACCAGGTTTCGGCGAAATCGATGCCGAGCTCGGCGCCGCGTTTGGCAATGCCGGTTTTGTCAGTATCGATGAACGGCCGCAGGAGACGGATCTTCGCGTAGGTCCCCTCCTCCATCGCCGAGCCCATCGCTTGCATGAAGGGCTCGCGGCAGTCCGGATAGATCGCATGATCGCCGGAGTGCGCGGCGATGACGAGGCCCTCCGCCTCGACACTTTCGGCGTAGCCGGCGGCGATGGCGAGCATGATGCCGTTCCGGAACGGGACGACGGTTTGCTTCATCGTCTGCTCGGCATAGTGGCCTTCGGGAATCTCGCCGCCGGATTTCAGCAGGTCCGATTTGAAAAGCGTGTTCATGAAATCCAGCGGGATCGTGTGATGGACGACGCCACTTCGATCCGCATGCAGCTTCGCGAACGGAATTTCCCTCGCATTGTGCTTCGAGCCGTAGTCGAAGGACAGGCACGCCACGACCTCATGCTTCCCGAGCACTTCATAAAAGGCGGCGACCGAGTCCATTCCGCCGCTCAGCAGCACGCAGACTTTCATGCCTCGCACTCCGGGTAGTTCGCCTCGGTGGTGAGCTGGATGCCGCCGCGCGGGGCGAATTCACCGCGGACGATGAGCTCTCTCGGTTTCAGCGCGGCCACCAGATCATCGAGGATGCGGTTGACGATTTCCTCGTTGAACGCCGGCTGGTTGCGGAATGAGGCGAGGTAGTACTTCAGGCTCTTCGTTTCCACGATCGTCTCGCCCGGCACATAGCGGATCTCGATCTTCGCGCTGTCCGGCTGACCGGTCACGGGGCAAAGCGAGGAAAATTCCGAAGTGTTGAGCGTGATCCAGTACTTCCGGCCGGGACGCTGATTGGGAAAAATTTCCAATTTCGCTTCATCCGGACTGGCGGGCAGGCGGCTTTCTTTCCCCAGCAGGGACAATTTCTCAAGATCTTCGCGACCGGGCATGCCCGGATTCTGAAACGCCCTGCGGAAAGGTCGATTTCTTTTTCTTGGAGCCGATCTCCCCTGCCCTTGGGTCAGAAGCGCCCACGGAATCCCGCCCCACATTTCAACCTAATTTTCCCTCCGTCCCGAAAATTTCTCCGGTCCAATTTCTTGCCCGCCCCGTCCGCCTCTTCTAAACCAGCCCTCCGCATGACCCACCTCGAAGCCATCGCCCGCGAAACCGGAATCTCCCTTTCCTCCGTCACCGCCACCTCCAAACTCATCGCCGAGGGCGGCACCGTTCCCTTCATTTCCCGCTACCGTAAGGAACAAACCGGCTCGCTCGACGAAGTCCAGATCACCACGATCCGCGACCGCATGTTGCAACTCGCCGAGCTGGATTCCCGCCGCACCGCCGTCCTGAAATCCCTCGAAGAGCGCTCGCTCCTCACTCCCGAGCTGAAAAAGAAGCTCGAAGCCGCGCTCACCGTGAACGCCGTGGAGGACATCTTCGCCCCGTTCCGTCCGAAGCGCCAGACCCGCGCCACCAAGGCGATCGAACGCGGCCTCACCCCGCTCGCCGACTTCATTTTCGAAAACCAAGCCGCCGATCCCGAGGAGGAAGCCGCCAAGTTCCTCAACCCGGAAATGGAAGTGCCCACCACCGTGGAGGCCCTCGCCGGAGCCCGCGACATCATCGCCGAGCGCGTGGCCGATGACGCCACGCTGCGTGGCCGTGTCCGGAAAATCTACGAAGAGGACGCCACCGTTTCCTCCAAGATCATGTATGGCAAGGAGGAGGAAGCGGACGCGCAGAAATTCCGCGACTACTTCGAGTGGAGCGAGCCGTTCCATTCCATCCCGTCCCACCGCATGCTCGCCATCCGCCGTGGCGAGAAGGAAGGCTTCCTGCTCATGCGCGTCGAGGTCCCGCTGGAACGCGTCACCTCCAACGCCCTTCCCGATTACGTGAAATCCACCGGCCCAGCCGGCAAGCACGTCGCCCAAGCCGTCGAGGATGGATGCAAGCGCCTGCTCATGCCATCAATGGAAACCGAAGCCCGATTGTTAGCGAAAAAGCGCGCCGACGAAACCGCCATCACCGTCTTCGCCGACAACTTCCGCGAACTCTTGTTAGCCTCGCCGCTTGGTGAAAAACGCCTGCTCGCCATCGACCCCGGCTTCCGCACCGGTTGCAAGACCGTCGTGCTCGACCGCTCCGGCAAGCTGCTCCACCACACCGTGCTCCACTGCACCGCCGGTTCGCAGAACCAGGCCTACGAAGCCGCCGTCGAAGTCACCACGCTCATCAAGAAGCACGACATCGAGGCCATCGCCATCGGCAACGGCACCGCCTCGCGTGAAACCGAAGCGTTCATCAAGAAACTCAAACTCCCCTCCTCCATCCCCGTCGTGATGGTGAATGAAAGCGGCGCGTCCATCTACTCCGCCTCCGATGTCGCCCGCGAGGAATTCCCTAACGAAGACGTCACCGTCCGCGGCGCCGTCAGCATCGGCCGCCGTCTGATGGACCCGCTCGCCGAGCTGGTAAAGATCGACGCAAAAGCCATCGGCGTCGGCCAATACCAGCACGATGTCGACCAGCGCGCGCTTAAAGCCAGCCTCGACGACACCGTGGTTAGCGCCGTGAACGCGGTCGGCGTCGAGATCAACACCGCCTCCAAGCAACTCCTCTCCTACGTCTCCGGCCTCAATGCCTCGCTCGCCGAAAACATCGTCGCTTGGCGCAATGAAAACGGAGCCTTTACCTCGCGTGAGCAATTGAAAAAAGTCCCGCGCCTCGGCGAAAAAGCCTTCGAGCAAGCCGCCGGATTCCTCCGCGTCCGCGGCGGCGCGCACCCGCTTGATTCCTCAGCCGTCCACCCCGAGCGCTACCCCCTCGTCGAAAAAATGGCCGACGACGTCGGCTGCAAGGTCGAGGAACTATTAGGCAATGAAGCTGCTAGAAAGAAGATCGACCTCCAGAAATATGTCGATGACCAGGTCGGCCTTCCCACCCTCAAAGACATCGTCGCCGAGCTAGCCAAACCCGGCCGCGACCCGCGGAAACAGTTCGAACTCTTCTCCTTCGTCGAAGGCGTCGAAAAACCGTCCGACCTCCAGATCGGCATGAAGCTTCCCGGCATCGTCACCAACGTCACCGCCTTCGGCGCCTTCGTCGATGTCGGCGTTCATCAGGACGGACTCGTCCACGTCTCCCAGCTCGCAGATCACTTCATCCGCGACGCCTCGGAAGTCGTCAAAGTCGGTCAAAAAGTCCAGGTCACCGTCGTCGAAGTCGATCTCAAGCGCAACCGCATCGCACTCTCTATGAAAAGCAAGGTGGACCTCGACAACCGCCGCTCCACCGGCGACGACCGCGACGCCCGTCCTAACGGCGGAGGCAACCGCGGCCCTCGCCCCCAAGGCGGCCGCGCTCCCGATTTCCGCCCGAACGCCGCGCCAAACAACGACTGGTTTTCGCAAGCGCTCAGCCAGGCGAAGAAAAAATAAGGAGAACGCCGCACCGTCCATCCCCTCGCTGGTCTCGTCGGTCCGCGACCGTTCTCACGGAAACATGCGCACAGGACGGCCGCGCCTTCGAACGTGCCGGAAGCGATCTGCTTGAAACGCGGTCTTCGCTTGCGGCCACCCTTTTCGAGCCAGCGGCCACCCCGAACCGGGCTGTCGCTGGATTTCATGGTTTTCCGATGAGGTAGAAAGAAGAGGCGAGGTGGCCGCCAATCTTCCCTCTTTGATTGCGAAATCCCACTCTCCTGATGGATGAAGATTTGGGAATCACACTTCGCCCGCATCCACGAAAGAGAGTCATGGCTCCTTGTCGGGACTGTGACAGGCGGTCATCGAGACGCCGCCTGCCACAGGAGATGTGCCCGTCAAGGCTGGGCGGGCGGGGTAAAGCGGGCGGAGGGGATGACTTCCCTCGGCTGCCGGTCGCTTGACCATTCGAGGCGGGTGTTGGCCCCGCCGCCGTCTTCGTAGTATTCGTAGACGATGGGGTATTTCTTGCCGGCTTCGAGCGCGATGGTGCCGGTGTAGGTCTGGTCGTAGTCGTCGAGCCATTTGTCGATGACCTGCTGATCATTGATCCAGAGGCGGCGGCCGTTGTCGGACTTGGCATGGAAGGTATACGTGCCGGTGTGCAGAGGCTCGATGAAGCCGGTCCAGCGGCAGGAGAAGGTGTCGGGCTGGATCAGGGGATCGGGCGAGCCGTTGCCCCAGTTGAAGGAAAGCTCGGGATCGAGGCGGGTTTGCTTCGGCTCGGTCAAGTCGCGATTGTCATAATAGGTGCCGAGCAGACCGTGGATATCGGTGGTGCTTTTCGCGACGGCCGCGGAGTCGAGAATCACCTCCCCCGCGTCGCCATCGTCGAAGCGGTAGCTGATCTCGTTCTTGCCGGCCTTGAGCAGGACGTCCTCGCCCTGAAGCATCCAGACGTCCCAGTTGGTGGTGCGGTGGAATTTCGTGCGCTTGATCCTCGCCCCGTTGACATGGAGCGTGAGCGATCCCTCGCCCGACGGATAGATCTTCGGAAACGACTGTTGCTCGCCCGGGACGACGACACCATTGGCGTAGCGGGTAATGATGCGATAGATGCCGGCAGCGGGGACATCGGCGGAAAAGGTGGCGCCGGCCCCCTTGGTGATGAAGCCGTCCACATAGCCTCCGCCGGTGAAGTTCTTGTTCGTGGAGGCCTTGATCGCGCCGCCGGAAAGTTGCCAATCCTCGGCCTCATACAGCTCGCCCCTGCCCGGATCGCCGGAGGGGTTGTCAAGGATCACGGAAGGACCGGCTGGCGTGCCGAAGTCCGGAGTGCCGTCTTCCTTGAAGGTGAATTTCTTGATGCTGATGGAGCGCATGCCGTTGTCGTCGGCATTGAAGATCTTGGAGTGATAGGCCATCCAGTGCTCCTTGCCGTCGGCGGAGGTGGTGAAGCTGGCGCGCGAGGGGCCCCAGACGTCGTCGGTGGTCTTGAAGAGGGTGCCGAGGGGTTTCCATGAGTTCTTGTCATCGATGGGGCCGGCGTCGGGCGAATAGACGAGCGCGCTGAGGCGGTAGTCCTTGGAGGCGAACCCGCCCTCCGCGCCGGTCATGATGAGCTTGTCGCCACTGATGATGGCGCGGGGGCCTTCCGCATGGAGACCCATTTCCTTGCGGTGGGCGGTGATCTTGGTGGGACTGTCCATGGGAGCCATCACCGCGCCTTCCACGTGCTTGTCGGCAAGGGATCCCCAGAATGCGTAGAGCCGACCCTTGAAGGTGACGACGGTGATGTCATTGGCCTGGGCGTTTCCATGCTCGTCGCCGGTGAAGAGGACGCCTTTGTTGGTGAAGCCGTCGAGCGGGTTGTCGGTATTCGCCTGGAGGACGACGGCCATGTGGCGGCCGCCTTCGGATCTCACGTCGGCGCAGAAGTAGATGTACCACTTGCCCTGGATGAAGTGAAGCTCGGGGGCGAAGACGCGGCCGTAGTTGTCCGCATCTTCCCAGACTTTCACCTTCTCGCCACGCTCGGTGAGCGTCGGGGACTTGGAAACATAGACCGCCGTGGGATTCTGCGGGCCGGAGGAACAGACGTAGTAGCTGCCTTCGTGCCGGGTCACCCACGGATCTTCTCCCTGATAGAGCGGATTTTGGAAGGCGGCCTGCGGCGCGGCGCCGGCCATGAGCGCCATCGACAACGACAGCGGCAACAGGTGGTGGAGATTTTTCATCTTGGGTGGGAATGGTAGGAATGGGTCTGCCTGCGGCCCCGCAATGGGGACGGGAAACAGGCGGGCGGGAAGTGGATCCCCATCCATGTGGCTTTGGGAAGGAAATTAGCGATTTGGGGAACCGGGCCGGGCGCCATGGGGATCTGACGGCCGCGGAAACAATGGCGGCCTTGGGGAGGGCCGGCTCCGGGAGATGTCGAAAAAATCAGCCGACGACGTTAGACATCCGGCGGTTTTCCAGTATGAACGTGTCCCACACCGCCATGACCGCCCGCCATTCCCTCCTCTTCCTTCTCGCCGCCGCCTCGGTATCCAGCGCATCCGCCGAGATGCGTGCCTGGAAAAACACCGATGGCACGCGCTCAGTGCAGGGGGAATACATCAAGCGGGACGCCACCAGCGTGACGATCAAGACCGACACGGGGAAAGAACTCACCATCGAGCTGGCGAAACTCCACGCGGACGAGCGGAAATGGCTGGAGGCGAAGCAATCCCAGAACGCCCCTGCGCAGGAAGCTGACGCGTTTTTCGACAATCTGACGTTCCGCGACACCCGGGAAACGACGGAGGCGAAGCTCAAGGCAAGCAAGCTGGTGGTGCTGACCACGGACGAGACCTTCATCGGCCGCTCCGGACTGAACGGAGCCTTCCGCACGCGGCAGAAAATCGGGACCATGGACGGATACCTCTACTTCGACTGGACGGAGACCGGCAAACTCAAGGAGCTGAACCTGCAGACCGAGACGCGGCCGGACACCGCCTACAAAACCGAGCTGGAACCGGCGTGGAAGCAACTCATCGAACTGCTCGGCACGCTCTACGGCAAGCCGGTCCAGAAGGGTCCTCTGCCCGCGATGGCGTCGCTCGCGGACGGCACCTTCGCCCCGTCCCACCTCTGGACCATCGAAAGCGGCGGCTGCGCGATGCTCGGCACGGCACGCGAGGGGACGAAGTATCAGGTCGTCGTGCGCTTCAGCCAGAAAAAGCCGCAGGTGGTCGAGATTCCGTAGTTTTCCGCAGGACTCCGGTCTTGAAAACTCCATGGGGGAATCGAAACTCCGCGCATGCCCGAGCTTGATCTTTTTTCCTTCGCCCCCGAAGCGCGGATTCACGAGCTCCGGGCGTCGCTGGACCACCACAACCGCCTCTACTACACCAAGGCGGCTCCGGAAATCTCCGATGCGGAATACGACGCGCTCTTCCGCGAGCTGGAGGAGCTTGAGAAAAAGCACCCGGAGCTTCATGATCCGAACTCGCCGACTCTGCGCGTGGGCGGCGCTCCCATCGACGGCTTCCAGCAGATCCGCCACGCAGTCCCGATGCTGAGCATCGACGACGTGTTCGAGCTGAGCGCGGAGGCGATGGAGAAATCCGGTGCCGCAAGCGCGGAGCAGGAGCTGGTCGAGTTCTATCAACGGCTGCAGAAGAACCTGAAGCGCGAGGACGTCGCGGTGACGATCGAACCGAAGATCGACGGCGTCGCCGTTTCCCTGCTCTACCGCGACGGCAAGCTCGCTTACGCCGCCACCCGCGGGGACGGCCAGACCGGGGACGATGTGACCCACAACGTGCGGACCATCCGCAACATCCCGCTCGTGCTGCCCGCGCCACATCCTCCACTGCTCGAAGTCCGCGGAGAGATTTTTATGCCGAACGAGGCATTCGCAGCGCTAAACGCCGAGCGTGACGAGGCCGGACTTCCCACCTTCGCGAATCCGCGGAACTCCGCCGCGGGGACGCTCAAGCAGCTGGACCCGAAAATCGTCGCCAAACGCCCGCTGGCGTTTCTCGCCCACGGTCTCGGCGCGTATGAAGGCGCGCCGCTGGAAACGGAGCATGAATTCCACCATCTGCTAGGAGTTCTCGGCATTCCGCAGAACCTCCCCATCCTCAACGCTGCCTGCCTGTCCGAACTGCTCGCGGCGGTGGCGCGGATCAATGTCGACCGCCACGGCTTCGACTACGGCACGGACGGAGCCGTCATCAAGGTGCTGGACCGCGCAGAGCGCGAGGCCCTTGGGTTCACCTCGCGGGCGCCGCGCTGGGCCGCCGCTTACAAATTCCTGCCGGAGCAGAAGGAAACCACGCTCAACCACATCCTGATCCAGGTGGGCCGCACCGGAGTCCTGACCCCCGTGGCGGAACTGACGCCGGTGCTTGTTTCCGGGTCCACCGTCTCCCGCGCCACGCTCCACAACCAGGACGAGATCACCAAAAAGGACATCCGGCTCGGTGCCACCGTGCTGATTGAAAAAGCCGGCGAAATCATCCCCGCCATCGTCAAGGTCATCCGCCACGCCGACGGGGCGGAGCCCTACGTGTTATATGATGCCGTCGGCGGAAAATGTCCGTCGTGCGGCGGGCCGATCTCGCAGGAAGAAGGATTCGTGGCGTGGCGCTGCACGAACTTCGCCTGCCCGGCACAGGCGGTGACGAGCATCAAGCACTTCGCCGCCCGCAAGGCGCTCGATCTGGACGGGCTGGGAGAAATCGTCGCCGAGGCACTTGTCCGCCACGGCCACTGCACCACGCCGCTCGATCTATTCGATCTGACGGACGACACGCTGGCGAACCTGAATCTGGGGACCGTGGAGTCCCCCCGCCGCTTCGGCGAGAAGAACGCGGCCAAGGTCCTGTCCTCTCTCGAAGCGGCAAAGGGCAAACCGCTCCACCGCTGGCTGTTCGCAATGGGCATCCGTCAGTTAGGAGAATCGGCGGCGAAGGAGCTCTCCCGCCTACACCGCACCATCGGGGAGATTGCCCATTCCGAAATCCTCGCCGAACTCCTGCGCGACACCCGCGCGACGGCGAAGAAACAGAACGAGTTCCTCGCGAAATACTCCATCACCGGCGACGTCGGCCCCGCCGTCGCGGAGACGATCACGACATTTTTCAGATCCGAGGCAGGCCGGCACGTCCTCACCCGTCTCATCCAACTCGGCATCGATCCGGTATCCGACAACCACCTCCCCATCGCCGCGGAGGCCGATCTATCAGCCCTGCCGCTCGCCGGAAAAACCTTCGTCATCACCGGCACCCTCAGCATGGACCGCGACGCGATGAAGGAACTCATCGAGAGCAAGGGCGGCAAGGTGAGCGGCTCGGTTTCCGCGAAGACCAGCTACGTGCTCGCCGGTGAAGGCGGTGGCTCGAAACGCGACAAGGCGGAGAAGCTCGGAGTCGCGATCCTGGATGAGGCGGCTCTCGACACGCTGTTGGAGAGAGAACCGTGAGCCGTGTTCCCCTCTAGAATCTCCGGATATCAGAGGGATCAGACCTTTTAGATTCCTCGGATCAACAATCATCATCTTATCAAGTAGCTCATTCAGAATGCCTTGCTGTAAAACTCTCGGTTTACGCCAAAGCAATGTTGACTAATTTACCTTTCATGGTAATGATTTCGCCGTTGGCGCTGCCTACGCTCATTTCCGGGCGCGGCTTCCTGCCTTCCCCAGTGTCCTGTGCCGGCCGTCCTCGGCAGCACGAATCACCGAAACCTCCTGAACCACCTTGGTCAGGAGCTGGAACACCCTTCGAAGGCTTCCGCCCCAAAATCAGCAGAAGCATGGCCGCGTGCGGTCATTACACCGAAGCACCCATCCCTTTTTCCCGATTCATGAAGCAGATTCTCCTGATTCTACTGTCCATCCTCTCTCCCGAACTTCATGCCCTGCCGGAAATCCCCAACATCATCTATCTGCTTGCCGACGATCTCGGCGGCAACGATGTCGGCTGGCGGAATCCCGACATCAGAACCCCACATCTGGATACGTTGGCCAGGAGCGGCGCCAAGCTCGAGCAGTTCTACGTCCAGCCGCTCTGCTCGCCCACCCGCGCGGCCCTGCTCACCGGCCGCTATCCCTTCCGCTACGGTTTCCAGACCGATGTCATCCGGCCCTGGTCGCAATACGGACTGCCTCTCGAAGAACGCACGCTGCCCCAGGCCCTGAAGAAGGCAGGCTATCAGACGGCGATCAGCGGCAAGTGGCATCTCGGCCATTTCCGCCCGGACTACCTGCCGACCCGGCGCGGCTTCGACCACCAGTACGGTCACTACAACGCCGCGCTCGACTACTTCACCCACTACCGCGACGGTGGCTTCGACTGGCACAAGGACGACAGGGAAAACCACGACAGGGGCTACACCACCCAACTGATAGGTAACGAGGCGGCACGGCTGATCCGCACACGGAACAAGCGCAAGCCGCTGTTCCTGTATGTTCCCTTCAACGGAGTCCATGGCCCCCATCAGGTGCCCGGCCGATACCTGAAGCTCCATCCGCATCTCACAGGGGATCGCAGGACCTACGCGGCCATGATCTCCGCGCTCGACGACGCGGTCGGCAAGATCGTCAAGACCGTGGCCGATGAGAAAATCAGCGGCAGCACGCTCATCATCTTCTCAAGCGACAACGGCGGCCCCGAGCCGGGAAAACTCACGGACAACGGCCTTCTCCGGTCCGGCAAGGGCAGCGTCTACGAAGGCGGCGTCCGCGTCGCCGCCTTCGCCACATGGCCCGGGAAAATCAAGGCGGACAGCACCATCCGGACGCCGATCCACGTCGTGGATTGGTACCCCACCCTGCTCACTCTCGCCGGTCTGCCGCTCGTTCAAAAACTTCCTGTCGATGGCCGGGACATCTCCCCCGTCCTGTTTGACCAGCAAACCATCGACGACCGGGAGATCCTGATCAACACCTCCCCCAACAGCGGAGCCATCCGCAGGGGCGACTGGAAACTGGTCGTCACCGGCGGCACCCCGATCAAGGAAGACGAGGAAGGGCCTGACAAATCCACACCTGCAAGGCGCACCCGGCTTTTCAACCTCGCCAATGACGTTTCCGAGACCATCGACCTGTCCGGGTCCTACCCGGAAATCTCCGAGCAACTCCGCAACCGTTACGACGTCCTCGCCAGTGAAGCCGTCGAGCCGAAGACCCGCCCAAAGCCGCGTCATTTCAAATCCCCCGCCATCTGGGGTCAGCACCTTTGAACCGCCGACCCATCCTTCAGGTCAGACATGCAAAACGGGTGATGCACCGAGCGGCTGCGCGCGCACGTCGTTTTGTGCGATTTTCCCAATGGATGATGGGGATTCGGGCCAATAAAATCGATGGTGAAAGAGCACCGTTTCATCCAGAGTTTAGCGAACCAGATGAAGCTTCCCGCACTGTTTCCATTGATCTCCGGCCTTCTCATTTCAGCCACCTCCGCCCGTGACATCCGCAGCGAGATGCAGCGCGCGGATGAATTCGGCAGGAACGCCGGCTCATTGCTAACAGGTAATGATTTCCGGCCGTTCTGGTCGGCCGACGGCAGCCATCTCGCCTACCGGGTGAACGCGGAAAATGACGAACTGCGCTTCGTTCGGGTGGATTTGAAAACCGGCCGCAAGGAGCCCGCCTTCGATCACGGGCTGCTGGCCAAGGCACTCGCCAAAGCGACGGGCAATGAGATCGACAGCAGGCGTCTGCCGCTGGATCAGTTGGAGATCACCGCGGATGGGACAGTACGCTTTCGTTCGTCAGGAAAATCCTGGAAATTGGACCCGTCCGCCGATCAGGTTTCACCCGACGATCTGCCGGCACAGGAAAGCCGGCTGCTCGCACCGGAGGAAGTGCGCGGGCGTTCCGGACGCAGCGGGCCGCCGTCTGCGGTCACGATTGAAAATGGCACCGATGGCGAAATCGAAATGTTCTGGGTGAGCGGGCGCGATCGCAAATCCTACGGAAAGATCGCTCCCGGCGGGACCGCGACCCAGAATACCTACTCCGGCCATGTCTGGCTGATGTCCAAGGCCGGAGGCGAACCTCTCGCCGCCGTGGAGACCGGTGACACCCCCACCTTCGCCCGCATCACCGGACGCGTCGCCGCTCCGCCTCGCGAACGCAATGACCTGTCGCCGGATAAAAAATGGAAATCCTACATCCGCGATCACGATGTCTTCATCGAACCGGCGGAAGGCGGAGACGCCATTTCCGTCAGCAGCGGAGGTTCGGCGGAAGATGGCTTCGCGGGTCCGCTGAGGTGGTCGCCGGATTCGAAGAAGCTCGTCGCGTTCCGCGTGAAGCACGTGGAAGCGCGGAAGATCAGCATCGTCCAGTCATCGCCACCTGACCAGCTCCAGCCGAAGGTGAAGACCATCGACTATCCGAAACCGGGCGACCCGATCGAGCAACCGATGCCCCGCTTGTTCGAGATCGGCAGCCGTCGCGAGATCGCGATCGACAACGCGCTTTTCAACAATCCATGGGAAATCAACGAAGTGGCCTGGGCGGAAGATTCTTCCGAATTTTCATTTGTCTACAACCAGCGCGGACACCAGGTGATGCGGATCGTCGGCGTCCGTGCGGATTCCGGATCGACCCGCAGGATCTTCGAGGACACGAGCAAGACCTTCATCGACTACTCGCAGAAATTCTACATCCGCCACCTGCCGGAAACGCATGAGATCCTCTGGGCTTCCGAGCGCGACGGCCATAACCACCTCTATCTGATTGATGCGGATTCCGGTGAGATCAAAAAACAGATCACGCAGGGCAAATGGAACGTGCGCGACGTGGTGGAAGTGGATGAGAAACAGCGGCAGCTGCTGCTCAAGGTGCTGGGGGTGACGGGTCAGGACCCGTATCACACCCATTTCGTCCGGGTGAACTTCGACGGCACGGGCTTCACCCGGCTGACAACGAGCGATGGCAACCACGGCATCAGGTTTTCCCCTGACGGAAAGTTCCTCATCGCCAGCTGGTCGCGGGTCGACCAACCGCCGGTCACCGAACTCCGCCGCGCGGATGATGGCACGCTCGTCACCGAACTCGAGCGCGAGGGGGACAGCGACTTGCAGAAAACCGGCTGGAGCCGTCCGGAACGGTTTGTAGCAAAAGGGCGCGACGGGGTGACCGACATCTACGGAGTGATTGTCCGTCCCACTCATTTCGACCCTGCGAAAAAGTATCCGGTCCTGGAGGACATCTATGCCGGCCCCCATGATTTCTTCGTGCCGAAGAACTACTCCGCCTGGTCGGGGATGAATGCGATGGCCGAGCTCGGATTCGTCATCGTGAAAATCGACGGCATGGGCACGAACTGGCGCAGCAAGGCGTTCCATGACAACTGTTGGAAAAACCTGATGGACGGCGGGTTCCCGGACCGCGTCGGCTGGATCACGGCGGCCGCCGCCAGCCGTCCTTGGATGGACCTTTCGCGGGTCGGCATCTACGGCGGCAGCGCGGGAGGTCAGAACACGCTCGCGGGACTTCTTACGAACGGCGATTTCTACAAGGCCGGCGTCGCGGACTGCGGCTGCCATGACAACCGGATGGACAAGATCTGGTGGAACGAGGCTTGGATGGGCTGGCCGGTGGACGAGAGCTACGAGCGGAACTCCAACGTCACTCACGCGGCGAAACTCAAGGGGGATCTCATGCTGGTGGTCGGGGAAATGGATACCAACGTCGATCCCGCCTCCACCGCGCAGGTCGTCAACGCTCTGCAACAGGCTGGCAAGAATTTCGACTTCGTGCCCGTCATCAACGCCGGACATGGAGCTGCGGAAACGCCTTACGGAAAATACCGCCGCGCTGAGTTTCTCACCCTCCATCTCGGCGGGAAGTGAACGGGATTCCGAACTCACCGGGCGGTCCTGAGATTCAAAACATAATCTGCCAGCGCGAGCAGCTGCGTATCCGTCATCACCTCGTGGCCCGGCATGTCGGTGCCGGGCAGACCGAACTTGATGACGCGGGCCACGCGGAGTTCATGATCTTCTCCCGCCGGAGTCCATGCGAAGGGACCGGCGACGAGGTTCGCCGGCTTTCTCACCAGATCCGGGGAAATGCGTCCGTTTCCAAACCCGTTGGATCCGTGGCAGACCGCACAGTTCGCGGCAAACAGGGTTCGGCCGTCGTGACTGTCACCATCGCCTTCCGGCCTCCATTTCGACGCCGTTTTCATCACCTCCGTCATGCTGGAGATCCCCGATTGTGAAAGGTAGCTTACGAGATCGGCGCCCTTCCCGCTCTCGAAAAGATGCGCGTAGGACGGCATCGCGCTCCCGGGCGAGAATGCTTGCGGATCGATGAAATGGAGTTTCAGCCACGCCTCGGAGCGCCTCGCGCCGACATTTGTCAGATCCGGCCCCTGGCGGCGGTTGCCGATGAGCACCGGCTGTCCTTTGAGCACCGCGGCGACGTCCTTGACCGGCCCCCAGTTCTCCTCATCCGGCGATCCGGAGCGGACGTATTGCGAATGGCAATGGATGCAACCTTCCGCCAGATAGACCTGTCGTCCCCTCTCCACCGGATCGCCCACCGCGATGGATTCTGTTTTCGGAAATGCCATCGCCACCCCGATCACCGCCACGACAGCGACGGCAGAACGCCAGTGTTTCAGATCAGATAGAAGCATCACTGCCAGGACAACACCTCCCGAGACAGCCACGAACTCCGGCGGCACGTGCCGCAAGGTCTGTGCCATGCCGATACCGTTCGCCGATCCCAACCAACCCGCCACCGCGAACAACCACGCCGCGCGCCATGCCGTGCGCCGGGTGTCATTCATCCCGGAAAACCAACCCGGCCATGCCACCAGCGCCACCGAATACAGCGAGACGCCCGCCGGATAGAGCCAGCCGGCAAGCGGTCGCGTGGAACCGGCATTCACCGCCAGAGCCGCCGCGGCGAGGATGGCCCAGGCAAGCGCGGGCAGCATCCGGGCGCCGGCCCGGCCGAGCCAGATGCCTGCGGCGATGGCGACGGACAGGTGCACCGCCGCATTCCTCCACAGCAGGCCGTCACCCCAGGTGCCGGATTTAAGATCCTTTTCGTGCTGGATGATGAAGAACGCGGCGGAATCAAGCCACACCAGCGCGGTGAACAAGGCAATCGTTCCCCATAGCGGCAACACCAGCTGAACCGCCTCCGCCCGTCGTTCGGTCCGGGACGGCGCGGCCAACAAGCCGACGAGCGTGAAGCCGCTTCCGATCCACGCTTGCCCGGAAGGCGATTGCATGAAGACCGCAGGCAGGTTGCAGGCGGCATAACCCAGACCGGTGCCGAGTCCGATCCATGCGACGCCGCACCACACCGGAGCCAGCGCTGCCAGACTCACCGTCGCCACGCCCAGCGCGCCGCCTGTCGCCGCCGCGATGCCGACGCCCCCCGGCATGGACCTCGCGAACGGCGCGATCAACGCGCTAACAGATGCAATTCCCAGGGCCGTCCGCAGCATCGCAGGAGTCACCCCACTCCATGCGGCGAAAAATCCACCTGCGATTCCCGCCACCGCCATCGCCCCCAGTGCGATCTTTTCCTCCGTCAACCCCGCGCCACCGGAACGCAGCAGTTCGACCAACGCGAACTGTGCGAAGATGAGAAAATAGCCATAAACCGCCGCGATCACCACGGCGGCACGGATCGCCGTCGCACTCATTTCGGAACCTCCTTCCACCAGCCAAGCCGCAGGATCACCAGTTGCAACACACCTGCGATCCCATCGAAAACGCCCACTATTCCCCAGTTGATCTCCAGAACGCCTTCCAGAATTTTCACCGTCAGAAAAATGGCCACGAGGATCCGGATCATCGCAGTGAAAACCCATACCGTCTCACCTCGCGAACGCCCGCCGAGCGCCATCGCATAACTCAGCCCCACTCCCGCAACGAACACACCCATCCAGCTCAGGAACACCAGCGCGTCCGTGGATGGTGCCCCGATGCCCAACAGCTTCAACACCAGAGTCGGCACGAAAATCAGCAGCAGCCCGGTCACGGCATCCATCGAGCCGACCGACAGGCTCCAGAGTTTGAGAAATCGGATTCGGTTCATCGGTTTTTCCATTGATAGAGCCACACCGCGGAGACCGGCAGCATCACCGCCCCGCAGGCGGCGCGCACGATCAAACCCACCTCGCGCCAGGCAGGATTCGCCAGCATCCAGGAAGGAGCGGCGCCTTCTTTCCAGCCCATCTTCGCGAGGGCCACCAGCATCACCACCACCGCAGCGTGCCACAGGGAAATGGAAAACGGACCGCCGATCCTCCTGCCGGTTAGAAGTACCGCGAGCAGCGCGCAGAACGAGGTGGTGAAGCCCGCCATCGCCAGATGGGAGTGGGCGACCAGGCCCTGGGTGAACTTGATCCGGTCCAGGATCCACGGGAAATACATCAGGTAGCCGGTCAGCACGAGCGCCGCCCACCAGCCGAACATCGCCGTGCGCCATGCGCCTGATCCCACCGGCCAGGAAAAACCCGCCCAGTCGCGCGCCAGCAGCCACGCCCAAGTCGGCATGAGCAGCAGCGAGACATTCTGCCACCAGTCGAAATGCGTCCCGCCCACCGCCTCGGCGATGCCGAAGAAGACCCAACAGAAGATGAAATAGCCCCAGGTGCCCCGCCCCGCCTTCCCGCTGCCGGTATCCGCCGCCACCCTTGGCAGCAAGAGCATGAGTCCGACCACGATCAGCGAGGATCCTAACAAACTCGACCCCGTTGGTCCTCCCGTCAGCCGGTCCACCGGCGGATAGGTTTTCGGCGAAGCCGTCAGAATGATCGCGGCAGGCACCAATGCCAGTCCTATCAGTCCGCCAAGAGAAACCCTTCGTTTCAGCAGGCTCCAGCCCATGGCGCGTTCCTTCCAGGCAACCGTTAGCACCAGCCAAAGCATCACCAGCGCCAGCACGAAGGCCCACAGCGCGCCGTCCTTCCAATCGAGGAAAATTTTACCGCCTGTCACGCCGTCGAGCCAGTGCAGCGCACCCATCGCCAGAGCCGCCGTCCAGGTCCACACCGCCGCCGGTGCCCAGGCGGCGGCCTTGCTGCGGCCTACCTCATACATCGAGAAAAGCCACGCCACCAGCGGCAGCGCGGTCCAGCCGTAGAGCTGCACGTTCAGGTGCACCGGCACCCAGCGGCCGTAAGTCCATTGGCCGAGCTGCCAGTCCGGCTTGAGCAGCAGCAGCGCGAGATAAAGTCCCACGCCGTTTCCCAGCACCAGCCAACCCAGCGCGTGCTTCACCGCGGTGGCCACGCCTTCATCCGTCAGATTGTCCGATTCACCGGTCATTCAGTTCGAAATGCTGTCGATCCGCCCGTCCCGCATCTTCACCGTGCGATCACAGCGGCTGGCGAGTTCCGGGTCGTGCGTGGCGAAGACCAGCGTCCTGCCACGAGAACGCACCAGCTCGATCAACAGCTCGAACACTTTCTCACGATTCCTCTCATCCAGCGCGCCGGTCGGTTCGTCGCACAGCAGGAGTTCCGGATCATTCATCAGCGAGCGGACCAGGGCTCCCCGCTGGCGCTCACCACCGGAAAGCTCACGCACCCGTTGGTTGAGCCGGTGATCGACACCTGTTGCCACCGCCAGTTCCTGGAGACGGGCCATGCTGCTCGCACGGTTTCCACCTGTCGCGATCACCGGCACCATGCAGTTTTCCGCCAGCGTCAGATCCGGCATCAGGTGATGGAACTGGAACACGTAGCCGATGTGATGGCGCAGCAGATCGACACGTGTTGACTCCCTGACAACATCATAACCGGACACCCGCACGTTTCCACGGTCGACTTCCTCCAGTCCGGAAATCACGTTCAGCAACGTCGATTTCCCGCAGCCCGAGGTGCCGCAAAGCGCGACGATCTCGCCCTTCGGCACGGTCAGTCCCACGCCCTTGAGCACCTCGATGCGTCCGCGGTCGAAACTCTTCCAGACATCCTCCACCAATACTTGGGTATTCATCTTGTCTCCTTTTGTTATTCAAATCTGAGCGCCTGCGCCGGCTTGAGCCGGGCGGCGTACCATGCCGGATACATCGCTCCGGCGAGGGCGGTGAGAGCGGCCAGAGCCATCGCTCCGGCCACTTCCTTCCAACCGATGTTCGGCTCGATGTAGCCCTGCAAATCCGGAATCGCCCGCAACAGGCGCAGCCCCCCCGCGCTCAGTCCCCAGCCGGCCACCGTCCCGATGGCGGACACCAGCAGGGATTCGCCGAAAATCATCAGCGCCACCTGCAACCGCGAAAATCCGCAGACGCGCGCGATGGCGATCTCCTTGATGCGGCCGAAGACCGAGAGGATCATCGTATTCGTCACGCTCAGCCCGCCCAGCAGAAACGCGCAACCACCGACCACCCACGCGGTGGTTTTCATGATCTTGAACTGCGAGTAGCTGCGGCTGAACTCCTCGTTCTCCAGCGCCGTGAGCCTCTCATGATTGGCCGCCATCCAAGTCTTCACCTCCGAAGATTCGTGGCCCGCGGCCAGCGCGACGGTGATCACGGAACAGACACCCTCCTTGTGAAATGCTTTCTGGCAGGCGGCCAGCGGCATGAAGACCCCGCCGTTTTCAAATCCATTTTCCAAGCGCACCACCCCGGCGACCTGATAGGTGCCCTGCCCGAGTTCCACCGTGCCGCCGACCTTGCCATTCAGGAAATCCGCGGCGCGCTCGCCGAGCACCACAGTCTCGCCCTCATCGAGAAAGGCATCGGCGCTTCCTTGCAGCCACTTGCCCTTCCGCAGACGCCCGTCCTTCGCGCGGATGCCGAAGCAGGTCACCACAGGCCGGTCCGGCGCGGCGATGATGGAGAATAGAACGGGTTGCGCTTCCTTCACGAAAGGCTGCGTCTTCAACTCATCCACCACCGCGACCGGCACGTTGCTGAAAAACAGATCCGAGACGTTTTTTTCGAACACCACCATCTCCGCATCGCTTCGCAGGATGCGTTCGAACATCTTCACCGCACCGCCTAACAATCCTACCACACTCAGCATCGTCGCCACCCCCAGCGCGATGCCGGTCGCGCCGATGGCCGTGCGCACGCGATGCCGCCGCAGGTTCGTGAAAATCATTCTCCAAAGACTCATATTTTTATCCTGACACTCAAATCGCCGCCGAAAGCAGCGAGGAATCCGCATCCGTCGCGGACACCGGCATCGGTACCTTCAGCATTTCCAACATCATCCACCGTTCGGGAGGTCCGGGCAGCACCGCCTGCACGCGGTCGCCGGTATCGCTCAGCCGCCGGAACCGCTGCAGGGCGGATGGCATGCCTTCCGCGATGACGAAATTCGGCCTTCCGAGCGCTTCGTCCCGTCCACCGGTTTTTCCGAAATCCTCTTCTCGGGAAAGCACGTCCTTGAGATCATCCGCCGCCTGATAGGCGAGGCCGCGCAGCAGCGCGAGCCGGTCGAGCACCTGGATCTCCCGGGCGGATCCGCGTCCCACGATGGCGGGAAGCACCACCGTCAGCCTCAGCAGATCGCCGGTTTTCCTCGCCGCCACTTCGGAGACTTCGGCCGCGCTCTGCTCGCCGCGCCAGCCGCTCAGGTCGTATGCCTGGCCGCCGATCACGCCGCCGATTCCCAACCGGCCGTCCACCCACTCGCCCGCCGCCGCGCGGCGCTCGGGATTCGCCTGACGGATGCCCTGCCAGATCATCGCATAAGCGCGGTTGATCATCGCCAGCGCCGCCAGCATCGCGACCGCCTCCCCGTGCACCACGTGCACGCAGGCCGCTCCACGGCGGGTCCGGGCGTCATCCATCGCGGGGAGATCGTCGAAAACGAGCGAAGCGGTGTGCAGGTATTCGATGCCGCACGCCATGGCCCGGGCAGCCTGCTCGGGCACTCCCATCTCGATGCCGATCAGATAGGCGAGCACCGCCCTGACCATCGATCCCGGCCTGGCGAGAATGTCCCGCAGCGCCGCCGCCATCCGAGGCTCGACGCGGTCCATCCGGCCCATGCCGTTGGCGAAACTTCCTTCCATCAGGGAACGCGCGCAGCCGGCCCGCCGGCGCCACCAATATTGTGGTGTCATATCGAATGCTGTCAAAAATTCACTTCACCTTGCCGACGACGTGGAAGCGCACAACGAGCTTCGGGTCCACCGTCATCACGGCCATCGCGCGGATCAGCGGCAGTTTGAAATTCTGATAGTCCAACGACACCTTGCCCTCGATCGTCACCCAATCCCCGTCGCGTTTCACCGTGTAGGGAAACGAAACTTCCTTGGCCACCCCGTTGATCGTGAGCTTGCCCTGAGCCTTGCCGCCCTCAGGTTTCTCATCCCATGACTTCGCGAACGAGAAAGAGCCCTTCGGTTTCCCGCCCCCAAGCCACTTGACCATTTCCTGGTCCCGCTTTTCGTCCGCGGTATCGAGATCGTTGAAATCCCAAGCGAGGTCGAAACCGGTCGGTTTGCCCGAGACAGGATCGCCCGAGACCTTCGCCGTGTATTTTGTTAGCGAACCGGTGAAGGTGTGCCCGGTCGCCTTCGCATCCACCTGGATGCGGCTGCGTGCCTGGTCCACTTCCACGGTGGCGGACCGCGCCGCGGTGGCGGCAAAGAGGAAACCAACGCTGGCTGCAATGAGGATTGTTTTCATAAAGACGAGCCCTAGGCTTCACCCGACAGCGACGGGAAACAACCCATCGTTTGCTTTCCAAACGGATCGTTACCAAATCACCACTCGCTAAATGAAACCGAATCTCATCAAGACAATCACCGTTTCCCTCACCGCCACCATGCTCGGCCTCGCGCTATCGCTCGCCGCGCCTTACGAGACGGGCCAGGCCGTGGAACCCTTCACCACCAGGGACCAGCATGAGAAGGAGTTCGTTTTCAAACCCAAGGAAACACAATATTTGTTAGTCAGCCATGACATGGAAACCGGCAAGAAGGCGAACGCCGCGCTGAACGCGCTGGGCAAGGATTACCTCGGATCGAAGAAGGCGGTCTACATGGCCAACATCTTCGGCATGCCCGGCATCGGCCGCATGTTCGCAATGCCGAAGATGAAAAAATACAGCCACCGCATCATCCTCGCTGACGACGCCGCGCTCATCGCGAAATTTCCGGCACAGCCCGGCAAGGTGTCGGTGCTCGCCCTATCAGGAGGAAAGGTCCGGTCCGTCAGCTATTGGACGCCGGGTGCCGAAGGCGTGGAGACCTATCTGAAATAATCCGCATCGCGGCGGAGCCCGGGCCGCCGGGATGCCTGCCCGGCTCCGGTGCATCGTCACTTCGCGGTCATCGGCGATTCGGAGACAAGCCTTCCGTAGGTCGGGATCGTCCACTGCGTTCCGACGTCGGCAACCTCGAAGGCTCCCGCCGGCAGTCCCCTCTCCCGAAGCGCCTTTTCCAACAGGAGCGGAGGTTCTCCCATCGGTTCATCCGTCAGCCTGAAGGTCCCCCAATGCATCGCCACCGCGCGGCGGCAGCGGGATTCCACGAAGGTCCGCACCGCCTCCTCCGGATTCATGTGCATCGCCCGCATGATCCTCCGCGGCTGATAGGCACCGATGGGGATCATTCCGAAGTCGATGGGGCCATGCCTCCCGCCGACCTCCGAAAACGCCGGACAATAACCGCTGTCGCCCGAGTGCCAGAGCTTGCAACCGGCGCCCTCGATCAGGAAGCCGCACCAGTGTCCGGCATTCCGGTCGAATGGCGATCGTGCGGTGAAGTGCTGCGCCGGTGTGGCGGTGACCCGCACTCCCTGTCCGATTTCCAGACTGCCATGCCACGCGAGTTCATCGACCTGCGAAAAACCCTTTCTTCGCAGCCAGGCGGCATGACCTTCCGCGATGATGACGCGCGTTCCCCGGCCAAGCTGGCGCAAGGTCGGCAAATCGAGATGATCGTAATGACCATGAGTTAGAAGGACCGCATCGATCCGCGGCAGGTCCGCGATGCCGCAGGGCGTCGCCACCTTCCGCTCCAGCGAGGGCAGAGGGAGCGGGGCACAGAACTTCGAGAACACCGGATCGATCAGCACCGAGATTCCCACGCCCTGCAGCAGGAACGACGCGTGCCCGAGCCAGGTCACCCGCCAACCCTCTCCCGGCGGATGGCTGATGCGGTCTCGCCCGACCGCGCGCCAGCCGGCGGGATCATCCGGTGCGTCCGGCAGCTCCGCCCGCTCCTGTGGCCCCCATTTCAATTTCCACCGCACGATATCGATCATGCGGTGCGCGTCATGGGACCAAGGGTTCCGGAAAGTGCTGGAACTCATGAGGAACTGCCAAGAAAGTCGCAAAACCTCGCGAAGGGAAGGACAATGGTGAGTGCCTTCTCTCCCGCAAGCCGGCTCCCGGGTGAAGTTCCACATTGCCACCTCCTTTTCCTTGCCCGCTCCAGAGCTGCCACCCACTCTCCGCGCGTGGCGGAGGAACTGGACAACGATCCCAAGACGGAACTGCTTCGGGCGCTGGAAGCGTCCGATTGCTCCGCCTTGCTCGCCGCCGCCGAGGATGTCCACTACGCCGACCTTGCACACCTTTACGAGAACCTCGACGACGAGAAGCGCGACCTGCTGCTGAAGACCATCGGCCCGGAACTCGCCACCGATGTCGTGGCGGAACTCCCCTACCCGCTCATCGAGGGCGCTCTCAATCATTTCAAACCGGCCCAGCTCCGTGTTTTGTTAGGAAATCTTTCGGACGACGACCGTGTGGACGTTTTCCAAGTGGTCAGCGAGGAGGCGCAGGTCCGTTTTTTCAGCCTGCTGGGGCCGCGCGACAAGGAGCTCACGCGGAATCTTCTCAAATACGAGGAGGACACCGCCGGTGGCCGGATGACGACCCATGTCGGTCGCATCACCGCCGACATGACGGTGAAGCAGGCAATCACCGTGCTGCGCCGCGACCGCGAGGATGCGGAGACGCTGGCACGGATTTTCGTGGTGGATGCGCAAGGTCGTCTGGTCGGAAAAGTCCGCCTGCGGGACCTCGCCTTCAGCACGTGGGATACGCCGATCCACGACATCATGGAGGAGGCGGATGAAACCATCCTCGCGTCCGCCGACCAGGAAGAAGCCGCGCGCACGCTGTCGAAATATGACCTCATCGTGCTGCCGGTGGTGGATGAATTCCATCACCTGCTCGGCGTCCTGACCTACGACGACGCGCTCGAAATTCTCCAGGAAGAATCCACCGAGGACATCGAAAAGCTCTCGGGTATCGGTGGCGAGCAGTCGGAGGTTTCCTATTTGAATACGAGCGTCGCCTCACAGTATCAGCGCCGTGTGACATGGCTCGTCGGACTGGCGTTCCTATCAGTCGTCTCGGGGTATGTGATGTTCCGCTTCAGCGACGTGTTGAAACAGGCGGAAATCATCACAATTTTCCTGCCGATGGTCGTGGCCGCCGGCGGAAACTCCGGCGGGCAGGCCGCCACCATGGTCATCCGTGCGATGGCACTCGGAGAAATCAGCACGGGAAACGCGCTGCGCATCGCTTGGAAAGAAGGACGCACGGGGATGATGTTAGGACTCACCCTCGGCATCACCATGGCCATCTTCATCAGCTTCATCCTGCCCCACATACAGCGCGGGACCGGTGCGGATTTCGACTTCCTACACCTTGCCTTCGCGGTGTCCGCCGCTCTGGTCGTCCAGGTGTTGTCGGCCACCGTTCTCGGCGCCCTGCTCCCTATCGGCGCTCGGGCCATCAAACTGGATCCAGCCGTCGTCTCGGCTCCGTCGCTGGCCTCCACCGTGGATATTTCCGGGATGATGATTTATTTCACCACCGTCGGTGCGATTTTACATCTGCACTAGGCTCCGCCAGTAGTCGAGGCGCTCCCTGATCCGCTTCTCCATGCCCTGGTCGCCGGGCTGATAGTAAACCCTGCCCTCCGGCAGATAGGCTTGCGGGATGTAGGACCCCTCGAAATCGTGGGCGTAGAGATACTTCATGGATTCCTCGCTCTCGCCCGAAGCCGCGGCGAGCTTCTTGCGCGTGCCGGTCCGGAGATGCACGGGAACGGCGAGCGTGCGGCCGTTTTCCACATCCGCCATCGCTTTGCCGAGCGCGGCGTAGGCGGTGTTCGATTTCGGAGCGGTCGCCAGATAGACGGCGGCGTGGGCCAGCGGAATGCGGCCTTCCGGCATGCCGATGAACTCGAACGCCTGATGCGCGTCCATCGCCACGCGCAGCGCGTTGGAATCCGCGAGACCGATGTCCTCCGACGCGGAAATCACCAGCCGCCGGGAGATGAAGCGAGGGTCCTCTCCGGCGTGAAGCATCTTCGCCAGCCAGTAGAGCGCCGCATCCGGATCGGAACCGCGGATCGACTTGATGAAGGCGGAAATCGTGTCGTGATGCGCATCGCCGTGGGCATCGTAGACGATCGCCTTTCGCTGGATGGATTCTTCGGCCACGGCGAGGGTGAGGCGAACGCGGCCATCGTCCGCCGGTGTGGTTAGAATGGCGAGTTCCAGCGCGCTGAGTGCCTTTCTCACATCGCCATCGGATTTCTCCGCGAGGTGGTGGAGCGCCTCCGGGGCGGCCTCCACCTGATAGTTTCCAAGCCCGCGATCACTGTCCGCCAGAGCTCGTTCCAAAACGGTGACCACGTCGCCTACCGGCACCGCTTCGAGTTGGAAAATCTGCGACCGCGAGACAAGCGGCGAGTTCACGTGGAAATACGGATTGTGCGTCGTCGCGCCGATGAACCGCACCACGCCGCGCTCGATGTGCGGGAGCAGCACGTCCTGCTGGGATTTGTTGAAACGGTGGATCTCGTCGATGAAAAGGATGGTCGTCTCACCACGAAGATCCCGCCACGTCCGTGCCTGATCGATCTTCGCACGGATTTCCGCAACGTTCGATTCCACGCCATTCAGCGACTCGAACCGCGATCCGGTGGTGCGGGCGATGACACTGGCCAACGTCGTCTTCCCCGTTCCAGGCGGTCCGTAGAAAATCAACGAAGTGAAGCGGTCCGACTCGATCGCCCGGCGCAGCAGCTTGCCCTCCGCCAGAATGTGCTGCTGCCCGGCGACCTCGTCGAGCGAGCGCGGCCGCATCCGCGCGGCCAGCGGTTCGGCGGGATTCGGCTTGTCCGCCAAGGCGGCGGGGGTGGTGAAAAGGTCGGACACGGTGGCGCTGCAGAGTGTCGGCGCGTTCCTGTGGCCGATCCAGTCCATATTGCTCTCTTCTGTTTGCGAATTTCCAATGTCCGTTGATATCCAACCTCGATTTTCCCGTTATGGCCGAAAATGGGACCACTTGGCCGGGATCGGGACCATGAAAAACTTCCGATCTCCTGAATTTCAGGTAATTTGATTTCGTTCTGAGGCGCTTCGGCACTGAAAGAACTCACAGCTGCAACGCTGGCCAAACAAGTTCGCCAATGATCTCCGGGGGGAAGTCAATCGAACGAGGTCAAGCCAAGTGGCTCTGAAAAAAGCGCGTTTTGAGAATTCCGGGGGGAAATCCAAAACGCGCTTTTTTTGTGCCCGGAAGAAGTTTCGAACTTTGGTCGGCATGCCAATGAGATGTGATAAACAGGAGCCTCACCCCCTGGTTTCGCGGCGCATCGATTTGCTGGGCCACCGTCCCACCCTTCTTGTGATTGAAAATCGGGGCAAACCTGCGCGTATCGGGGCAGATGAAATCGCTGACTTTTCTCGCAGGACTCCTTTCCGCCGCCGGCCTTCTGGCCGCGGATGAACTGACGGCGAGGCGCGAGGGCACGCAGGTGGTCATCCGTTCTGGTGAAAACGAAATCCTCCGCTATCAGGCTGAACCCGGCGAGCTCCCCCGCCCCGACATCAAAAAGGCGTTCATCCGCGGCGGCTACATCCAGTCGATCCGCACGCTTTCCGGCAAGCTGATCACGGATGATTTCCCTGCCGACCACCTTCATCACCACGGGGTGTGGAGTCCGTGGACGAAGACGGAATTCGAGGGGCGTCATCCGGATTTCTGGAACATGGGTGCTGGCACAGGACGGGTCGAATTCGTAGCACTCGACAAAATCTGGCAGAAGGATGGCAGTGCGGGATTCACCGCGCGCCACCGGTTCATGGACATGACGGCGAAACCCGAAAAGGTCGCTCTGTTGGAGAAATGGGAGATCCGGGTCACCCTATCAGACAACCAGCCGGTCATCGATTTCACCTCCACCCAGACCTGTGCGACGGACTCTCCGCTCAAGCTGCCGGAATATCACTACGGCGGCTTCGGCTTCCGCGGCAACTGGTCCTGGAACGGGCCTCCGAACTGCAAATTTCTCTCCGCCTCAGGCATCACCGA
Organism: Verrucomicrobiota bacterium; assembly: GCA_040388015.1. Lineage (GTDB taxonomy): Bacteria > Verrucomicrobiota > Verrucomicrobiia > Verrucomicrobiales > Akkermansiaceae > Luteolibacter. The sequence continues at coordinate 16,544 of JAZKCQ010000002.1, read as the reverse complement.
TCGCATTAAACTCAACGGCTCGCGTGAGAAATGGTGCTGGGTCGGCGGCAAGGTGGATGACGAAACCTGCGGCATCACGATCCTCGGTCATCCGGAAAACTTCCGGTTCCCCCAACCCGTCCGCGCGAATCCGGACCAGCCGTTCTTCTGCTTCGCGCCGCAACAGCTTGGCGAAATGGAGATCTCCCCCGGAAAGGAATACGTCGCCCGCTACCGCCTCGTCGTCGCGGAGGGTGAACCGGACGCCAAGGCCGCCGAAGGCTGGTGGCAGGCTTACGCGAAGGATCGTTAGAATTTCCGGATCACCGTGTCCGAGCAGAGGCGTTCCTCGGTATTCGGGTGATCGAGGGTGTAATGCAGCCCGCGGGATTCCTTGCGGCGGGTGGCGCATTCCACGATGAGGCCGGCGACGGCGACGAGATTGCGGAGTTCCAGGATGTCGGCATTCACTCGATGGCCCCAGTAAAACTCGCGGACTTCCTTCTTCAGGTTTCTCAATCGCGCGGTGGCCCGGCGCAGGCGGTTGTCGGTGCGGACGATGGAAACATAGTCCCACATCAGGCGGCGGATCTCGTCCCAATTGTGATAGATGACGACCAGTTCGTCCGGCTCTGCGGTGTCGCCATGTTCCCAGGGAGGAATCGGCGGGGCCTCATGAACGGTTTTCCCCGGAGGGTGCAGGCGCATCAGATCATCCAGCGCGCGGCGGGCGACGACATTGCCCTCCAGCAGCGAGTTCGACGCCAGCCGGTTCGCCCCGTGCAGGCCGGTGCAGCCGACCTCGCCCACGGCATAAAGGCCGCGCAAGGAAGTCTTGCCATTCACATCGGTCAGCACCCCGCCGCATTGATAGTGGGCGGCGGGAACGACCGGGATCGGCTGGGTCTCGCAATCGAGGCCGAATTTCAGAAGCGTCTGATAGATATAGGGAAAGCGCTCCTTCATGAAGCCCTTCGGCTTGTGAGTGACGTCCAGATAGACGCAGGGAGCACCGGTGCGCTTGATTTCCCGGTCGATGGCGCGGGCGACGATGTCGCGTGGCGCGAGCGACCCGCGCGGGTCGATCTTCTTGGTGAAGTCCTCCCCCTTCGCATTGATCAGAATGCCGCCCTCGCCACGAACCGCCTCGCTGACGAGGAAGGAGCGCGCTTCCGGACCCGTCGCGCCGGGATTGTAGAAACAAGTCGGGTGGAACTGGATGAACTCCATGTTCGCGATGGATGCACCGGCGCGCCAGCCGAGCGCCACGCCATCGCCGGTGGCGGAGTCCGGGTTGGTCGTGTAGAGATAGACTTTTCCGCAGCCGCCGGCGGCGAGGATCACGCGGTCGGAGCGGAAAACCTTCACCTCGTTCGTCTTCATTTCCAGCACGTAGGCTCCGATGACCCTGTCGTCCACAGCGGCCCCGAGCTTGGCGGTCGTGATCAGATCGATGACGAAATGATCTTCCAACAGCGTGAGATTCGGCGTCTGGCGGGCGGTCTCGATGAGCGCCCGGGCGATTTCCCGGCCCGTCGTGTCCCGCGCGTGCAGGATGCGCCGGTGCGAGTGACCGCCTTCTTTTCCGAGCTCGAAATGCCCGTCCTCCTTGTCGAAGGAAACCCCATATTCCACCAGATCCTCGATCGCCGCCGCCCCCTCGGCCACGATGGTGCGCACGGCCGCCTCCTTGCACAATCCGGCACCCGCATCCAGCGTGTCCGCGACGTGCAATTCCTCGTCATCCCCGGCGTCCCGAGCGTCTTCCGGCAGCACGGAAGCGATCCCGCCCTGCGCCCACGCGGTGTTGGACTCATAGGCCTCACCCTTCGTGACCACGATCACCGAGCCATGTTTGGCGGCCCGCAAGGCGAAAGAAAGACCGGCAATACCCGCACCGATCACCAGGAAATCTGCTGTCATGTGACGGCAGCATGAACCGCCGGATCGGTTGGAAAAAGGCAAATTTGTCACTCACCCGCCTTGACCCCGCCGCCCCGGCAGGCCACCCCTCGGTCATGAGTTTTTTCATCACGGGCACCGATACCGGCGTCGGTAAAACCTACGTCACCCGCCTGATCCTCGAACACCTGCGGGCCGAGGGCCGCGACGCCGTCGGCTACAAGCCCGTCGCCTGCGGAGATCGCGAGGACGCGTCCATCCTGTCCGCCGTTTCGGGAGGGATCGACTTGGATGAAATCAACCCCGTTTATCTGAACACCCCCGTCGCTCCCTACGTCGCGGGCATGTTGGAAAACCGCACCATCGATCCGGCGGAGCTGATCGCCGGCTATGAAAACCTCGCGAAAAAACACGCCCAAGTCGTCGTCGAAGGGGCCGGCGGCTGGGAAGTCCCGCTTGCTCCCAACTACCGCGTCTCCGATCTCGCGGCGGATTTGAAGCTGCCCGTCATCGTCGTCGCCGGAAACAAACTCGGCGCGCTCAACCACATCCTTTTGACTGTGAACGCCATCCGCGCGAAAGGTCTGACCTGCGCCGGCATCGTGCTGAACCAGCTCGAAGATGAAATGGACACCGCCATGATCACCAACAAGGGCGTGGTCGAGGACCTTACCGGAGTCCCGCTGCTGGAGCACATCATCCACGGCCAGGATTTCCTTGATGTGGACGCTTTTCTGAAAATTTAAGTCCTCTTTCGGGAACACCACCCGGTTCTGCGACACCATTCACAGAAACCCATGCCGGACCCCGACGAATTCACCCGCATCATCGCGGAGAACCACTCAAGCCTGCGCCACTACATCGGCGGCTTCGGCGTGAATCCCGCGTGGGTGGATGACATCGCACAGGACACTTTCCTGGTGGTGTATCGCAAATGGGACGAATTCCTCGCGGTCGAAAATCCCGGAGCCTGGCTGCGCGGCATCGCGAAAAACCTCATCCTCAACGAGACCGCCAAGCTCAACCGCCGCCAGCGCCTTCTCAACCACAACCTCACCAAGCTTCTGGTCGAAGCCGAGAAAGACGATGCTCCGGCAATCGATCCTTCCGCCCATTCGGAAAAAATGGATGCCCTCCGCGCCTGCCTGGCCCATCTGAGCAAGAAAACCCGCGGCATCATCGAGGCCCGTTATTTCACCAACCTGAACTCCTTCCAGATCGGCCAGGAAATGGCGATGAAGCCCGCCGCCGTTAGAAAACTCCTGTTCCATGCCCGCCAGTCGCTGGCGGAATGTCTCAGGGAAAAAGCCATCGAAACCCCGTGGTGATGCCGGAGAAACTGCCAAGCGAAACGATCGATCTGATCGAGCGACTTCTCGAGGACAGCCTCGACGAGGCCGGTCACGCGCGGCTGATGGAACTGGTGGAAATCCATCCCGCCTTGTTGGAGACCATCGCGCGTCAGCTTGAAATTTCCACCGCGCTTCATCTCGCGGCCCGACAGGACCAGGATTTCGTGAAACGGACCGCCTCGCATGTCGTGAGAATCGCCAACGAGAGCGAATTCGAGTTCGCCGGCCGCGTGAGACGCAGGATCATCCGCGGCCGTTTGGTGAAAGGACTGGCCATCGCCGCGGTCCTGACACTTGCCGCCATCCCCTTCGCCTTCAAGCGTCCGCCACACGGAGAGCGCGTCGCCCTGCTGCTGCGGATGAACCGCGACAACGCCGTGATTTCCTCCAAGCCGGTCCACGCGGGTTCCCTGATCGACGAGCCGTCCGGTCTGATCCGACTCGATTTCAAGAACGGCGCGATCGTCGCCATCGAAGGCCCCTCCAAACTGAAGGTCGTCTCCGGCATGGAAATCGAGCTGCTGTCCGGCCGCATGAACGGCTGGTGCCCGGACACCGCCCACGGCTTCAAGGTCCGGACCGCCTCCGCCGCCCTGACCGATCTGGGTACCTCGTTCGGCATCACCACGACCACCGACGGAAAGTCGGAATTCATGGTGCTCGACGGCCTGGTCGAAGTGGAGAAAGGCGATGAAAAAGTGCGGCTTGAAGAAGGCGACGCCATCACCTCCAGCATCGATCAGGAAATGCGCGCCACTTCTTTCGACCCGTCGGTTTTCAAAAAAACCTGGCCATTCGCGAACGGCATTCTTTCCACGCGGGGCGCCGTCATTCCGGCGGATCCGGACATCGCCGAACGGCTGGTGCAATTGGAAAACAACGACCACGTCCTCGTCATTCCCGAGCGGCGGGGCGTCCCGTTCAACCGCGAGATCCGGGGGGAAATCTTCAGTCCGGGCACGCTGCCCGGAGAGTTCGACGGCACCGTGCGGTCGATGGAACCGGCGGCGGGCAAGCGCTTGAGCAGTTTCCTCATCCGTTACAATCCGGTGGGGGTCATCAGCGAGGAGCGGTTTCTCCGTTTCGAGGGCGAGGTCACCTTCGACCGCCCGGTCCTGGCCATCGCCTGCCAGAACGGGCCGCTTTCCCATGGCGACGCGGTGTTCTCCACCGTCGGGTGGTCCGATCCACTGCGGGGGATCGAGCTTGTCCAACGCCTCAATCCTTCGGACCGCGTCACGCTTTCCGCCGACCGGAGGACCGTGAAGGTCGTCTTCTACGCCGGTGCATCCACGGACGATATCCGCGTGATCCTGGAGGATTCGTGACCCGGCGGCGGAGATTCGGGGCGAAAAATGAAAAATGTTTCATGCCGGAGGGAACACCATGCCGGTTGGTCACACCATCCAGTGTATCAGGCCGCATCAGACAATCCGGCCGACTCGTTAGACAACTCATGAACATTCCCGCCACTCACGAACCCATGCACCCGACCCTTCCCGCACTCCGCATTTCCCTGATCGCGACCGCAGCCCTTCTCGCAGGCGGCGCCGCACGGGCGGGCGTCATCGTCCCCGACCTGCTCGACAGCTCGGCGATCTTCAGCTCCACCTCCGCCTCGGGCACGACGGTGTCCGCACCCACCCGTGCCAACGGAGTGACCCTCGCCGCCAGCATCACGCCCACCGTGGCGGATCTCACCAAGACCAACGGCGCGGTCGCGGTGCTCGAAATCGGCGGCACCGCCAATGGCTCGGGCTTGTGGATTCTCAACGGCGACCTCTGGTTCATCGGCCACTCCTCCACCAACACGGCGTTCCCCTCCTCAGGCTCGGACTTCAACGGTTCGGACAGCGCCATCGGCATCAATCTCGGAGCCTTGGCGGCGGATACACAGACCAATGCCTTCGTCTCGCTGAACATCGCGGGCGGCACACTTGTCACCAGCCTGAACTCGGTGGTGAACAGCCATGCTCTCACCGGCGTGGCGGCGGGTGCGGCCGGGTGGAACTGGCATGGAAACAACACGGTCAACTTCGGGTCCCTGGATCCCTTCGCGGACGGCGCGCTCGGCGGCCACAACGGCTACCGGGGCGGACTCACCTACGACAATCCCTCGGATGCCATCACCGTGGATCCCCTCTTCGTCGCGAACAATGCCGCGGCCTTCTCCGGCACGCTCCATCAGGGACAGGTGTTCAATGCCGTTTCGGCGGTTCCCGAGCCGGGCACCGCGCTGCTCGGACTGCTGGGTGCATCGAGCCTGCTGCGCCGCCGTCGTTAGAAATGATTCCCTCACCCGGTGGTCCCCGCGGCCGCCGGGTGTCTCCGCTTGCCCGAATAAGCCCACACTCATTCCGCCCAAATGCGCCTTCCTCTCGCCCTCCTTCTGGCAGGAGTCCTGACCGGTCATGCCCAGGATCTTCTTTTCCGCGACACCTTCGACAGGCCGGACAACCGCAACATCGACGCCGTGCTCACCGGCATCACCGATGCGACGGGCTCCGCACTCCCCGCCGACGGGGTTTATACCCATGCCTGGCTCGACCCCAACAGCAAACCTCCCTTGTACGGCGCGCCGGATGCCGATCCGGCGAACGGCGGCGGCACGCAGATCCTCGGCAACGCGTGGCAGGTGAAAAATGGCACAGGAACGGCAAACGCCTTCGTCAACCACAACTTCACAAATGCCGCCATCCTGGAGAAAGGCGGCTTCTCCGTTTCGCTGGATGTCACCGCGTACAGCCAGACCACCAATGCCCAGGGTTGCGGCTTCGCCATCGGAATGTCACAGGCGGAAGCCGCCGTCACGGGCGATGCCTTCAGCGGGGCGAGCCGCATGACCGGCGGGTTCGGCACCGCCATCGGCGCGGCCGTGCCCTCGCAGACCGCGAGTGATTTCTGGATCACGCTGCGGGGTGACAACACGCTGGCGTGGGGAGGCAAAACGGGAGCCGCTTCCGGAGTCACCGGACTCACCGCCAAAACGGGCACGATCTCCGCCAACTTCACGCTCACCAGCTTCAACGCCGGAGCCACGGTCAGCTACGAGATCTTCCTCAACGGGGTCTCCAGAGGCACCGGCACCTTCACCTGGAGCGGCATGAATGAAAACTTCATCGGTATCGACGGGCGGGACAGCACCTCGGTGACCGTGGATAATTTCAACATCGCCACGCTGGCCGGAAATCCCAAGGTGGATCTGACGGTGACACCCGGCATCGTCCCGGCGGACGACAGCGCGAAAACCATCACGCTGGACTGGACGGCCGCCGGGCTTCCGGCTGGTGCGACCTACCAGCTCACCGCGGACAAGGCGGTGACCTTTCCCAATGGCGGGAGCACCGGCAGCGCCGCGAACGGCACGGGCAGCGTGCAGGCCGTCGTGGACGGCACGCTCGGCAGCACCACGTTCACCCTCGCGATCTCGGACGGCACACCGTCGGTGATCGCAAGCGACACCGCCACCGTCGTACGGGCAGCCCCGCCCTCGCCGCGGCCGAATGTCATCGTCATGCTCGTGGACGACATGGGCTGGGGAGACCTCGGCTGCTACGGCAGTGAGATCCCCACCCCGAACATCGACTCCCTCGCCTCGAACGGCGTGCGCTTCCGTCAGATGTACAATGCCGCGCGCTGCAGCCCCACCCGCTGCTCGCTCCTCACCGGACTCTATCCGCAGCAGGCCGCGGTGAACCCCGCCGCCGCCCTGCCCGATCTCCGGAATGACAACAACATCACCTTCGCCGAGCTTCTCGGTGCCGACGGCTACCGTACCTACATGGCAGGAAAATGGCACCTCGGAAACGGAGCACTGCTCCCCGAAAACCGCGGATTCAACCACGTATGGCGCATGAGCGACGGCCAGGCGAACAACACCGACCAGTGGAACCAGAGCGCCTACACGATGATCTCGCAGGGAAATGAAATCCCCTTCCGCAACTACGGCGGCTCATTCTACCAGACCGACGCGATCGGCGACTACGCGGTGGACTTCATCGACCATAACGAGTCGAAAGGAGACGGCGCGCCGCTGGCGATGTTCCTCGCTTTCGGAGCCCCCCATTTCCCGATCCAGGCTCCCTCCGCGCTGACGGACACCTTCATGGCCACCTACGCCCAGGGCTGGGACGTCATCCGCCGCCAGCGCTATGACCGCCAGCTCGCCACCGGTGTCATCGACAGCCGCTATCCGTTCCCCGCGCTCGGCGGAGTGGGACCTCATCAGGCCGAACCCATTGTCGCCATCCCCGCGTGGAGCACCCTAACATCGGATCGCCGGGCCGACCTCACCCGCCGGATGGCCCTGTATGCGGCGATGATCAAGAAGGTCGATGACAACGTCGGCAAGGTCGTCTCCCGGCTCCAACAGATCGGGCGGCTCGACAACACGCTGATCGTCTTCCTCTCCGACAACGGCGGCAACCACGAACGCGGCGTCTTCGGCGACAACGGCGCCGGCGCGCTCACCGGCACAGCCCTAACCAACATGGGCCAGGCCGGTCAGAACGACGGCATCCACTACGGCGGCGGCTGGGCGCATGTCAGCAACACGCCGCTGAAGCTCTTCAAGCATTTCTCCCACGAAGGAGGAATCCGCGCGCCGATGGTCATGCACTGGCCCGCCGGTTTCTCACAGAAAAACATCTGGGTGGAGACGCCCGCCCATCTCATCGACGTCGTCAGCACCATCGCCGACGCCAGCGGGGCCGTTTTCCCCAGCACTTTCAACAACCATGCGGTGCTGCCGGCGGAGGGCATCAGCCTCATTCCGGCCATCAAGCAGCAGCCCGTCCCGGAGCGTGCTCTTTTCTTGGAGCACGAATCGAACCGCATGATCCGCAGGGGGAAATGGAAACTCGTAACCGAGGCGTTCACCGCCTTCGACCACGAGTTCACTACCCATCAGAAACTGCTGTTCGACATGGATGCGGATCCCGGGGAAAACACCGATCTCGCCGCCCAGAACCCGGGAAAAGTCGTCGAACTGGTCGATGAATGGAACGCGTGGTGCACCCGCGTCGGCCTCCCGGCCGGGCGACTGATCGTCCCGCCGCCCGACAACCTGACACCCTCTGCCACCGCCGCAGATCTGTTTCTCGACACGTTCAACCGCGCGCAGTCCAACGACATCGACAGCGGCAGCACCGGCATGTCCGGCAGCCGCGTTCCTCCGTTAGGGAGCAGCATCACCTGGTTCGAGGGATGGGAAGGCAGCGGACTCCCGGACTCCATCCAAGTCACGGAGAGCGTGCTCCAGATGGCCACCGGCGTGGGCATGAGTGAGAACGGTCTGAACCACAATTTCATCGGACCCGACATCCTCGCTGCGGGAGGATTCTCCGTTTCGCTGCGCGTTCTCGACATCAACACCGATCCCACCGAACCGGAAAACCGCTACGCCGGATTCGGTGTCGGCCTGAATGCGGCGCAGGCCGCCGCAGGAAACGACTACTTGTTAGCCAATCCCCCGCCGATCCGTGGAAATGCCGGAAATCCGGGCACCGCGGACTGTTTCGTCGAGCTCGACCTCAACGGAAACGTCAAGCTGCGGATCGACGGAGTGTTGGCGGCCACCGTTCCTGTTGGAAAAACCAAGGGCACGCTCACCGCGTCATTCGCCTGCGCCAGCTTCGCCGCTGGAAGCACCGTGACGGTCTCCGTCTATCTGGATGGCACCTTGCTCGACCTCGATGCCGGCGGACCTGGAAAAACGCGATCATTCGTGTGGGATGAGTCCGATGCGAACTTTGTCGCTCTCAGCGCACGGGCGTCCAACTACGTCCGGATGGACAATTTCGCCGTCCGCAAGCTGCCGTTGGCCGCGACCCTCGCCACCGAATACGCCTTGCGTTCCGGGCTTGACGGAGTTTCCAACGATCCAACCGCCAATCCCGATGGCGACCGCCTCGACAACTTCGGCGAGTGGGCGTTCGGCACCGATCCCACCCGTGCGGATGACGAAGTCGCAGCCACTTCGCTCGTGCTCGTCCAGCCAGCCTCAGGCGTGTTCCGCTTTGCCTTCCGCCGGCTGATCCAACATGAAGCCTCCGGAGATCGCTACGGCTGCCGCATCAGCAGCGACCTGGTGTCATGGGATGAGGTCTCTCCCACGGCGGAATCCTCGTCCCCGCTTCCGGCCAGCCCCGGCTACGAAGCGGTCACCATGGAACTTCCTCAGGAAGAATGGGTGGGACGCGAACGTTTGTTTCTGCAAATCATGGCCCGGCCATGATTTGGAAAAACCCCGCACCGCCATGAACTGCAAACTGCTGCGCACCTTGTCTTGTTTCAAATGCCTGTTCCTGCTGCTGGCGGCGTCATGCCTGTCAGCGGCGGAGGAACGCCCCGTCCGCCCTAACATCCTGATCATCGTCGCGGATGACTGCACTTACAGCGATCTGCCCTTCCACGGAGGTGAAAACGCGAAGACACCCCACCTGGACAAGCTCGCCGCTCAAGGCATGGTCTTCGAGCGCGCCTACGTCGGCATGGCCATGTGCTCGCCTTCCCGCTCGGAGCTTTACTCCGGCCTCATGCCGGCGCGCAACGGATGCGCATGGAATCACGGCACCAGCCGCCCGGGCACGCGCAGCATGCCCCATCACTTGGGAGAACTCGGCTACCGCGTCGGACTCACGGGAAAAACCCATTTCAAGCCCTCCGCGTCATATCCATTCGAGCCGGTGCCCGGCTTCGATGACAACTGCGTCCGCGATCCCACCCTGCCGCATGACCTCGGTGGCGTGAGACGCTTCACCACCCGCGACGCCGCGCAGCCGTTCTGCCTGGTCGTCGCACTGACCGAGCCTCACGCGCCGTGGGTCATGGGCGACCCCTCCGCCTATCCTCCGCGCGGTCTCAAGCTGCCGCCCTACCTCGCCGACACCCCGCGCACGCGGCAGGATTTCTCCCGCTATCTCGCCGAGATCACCTACATGGACTCGCAGGTTGGAGAGCTGCTGGATCTGGTGGAAAAGGAAAACCTCTCGGGGAACACGCTCGTCCTCTTCACCAGCGAGCAGGGCGCCCAATTCCCCGGTAACAAGTGGACCAACTGGGACAGCGGCCTGCACACCTCGGTCGTCGTCCGCTGGCCCGGCGTCGTCCACCCAGGCAGCCGCACCCCCGCCCTCATCCAGTATGCGGACGTGCTTCCCAGCCTCGTCTCCATCGCAGGGGGGAAAACCGCCCCGGAAACCTTCGACGGCACCAGCTTCGAAGCCGTTCTGCGGGGCAAGAGCGACACCCACCGCGCGTTCGCCCACGGCATGCACAACAATCACCCCGAAGGACCGCCTTATCCGATCCGCTCCGTCACCGACAGCAGCGGGTGGCGCTACATCCGCAACCTAACCCCCGACCGCCTCTACGTCGAGCGTCACCTCATGGGACGCACCGAGCACAACGCCTACTGGGGTTCCTGGCTCTACACCGCGGCTGACAATCCGCGGACCCTGCACCTCGTCGAGCGCTTCCTCAACCGCCCCGCCGAGGAACTCTATCACACGGCGCGGGACCGCTTCGAAATGACCGATCTCGCCACGGATCCCGCTCATGCGGAAGTGAAAGCCCGGCTCGCCGCGGAGCTGGAACGCCACCGTTCCGCACAGCACGACCCCGGCATCCCGCTCGACACCCCCGAAGCTTTCCGCGCCGCGCAGGAGGGCACGCCACTGCCGTTCCTCGATCAAAAATGACCTGCCCCTTCAGACCGAAATCAGGATCCTTGATTCCATCCGATCACCTGCCACGCTCACCATCACCCATGAAGAGATCCCTCCTTCTGCTCGCCTCGCTGGCGCTGCTTCCGCCTGTCTCCGCTCAGGAAAAACCCAGGCCGAATGTCCTGCTCATCTGCGTGGACGATCTCAAGCCCGCCATCGGTGCCTACGGTGACACGCTGGCCATCACCCCGAATCTCGACCGTCTTGCCGCCCGGGGCATGCGGTTCGACTACGCCTACTGCAACCAGGCCGTCTGTGCCGCCTCGCGCAACAACCTGCTGCTGGGATCGCGCTCGACCTCGCTCGGCATCTACGACCTCTCGCAGAATTTCCGCAAGGCCGTCCCGGATGCCGTCACGCTGCCGCAGTATTTCATGAAAAACGGCTACCGCGCCGAAGCGGTGGGAAAGATCCTCCACACCGGCCACGGCAATACCGACGACGCCGCTTCCTGGAGCGTGCCGACCATCACCGAAAAAGTGGTGGAATACCTCAACCCCGCGAGTTCCGCCGGCGGCAAACTGACCCGTGAGGAAGCGTTTTTCTCCAACAAGGAACTCGGTCGCATCGGCCAGCTGCCGAAGGGCGCCGCATGGGAAATCGGCGACGTGGCGGACAACGGTTACTCGGACGGTCGCATCGCCGATGAAGGCATCAAACGCCTGCAGGCCGCACGGGAACGCAAGGATACCCCATTCTTTCTCGCTCTCGGATTCACCAAACCCCACCTCCCCTTCACCGCCCCGCGGAAATACTGGGACCTCCATGTTCCCAAGAAATTCAAGCTCGCGGAAAACACCAGGCCACCGCGCGATGCCCCGCCCGTCGCTGGCAAGCGCGGCGGGGAAATCACCAACTACGAACCCATCCCCGACAGCGGCGAGGTCGCTGACGAGGTCGCCCGCAAGCTCATCCACGGCTACTACGCCGCCACCAGCTACATGGACGCCCAGCTCGGCCGTGTGCTCGACGAGCTCGACCGCCAGAACCTCTGGGACAACACCATCATCGTCCTCTGGGGCGACCACGGCTGGCACCTCGGCGACCACGGCATCTGGACGAAACACACCAACTACGAACAGGCCAACCGCATCCCGCTGCTCATCGTCGCCCCCGGCATGAAGCCCGGCTCCACCCGCCAGCTCACCGAGACCGTCGATGTCTATCCGACGCTGGCGGAACTCGCCGGACTTCCCAAGCCCGCCGTCCCCCAGCCCGTCGACGGCCTCAGCCTGGTGCCCGTTCTCAAGGATTCGTCGGTAAAACTCCGCGATCACGCCTACCATTGCTTCCCACGCGGCGAGGGCCGCATCGGCCGCGCCATCCGCACGGAGCGCTACCGCTTCGTCGAGTGGAAAAAACCCGGCGCACCCGCCGGCGAGGCGAAGATCGAACTCTACGACTATCAGGACGACCCCACCGAGAGACAGAACCTCGCCGCGAAGAACCCGGAAATCGTCAGCGAACTCCGCGCCATCCTCGCCCGCCATCCGGAAGCCGAACCCGTCCCGCTCGCCAGGAAAAAATAGCATGAGATTTCTAGCAACCCTCCTCGCGTCCGCCACTCTCGCCACGGCGGCGGACAAGCCGAACATCATCGTCATCCTCGCCGATGACATGGGCTTCTCGGATCTCGGTTGCTATGGCAGCGAGATTTCCACGCCCCATCTCGACGCCCTTGCCACCGGCGGCGTCCGATTTTCCCAGTTCTACAACTCCGCCCGCTGCTGCCCCACCCGCGCTTCGCTCATGACCGGCCTCCACCCGCACCAGGCGGGCATCGGCCACATGACCGTCGAGCCGGAGGGGGAAACTCGCGACGACGTCCCGCCCGCCTACACCGGCCTGCTCACCAAGGACAGCGTCACCCTGGCCGAAGCTCTCAAGGGCGCCGGCTATGGCACTCTCATGACGGGCAAGTGGCATCTAGGCCAGACCACCCGCGGGCACTACCCGCTGCAGCGCGGTTTCGATCAATTTTACGGCTGCCTCTCCGGAGCCACCCTCTATTTCACCCCGGAGGGCAAACGCGGCATCACCTCCGGAAACGAACCGGACACCGGGCTCAAGAGCACCACCGACCTCCCCTACTACACCACCGACGCCTTCACCGATCACGCCATCCGCTTCATCGGCGGGACCGAAAAGCCCTTCTTCCTCTACCTCGCCTACACCGCCCCCCACTGGCCCATCCAGGCGCACGAACAGGACATCGCCAAATACCGCGGGAAATACAAAGCCGGCTGGGACACCCTGCGGAAACAACGTTACGAAAAACAACTCAGCCTCGGCCTCATCGATCCCAAATGGCCGCTCTCCCCGCGCGACAAGGAAGTCCCCGCTTGGGAAACCCTCACTGCGGAAAAGCAGGACGAGATGGACCTGCGCATGGCCATCTACGCCGCCATGGTCGACCGGATGGACCAGAATGTCGGCAAGCTCGTTTCTTATCTCAAGGAACAAAAACGCTTCGACAACACCCTCATCCTCTTCCTATCAGACAACGGTGCCTGCGCGGAAAACGGCGTCCTCGGCAACCTCGACGTGAAGGACATCACCAAACGCAACTCCGTCTGGAACATTTCCTACGGCACCGCCTGGGCCAACCTCTCCGCCACCCCCTTCCGCCTCTACAAGCACTTCGCCCACGAAGGTGGCGCCGCCACTCCGTTCTTCGCCCACTGGCCGGCGGGTATCAAAAAACGCGACGGCTGGTTCCAGCAACCGGGCCAGATCATCGACATCATGCCCACCCTGCTCGATGTCAGCGGTGCGCACTATCCGGACGGAAAGCCCGTCCTCCCCGGCATCTCCCTCAAGCCCGCCTTCGATGGCGGCACCCTGAACCGCACCAAACCCCTCTTCATGGAGCACGAGACCAACGCCTTCCTCCGCGACGGCGATTGGAAACTCGTCGGCCGCAATGTCGCCCCCAAGGACGGGCTCAAACCCGACCGCTGGCAGCTCTACAACCTCGCCGAAGACCGCACCGAACTCAAAAACCTCGCCAAACAGATGCCGGAAAAAGTCGCCGTTCTATCCACGCGGTGGAGCCGGTGGGCGGCTGAGGCCAAGGTCTACCCGAAGTGAACCCGTCAGCATGTCCCCCGCCTGGCAATGCACGCGAAGCCGGACCGCTTGCGACCAATCCGCTCACTCCGCCGCCTGGGTGGAGCTATCCGCCTCCGGCCCCCAACTGCTGACGATGTGCACCAGGGCGAGCATCCCGTCGCCATCGCCTTCAAGGTGGAGCTCCGCGACACAAAGCAGCCAGAACGCCGAGACCTCGATGTCGATGGGAGGAAAGGAAATCCCCAGCGGCAGGGCCGCCCCCTTGCAGACCGTCTGAAAATGGAGCGGGGCCAAATCGTCGGCGGTGAGGTGGTATTTCTCCGCCAGATCCTTGAGAAGGAGGGCTTTTTGCGCGCCTTCGGTGCGCCAGACCAACTGGTGCCCCACCCCTGCGGTGAATCCATACCCTTTCAACCAGCCGGCGAGAACCATATGGTAGGCCACGCGCTCAAAGATAACCCGCACTTGATCCGGACTCATGACGCCAATCAACTATCAAACCCACCGCCGGGATCAAGAACCATACGGCCCGAATTCCCATGAGGTTATGAAGATCCTGCGGGATCAGGCGCCGAGGTAGCACTCGCGCACCTTCGGATCCGCCTTGAGTTGGGCGGAAGGCCCCTCGAGGAGGACCTTGCCGGTTTCCAGCACGTAGGCGTAGCTGGAAACGTCGAGCGCGAGGTTCGCGTTCTGCTCGACGAGGAGGATGGTGAGTCCCTGCTCGCGGTTGATCTCGACGATGCGTTCGAAAATCGTTTTCACCAGCAAGGGGGCGATGCCGAGCGACGGCTCGTCCAGCATGAGGAATTTCGGCCGGCTCAGAAGCGCCCGGCCGATGGCGAGCATCTGCTGCTCGCCTCCGGAAAGCGTTCCCGCCGCCTGGCTTTCGCGCTCCTTGAGGCGGGGAAACAGGCTGAAAACGTAGTCGGTTTGCGAGGCGATCCACTTCTTGTCGCGCTGGAGATACGCCCCCATCTTCAGATTCTCCAAAACCGTGAGATTGGCGAAGACCATGCGGCCTTCCGGGACATGGCAGAGTCCGGTTTCCACAATTTTGTTAGGCGCGAGTTTGGAAATTTCCCGGCCGTCGTATCTGATCGTGCCGGTGGATTTCACCAAGCCGGACAACGCCCGCAAGGAGGTGGACTTCCCCGCCCCGTTCGCACCGATCAACGTCACGATGCTCCCCTGCGGCACGTTCAGCGAAACGCCGTGGAGCGCCTTGATGGCACCGTAGGAAACGTGGAGATTTTCGACAGTCAGCAAGAGAAGAGGTTGTTGAGAGTTGAGAGACAAAAATGACTCAGGCTTCGCCTAGAAGAGAACGTCGCAGGCCACTGAGCATCCGGCTTTGTTCCTCTGAGGCTTCGTAGATGATTAGAAATTCTTCAGGCGATAGAAAGCCTTGGTTCCTGCCTATATGTGATTGAGAGACGACTTCGAAAAGCGAACCCGTCGCAATTTCAATAAAACGGGCGAAATCCTTTCGGGAGCTGCGAGAACTGCCTTCGGCGATATTGGAAGAAATCGAAACGGCAGCTCGGCGCATTTGATTCGTCAGGCCGAAACGTTCGTCAGAAGGAACCCCCCGGGTTGTTGAGTATACGATATCAGCGAAATCAATCGCCTTCTGCCAGACATCCAGTTTTTCGAATCCGAACATGGTATTGTTTCTTTATCTTAACTCTCAACACTCAACCTCCGACTCTCAACTAAACCGCCGCCGCACCGAGGTAGGCCTCGATGACTTTCGGGTGGCACTGGATTTCCTTGGGTGTTCCTTCGGCGATCTTGATGCCGTATTCGAGGACGGCGATGCGTTCGCAGATGCCCATGACGACCTTCATGTCGTGCTCGACGAGGAGCACGGAGAGGCTGTAGCGCTCCTTGACGAAGCGGATGAGGCGCATGAGGTCGTCTTTCTCGGACGGATTCATGCCGGCGGCCGGCTCGTCGAGCAGGAGGAGCTTGGGGCGGGTGGCAAGGGCGCGGACGATTTCGAGACGGCGTTGGTCGCCGTAGGGAAGCGAGACGGCCAGTTCGTCGCGCTGTTGGGCAAGATCGAAGATTTCGAGGAGTTCTAGCGCGTTTTTCTCGGTTTCGGCCTCGGCGCTTTTCCAAGACTTCCCGCGCCAGAGGGCGCTGAAGTAGCCTTCGCCGTTGTGGAGACGGGCGGCGACGCGGATGTTGTCGAGCACGCTGAGACTGGCGAAGAGACGGATGTTCTGGAAGGTGCGGGCGATTCCGAATCCGGCGAGACGGTTCGGCTTGATGCCTTGGGTGTTTTTCCCGGCAAAGCGGATGGTGCCGGAGGTCGGTTGATAGACACCGGTGATCATGTTGAACGCCGTGGTCTTGCCCGCGCCGTTCGGACCGATGAGGCCGATGAGCTGGTTTTCGCCGATGCTGAGGCTGAGCTCGGACACGGCGGTCAGGCCGCCGAAGCGGATGGTGGCTTTTTCGAGTTCCAGCAACGGCGCGCTCATGATTGCTTGCGGCGTTTGAGGTT
>JAZKCQ010000001.1:0-123324 GCA_040388015.1 Verrucomicrobiota bacterium | reverse complement strand
AGCAGACCAAGCTCGCCGAAGACGCCTACCGCAACGCGCAGGGCGAAATCCAATCAGTCCTCCGCTCCCGCGAAAAGCGTCTACAACTCGCCGCCGCCAGGCTCGATGCGCTTCGCGAATTCCACCTTGCCCGCGTGCGTCACGAAACCGCGCTCGCCAAACCATAACTTCCTCAAATTTCATGAAACTTCATTTATCTCTTCTCTGTTCACTTCTATTTGCCGTCTCGAACACCCATGCCGCCGAAAGCTCTGACACCATCGTCCTCGATGAAACCGGGGTGAAAAACCTCCGCATCGAAACCGTCGAAGTTGAGGAAACCAACTTCGAGGAAACCGTCTTCGCTCTCGGCCGCATCGCGGAAATCCCGGAGCGCCATGGCGTTCTTAGCAGCCGCATTTCCGGACGTGTCCTCAGCCTCGAAACCCAGGAAGGTGACACCGTGGAAAAGGATCAGGTCCTTGTCCGCGTGGAAAGCCGCCAACCGGGAAGTCCACCGCCGGTCATTGAATTGAAAGCACCGATCGGCGGCCTCGTCGTCGAGTCCCACATCCGCATCGGCGAGCCGGTCGAGCCTGACAAGGAACTGCTCGATATTTCAGACCTAACCGAAGTGTTTGCCATCGCCCGCGTGCCGGAAAACCAAGCGGCCAAGCTCAAGCCCGGCAGCAAGGCGCACATCCGCGTCGCCGCCCTTGGTGACCAGTCGTTGGAAGGTGAAATGATCCGCTTCGGCACCTCGGCCGACCGCGAGAGCGGCACCATCGACGCCATTTTCAAGGTCGCCAATCCCGGCCTGAAATTGCGCTCCGACATGCGTGCCGAGTTCTCCATCGTCCTGAGCAAGCGTGCGAACGTCCTCGGCGTTCCGCGTGCCGCCCTCCAGGGCGATACCAGCAAGCGCTTCGTTTACGTCAAACATTTCGACCTGCCTAACGCCTTCATCAAGACATCGGTCCAGGTCGGTGAAATGAATGACCGCTTCGTTGAGATCGTCAGCGGTCTCCTCCCTGCCGATGAAGTTGTTACCCGCGGCGCCTATTCGCTCTCCTTCGCCGGTGGCGGCAGCGTCTCCCTGAAAGAAGCGCTCGACGCCGCACACGGCCACGAACACGCGGCCGATGGCGGTGAACTCACTCCCGAGAAAAAAGCCGAAATGGCCGCCGCAAAAAACGGCGGCAAGGCTTCGACATCCGGCGGCGGCAGCAAGATCTGGATATATGTTAGCGGAGGCCTTTTCCTCCTGCTCCTCGCGTCCTTGTTCAACAAAACCCGCGCTTCTTCCAACATCGAACCCGAGGCCCTCTGACCCATGCTGAACAAAATGATTCATTGGTCGCTCGCCAACCGGGCGGTCATCATCGGCATTTCCCTGATCCTGATGGTGATGGGGCTGCGCACCGCCACGGAACTTCCCGTCGAGGTGCTACCAGACTTGTCCAAACCCACGGTCATCATCCTCACGGAATCCGGCGGCCTCTCGCCGGAGGAAGTGGAAATGCGTGTCACCCAGCCGATTGAAAGCGCACTGATGGGCGTGGCTGGACTCACCCGGCTACGGACTAACAGTGACGTTTCCCTTTCGCTCGTCTATGCCGAATTCGGCTGGGACACGGACATTTACAAGGCGCGGATGCTGGTGCAGGAACGTCTCCAAGGCGTTCGCGAACAGCTTCCGGAGGGCGTGCAACCATTCATGACACCCGTCGCTTCCCTGATGGGTGAAATCCTTCTGGTCGGAGTCCGCTCCACCATCAAGGAAGGCGAACCCGGCTACATGCCACCGAGCGATGTCCGCTCGATGGCGGATTGGACGATCAAGCGCCGGCTCCAGAGTATTTCCGGCATCGCCGAAATTCTCAACATGGGCGGTGGTGTCAAACAGATCGAAATCCAGCCGGATCCCTACAAGATGCAGGCCCACGGCGTCAGCTTCGATGAGCTTGAAAAAGCCGCGACGGAATCCGCGTCCACCACCACCGGCGGTTTCATCAACACCGGCACCACGGAAATCATGGTGCGGAACCTCGCCATGACCGTGCAACTCGGCGACATCGCCAGCACCATTGTGAAGAAGGTGAACGACCGCCCGATTTCCATCGGGGATGTCGCCAATGTCGTCTGGGGCATCGAACCGATGCGGGGTGACGCGACGGTCAGCCAGAGTCCGGAGAAGACGCCGACCTACGGCGTGATCATGTCGATCACCAAGGCTCCCGGCTTCGACACCCGCGCTCTAACGAAGGAAATCACCAAAGCACTCGACGAACTCCAGCCCTCTTTCCCGAAAGGCATGGAGACCACGCTGCTGTTCCAACAGAAGGACTTCATTGACCACGCCATCGGCAACCTCACCGAAGCGATTCGCGACGGTGCCATCATGGTCACCATCGTGATTTTCATCTTCCTGCTGAATTTCCGCACCACCTTCATCACGCTCATGGCCATGCCGCTTTCCTTCGGCATCACCATGCTGATTTTTAAATGGTCCGGTATCAGTGTGAACTCGATGACTCTCGGCGGGCTCGCCGTCGCCATCGGCATGGTCGTGGACGACGCCATCGTCGATGTGGAAAACGTCTATCGAAGGCTCAGGGAAAATGCCGCGTTGCAGAAACCTCATGCACGTCTCGCGGTCATTGCCCGCGCTTCCGGCGAGGTAAGAAATTCCATCCTCTACGCCACCATCCTCATCATTCTGGTTTTCCTGCCATTGCTCGGATTGACCGGAGTCGAGGGCAAGCTGTTCGCGCCCATCGCCATCGCCACGATCATTTCCATGATCGCTTCCTTCATCGTCTCGCTCACGGCGATCCCGGTGCTCTGCTCCTTCCTGCTCAATCCAAAAGCCGGTCACGAACACAAGGACGGCATCGTGACCCGTGCGATGAAGTGGGTGCTGGAACATGTCTGGCTACGCTTCGGCCTGAGCCAACCGTATTTATTGTTAGCCATCGCCGCCATCATCGTCGTCGCCGCGTTCTCGCTCTATCCGCAGATGGGCAAGGATTTCCTGCCGAAGTTCAAGGAGGAGACAGCACTCGTCGCCGTCACCTCCGCACCCGGAACCTCGCTGGAGGAAATGAACAAGATTTCGGATGTCGTCGAGCAGCAGATCCTATCCGTGCCGGAAGTCCGCAAGGTCGGACGCCGCCTCGGCCGTGCCGAACGTGGTGACCACGTTGTTCCCGTTTCCACCGCTGAGTTCGATGTCGATTTCCGCGAGGCGGAAGGCGAAGCAAAAGGCAAGGCCCGTGACCGCAATGAAATCCTCGCTGACATATCCAAGCGGCTCAAAACCGTCCCGGGCGTGTTCGCCGTCGTCGGTGGTCCCCTGGCGGACCGCATCGGTCACATGCTCAGCGGAGTTTCCGCGCCGGTCGCCGTTAAGATCTTCGGGCCGGACCTTGAGGAGTTGAGGAAAATCGGCGTGGAGATTCAGACGATTTGCAAAACCATCCCCGGTTTCGAAGACGCCAAGCTCGACGTCCAATCCTCAATTCCCCAGCTCCGCATCGAAGCGGACCGGGACCGCGCACGTGCATACGGCATCGCTCCCGGCCATCTCAACGAGCAACTCTCCGCTCTCATCGGCGGCAAGGAGGTCGCGGAATTGAGGGAAGGTCAGCGCTCGGTCAATCTCGTCACACGCCTGCCTTTGGAATGGCGGGATTCACCGGAGAAAATCTCACAGATTCCGATCGAGATGGGAAGTGGCCAGCGCGTGCCACTATCACTCGTTGCCGATGTGCGGGAAGCCAAGGGACCGAACGTGATCTTCCGCGAGGACAGCCAGCGCCGATATGCCCTGGCAATCAAGCCAACCGTCCGGGACGTTTCCACCCTGGTCGAGCGACTCAGGAAAGAAGTGACGGAGAAAGTGAAATTGCCCGAAGGCTACTTCGTCAAATTCGAAGGTGAGTTCCAAGCACAGCAGGACGCCACCCAGCGTATCGCTCTGTTCACTGGAGTCATCCTGCTAGTGATCGCCTTCCTGCTATATGGCTATTTCAAAACACCGTTCTTTGCGTTCCAGGTGCTCTTCGACATTCCCTTGGCGATGGTCGGGGGACTGGTCCTCACGTACTTCATGCTGAACAACATCAGCATCGCCACCCTCGTCGGTTTTATCGCGGTGGCAGGGGTCGCCGCACGAAACAGCATCATGCTCATCTCCCACTACCTGCATCTCATGCAGCACGAGGGCGAGAACTTCACCAAGCAGATGATCATCCGCGGCACCAAGGAACGGCTCGTCCCTGTGCTCATGACGGCGCTCGCCGCCGGCATCGGGCTCATCCCGCTGGTGCTCGCTGCCGATCAACCGGGCAAGGAAATCCTCCATCCCGTCGCCGTCGTCATCGTCGGCGGACTGATCACCAGCACGCTGCTGGGCCTCGGCGTCACGCCGACCGTGTTCTTCACCTTCGGCCGCAAAGCCGCCGCGAAGTCCATCGAACTTGAATCCGCCGCTTCCCACTGAGTTTCCGCCGCAAAGGCATCTAAAAACACAAACCAACAACCGATAGAAAAACAAACATCATGAAAACCAGAATCATCGCCATCGCCGCACTTGTCGCCGGACTCACCTTCGCCACCGCTGCGGAGAAAACAAAAGCACCTAACGGAGGACGCATCCTCGGTGTCGTGGAACCGCATGCCGAGTTCCTTGTCACCCCTGAGAAAAAAGTGGAAATCCGCTTCCTCGACGCGGCTGGCAAAGTCATCGCCCCGGAAGGACAAACCGTCACCGTCACCATGGGTGACCGCGCCGCACCAACCAAGCTCGCCTTCACCAAGGACGGAGACAAACTCGTTTCGGACAAGGTGATCCCCGAAGGCAAGAACCTACCCGTTGTCGTCCAGATCAAGCATTCCCCGGATGCCAAGGCCGACACCGCGAAGTTCAACCTGAATCTCGCCAAGTGCCCGACGTGCTCTAACGCCGAATATGCCTGCACCTGCGAGCACGGCGGCGAAGAGAAGGCAACCGGCCACGAGGGCCACGATCACAAGGAGGGCGACGATCACAAACATTGATCCGCTGACACCGATTTCCCGGAGGCTTTGGCTCGTCCAGGCCTCCGGGTCTTCGTTCCATTTTGTGAAATCCAGACATGAAACGTATCTCCGTTGATTTGCTTCCCTGGAGTCTTGCTAACTGATTCCCCAGCCTCCAACTTCGCCCGGCACGCCGTGCATGACTGACTTCATCATGACTTATCGAAAACAACGAGACTCTCACCCGGCGACGGTGCGGGAGTGCGGACCCGGCTTCTGCCGACTGTCCCGTTCGGCTTGTTTTCGTTTTTTCATGGTGATCTGTATCGCCCTCTATTCGTTCGCGGGAACCCGGTTCACACCGGTAATTGTCCACAGTCATCAAGAGGCTCATGGTGAGCATCTTGTTGAATTCCATGATGCTCCGGAGCCGGATCATCATGATGAATATCACGATGGCGAGAACGGCCAGGAAACCGGCGAAGAGAATGACGAAGGTGAACATCACCACCATCTGTCCTTTTCCGGCGGTGTTGCGATGGCTTCCGTGATGCCTTCGAACCAGCCGTTTATCCAACGGGTCATGAAGCTCAGCCCCACGTCATTTGACGAGGTGTGTCCGAGCGGCCCCGTGTTTGAATTGATCAAGCCTCCGCAGGTGAGCTGAGCCATCCGGCACCCTTGTGCCCTGGATGTCCGTTTTTACGGGAGAACGCCGCGTTTGGGCGTTTCCCGAAACGCCGTGCGCTCTCTGGCAATGTTTGCCGAGGCATTTCCCGATCCATTTCAACACTCTCACCATGCCCAAAATCACCACTTTATCTATTTCCTTTCTGCTGGGTTTCAGCGGAACCGCCACACTGACAGCCCAAGAAACCCTTCCCCTTTCCACCGCCCTTCGCGAAGGCTTGCGGAATCATCCTGACATCCTTGCCGCCGATGCCGATCTGAGAATCCGGCTCGCGGAAAGCCTAGCCGTCACGGAAATTCCAAATCCACGGCTTGAGTCCGAGTTCCGATCCCTCACGGCCAAACCCGTGCTCGATCTAAAACTCATGCAGCCGATAAAACGCAGTTATTTCGGCCTCCGCCGGAACTACGCGGTAATCGAGCAGGCCTCCGCCCGCGCCGATGCCCGCGCCCAAGTTGCCGGGGTGCTTAACGATGTTTACAGCCGCTATGTCGAACTGTGGACCGTACAGGAACTTCAAGCGATCCGCGGAAAAAACCGTGAGGACTTGCTGTCCCTGCGCGAGCCGATGGGAAAAACCGTGAAAGCCGGCCAAGGAGGCACGGTGGAACTCGCTCTGCTGGATGCCGAAGTTGCCAGTGAAACAGCGGAACGGGCCGCGCTCGAAAGCCAGCGGCTTGCCCGCAGCGCCGCACTCGCCCGGCGGATCGGCCGCCGCAGTGGTGAGGTGATCGTCGTCGAGCGTCCTTCCGGATTGTCACTCCCGACCGATAGCGGGGCGTTGGAAAAATTCGCCATCCGCCGCACGCCGTTGCGACTGGCCTTGCTGAAACGCGAGGAAGCGGCAAGGGCCCGACTTTCGATTGCACAGGCGGATCGCCTCGGACCGATGGAAGCAGGGCTGCTGGTCTCGCGGGACATCGATCATGAAAATCTAGCAGTCGGCATTGGTTTCACCATGGATCTGCCAATCTGGAATCGCAACGAAGCGGCCATCGCCGGAGCCCAAGCCTCAGTCGCCGCCGCCCGCAGTGAACTCAGACAATTCGAACCGGCTCGCGTTTCCGCCATCGTGAAACTTCGCTACCGCAGCGCCCTCACCGCAGAGCAAAGCGCCATCCGTTATCGCTCGGAGGTCGTGCCCCTGTTCGAAGCTGCCCTTTCCCAGGCTCAAGACGCCATGGCGAAAGGCCAAGGCGGCATCTCCCAGATCCAGCCGATCATCAACCGTCTTACCCAGACACGCATGCGTGCCTTCGAACTCGGTAACACCGCACTCGAAGCCCGCGCCGAACTGGAAGGCGCTCTCGGCGGCCGTCTCGAAGAAGCGCTCGCCACCTCAGTCCGTTAATCCACCGATCCAACCTCTCAGCTTTATGAAAATCATCAATCTTACCGTTAAAATCCTGGCCATCGCTGCCATTCTCGCCGGAGGGTATTTCCTCGGCGTCCGTATCCTCCGACAGCAACCCGCCACCGCCGCCTCCGGGGAACACGGTGAAGCCGCCGCTCCCGAATATGAACGCGGCCCCCACGGCGGACGCATGCTCCGCGATGGCGACTTCGCCGTGGAAATCACCATTTACGAGCCGGAAATTCCGCCGCAATCCCGAGTCTATCCGTTCGTCAAAGACAAGCCGCTCGATCCTAACACGGTAAAACTTACCGTGGAACTGCATCGCTTCGGCACCCGTGTCGATGCCTTCACCTACAAGAAGGAGGACGACTATCTCGTCGGTAGCCGGATCGTCGAAGAACCCCATTCCTTTGACGTGAAAGTCTTCGCCGAATACCAGGGCAAGAAATCCGAATGGGCCTACGAGTCCTACGAAGGCCGGGTGAAAATCACCGATCAGGCGGCGGCAAGCGTCGAACTGAAATTCGAAACCGCAGGCCCGCGCAAGATCCGCAAGCTCGCCGAAATGACCGGCCGCATCGTGCCCGACGAAGACCAGATGGCCAAGGTTTCCCCGCGTTTCCCGGGCGTGGTGCTGGAAGCTAACAAGAAACTCGGCGACAAGGTGACGAAGGGAGAAGTCCTCGCTGTCATCGAAAGCAGCCAGAGCATGACCACCTACGAAATCACCGCGCCCATGTCCGGCATCATCATCGCCCGCGATGTCGCTCGCGGCGTGGCCGTCACCACCGACAAACCCATCTACACCATCGCCGATCTGAGCACCGTCTGGGTCGATCTCAATGTCCGGCGGGCGGATCTCGGCTCGTTGGAAGTCGGCAAGGAAATCACCATCACTGAGGAAGATTCAGGCGCATCCGCCACGGCGACCATCAGCTACCTTTCCCCATTCGGCAGCCAGGAAACGCAGACGCTCCGCGCCGTCGCCACCCTGCCGAATGCCGATGGCAAATGGCGCACCGGTCTCCTCGTCAATGCGGCCTTGGTCGTCGAGGAAAGGGAAGTTCCCGTCGCTGTCCGCTACGACGCGCTCCAGACCTTCCGCGACTGGGACGTGGTCTTCATGAAATACAACGAGATCTATGAGATCGCCATCCTCGAACTCGGCCAGCGCGATGGCGACTGGATCGAAATCGTTTCCGGCCTCCCCGCTGGCACCACCTATGTCACGGAGAACGCCTTCGTCGTGAAGGCCGATGTCATGAAATCGGGCGCAAGCCATGACCACTGATCCAATCTAACTTTCCATCATCATGCTCGAAAAAGTCTTACAATTCTCGATCCGCCACCGGTGGTTCATCCTGATGGCGTCGCTCGCCGTCGCCGTGCTGGGAGCCTACAATTACAAGAATCTCCCCATCGACGCCGTCCCGGACATCACCAACGTCCAGGTCCAAATCAACACCGAAGCTCCCGGCTACTCGCCGTTAGAAACGGAACAGCGCATCACCTACCTCGTGGAAACCGCGCTCGGAGGCCTGCCCGCGATGGACTACACCCGCTCCGTTTCCCGCTACGGACTCTCGCAAGTCACCGTCGTTTTCAAGGACGGCACCGACATGTTCTTTGCGAGACAGCTCGTGGCCGAGCGCTTGCAGGAAGTCAAAGGCAAGCTCCCGCCCGAGATCAGTCCGTCGATGGGACCCATCGCCACCGGCCTCGGTGAAATCTTCATGTTTACCGTGAAGCCCGAGCCCGGTGCGAAAAATCCCGATGGCTCGCCGGTCACTCCCACCGACCTCCGCACCATCCAGGACTGGGTCATCAAGCCGCAGCTCCGGAACATCCCCGGCGTCGTCGAGGTCAACACCATCGGCGGCTATCAGAAGGAGTTCCACGTCACGCCCGACCCGAAACTGATGGTGACCTACGATCTCGGGATCGATGAAATCATGGAAGCGCTGGAGAAAAACAACTCGAACGTCGGAGCCGGATTCATCGAGCACAATGGCGAGCAGTATCTCATCCGCTCACCCGGCCAGCTTCAGGATCTCGCCGCCATCCGCCGCATCGTCGTCGCTACGCGGAACAATCGTCCCATCGCCCTCGACCAAATTGCCGAGGTCAACCTGGGCGAGGAACTCCGCACCGGAGCCGCCACCGCCGATGGCGAGGAAGTCGTTCTCGCCACCGTGATGATGCTCGCCGGGGAGAACAGCCGCGTCGTTTCCAAACGCGTGGCAGAGCGTCTTGAGGAAATCAACCGCACCCTGCCCGCTGGCATCGTCGCCCACGCCGTTTACGATCGCACCACGCTGGTCGATGCCACCATCGAGACAGTGAAGAAGAATCTCTTCGAAGGAGCCGTGCTTGTCATCGTCGTGCTCCTGCTTCTGCTAGGAAACGTCCGTGCCGCGATCATTACCGCCATGGTCATCCCGCTCTCCATGCTCTTCACCATCACCGGCATGGTGAACACGAAGATTTCCGGCAACCTGATGAGCCTCGGTGCGCTCGACTTCGGCATCATCGTCGATGGTTCCGTTATCATCGTTGAAAACTGCATCCGCCGCCTCGCGGAAGCGCAGCACCGCTTCGGACGACTGCTCACATTGGAGGAACGCATGAAAACCGTCTTCGAAGGCACCAAGGAAGTCCGGAAAGCCACCATGTTCGGCGAGCTCATCATCATGGTCGTCTATCTGCCCATTCTCACCCTCACCGGAGTCGAAGGGAAAATGTTCCACCCCATGGCATGGACCGTCCTGCTCGCCCTCGGCGGCGCGATGATTCTATCCGTCACCTTCGTCCCGGCCGCCATCGCCATCTTCATGCGTGGGAAAATCGCGGAGAAGGAAAACCTCCTCGTCCGCGGTGCGAAAGCGCTTTACCTGCCGCTGCTCAAAATCTCCGTGGCTCACCGCACTGTGGTCGCTACTGCCGCCGCCGTAGCCGTCGCGCTCAGCCTGCTATTAGCCAGCCGGATGGGCAGCGAGTTCATCCCGAATCTCGACGAAGGAGACCTTGCCGTCCACAGCCTGCGCGTCCCCGGCACCAGCCTTTCGCAGGCCGTCCACATGCAGAACTCCGTGCAAAAGGCGTTCATGAAATTTCCGGAAGTTGCAGAGACATTCTCGAAAATCGGAACCGCCGAGGTCGCCACCGATCCCATGCCTCCCAGCGTGGCCGACGGCTTCGTCATGCTCAAGCCCCGCTCGCAATGGCCGGACCCGTCCCTGCCCAAGCAAGACCTCATCAAGAGAATGTCCGACTCCCTCGAACAGGTCCCCGGCACGAAATACGAATTCCTCCAGCCCATCCAGATGCGTTTCAACGAACTCATCGCCGGTGTCCGCAGCGACGTGGCCGTGAAAGTCTTCGGCGACGATCTCGACGAACTGCTGGCCTCGGGCAAGGAGATCGGGAAAATTCTCGGAAAAATTCCCGGCGCACAGGACATCGGAGTCGAGCAAATCACCGGCCTGCCGCTGTTGAGCGTCAACATGAAGCACGAGGCGCTCAGCCGCTACGGTCTCACGGTTTCGGAAGTGCAGGAAGTCATCGAAATCGCCATCGGAGGAAAACAAGCCGGTCAGATCTTCGAGGGCGACCGACGTTTCCCACTCATCCTCCGTCTCCCGGAAAAGCTCCGCACCGACATGGACGCATGGCGGGACATCCCGGTTAGAATCAAGACAGGTGCTCCGCTCCAAACCATCGCCACCACCGCGACCGACATGCCGCTGTTCGTTCCGCTCGGTGAACTCGCCGATTTCGAACTCGGACCCGGCCCCAACCAGATCAGCCGCGAAAACGGCAAGCGCCGGGTCGTCATCACCGCCAACGTCCGTGGGCGTGACCTCGGTTCCTTCGTCAGGGAAGCGCAGGAAAAAGTCCGCGAAGTGGAACTAGCACCCGGAAGCTGGATCACCTGGGGTGGCACCTTCGAACAACTCATCTCCGCCTCCGAGCGTCTGAAAATCGTCGTTCCGGTCGCCCTCGTGCTGATCTTCGCGCTGCTCTTCATGACCTTCGGCAACGTCAGGGATTCCATGCTCGTCTTCACCGGCGTCCCGCTCGCCCTCACCGGCGGCATCGTCGCGCTGTGGCTGCGGGACATCCCGCTGTCCATCTCCGCAGGCGTCGGCTTCATCGCTCTATCAGGCGTCGCCGTGCTCAACGGCCTCGTGATGATTTCCTTCATCAACGACCTGCGGAAGGAAGGCATGGCCCTCGACCAAGCCGTTATCGAAGGAGCCGTCATGCGCCTGCGCCCCGTGCTCATGACCGCGCTCGTCGCCTCCCTCGGCTTCGTTCCGATGGCGCTCGCCACCGGCACCGGCGCGGAAGTCCAGCGCCCGCTGGCCACCGTGGTCATCGGCGGAATCATCTCATCCACACTGCTGACACTCATCGTGCTTCCCGGACTCTATCGAATCTTCCGCAGCAAGGAGGCCGAGGAAGTCGAACTCGCCACACCATGACAAACCAAGTATTGTCCCGGTATTCCTGTCGCGGAAGAAGTGGGCGGGATTTAACCAAGTGCCAACAGTAGTTGCGCTTTTCCAACAAGTCCGGAGCGGCCCGCACTCATGATTCCATGGATGCGGTGCGGGCCGTCATCCGACAGATTCCGGACGGCTGAAATTCAATGATGTCCTTGAAGGCCGTGCCAACCTTGCCACGCCATGTAGGCCGCGAGTGTTAGTAGCAAGGCACAGGAGATGTAAGGGGCCTTGCGCATCAGGTTGCCAAAGCCGGTGAATTTCTTCTCCGCATGCTGAACGCTCCACGCGGCCACCGATCCGACAGTCACCATCGTCAGCGCCAGTCCGAAGCTGAATGCGGCGACCAGCGCGAATCCAAGCGTGTATTGTTTCACCTGCATGCAGACGATCAACACCGTAAACGCCGCAGGGCATGGCAGCAGGCCGCCGGTGAGTCCGAAGAGAACGATCTGTGGCGTGGTGACCTCGCGGTTCATGAAGCGCTTCTGAATATCGAGAGCGTGAGCGGCTTCATGAGCGTCCTGGAAATCCGCCCCGGCTGGCAAATCACCGTGATCATGCGAATGCCCGTGGTCGTGTTCGCGGAATTCCACAGGATAGCTGTGCGAGTGACCGGAATGGGAAACCGTAAGCGTGAGGTCGAACTCATGGGGTTCCGGTATGTCTGTCGTCGATTCGAGATAGCCGTCCTTCGTCACGAAGGCGAATGTCTGGCGCTCTCCACCGGGGCGCACCGTTTCGATGATCACGCTGGACGGGTCGGGAAGAAACGATTTCCCATGCTCGAAAAATGCCAACCGGAACACCGGAGGCACACCGGTTTCGAATACTGATAGATTCACGATGCCGTGGCCGGTGTTGATCAGCTTGGTATCGTCGTGTCCGTGGGCATGGTGTTCATGCGCGGCGGCGGCTTTTGTATCACGCCGGGTCCGCCAGAACATCCAAAGAGCGAGTCCCATGATGATGACTGCTGAAACAAGTTGGAAATATGGCTCCGTCGTTTCGGCATTCCACTGGCTGCCATACTTGAGGGCCACCGCCGCAAGTGCCCAGATGATCAGCGAATGGGAGAACGCGGCGGACAGCCCCAAGAGAACCGCCTGCCATACCGTTCCCCGCACCGCGACGATGAACGCCGCCATCATGGTCTTGGAATGGCCCGGCTCCAGACCGTGCAGCGCCCCCAATAGGATCGCAGTGGGAATGAAAAGCCAGGCGTGGGACGCGCCTTGGGAAAGCGCTTGGGAAAAGTCGGTCAGGGCAATAATCATCTGCATGGCCTATACCCCCATACCCCTCCTTGCCAAGTCCGGATTTTTGGTGTTTAATGGGCACAATCCAAGTTAGCCTCCGCCGAGATGTCAAAGCACAGCCACGTCCACCCGCCCGAAGAGAAGAGAGCGCTTCAAATCCGCCTCCGTAAGATCGCCGGCCAGATCGCAGCGATCGAACGGATGGTCGATGAGGATCGGGACTGTCCTGATGTGCTGACTCAGGTCGTATCCGTGCGCAAGGCGCTTAAATCCTTCGCGCAGGTTGTCATCCACCAGCACACCAAGGGGTGCATTGAGCGTGCGACCGATCCCGAGGAAAGCCACAAAATGCTGCGGGAACTGCTCACCGTTTTGGAGCGCTACGTGGATTGAAACATTCCCATTTATCACCACCCGTGAAGATTCTATCCACCCGGTTTGCTTCTGATGTTTCCGCTCTCTCGCTTCTGAACCGGCGTTACGCACCCGGCCAAGATGTCGAGGAACAGGTCGCTGAAATCCTGTCCGCAGTGAAATCCCGAGGCGACTCGGCCTTGATCGAACTGGCGCGGAAATTCGACCAAATCGATCTCAAGGCAAAAGACCTGCTCGTTGGCCCTGAGGAGTTCCCAGCCGTCGATGGTGTGGATCCGTCCATCGTCGCCTCTCACGCGAACGTCCTCGCGTTTGCCAAGCGGGGACTTCGCGAAAATTGGCAGATGGACAACGATCAGGGCGCGACCGTGGGCGAAATCTATCAACCTTTCGGCCGGGTTGGAATCTACGTGCCGGGAGGTGGAGCGCCTTTGGTTTCCACGGTGCTCATGACGGCCACACTCGCCCAAGCGGCCGGCTGCGAGGAAATCGTCGTCTGCACGCCATGTGGCAAGGATGGAAAGCTCAACGCGGAAATGTTGGCCGCATTGAAACTCTGCGGAGTGACCGAAATTTATCGAATCGGTGGTGCCCAGGCGATTGCCGCCATGGCGTATGGAACGGATACCATCCGGGCGGTGGACAAGATTTTCGGACCGGGAAACAAATACGTCGTCGAGGCCAAACGCCAGGTCTTCGGCACCGTCGCCATCGATCTGCTACCGGGACCGAGCGAAATCATGGTGCTCTGCGATGACTCGGCGAATCCCGCCTACGTCGCGGCCGATCTTCTCGCACAGGCGGAGCACGGCCACGATGGAGAGATCATTCTGGTCACCACTTCTTTGGAAGTAATTGATGCGGTCCGACGGGAAATTGAAAAGCAGTTGTCCACCCTTCCCCGTGCCCAAATCATCCGCGGCATCATCGACCAAGGGACGTGGCTGGTAGAAGCGGCGGACATGGATGAAGCCATCGGCATTTGCAACCGCTATGCCCCGGAACACCTCAGCCTGATCGTCAGGGACGAGGCTGCCGTCGTCGCCCGGATTCGCAACGCGGGTGCTATTTTCCTCGGCAATTATTCACCTGTCGCCACCGGGGACTTCGTCGCAGGTCCCAGTCATACGCTACCCACCGGAGGAGCCGGCAAATCCTTCTCCGGCCTCACCGTCGATCAATTCCAACGCCGCACCAGCATCGTGAAATTCGACCGCGCCGCCTTGGAGAAAACCGCGCCTCTCGTCATGCGGTTCGGTGAAATCGAAGGACTCGAAGCACATGCCCGCACGGCCTCCATCCGCTTGGAAGAAAACCTATGAATACCCCGCCTGAAACGATTCCTTCACTGTGGAAACACCGTGTTTTCCAACAACTGTTCTGGGCGCATGGCCTGAGTCTGTTCGGTAGCGGCCTTTCCTCTCTCGCACTCGGGTTGTTGGCCCATCAGCTCGTGGGAGCTTCGGCCTCCTCGGTGCTGGGCGTCACGCTCGCCATCCGCATCGTCGTCATCGTGATTTGCTCGCCTTGGTCCGGGCAAGTGGCAGCGAAATGGGGTGCGCGGCGGGTGATGGTGATTTCGGATCTCATGCGATGCGGCGTTCTCGCCGGGTTTTATTTCGCGGATGCGGTCTGGCAGATCTACGCCCTCGCAGTGCTGCTGAATCTCGGCTCCGCGATTTTCACGCCGATCTATCGGGCGATCATCCCGGAGGTGGTCACTCCAGCGCAATATCCGAAGGCGGCGGCCATCGGCTCCATCGCCTACGATGCGGCCAATATCCTCAGCCCTTCCATCGCGGCCATCGTGATCGCGCTCGTCGGGTTCCGGGGGAACTTCGTGGTGGACGGCATCACGTTTCTTGTTAGCGCGGGTCTCATCATCGGCCTACCACGTCTCGCGGCGGAAGTCGCGTCCGGCGTGAAGAAAGCTCCTGTTTCCGTCGGCCACGGCCTCACCGCCATGTTTCACCGCCGGCAACTGCGCCAATCGCTTTTCCTCGCACTGCAAACGAGCATCGCCGGCGCCTTCGTCATCGTCGCCACGGTGGATCTCGTGAAAAATGAGCTGCGCCTGAGTGACACCGCCTATGCGTGGATCATGGGTGCTTTCGGCATCGGCTCCGTCTGTGGGGCGCTGGTCTATTCGAAAATCGCCACCCGTGGCCGCAACCTGAGTGTGAAATGCGCCGGGCCTGTCATGTTGGCGGCGTTGGTGGCCGTCTCCATCGCTCCCCGCTACGGGATCGTCATAGCGGCGTGGGCGCTGATCGGCGCGGGATACAGCATCCTCGGCGTACGGGGCAGTGAACTGCTCGCGGAAAACAGCAGCGGTGAGGAACGGCCGCACATTTTCGCGGCCCATTTCGCTCTGAGCCATGCAGGTTGGGGGCTGACCTATCCATTGGCGGGTTTCCTGACCACCGCCTTGGGTTTTGCCAAAACAGGATGGGTCTTCGCCGGTATACTGCTTTGCGTTTGCATCCCCTCATGGATTTCCGAGGCACGTGGCCGGACGACGATGAAATGATCCTATCGGCGGGACCATGTTCCCGACACCCCAAATCCGACGCACATCATGATCCACCTCGCTCCGAAGCAATTCCCCCTTGATAACCGCGATACGAGAAATCCACTTGCCCGCGTGCCATTCGGGATTTCCCCCCTTGTCTTGAGAAAAGATTCCCAATGCTGCTTTTCTTGCGTCCTTTTCCGAAATGATTCGTCTTTACTCATGTGAATAGCCCAACGAGCCACTACGGGCATGTGAGTCTCAAAATACACACAATGCAGACGCGGAAACATAAAACCCATTCGGCTGGAGAACGGATCTCCTCAGGGTTACCACTAAAACCCGAGGATCCGATGAACCCGTCCGTCGAGCAACTTTGGAGCGAGTCTTCCGTTCGACTCGGTCAATTCATCCGCTCTCGTGTGACTGACCTTGCGACGGCAGAAGACCTCCTGCACGATGTATTCGTGAAATTCCAGCAAGGGTTCGATGATTTCCGCGATCCGGTCAAAGTCCAAGGCTGGCTGTTTCTCGTCGCCCGCAACACCGTCATCGACCACTATCGCACACGGAAAAAAACGGCGGAATTGATGGAGTCACTTCCGGCTGATTCATCGGAAAATGCTGCCGAGATGGAAGAAATGAAGACGATATTTCACCGGATTTTCAACGGGCTTCCCGATTTGTATCGCACGCCACTCGTGCTTACGGAGTTTGAAGGACTGACTCAACATGAACTGGCCAAGAGACTGAATATTTCGCTTTCAGGCGCGAAGTCACGCGTGCAGCGCGCGCGTATCCAGTTGAAAGAACTTTTGATCGACTATTGCCATCGCGAGTTCGGCCATGCCGTGGGTTGCCAACCCTGCCCCTACGGGCTGCTCCCCACAGTAACGGCGAAGAAGCCGGTGATGGACCCCAGACCCGTGTCTCGCTCAAACAAATCGAAAGTCTAACGCGGGGGCATGTGAAAAACCGCCCGTGACTTCATTCGCAGAGTTCTTCAACCAAACTCCGTGAGCGCTTGGCTCTTTGCCACACCGCCGTCACCTGGGCGCTGAAGCATGGAAGAAATTTAATTTAGAAGGTTCGCATCCGTATTCCCAGATCGTGTTCAAAATTCTCAATGCCGAGGGTGCGTTTTCGGTGCGCACATTCCGGCGAAATAATCACCATCGAATCGAAAGGAAAATCAAATGTCTTCATTCAAGCCTTGTTGTACCGGTGAATCGTCAAAACCAAACCTCTCCCTTCGCGTTGCCTTTGCTTTAACAATTATTACGTTGGGGATAGGTATTTCACTCCACCTCCACGCAAATCATGTGAGCCACTGGTGGCTGCCGCTCGTGTTGCTTGTAGTTGCACACGGGGTGATCGTTGGAGGAATGACATGGCTTATCGCGCAACTCTTCCACAACCAACACCGGGGTTGTGACCAGACCGCCCGTTGTTGTGGAGTCCATGGACACAAACATGGCGAGCAAAGCAAGGTGATACACTCTCCGCATCTTTACGATTGGTTCGTCCGG
The DNA here is from genome assembly GCA_040388015.1 of Verrucomicrobiota bacterium. Classification (GTDB taxonomy): domain Bacteria; phylum Verrucomicrobiota; class Verrucomicrobiia; order Verrucomicrobiales; family Akkermansiaceae; genus Luteolibacter. The sequence continues at coordinate 106,095 of JAZKCQ010000001.1, read as the reverse complement.
ATTTTGGCCCTTGGTGGTGAGCGTAAATTCCGCCAACGCACGCTCGATCTGTCGGAACTTCGACCGGGAGAAACTGTTTTGGATGTCGGTTGCGGCACAGGAACCCTGCTCATCGAAGCCGCCAAGCGCATTGGCCCGGGTGGCTTGGCTCATGGCATCGAACCGTCCACCGAAATGGTTGCGCACGCACGGAAAAAAGCGGAAGCACAAGCGGTCACAGTGAGTGTGATGGAGGGCTCGGCTGACCATCTGACATTTCCTGACGCTTCATTCGATGTGGTCTTTTGCACCATGGTGCTTCACCATCTTCCCTCCGCGATGCAGGCGGCAACCATCCTCGAAATGATTCGAGTACTACGCCCTACAGGTCGGATTGTCATCGTAGATTTGCAACGGCCCAAGACAATCAAAGCCGCTCTCTCGTTGGTGACGCTCGTTCACCAATTCGGTTCACACGCCACCACTCCAGATTGGCAAAGAATTGAGCCCCTTCTAAAGCAATACGGCGTTCATCACATCAATACACATGCCATGCTCTGCGGGGCTGTAAACGTAACTATCGCTCGGCGTCTTCAATCAGACCAATCGTAAGCTACCCAAAAACCACTGCACCCAGCCACCGAATTCTCACAGACACTGGAGTAACATTGCAAGAGATCGTTAATTCGTTCAGGTTGCTGGGTTGTGCATGGCAATTGTAATCCCTTCAGTCATGTCGCCGGCGATTCGGATGTTTTCGTCGTTTTTGGCCGCTTGTTGAACACCCGGTAGCCGAGCAGAATGACGACCGCCGCCGCGAAAACCACCGGATAAGTGATGTCGGATTTCACGATCATCACATAGTGGATGACTCCACCAATCGCAACGTAGTAGGTCAGGCGGTGAAGCAGCGCCCAACGCTTTCCTCCGAGGCGCTTGATCATCGCGTTGGTGGAGGTGACGGCGAGCGGCACCATCATCAGGTAGCTTGCCATCCCGATGGCGATGAACGGGCGTTTGTAAACATCCGCCACCACAGTGCCCAAATGCCAATCTCTATCAAACGCCAGATAGGTCAGCAAATGGGCGGTTCCATAGTAGAAAGCGAAGAGCCCGAGCGTCCGCCTTTGCTTGAGCAGCCAGTTCCAGCCGAAGGTTTTCCGCAGCGGAGTCACCATTAACGTGACTACGAGGAAAACCAAGGTCATGACGCCGGTGCATCGGGTGACGAATTCCACCGGATTCGCCCCCAGCTTCCCGCGCCAGGCATCAATGCCGATGAGAAGCGCGGGCAGCAGGCTGTTAATCAGAACCAGTTGCCGATGAAAGGTGGTGTCCTTGGAGAAGTTCATGGCCGATTAGAAATTCTCTTTCAAGTCCATGCCGGCATAGAGGTGAGCCACCTGCTCCGCATAGCCGTTGAAAGGCAGCGTTTCCTGCGTGCCGCCGCTGCCAATCCGGCGTTCGCGGGCTTGCGACCAGCGCGGGTGATCAACCCCGGGGTTCACATTCGAGTAGAATCCATATTCGCCCGGATTCGCAAGGTTCCAAGTGGTGGGAGGCTGGCGGTCTGTCAGCGTGATCTTCACCACCGACTTGATGCTCTTGAATCCATACTTCCACGGCACCACCAGACGGATCGGTGCGCCATTCTGGTTGGGCAGGGTTTTTCCATACAATCCGGTTGCGAGCAAGGTCAGCGGATGCATCGCCTCGTCGAGCCGCAACCCCTCGATGTAGGGAAGATCGATACCTGCGAAACGCGAGTCCGGCATCTGCTTCACGTCATAGTAAGTCTCGAAAGCGACATGCGTCGCCTTGGAAGTCGGTTCCACCATTTTGAGAAGTTGCGATAGCGGAAAACCGACCCACGGAATCACCATCGACCATCCCTCGACACAACGGAACCGATAGATGCGCTCGACCTGGTCGAATTTCAAAAACTCCGCGAGATCAAACCGGCGAGGTTTTTCCACCAATCCTCCGACCTCGATACTCCATGGGACCGTGACGAAATCCTTCGCCTTCGCCGCGACCTCGGATTTGTCGGTCGAGAATTCGTAGTAATTGTTATATCCGGCGATCTCCGAAAACGTGTTCACCCTTCCGCCCAATGGAACCCCTGCGGTCAGTTGATCCTCCACGACGGTCTTGATCGCAGCCCCCGAATTCACCACCTCCGGCCGCGGGCTGAAAGCGCGGTAGATCCCGGCGGTTGCCAGCGCCGCTCCAGCAAGCACGGACCCTTTCATGAAGTTCCGGCGATTGAGGAATGTTTCCTCGGGCGTGATCTCGTCGGTCAGGGATTTCGGTTTCTCGTTCATCGTTTGCCAATCACGGTCATAGCGGTGGGAGGCCCCGACACCAATGTTATTCCCCCAAAGTTGGGTAAAGAGGTCGCCCGCCTCAATGTCTCCTTCACCGTCGAAATCCGGACTGCTGGGATGATCGAACAGAAAAGAATCCTGTGGAATCAAAGGGTTACGGCTTAGCCCGGGGTATTACCTCCAGAGCCGGTTATCCAAGTTCTGAAACAGCGAATCAACCCGCATGGGACACCCGGCCTGAAACAACCAACCGTTAAAGCAATAAAAACAACCATGAAAACCCCTGCAATCATCTCACTTCTAACCTTGGGCCTTGTGGCTTCCTCGTGGGCTTCTCCACGTAGCAAGCTCAGCTACGAAGGACCCGGATACGGAAACCCCTCCAACTACCGGACAAGTTCCTCCCATTCAGATCATGTTTGGTTCAAGCACGTCGGCCCACGTAGCAAGATGTGATCAGTGATTCGCCGGGCATACCACATGCCCGGACCTTGTGACATCCAGCCGCCCGGTGCCATTGGCAACCGGACGGCTTTTTCGAAGAGAGTCTTACGAATGTTAGTTGAGCGACAAATTCCAATCACGATCATCAACGCCCTGCCGCATTCGGCCGATGCTGACTGAGGCAATCAAAGACCGGAAAGCTCGAAGCTCTTTTTCAAGCCTGCTAGAAACTCCGCCTTTTCCGACTCTGTCAGATTCGCCTCGGCGTGAAGGGCCAGGTATTTCTTTGGGGGCATCACGCCCCTGTTGATTCTTTTGGCTACCACATCGAATTCATCCTCGGCGGTGATCGCCGAGAAATTGAGCATTTCCCTGGCATCCTTCACGTCCTTGCTGATCAACCAGGAGACGGGTGCGACGTGGGAATACCAAGGCCATCTGACTTGGTTGCTGTGGCAATCGAAACACGCGCGCTGCGCAAGCGCCCTTGTCTTTGGTGAATCCCAAACCAATTCCTTTACGACGGCCGGATTGTCCCGCGAAACCGGAATGAATTGAATCCCCACGGCAATGACCGCTGCCGCAATCAGGATTTTCTTGAGCCACCGATGCGCTTTCATGGTCGGGGTAGGGTTGTTTGTTAGTGGCGACCGCCGCGGTCTCAGAGAGTGATGCCATCACGCTGGAGATCGGATTCAGGTGCGACTCCGGCGAGGGTTCCGGGCGGGCATTCATACCAACCGGGATCGCTGCCGTCGGCAGGCAATGAATCACGCACTTTCAACATGGTGAACATGCCGCCCATGGTGATGTAGTCGTATTTTCCCTGGCCTCCGACCATGGGCAGTGAGTTGGCGGGAACTGACATGCCCATGTCTCCCATGTCGCCCATTCCGGTCTCACCCATGGCCATGTAGCCGGGAATGAGCTTGCGGATCTTTTTGTTAATCCCCGCGGTATCAATGCCGATGATGTTGCCGAACTGGTGGCCCATTTGCGTCATGACATGATGGAGCATGTGGCAGTGGACGACCCAGTCGCCAGGGGCGTCGGTCACGAGTTCGATGGTGCGGGTGCTGCCAGTGGGCATGTGAACGGTAGTCTCGGGCCACTGGCCCGCTTCGGGAATCTGCCCGCCATCGGTGGCGACCACTTTGAAATAGTAGCCGTGCATGTGAATGGCGTGATGGCTCATGGTACTGAGGTTGCCGATACGGATGCGGATTTTCTCACCGGTCTTCGCCACCATGGCCTCGGTGGCCGGGAAGCATCGCCCGTTGAAAGTGAAGACGTTCATGTCCGTCATTTCGTTAGGATCCGGGCGGCGCGCGCCCACCTCAATTTTCCATTCACTGAGCATGAAAGCGTAATCGCGGTCCGGTGGATTTATTTCCGGCTCCTTGGGGTGAATGATGAACAGGCCCATCATGCCGAGCTGCATCTGCGTCATTTCATCGTGGTGGGAATGATACATCAGCGTGCCGTGCTGCTTCAGTGTGAACTCATATTTGAAAGTCTCGTCAGGCTGGATGGCTTTCTGACTAACACCACCTACGCCATCCATTCCACTGGGAAGCAAAACACCATGCCAATGCACGGTGGTGGGAGCTTCGAGCTTGTTAGTCACATAGATGCGGACCTTGTCGCCCTCGACCGCTTCGATCGTCGGGCCATGGACACGCCCGTTGTATCCCCAACACTCGGCGACGAGTCCGGGGGCGAACTCATGAGTCACCGGCTCGGCAATGAGGTGATAGACCTTCACGCCGTCCACCATTTTCCACGGAAGAGTTTTACCGTTCGGCGTGATGACGGGGCGGTAGGTGATGCCTTCCGGGTGCAGGGGTTCGGTTTTGCCGGTGCTGACCGCCGCTTTGGTGTTAGCGGTCATTTTGACGGAACCGCTGCCGTGCATTTTGGACATGTCTTTGCCTGCTGGCTTGGCTGGTGTGGGCTTCATGTCCATTTCCTCCGCCGTGGCGTTCTGTAGCAAGGCACCGCCGCCGATGAACGCTGCCGCTCCGGTGAGAAGCTTGCGCCGGGTGGTGAGGGATGAGTCGGGTTCCGTGTTCATGATCTTTTTATCGTTGGAATGGATGGGTTATCGCTTGTGAGACTGCCCGCCGGACATGGTGGAGCTGCTTGCCGCAGGCGGAGCGGCCTTGGATGGCGCGGGCCTGCTTTTGGCCTTGGCGTTGAGATTGCCACCGACCGCCTTTTCGAGTTCGCCGCGTGCGAGCCAATAGTCGCGGAGACTGTCGATGGCTTCCTTCTCTGCGCGTTGCTCTTCATCCTTCGCCCGCAGCAAGGCGATGTTGCTCTTCTGCATGGCATTGTAGTGAAGCAGGGTTTCCTTGAGGATTCCCTGACGTTGGGGGAGCAAAGTGGACGTCTGATAGTCTGCGGCGTCACGCGCCAATCGCATCGCGGTATGGCTCGCCGAAACATCATTGCGGATCTCGGACTCGATGGCTTCGACCTCGTCGTTCGCCTGACGTAATCCAGCTTCGAGTTTCGCCACCGACGCTTTGCCGCGGTTGAAGAGTGGCAGTTCGAAATCGAGTGTGGCGCCGGAGAGTTGCCCTCCGCCGGAATCATGTTCCGTGTCCGCACCAAGGTTCAGTCCGGGGATCATGCGTGTCTTTTTCTTCCCCGCCAGTGCTGTTTCCACTGCTGACCGGTGTGCTTTCGCCGCCGCCAGATCCTGTCTTTGCGAGAGTGCCGTCGCTTCTGCCTTCGCGAGGGATGGATCTCCGGAAGGGAGGCCGGGAAGTTCGCTTAGGGCGAGTGTCCAACCGCCCTGCGAGCCGCTCAGTCCGAGAAGGCGATTCAATTTCGCCCGATGGGTTTCCACCTCCGCCCCGGCCCGCTTGATGTCAGCCTGTGCCTGCTGGTAGCCGACCTGAAATTCCATCAGCTCAAGGTCGTTGATGTTCCCAGCATCATGCACGCGGGTGGCGAAGTCCGACATGGTCTCACTCACTCCGGCGATGTCCTTGAGTTTGCGAAGCTGCTGCTCGCTTGCTAACAGCGTAAACCAGGTGCCCTTCGTTTCTTCTGAAAGTTGCAGGATTTCATGGCTCACACGGCGTTCCGTAGCCACCAGTTCATCCGCCGCGATACGCTGGTTCAGCGGGAGTAGCAGTGCATCCAGCACATCTCCCGCGATGTTGAATTCCCAGTTTGCCGAACCGCCTCCACTCGGAAAGCGAAGACTGGATGCCAGCGTGAGATTGCGTGGCGTGCTCGCCTCCACCAGCTCGGCTTGTGAAATCCCAACGTCCTCCAAGGTGGCCCGCAGACGCCGGTTGTTAAGCAAGGCGATCTGGACCGCGCCATTCACCCCGAGTGGACGACCGAGTATGGCGTTTACCCGGGATTTCACTTCCGTGGAATCTCCGTCGGTGGAGGGCGAGGCCAGGTCGTAGCCGAGATTGCCCTTGGTCTGTGTCCGCACGGATTTCAAAGGGTCGGTGGACAGAGGCAAACAAGAGGAGATCAATGCCAGAGGCAAAAGACAAAAGGCTTTTTTCATGGAGACGAAGCGAAAGGAGGAAGCTAGGCCAATCAAACCTAACGGAAACATGATTAAAAAGAGACGCCTGGGCCAGAGCGTGACCCAAGCGTCCTTGACAGGGCTCACTGACGATTATTTGCCGTCGAGCTTCTTGAGATAAGTGGCGGGATCCTTGTCGAATTTCGCCTTGCACTTCTTGCAGCACAATTTGATCTCCTGGCCCTCATGCGTAAAGACGAAGGGCTTGCCCATCTCGTCGAGTTTTTCGTCAGAAACGATGCAGGTTTCCAACTTGTAGGGCTTGACGGTTTCCTTTTTTTCTTCGGGCTTCACTTCCTTGACGGGAGGTTTGGCTTCTTCCGCGTAAGCGGAGGGGACGCTGAAGGCGGCAAAGGTGGCTACCAGAGCTGCGGCGAGAACACGGTGGTTTTTCATGATTTTATGAGTTGTTGATTTGTTGAGACAGCGCGGATTTTGCGCCTTCGGATGGTAGATGTCCGGGCGGACACCAAACCCTTGAAAAACCTTTTATATTTTTTCAATGCCCGGAATCATCCGGGACATTCAGCGCACGTCTGAAAAAGTCATTCAGCCGTTCGCTGAGGATTCCATGGACTTCGCCTGAGGATCTTGTTCCGACACGCGCCAGTCTTGAAAGCGGGCTGGCATAGATTCTGTCCGAAAACGACAGGTGCCTTGTTCCATCGATAATCACCCGTTCCCGTGCGGGTTCACGCATCGCGTTAAGAATTTTCTCTTCCGCGATCCGGGTAAAAGATTTTTCGAAATCCTCGCCCGGCTGAGGAGCCTTCATCAACCATGATGGCATTTCCTGATCAAAGAAGAGAAACGGGCCGCGAGGCATCACCGTCCCGAGAAATAGCCCGTCCTCATTGGCTCCGGCGTGAAAGGCGGGATTCGCCGCACAAAGCCGCAGCGCGCTTGACCCGCCAAACGAAAATCCAAAAACGCCTACCTGATCGAGACTCAACCTGCCGCGCAAATTTCCAGCAACGTCTCCTTTCAATGCCAACCTAACACGTCCCACGTTGGCCATCCGCTCGGCGAAACACCTTTCCGCCGTAGTTTGAAAAGCAGCAGCAGCCTTCAGAGAAGAATAGTCAAGCGGTGCGACGACACTTGGTCGGACGACCGTGCCGTCGGAATACCGCACCCGCTCCGCCTGTCCGGGGTGATCCACGGCCACGATGACGAAACCCCGGCTCGCAAGCGTTTCCACCTGCACAATGTTTTCCGCCCGGTGGCCCAACCAAGAATGCTCATAGAAAATCACGGGCAACGGCCTTTCCACGACTGTCGGGAGAGCATTCAACCGCGCACGCGAGTGCGCACGCGAGTGCGCGTAAGCCAGGCGATGATAGGGAAACGAGGGAGCCAGTTTGGCATCCGGAAGCCATGGCACAGGGTCAATTCCACCCACTTGATCAGTCGGATACCAGACTTGGGCTAACAATCTTGGAGAATCACCATCCGCCGCGAGTTCAAGGTTCATCGTTCCGACTCCATGGGGGCCAGCCAAAGGCGGCGGCACCGGTATTGGAAAAAGCCAGCAAAGCAGTGCCGTGGCCAGTGCTCCGGCAATGGCCAGAATTTCCCCGACCCGTTGCCACCGATTGCACCAGAATATCGAAAAAATCCATAAGACGCCCCCCACCGCCAAGGGAAACAGCAGTCCTTTTGCCGTCCCGAAGATCCAGCCCAACCCGATGACCAGAACCAAGCCCACGGCTGCGGTTTTCTTAAATCCGCGGCCAAACATGACAGCAGCGATCACGAGCACACAGGCTAGCCACTCCGGCCAAGATGAAACATAGGAAACTGGTGACAGGTCCAACGTCATGAAAAAAACTCGCTTAGCCGTTCCTTCAAAATCTGGCGTGCCCGATAGATCCGGGTTTCCACCGCCTTCGCACTGCATTGTGAAATTGAGGCGATCTCGGCGTATCCCATTCCCTCGTAAACGAACAAACTCATCGCCTCCCGCAAATCCGGGGACAGGCACAGGAACGCCTCATGCACCGCACGGAATTTTTCAGCAGACCGGGCGGCTTCTTCCGGCGTCTGCTTGGTGTCCGCGAGTTCCGGTAGCACGGAGGTTCCATCCTCCTGGGTGGCGTCCATGGAAACCGTGGGATGGCGGCTCCTCCAACGGGCGTGGTTTCTTGCCAGATTCGAAGCGATGGCAAAGAGGTAGGTGCTGAAATTTCCACTGGGCTGGTAACGCTCGCGAGCTTGATAGAGTCGCACGAATGTTTCCTGAGCGAGATCAACAGCCACATCGCGCTGCCCCGTCATCTTGTAGAGAAACGCGGCGACACGCTCGTTCCAGCGGTCCATCAATTCATTCAGGGCGAGATCATCCCCCTTCGCCAGCCGGATCATCAAGTCGGGGTCGGAAGCTTCCATGTGAGGTAGCTCCTAACGGGAGTGAAGGTTTCCCGATTCGCTGTGGGTGAAGTCCAAGGCGTAGGGAAGCATTGTCTCCAGATAACGAGCCGCCTGATTCTCATCGAGAGCCGCGGCAGTTTCGTAAATGTGCTTCAGCATCGCCTGCTGGCATTCGACATGAATCCGGGCATGCTCGTGAATGGCATCATCGAGTTCCGGAGACACTTTGCGATCCTTCCGGGCGAATCCCTCGATCTTCTCATGGGCATCTGAAATACGCCGGCACATTTCCACGCACTTCGGGCGATAGGCTGCGTGGAGTTGGGACACTTTCGCGAACTGCTCGTCCGTCAGCTTCAATTCCGTACGCACCCAAGCCAGCTCGGGCATCGAATCAACCAGCGGTCCCTGAGACTGTGCTATTTTGTGGGAACGCATGAGATAGAACGCCATGACTCCCGCAAGGAGGGCGACCGCCAGGATAAATAGTCCCTTTTTCATTTTGCGTGAGCTTGGGCAAAGGGGCTGATGGATTCTGCGTAAGCGACCTTGGCATCCTTCGCGTCAGGGGCAGTCGTTGCTCCCAGCCACAATCCCAAAGTCACCATGGCGGCGATACCCGCCACCGCACTCCAAGGACGGGTAATGGTCGCCATGATCGGCTTGAACCGGACAATTTCCGGCGAGCTGTCCGTTTCGAGGTTTTCAATGCGTTGCCAGACCTCTTGCTTGAATGAATCCCGCAAAGGCACATCCGCCTTTGCGCTCTTCAATAGATTATCGAAATCAGAATCATTCATGGTGGATTCGTTTGTTAATTGTTGTTATACCCGCATCCCTTTGCGGCATGTGGAATATTGTTCCTTGGTCCCGATAGCGCAGCTCGTTTTGCAAGCCACGATGCTTTTGGATGTCGGCTGCGCTGAGCGACCTCCGCCGATGGTGGTTGCCTCCGTCTTTTTGGCACAGCAGGAATCCGCCTTACAACGGTCGTTCAGCACGAATTGCGTGTAGGTGCTCGAATTTGTTTTTTTACCGAGGCCCTGCCAATACCCCACGCCTGGTCCGGCGAAAGCAGCGGGAGAAAGTGTGACGACAGCGAAGAGAGTGGCTGCCAAGCGGGGGATTTTCGTTTTCATTTTGATGTTTTGGTTATTGTCGATTGGAGCGTTTGGTTTGTTGCGCTCCTGCCGGTAATACACCGGCTTTTCGAAAAACCCTTTTCTTCATAATCATCGGATTTGAGATGATCCACAATCCTAAGTCCCAGCCTCCGCAGACGGGCATCCTGTTCGATCAATTCCTGCGCGTGATCCTGCATCGTGAACCTGATGTAGTCATTGACGCTGATCCCCTGATCATCCGCCACAGCCTCAAGCCGTTCGTATTGCGCCTCGGTCAGTTCGAGCTTCCAAGGATCTCGTTCGGTTCGATTTTCTGCGTCCATCTTCGTGATCGGCGCTCTCCATTTTTGCGCTCACCCTGTCGAACACCGGTTCTCGGAAAAACCCTTGGGAAAAATTGCCGGAGCCGAATTTCCCTCTCAATTTCTATTTTGAGACAGCCTTCTCGGCCATGAGCATCAAAACCGGGATTTTCACTCGATGGCGGACTTTGTCGGCCGTGTTTCCGAAGATCAGATCACCAATCAACTTGTGACCATGGGTGGCCATGGCAATGAGATCGACGCCGCGCTCGATGGCCAGCTTGACGATTTCATCGGCAGGCTCACCCAGGGCGAGAACCGCATCGCAGTCGAAGCCTTCCAAGCTGAGTTCCTGAACGCGGCGTTCGAGATACGCACGGTCTTTCCGCATCTCGTCGCTCTCCTGAAGACCTAGCACGTCAAAGTTCCGTGCGGCCCAACCATCGGCGACATGGATCAGCAACAGCCGCGCACCGGTCAATTTGGCCAGCTTGCGAACATGGATGAGGATGGACGCATCGGCCCAATCGTTTTCCAGAGGAATGAGAATGTGGTGATACATCGGTCACTCAGAGGGTGGGAAATCCGATCAAATGATACACCCGATTCATGATGGTCGCGGGGACAAAGGTATCGACCAGCAATTTCACGTTCAGGACGATGATGATGATGGTGGTGCTCCAGCCGAGGATTTTGATCCAAAGCGGATTGACGAATTGGCCCATCTTCTCCTTTTCACCGGTGAAACGCATGAGCGGCCACACGGCGAATCCGAGCTGCATGCTGAGGACCACCTGGCTGCCGATGAGGAGCTCGGTCGTTTTGCCTTCACCAAAAATCACGATGATCACCACGGCGGGAATCACTGCGAGGCCGCGGGTGATGATGCGGCGCAACCATGGACGAACGCGGATATTGATGAAACCCTCCATCACGATCTGTCCCGCCAGCGTGCCCGTGAGGGTGGAATTCTGTCCGGACGCAAGCAAGGCGATGGCAAACAACGCGCTGGCACCAGCGACGCCAAGCACGGGAGTGAGAAGTTTATAAGCGTCCTGAATGGCGGCCACGTCCTGGTGACCCGACCAGTGAAAGGCCGATGCGGCGAGGATGAGGATGCCGCCATTGATGAAGAGCGCGAACATCAGCGCGACCGTGGAATCGATGGTGCCGAACTTGATGGCCTCGCGTTTCCCGTCGGGCGTTTGATCAAATTTCCGGGTCTGCACGATGGATGAATGCAGGTAGAGATTATGCGGCATCACCGTCGCGCCCAGAATACCGATGGCGATATACAGCATCTGAGGATTTTTCAAAATCTCTGCGCTCGGAACAAAACCATGAACAATGCCTCCGATGTTCGGCTTTGAAAAAATCAACTCCGCTGCAAAGCAGCCGCCGATCGTGAGGATCAGGGTGATCACCAACGCCTCGACGTAGCGGAAACCCTTTTGTTGCAAAAACAAAACCGCCAACACATCGGCGCAGGTGATGATGCAGCCCCACGCCAGCGGGATGCCGAACAAGAGCTGCAACCCGATTGCAGAGCCGACCACTTCCGCAAGATCACAAGCGGCGATGGCCACTTCACACATCACCCACAGGAACCACACGGTTGGCCGGGAATAGTGATCGCGACAGGCCTGCGCGAGATCCCGACCGGTGGCAACCCCTAGTTTGATGCAGAGATGCTGAAGCAGAATCGCCATCAGATTAGAAATCATGATGACCGAAAGCAGCGTGTATCCAAATCTCGCCCCGCCAGCCAGATCCGTCGCCCAATTCCCCGGGTCCATGTAGCCCACCGCGACGAGGAAACCCGGTCCGGAAAATGCCAGCAACTTGCGCCAGAACGACGCCCCCGCCGGGATTGTGATGCTTCGATGGACCTCCGGAAGAGACACCGTGCCCTCCCTGCGGAGCCAGCCAGGGCCGACTGCTTGTTGAACTTCAGGATCGAGGGAATTCATGGGAACCGCTGGGGGAATATCCACGATTTATCAGCACAGTTATTTAGCTTCAACAATATTTTTTAGCCACGGCTAATTTATGGCCTCCTACGATTGGAGGATCAGTCTTGTCTCAAAGAATCCTCAGCATGGCAGCTTTTTTCAGTTTTCGGACGACTCCTTTTGTCGATTCCACAAACGAAGCGAAGTGGCCAGAAAGCAGGATTCTCTCGCACGGGCATACACCTAACACAATTTGACCGATTTTGGAGACACGACACCACTCCGCCGGGTTTAAAATAATGTCGAATCTATCAGCTGATCTTAGGGACATGAAAACCCAAAAAAACCAGTCCATGTTGCGGGCAATAGCTATTCCATTCCTGCTGGCAGCAATTGGAGTTATCTGGCATTTCGCCCGGCCGTCGGTCGCCCTAAAGCGAGGCTCTGATGAGCCGGAGACCGTTGCAAGCTCCCGGACCAAGACTGCGGATCGAGCCGCATCCGATCCCACGCGGGATCGCCGCCGTCAGGAATCCATCGCACTGGCCTCACAAAAGTGGTATGAGGAGCTGCTTGAAAAATACCCGCAGATGAAACCGACGTTCAGGGATGTCCCGGACGAGAAAAACGGATTCCTCCAGTTCCTTCTGCTTGCCGAGAGTCTGAAGGCACCAAAGCTGTCCGAAGAGCTCTTCGACATACTCCGTGGCAGATCCCCGTGGGATTCCGGAAAATTCCGTGCGTGGCTGGAGGAAAACAAGGACTACCGAGATCAAATCCTGCGCATTGCCGAGCTTCCGGACCAGTCGATCAAGGGGCTGGATCTTGGCCGCCTCTTCTCGTGTTCCAGGTCGTGTACTGAATTCGGGATTATTCTTAGCGGATCCGCACATCTTGCATTCGAGGAAGGTGATCGGGAGGCCGCGCTCCGTTACGCCCGGGCATCCATCAGTCTCGGCGGTCATTTAACAGACATCGAAGCCCCTTCGATGTTGGGGGCGGTGATTGCGGCTGGCTATAACAAGCTGACCGCACGCATCCAGTAAATTCACCCGTGGGTCGCGAACAGGAAGTCAAAGTGGACTGGACCGAGTTCGTTAGTTGAACTTCTGCCCCTCAGTTTCTGATACTTGGATCTGTCCGAGTTTCCCAATCGTGCCGCAATTTCGCGGCAGCGGCCTTGATTGCGGGGTCGCTAATCGCATCGAGTGCCCACCGCGATGACACGGGATCGTTTTTCCGCACAAGTGCTTGTTGTGAAAATTCCGCCAAGCCGTTCTCGCGCTGCCACGATCCCTCGGGCATCGCCTCCAACCATTCCTTGGCACGGGGAATGTCATCGCGGATGAAGCGACCGATCGCCATGTGAAACATTTCCACCGTGTCGGAGCTCTCCGGCAGGTTGCAGCCCCATTCGGCGAGTTTTTCGGGTGCCATCAGACCCATTTCCCCCACATTACGAATCAGCCACGGACTGGTCTTTGCGACGGATTGCAGTTGCCCAGCCGAAATCGCATAATCGAGGGCGGCGAGGAGCCCGGGAGACTCTGCTTTGATTTGGGAAAGCATGACCTGTGTGGCCTCCTCTTGGGCATCCGCCGGGATGTGTTTCAGTTCGGTGGCGAGCTTCTCGGCATCCATTTTCCGCAAGCTCGCGCCCCACTCCATCATCGTGACTTTCCGGGCGTCTCCTTCAGGCAATGTTGCCCAGCGGTTTCGCAGTGCGCCAGGATCACCGTCACTGGGAAGCCTTTTGAATGCTTCCTGGATCCAGTCATCGTGTTGCCCGCCAGCCTGGTCGATGATCTTGACAAGGATGGCTTCAAGTTCCGGGCCGGCTTTTGTTCCCTCCATCATACCCTTGACCGCCTTCATTTGTAAACTTGCGGGCAGGCCTGTGAGCATGGAAGCCACCAGCAGGCCATCGGTTTTGGAAACGGAAGCAAGCCATTGGCTGCGGAGCAACTGGGTGGCCAGCCCGTATTTCCCACTTTGGATGAGCGCCCAGGAATCCAGAGGGCGGTCGGAAAATACCTGCGAAAATGCCTCCAGCAGCGGATTGGGGAAATAAGAGGTTCCTCCGATGCTCACACCGTCCTCGTCCCACGCTTCCTTCATGACCGCATCGAGCGCGCCCTCCAGATCCACTTCCGCCCATTTGGCGAGAATCTGTTTCTGCAACGTCATGCGATCCCGCCACTTGAGTTTGCGGGTTTTCACGGCATCCCACGCCACTTGAAAATCATTCCTGTCGAGCGATGGCTTTGCTTCTTTGGGAGGGCGTGGAGCACTCCGGTTATTTTCCGATGGGGGAAGGAAAGAAGATTTTTCTCCGACCGGTGTTGTGGAAGATTTCTGTTTGGAAAATCCGGCGGCAGCAATGGTTACGCCGATCCCCACGGCAGCCAGATGGCTGATGATGCGAAGGGGCGGCTTCATGGCTTTTTTGAAATCCTCCGTTTGAGTTCTTCATTTTTCACTTCGGAACGGAGATCGGCGGCGAGCGAGGGATTGTTTTCCTCGGATGCCAGAGCCAGCGAGTAAAGTGCCATGTCCCTGTCCACTCCATCGGGCAAGTCCCTTACCCAATTCACGTATTCGACATCGAGGCGTTCATAATTCTCCGGTCCGTGCCTGACCCAAGCGTCGAGACGCGCGTCCCAATGCTGCGGGTCGTCCGCCGGGACCTGCTGGAGATTAGTTAGAAAAACGTCGGGGGGGACCCTGAAAAAACAATTCCGAGCTGCTTCAATGACGGCATTCGCACGTTCGGCGGGCGGAAGGTCGTTGAGCAATGCCATCGCCCGGCCGCTGTCCTCCTCGACCAAGTTCTGGAAAACCGTCATGCGGAGCGCCTCCGGTGCCTTTGAGTTCGTTTCGGAAAGCTCTTTGGAAATGCTAGCCAGTACCTCGTTGGCATCCACATTTCCGTGACGGAACTCATAGGTCCAATCGCGACCGTCGATGAGGAGCTTCATGACATCGGTCCTCGCGAGCTCGTCGTAGAGATGCTGATCGGGTGCTGCGGTTGCCCCACCCTGCATCAAGGCGATCCGTTGATCCATCGGCAGGTTAGGACTGGAGAAGGCGATGTCCTTCAACTTGTCACCTCCGGAAAGTTTCTCCCGAAATCCAGGATCGAGAGATTCATCGCGGATCAGTTCCAAAGCCCAAGAGGCCGCTCTGGACGGATCCTCCCTTTGGAATCTGCCGAAGTTCGCCACCAATTCCGGCTGATCTTCGGATAGAGCGAATTCAACGAGACTCGATCTCTTTTCCCATGACCATTGGGAGCTGAGAAAGAACTTCAGGGTGTCCCATTGATTGGGAACGAGCTTCTCCTTCAATTTCGACAAGAGAAGCGGATCTCCAGACTCGCCGAGCGCTCCGGCGGCAGAGAAAATGGCAGTGTTGCTCCAAGCGCCATCGCTTAAAATGGGGAGTACGGAATCTACCCCCTTGTAGATTGCCATTTGCTGTATAATAACGCCAAGATAGGTGGCCGCAGCCGTCCCTTTTGGTTCGCTCTTCCCGCTCGCACCGTCTTTCTCATCGCCCAGCCACTTCAACAGCCCGGGTAAATCCGCGGTCGCCCACTGATACATCAGGACGGCCAGCCGTGGGGACGGCGCATAATCCCCCTTTTCCCACTGTTTCAATTCATCTGCCAAGGCTGCCTCCAGGTCATCCGGCCTCGGCATGGTCTTCACCAGTTCGGGAAACTGGGAAAGAAATGCCGCATGCCGGGCCTTCCACTCGGCAGGTGAAATGGAGGGGTGGGGTTTGGACGGCGCGATGATGGCGAGGATTTCATCCGGAGTGTTGGCCCCTTTGGAATGCTGCTGCCGCAACTTCGAAGACGTTGTGTTGAATTCCGACGCATTCGATCCGGATTCGTGGAAAGTCCAAGCCGCCCAGCCTAGCAGCAGTGCCGCACCATGGGTGACTCCTGTTTGAATCAATCGGCGATCAAGCAACATGCCAAATGGATTTACCGGTCAAATGGATGGATAACAAGTAAGATCAAGGTCTCTCCATTCGGAGTGGGGTAAGGACGATGTTTGTGCCCAATGGAAAGCTGCTCCGGGATTTGGCTGGAACCAACCGGTGTAAGCGCTCGGCAAGGGCTACCGAAGGTTCGGAGACCGATCCGCTCGTTCCTTCTTCCTCCATAGCGGCGGCTGTTACCGCCTCCCTTGGATCGACCTGCGCCCAGCGGAAATAGAGCATCATCGCCAAATTCTTGACAGACTCGGAAGATTTTCCCGCAGTAATTCCGTCCAGCACCTGCTTGATCTGAGCGACCGACATGTCGCTAATGCTGTCCTATGATTCAGCGGAATTGCGTGAATTGGAAGGTTTCCGTAGCAACCCGCGCAGTTCCTCCTTCTTGTCGGGTCGGTAATTGTTTTCCCTCAACGCCCGCCAGCCTAGGAGGATCGGGTTCTCGACTCACGATGGACACCTGCCGCTTGGGTTTGATAGGAATGTCGGTAACTGATCCAGGCCACCAATGGTGCCGCCAGCAGAGCCGATAACAACAACTGCTTGCGAAACGACATCCATATTGATGAGTTGAAATATCTGACAGATGTCCACCCGAAAATGTCCGCCGGACTTGGCTAAAACAACACGGCTCTTTTACGGTGATAAAAGGTATTTGTTCTCATCGCCCACTTAAATGGGGCGAGAGAGTCTCTGCACATTCCCGGATTGCATGACTCGGCATGACGCCCTGCGCCGGTTCACACCGCGGGAGTTTGACATTTCGCCGCAAGGTTTTGTTGGCGAGATAGACGTGGCAGAAATGGTTTTTCAAGCCGTTGATGTCTTTGGGCTTGAGGGTGAATTCATCGTGGGGAGTCCGCGAAATATTGGATCTCCCGGCGTTGTAGCCTTTGGTGACTTTCATCTTCTCTACCTTGCCGATGAAATTGGCGCTCAATTCGGCGCTTTCGAAAGTCGGGGCGGAGAATATCAGGCGGTTCCGAAGCTGTGCCATCGTAACGATGGCAACGTCTTTACCGAGCACCGGATAGGCGCTGGTATGGTCCTGCATCGCCAGAATGGCAGAGCATTTGGCTGCTCGCAGCCGGTCAAGCCAACGATAATCCCCCCAGTCGCCTTTTCTCAGCGAATGCTGTGCCTCATCCAACCAAAGGGCCAAAACATTCGCTTTCTTCAATTCCCCGGCGGGGAGGTCGTAACGCGTCATGGAATACTGATAGAAAAGGTGCTTGAAAAGGACGTTCAACGCGTAGCGTTCCTGCGGGTAAATTTGCGGTAACGAAATGCACAGCACCTTGCTCTTTTCCAAGTCTGCGAAATTGAAGGACTGCGGCTGATTTTCCGAGGCAAAGACCTCGGCAACTTCCGGGGTCTGGAAGGGCGAGAGCGCATTGAGAATCGTCCCGATCACGCCGCCAAATTGGTCGGGCGGCATCGCGATGAAGGTATTTTGGAAATGATCGAAATAGGGTGCGATGGCTGGATCCGGACGAGGCCCTTTGGATTTAACCGCAGAATCCGACGGTATTTCATTCGGGAAATACTGCATCTCTTCGATGAACTTCACGGTCGATCTCGCATCGGTGAGAACCGGATAAATAGTCGTGAATGAGACCGGTCTCCCCATCGCACGCAATGCATGAATGGCCTTCGCGATGTGCAGGGCTCCCTGCTTCTGGAAGAAGTCGCCGCTGTGGCTATTCGGACTGCCATTGGTGACTTCCATAATCGCAAATCCCAGCGCCTCCGGAGTGAACGCCGGATCAGCCATGACGTTGTAAAAATGCGTGGACTCCCGGCCCTGGCTCCTTGCTCGCAAGACGATGGCGTCCGCTCCGCGATTGCGGGCTTTCAAAACCGCTCTCAAATCCGCCTCGGAATTGCCCTTGTTGTCCAACCACAAACCGCCCCACGTCGGCTGGTTGACGGTGAGACTGTAGAGCAAATAGTTCAGGGCATTGGTCTTGCCCGAGCCGATGCCCCCGGTGATCAAGAAATTCTGACACCCTTCCTCAATCGACAACTCGTCGTCCTGGATCGAGTACATCAGGTTTTCGGGAGCGATGCTCTTCCGAATCAGTATCAGGAGAAAACCGATTCCACCCACTCCCAAAGCCGCCAAAAAGAAGATTGACGACCCGAACTGCTGCCAGACCGCATGGAGCTTCTCAACCAGTGGCTGAAGTTGCGGAATGTTGATTTCCATGAAATCCCGGAAAATCTCAATTCGACCGCAGCAGCGCGAACGGTCGAAGCAGCAGGTTCCCCACGAACTTCATGAATCTGAAAACCAATCCAAGCGCGTAACCAATGAGGTAACACGGAACGGTAATCGGAAACAATACGGCGATGAGGATGTACTTCATGGTTTGGGTTGTTTGAACGTCACGGCAGCGTGGCCTTTCTCGGTGAGAAAAACGCGAGGCTTGCCCTCCGGCGCGGTGATTTCGATCAGTTGGAACAGTTCCTTGTTTTCATCGGTTGCGACCCGATGCGAAATATCCCCGCCTGCCGCGCGAATGGATGTGACCATTTTTTGCCCCACGTCTGTCACCTCGTGGAACTGTTTCTGGTTGTGTTGGTTCATCGCGTAGCCGCCACCAAGTAGCCCTATCAGCGCGGAAATTACAAGGGGGCCGAAACCTTTTTTCTGCGGCCCGCCAACCGCTCGATTTTCGATGGAACCGTGCTGGTTTTTCTCAAACACCGCATGGCGCTTTTCAAATCCGTCGAGAGTCGCTTTCCGCTCCTTGGCGCAAATCTCTTGAAACTCCTGACGCTCTTTCTCGCAAATTCCCTGAAATCCATCCAGCAATTCGAATTGGCGGTCCAACATCGCCGCGTGGGCATCCATCACGAAGAGCTGTGCAAGGGCAAAGAACGCCGGGGCGCTCTCGGGGTTGCCGCTGGCGTATTTTTCCCATCCCACTTGCAACCTCGCTTGATCCTCCGGCGTTCTATTTGCCAACAGGAGCTTCAAGACCGCCTCGCTGTCAGTGGCGCTCATAAGTCGAAAACCGGCCCAACAGATTTTCGATAGATAGCGGGTGCTTTGGGCCGTGTTGTTTTTCTTTTGATCAGTCCTCCATCTGGAATCAGAAAATGCGCGGCATCCTCGCAACCCGTGAGCGCGTGATTCCGCCACATTTCCAGTTCGTGACGGGCCACCAAGCCGACGTTTTCAATCGCTTCGGAAATAGACAGCCACCGGCCGGCCAGCTTCACAGCTTTGTCCACTTCTTCAAATGCTGTCCGCGTGATTTGAGGCAATGTCATTTCGGCGGCTCCCAGTTCTTTCAATCGCGTTCCCAGTTTCGAATCCGCCCACTCATGGGCATCGACCAACTTCTTTGGACCCGGTTGGCGGACTACCAACCAATCGACTCGATCTCCCAGAATCTTGACGCATTCGATGGCAGACTCCCGAGCGGCGGCGTCTTCGATCGGGAAAATGAGTAGGGTGAGCCGAATCCCCGCTGCCGCCCATAAACTGAGCCCGTCCCGCTCGATGAGCTGTCTTAGAATGAAGCCGGTGCTTTGCGCCGGGAGATCGGAGAGAATTGTCGGAACTTCGACTTCAATCACGGCAGTCATGAATTTCGCCCAACCGTTGTCATTCTTGACCGCCTCGGGAAACACTGTCGCAAGATCGGGATAACGCTGGCTGATCGTGAGGTGCTCTTCGTCGAGATCAAACAATGCGCCATCCACGTCCGCAAACTCCATCCAACTTAGGATCGCTTCCGCAACGGTGGATTTTCCGATTCTGCCTGCACTCTGCGGGGCGAGGATGAGCCGCTTCTGGATCTTCGAGGATGAAATTACGGGGCTAGGCGTTGCTGTTTTCTGAGTCATTGATTCTTTCTAGTTTTAACGATCAGTTTTCTCGGACCGTCTTCGAAATCGTCGGTGGCAAGTGGAGTCTCGATGGCTTCTGCGGCCGATACTCCCCTCCCCTGCTGTTTAGCCTGGGTCGGCTGCGGATCGGGCAGCGCATCAAGTTCACGCCGTCTTTTGATCCAGGTCCTGGAGACTTCGTAGAGAGATGAATATGGGATTTTGATTCCCTCTCGCTCGCTCAACTGTTGGGCGATTTCCCGCCACGTCGCGCCCGTGCGTTTGCGAATTTCAATCGCGTCCGGGATCAATCCCGCGAGCTTCGACTTCGGCGGTCTTCGGCCCACAAAGGGCGGTGATTTGGCGTTACTAACCACGGCTCGGATTCCATCAGGCGCGTCCACTTGATTCAAGGAATTATCAGTTTCTATTTTCGGTCTTTGTTCGGCATTCACTCATCTTATATCCGTATAAGCTGAGCAATACCCATTGAATGAAAATACCTCTGATTCGGTGGTTGTTCGGCATATTGACGATCTTTTGACAGACTTCGATTTTAGCCCGGACGGTTGCCGAACAGATGCCGCACAGCTTGATAGAGCATGATGGCTTGTTCGGCTTTTGTTTGGCCTATGGTTCACCCATAGGGACATGTGTGATTAATAATATATCTTTGGTGTTGCTTGACCTGGGAAATACCGCTGTGCAGCTTCCTCGCGGAATGGTCTCGAAAGTATCATGTACGAACAAGGCTTCGGCCGTTGCCTACTTTGAAAAACACCTTTCGACGGCGGATTATTTCATTGCTGAGGACGGCCCAAAGCAAGGTGTTTGGATCGGCGATCTAGCGGAGAAGATCGGTATGGGTGGCGTTGGGATTACGAAGGAAGATTTCGACCGCTTTTTATCAGGTGACCTCACGAAAATGGGCAAGGTCGTCGATTCCGAAATTCCTCAGGGAAATCTCAAACGCGTTCGAGAAAGCCAACTGCTCTACACCGAGTTTGCCTACACCGCGCCTAAATCGTTTTCGGTTGCGGCGGCTCTCGACGAACGATTGAAACCCGAGCTGTTCGCGGCGGTTTCGGATGAACTGCGTTGGTTTGAAAACGCGGTGGCCGTGCGCGACCGACGGGGGGATTTGGCAGGCACCAACCAAACCGTCCACACCGGCAATCTCCTGGCCGCTCTGTTCCAGCACGAAACGAGCCGCACGAACGATCCCAACATGCACGTCCACTCGCTCATCGGAAACATGAGCTGGGACGCCGGACGCAAGGAACTGCTCGCGCTCCATTTCGGCGACATGCTGGAACTCAGGAAAACGCTCGATGCGCGGATTCATAACAACCTCGCCGCTCGCACGGCCTCCTTCGGCTATCACGTCGAGGTGGCGCAAAACGGCTTCGGCATCCGCGAGGTTCCCATCGAAGCGGTCGAGTTGTTTTCGGTCCGTCATCGCCAGGTCGCCGTTTCGAAACAACTGCTCCAGGAAGGTTACAAACCGGAACAGATTACCATCGTTATCGAAAAGCTCCGCAGCATCGGCCAGACGCGGCAGATGGAAAGCTACCACTCAATGAAGCTTCACCTGGGCAATCCGACCGGATCACCACTGTCGGAAATGATCGCCGATCAAACAGCCGTCCTTCTAACCCGGCCACCGAAAGAGGAAATCACGGCGGACGATCTCAAACAGAACACGCTCAACAAACTCCAGCGTGAGGGCGTGACCGTGAAAATCCCT
This sequence comes from Verrucomicrobiota bacterium, assembly GCA_040388015.1. Taxonomy (GTDB): domain Bacteria; phylum Verrucomicrobiota; class Verrucomicrobiia; order Verrucomicrobiales; family Akkermansiaceae; genus Luteolibacter. The sequence goes on along the minus strand of JAZKCQ010000001.1, from coordinate 84,449 downwards.
TCCCCTGCCACAACTCCGGTAAGTCTTGAAATCGACATGAAGTCGGTGATCGATCAGGCGCTGGAACATGCCTTCAAATTTGAAAGCGTGATTCGCCTGGATGAATTGATCGGCGAGGCGGCGCGACTGGCTCCTGGGGCGGTTTCCAATCGGGAGATTTCCGCTCGTCTCATGGCCGACGAGCGGATCATCGTTGGACGGATGCCCATCGAAGGCCGCGAAAACGGCGTCGATCTGGTGACAACCGCAGCGCTGGCCAAACAAGAAATCGACCTGCTCTGCGACGTGAAGGCGGGGATGCGCACCCGGCAAGCGCTGACACCGGCAAATGCCTATCAGCCGCCAGCGGCCCTCTCAGCGACTTCTGAGCGGATCGCAGAGGTCATTGCCGCAGCATCAGCTCGCGGCGAGGAACTAAAACCGCAGCAAGTCGCAACGTGGCTGGGTCAGTTCGAGGGTATTCACCGCTACGTCTCGACCTCCACCGACCAGTTTCTCAACATTCGAGGCGGCGCGGGAGTCGGGAAAACCTTCTGTCTCGAAATGCTTGTTTCTGATTCGCTGGCCGCCGGGCGAACGGTGATCATTGCCGCTCCCTATGGCGAACAAAGCCGGGTAACGATGCGTGGGGAAGCTCCCCGCCTCACCGCCGCTGGGAAGCACGCTACCGCGGAAGTTTTTGAAAACTCGAACACTGTTTCCCATTTTCTGGCCAAAGCCAAAGCCAGCCCGGAGTTCCGCAGCTCCCTGCGCGGTGCTGACATTTACGTCGATGAAGCCGGTTTGCTCGATACCCCTACCGGCGCCAATCTGATTCGCCTGGCGCGTGCCACCGGAGCGCGGGTGATTTTCCAAGGAGACACCGAACAGAAACTTGCGGTCGGTCGCGGTGCCCCGTTGATCGCCCTGCAAGAGCGGTTGAAATTGGGAATGCACGTCGAGCGGGCTTCGATCACCCGGCGGCAACTCAGCTCGGAGGATAAAAATCTGGCGCGGGATTTGTCCTCGGGCGATGAGAGGCTATTCTCGGCTGCTCTTGATCGCTTCATCGAACGCGGCGATTTGAAGGAAGTCGTGCCGGAAAATGCGATTTCTCAAGCCGCCGCCCGGATCATCGCGGCACGTGATTCGGGGCAGGATTTACTGGCATTCTCATCCGTGCATCGCCTCTGCGATTCGATTTCACAGGAAATCCATCAAACACGCCTTCTCCAGAATCCCGATCTGAAACGAGCCGCCATCGACGTTCTCAAACCGCTCAACCTCGCACCGGCGGAGCTGCTTTCCTCGCAATCCTACTTCGTCGGCCAATCTGTGGCCTATCTCCATCAGGAAAAGGTCCGCACCGCGGTCGTAGCCGACATCGAAAACGGAGTGGTGAGAATCCAAACGGGATCGCTGAAATCCAAACTCAAGCTCTCCCGCGTCACCGAAATTTACGAAAGAAAGACCATCGAACGGGGTGTGGGTGCCTACCTCGTAGCCACCGAAAAAATCCAGTTCGGGAAGGAAACCTTCGAGCGCAATTCCCGCCATCAGATCAAGAAAATCGCGGGGGGATTTGTGACCTTCGATACCGGCCTCAAGCTCGCCACCCAAGACGGCCGGCTGCGCCAAGGTGATGTCCTCACGGTCGATAAAGCGCAAGGTGCCAAGGGCAAGCATGTCCTCTGGGTCGAGGATAACCGCTCACTCGTCGCCATGGGCAACCGGCGCGATGCTCACGTCGGCTTCACCCGGCACGTCGAGAAGCTGGAAGTCATGGTCGAGTCCATCGACCTCTTCCGCGAAACGGCCAAACGCGACAGAGAGAAATTTTCCGCACTCGGCCTCATGGAAAAAGCCACCGGCACGATCTGGCAAACCATCGAAAAGCGCGCACAGAAACGGCCCCCTCCCCTGCCCTCTGCGATCCGGCCCATTCCTCAAAAAATCTCCATCTCTTCCCACGCCATCCGTTGGGCCTTCGATCAATTCAAGCGCCTGAAAATTTCCAAGCAAATCAAAATCACCCCGTCCCGCGTCAAACGATGAAAACCGCCACACCCCCAATCCATACCTTTGAAGAAAACAACCAAGCCCCCTGCATCCGCCTGCAGCTCGATGACCAAAAACAGGTCGTCTTCCCCTACTACCTCATGGGAGAAACCACGCTCGAAGCATCGGGCGAACTCATCGTCTGTCACTTCGGCAATTCAGTGATCCAGATCGAAGGGAAACACCTCCAAGACCTCCTCGTCGGCCTCCAATTTCACCGGATCGAATCCATTCAAAAGGGGAAATTTGCGGAAGATGATCGAAATGCTCTCGCCATCACCCGCCTCACCCTCGTCCAGCTTCGTGACCTGAAGGTCGAGGAAGCAGATTGAAAATCTGAAGAACTCCTAAAGCGAAGCCGGCGAACCGGTTCCATTGTCCAGAAGTTTCAGAACGAAATCATGGATGATGACCTCCCGCATTTGTTGGCTCGGCCGTCCCAGACCCTGGGATGAAGATCTCAAAGCACGCTGCTCAATCTCCTGCCGTTCTTCGTGCGGAAGCTTCCCGAGATAGTCTTGGACCCGTTGTTCCTCAGCTTCGTACTCCTGCTCCGACTGCTCCCGTTTCTGCCTCTCCCGCTCGTCCCGCTCCTGCTTGAGCTTGGCCGCATGCTGTTTCTTCTCATTTTGAATTGTCGTCTCGGCCTCCCGCTGCTCGCGACTCTTGAAGCCTCGCGGTGGCGTATAGGCCTCGGTGATTGCTTTGACGAGCCAGCCCGCCCGATTGGCCGGAACGCCCTCTCCCTTGTCCCCCTTCGTCGCCATGATGTATTCGAGACCATCGATCTGGGCCTCGATGGCCGGGGCATCGTATTCGGACACAAGTTTTGCAGCCTGGCCCTTCGACATTCCGTGTCCGATCAATCGGCCTTCCAGCGGACTCAGGTCATCGACATCAATCGCAAGAACCGACTGTGACGACTCTTTTTCGAATCGTTCGAAACTCACCTCCCAAACCCCGATTCTCGTTTTCTTGAACCGCAGCTTCGGTAAAAGCGGCTTGATGAAACCCACCTTTTCAAGCTCCAGGATTCCGGGCAGCAAGCGACGCTTCAACTGAGCAATATCGTTGTAGGACCTTGGAAGCCCGAGCTTGTCGAATGCAAATCGTTCAAGGTCGAAAACCAGCTTCGAGCGCTGGTAAAAGCGTTTATCGAGAAATCGATACATCCGCTTGGCGATCGCCGACTCCAATCGGGTGTAGGTTTGGAAATCCAACGCTTTGAGATTTCCAGATTGAAATGATCTGAAAACGACATCGTTCCATTTGATGTAGGAATAGCCCTGGGGGCCATCGAGACTTTTTTGCCCGGTTTTGTGGATCGATACGTTGTCCAAAAAGTGGAATTTCTGATCCACCCATTGCCCGCTTCGACGGTCCCGCCAGGCATTGTCGTAGAACAAGCTTACGCCAAGCCAGCGGTTCAGGGCATCTGAAAGCCGCCGGTAATTCTTCGTGGTGGGGGGCCATCCAAGGATCTGCATCAGCTTGTAAGGAGTGAAATACACCCGCGGACTTGTGAAGCCCTGCTGCCGGGTGAGTTGGATCAATCCAAGGAGCACTTCGTCGTCGGAGGCCGTGGGCAGGCCAAAGGCATCGCTGGCGGTAATGGTGAGGCTCCTTTTGATCACCTGCCCACTCGACTTGTCGAAAGTCGTATCCTCGAAAACGATTGTCTTAATGTCGTTATCGACCCGGTTGCTCAACGCTGCGATGGGAAATTCCGCGAGGTTCAATTCGTCCTTCCCTTCGCGATATTCGCTGATCATGTCCGGAAAGAGTCCGGGTTGCTCGTCGAAGGGTAAGAGATCGTCGGCCATGAATTTGAATTTTTAAATCAACGAGAAAAAGCAGCAACAGGCTTCGGCCTCCTGATATTGTTTTCTTTTTGTTATTACAGCATATTTAATAGTTTATCCGTCCGCAAAGCATTGATAATGAATAGTTTATCCGGCATGATTCTGATGAAAATTACGATGATTCCTGATGAAAATCACGAGCGAAGCCCTTTTCGACCTGATGAAGATCACGTGCTACCCTGACGGGAATCACGTTACAACGTAGCTTTTTACTGATGAAAATCACGATAGGCAAACTCATTAGCTGATGCCAGGGACGTTAACAGGCCCTAGGGAGGGTTGGACAAGCCAAATCGGAATGCCGGAGTCACGTTCTTTTCAGCAGATTCCTGTGGTTACGAAGGTTTCCAATGCTCCATAACGTGATTCTCATCAGCAAACGGCCTCCCTGCGCCCTATATTGGGTGTCAAAGAGCTGGGATACTCTCGTTTAGTATGCAATTATCGTGATTGGACTCAGATTTTTGACATGGAGAATCTAGAATCCCTCCATGATCCTGCCGGAAAGCAAAGTTCATACTTCGGCTCTGTATGCAACTATCGTGATTTCATGCAGATTTTGCCCAGAGGTTACGCATACTTTCTGATGGTATGCACTATCGTGACTGGACTCAGAAAAGTAGCTACTCAGCAGAATACTTTCGAAAAGTATGCGTTTATCGTGACTGGCGTCAGGAATCCCGGCGATGCCGGGCAATCCGCAGGTCCTGTGCGCGGGCTTGATCCCAAGCCTGGGCGATGGATTCATCATCAATGGGGCAAAGCCGGAGTGCGATTTTGATCGCGTCGGAGAAACCGCCGCGATGACGCCGGCCGCGGAGCAAGGCGTCGAGAATCAGATCGATTTTGTCCTGCTCCGCTGGATGCAGGGAAACCGTTGTTTTTTTTACGCCGGCACCCGTGGTTTCCGGTGGAGCAATTGGGACGGGAACTTTTGCCACGGGAACGGGAGGTTCTGGAACCGGCTCGGCCAGAGGAATGGGCTGTTCCTCTTCCCTCCCCTCTTCGGTAGGAGCTGGTTCATTTTCCAGTGGCGCGGCTTTAAGCGTCCCGAAGCTGGCTGCGAGAGCGCCAAGCATTGGGTCGGTTTTTTTAGGTTTCTTTTTAGCGGCCATGGAAGAATTTCAAAAAGTATGCAGGATCAGTGCGCATTGGCAAGTGCATACCTGCATACTATATTTTCTAGGGACTGCTCACTCCGAACAGTGATTCGCGGTCCATACTATTTAAGAGTATGCAAGTAAGGAGGTATGCATGAAATGTATTCCGGAAGTATGCAGGTATGCAATGTTTAAATCAAGGAAAGTATGCTTTTCATACTTAATGAAAGTATGGAGCTTGATAAGTATGCAGGTATCTAGGGTTTTTGGCGACGTGCATACTTGCATACTAATTGCTTATATCTCGCTAATTGCCACACCTTAGTAAGGTATGCAAGTATGCTGGTTAAGGCGTGATGGTGACATACATTTGTAAAGTATGCAGTTTTAATCCGCTTTAAATGCATACCTGCATACTTTATTTTATTATAAACTGCGGAAAGGCCCAACGGGGACGGAGGCTCGTAGCGGTAGGAGTAGAATTATGGCGCTTTCAGAATTGATGCATACTTGCATACTTTGTAATGCGGTCAAAATTACATCGTCCCTATTTCCAAGGCCGCGCTCTGGATCTCACTCCGTTCCAATGGTTTAAGGATCACCCAGCCTTGGATAATGGCATATTGGTAGCACTGACGCCGGATAATACAGTTCCGAAGGGCCGGAAAGCCGATCAATTTTGCCAATTCGGTGAGATCGCGGGAAATTCGGGCTCCTTTCAGCACGGAATTGAACAGAACCGCGCTCTTTGAGTCCTTTGGGAGATGTTTAATGACAAATTCACGGCTTTCTTGAGTGCTCCAGAGGTCGGCAGGGGAGGGGGAGCATACAAGAATCGCCCGGTGGCTCTCCGAAATGGAGCGGGCGAGGACATCATCCAGCCGTGGGGCCGTGTCGATGATGGTCACGTCGTGATTACCGGCTTTTGCTACAAGATCGATGGTGGTTAGTTCTTGCCCGCGTAAATGGTTGATTGCCCGGGTGGCGGTTTGTTGGGGATCGCGGTCGAGAATAGCCACGGTCCGTCCGGCTTCTTCGAGTGCCATAGCGAGGAGAAGTGTCAGGGTGGTCTTTCCAGCGCCGCCTTTTTGATTGCAGAGGGTAATTGTCATACTTGCATACTTTATGGAGTTGGCTTGCATACTTGCATACTGTTGCTCATTAGGCAAGCCCTAATCTTTCGGCTGTTGGCAATGCCAAGTATTTGCATACTTTGTGACAGTGTGTTAAAAGATGGGGTCTCCGTGGGGAGGATTTATGGAAGCAAATCTCCAAGCTCCCCGTTGTGCTTAAGTCCAAACCTTTTCAAAAACGCATCTGTCGTCGCGAACATCAACCTTCCCCCATCGCCTGTGAATTCCTCGACTAGCCCCTGCTCGCGGAGGCGATGCACCACACCGCGCTTATCGGCGTCGAAGTAACGATCGATCTCCGCTTGGGATAGCGGCTGCTTGAGGGCGATGCAGCCCAAAACTTCCATCGCTGCCAGGCTAAGCTCGCCTGTGCCGGTTGGTGCGCGTTGACCTGCGATGAACGCGCGGAGGGAGGCGGGTTCGACCTGCGCGGTGCCTAGGAACACCACCCCATTGGTGATCCCGATCTGGATTCCGAATTTTTCAAGACCCTGGTTCGCATCAAGCAGGACGGCGATTAGCTCGACACTAGTCATTGATGCCACGGCCCGGATCTCGTAATTCCCTTCGTTGCGGAACAACTCACGCAATTTTTCTCGCAAACCGTCAACTGTGTAGCGCTTGCCGGTGGCCATAAGGATCTGGATCACCGCCCGCGCCGCCACTTGGGGCGCGGGAGTGAGTTCCTTCCGTTTAGGCTTGGCTGGCTTCATGGAGTGGGGGAGGGGAGGGAAAGATCGGCTACAACGGCTTGGAGCCGTTTGCGGTCCACATGAGTGTAGCGGGCGGTGGTGGACAGGTTTTTGTGCCGGAGCAGTTCCTGGATCTCCTTCAAATTCCGGTCCCGCTCATTGAGAAGCAAGGTGGCTGCGCTGTGGCGCAGGCCGTGGGCTGAAATCACCGGTGCGCCCACCGCCTTGCAAGCGGCAGCAAGGCGGCGGTTGAACGCTTGGTTGGAGTAGTATCCGCCGTCCCTTCCCGGAAAGAGGAGGCCGCTGCCGGCGAATTCCATCCCACCCCGACGCATTTTGTGACCTTTGAACGATTCCAGAAATCTCCGCCACTCTGCGAGGGACAAACCCAGCCGCTCCAAGAGAGGCATATCAACGAGGCCGCCGCCCTTGCCCGTGATCCGGACAGCGACGTTGCCGCCGCTTACATTGCGGATGAGGCGGTCGGCGGGGAGGGTGGCCCATTCGTGGTAGCGACAGGCCGAATAGAACAGCGCCTCGGCCAGGTGGAAGGTCAGATGGGCGTAATAGTCGTGCCGTTGTTCCTGTAGGTGCAGGAGCACGGCGGCGACATTCGCGGATTCCAAGTGACGGATTTCCACGGTTTCCGGGCGAAACTTTGGGGCCATGCACTCCGTGAACGGATTGCGGGCCTCCAGAACTCGGTAGAGGAACGAAAGCGCGGCCTTCGTCTGGAGGTGGTGGGAAGCACCGCGCTTTGCAGTCAGGGCTGCGTAATACTCTACGGCCTTGGACGAAGGAAGGCCCGCTGGATCGAGACTGTCCGCTGCGCACCACGCGGCGAGCTTCAACCAGGTGCGCCGGTAAGCAGTCCGTGTCGAATCGGCGAGCTGGCGCTGTTCTGCGGCCGTATTTGCCTGCGCGAGAAGTTCTGAAGAAGAGAGAGCCATCGCAGTTCAGGGTGGAAGGGGGCCTTTCGGCGATTCTTGGATGGTGGATTCTGATGATGGTTCCGGAGTGCCGAGATCGGCCCACTCGAGGTTGCCGCGAAAGTCGGTTGGGCGCGCAAGGTGGGTCCGCTCGTCGTTGGCGACAGCAAGGCACCCCGCCGCCCATTGCTCGGCAGGGGGCAGTTCGGCGGCATGGCCGACGAACTGCCCGTCGAGGATGATTACGAACCCACCGGGGGAAGTCGCGCCGTTCGCCTCCCGCCAGTGGCGGGCCTTCTCTCGGGCGGCGGTTAACGGGTCGTGCATCGCAAATTCGGCGTTTTGGTGTCCGGAGGCCCGGAAAACTCGCGTTTGAGGCCTGTTTTGCCGGGAAAAGCGGGTGCACAATAATAATCCTTATTGTGCACCTCAAGCGCAAACCGCCGCCGGATTGCGGGAATATTGGGGTTGTATATGTGTTTAAGCCAGTCAGCGGAAAATTATTATTGTGCATTCTGGCGAATGCGCGGAATCGGATCGTCCGGTGAGGGTTTTCTGTGCTCCGAATCTTGGCGGGGCAAGGGTTTGCAGTCCTCATCCCGGCAGGGTGCCCGTGACGAAAAGAATCCGGTTTACATCGCGGGAAAATACATTACGTGTTTTCTCGTTATGACGAACGTCGTTACTTTCACCCGCGCCCTCGGCGATTCCACCCGCTGGCGGATCGTCCGGCTGGTCATGGACGAGGCGCTGTGCGTCTGCGAACTCGCCGACATCCTCGACATGCCCCAGTCCTCGGTTTCCAGCCATGTCCAGGTGCTGCGCAAGGCCGGGCTGCTTGAAAGCGAGAAATGCGAGAAGTGGACCTACTTCCGCATCGACGGCCGGTTCCTCAAATTGATCCGCGATCTCGAACGGTTCTTCGAACAAGCCGGTTCCGAAGCTTGGGAAGGAGACGCCACCAAGGCTGTCGCCCGGCTCGCGGAGCGCGAGGAGAGCTGCTGCCCGGGTCCGAAGAAACTGATTTCCCGTAAAACCAAGAACCATTCAAAGCCATGATCCTTTCCGAACTCAAGACCCTCCTCGCCGAGCACTCCGGCTTGCATTTCCGCATCCGCCTTCCCGATGGCGGGGCGGTTCCGCTCTCGTTCCACGTCACCGAAGTGGGCCGAGTGCAGAAGACCTTCCTAGATTGCGGGGGCAAATTGCGGGAATCGATCACTTGCCAGCTCCAGGTGTGGGTCGGTCGGGACTACGATCACCGGATCGAGACCGGCAAGATGGCCGCCATCCTCAACAAAGCGAACGATTACCTGGCCGACGAAACGATCCCGGTGGAGGTCGAGTACGAGGACCGGATCATTTCCCAATACACCATCGAAGGCCACGAGCTGACCGATGAAGCGGTGATCCTCAAACTGGAGCACAAACACACCGAATGCCTCGCCCCGGAACTCTGCGGGCTGCCTTCATTGCCGGGTGCCGGTCGTACCAAATCCGCCAACCCGTGCTGCGGTCCCACCGGCTGCTGCTGATCCACATGAAACGCCTGCTCGCCGAGTACCTCGGAACTTTCTTCCTCGTCTTCGCGGGGACCGGAGCGATTGTCATCAACCAGGTGAGCGGCGGCGTAATCGGCCATGCCGGGATCGCACTGGTTTTCGGTCTGGTGGTGCTGGCGATGATCCATGCTTTCGGCGATGTCAGCGGCGCGCACCTCAATCCGGCGGTGACCCTCGGCTTTGCGGCGGCCGGCCGCTTCGCGTGGGCCGACGTGCCGGGCTACATCGTGGTCCAACTCGCGGGGGCATTCAGCGCCAGCGACGTCCTGAAGTTGCTGTTCCCCGCCTCTCCGACCTTGGGCGCCACACTGCCTGCCGGTGGCGTGGGACAGAGCTTCGGGCTGGAAGTGATCCTGACGGCGGCCCTGATGCTGGTGATCCTCAGCGTTTCCACCGGGGCGAAAGAGAAGGGGGTTACCGCGGGCATTGCCATTGGCGCGGTGGTCGGTCTCGAGGCGATGTTCGCAGGACCCATCTGTGGCGCGTCGATGAACCCCGCCCGCTCCCTCGCGCCCGCGATTCTCAGCGGTCACGTCGAACATCTCTGGCTCTACCCGGTGGCGACCATCCTTGGCGCTCTCATCGCCGTGCCCCTCTGCATCGGAGTGCGCGAATCCGGCTGTTGCCGAGGCCGCTGCCGAACCCTTTCCCCAACCAAGCAACCATGACCCCGACCATCCTGATCCTCTGCACCGGCAACTCCTGCCGGTCCCACCTCGCCGAAGGCATCCTGCGCCAGGCGCTAGGTGAATCCTTCCGCATCGAAAGCGCCGGCTCGAAACCCGCAGGCTATGTTCATCCGCTGGCGATCCGCGCCTTGGATGAGATCGGCATCGACATCAGCGGCCACCGCTCGAAGCACCTCGACGAGTTTTTGGCCGACGATGTCGAGACCGTAATCACCGTCTGCGGCAACGCCGATCAAGTCTGTCCGATGTTTCCGGGCCAGGTCAACCGCCACCATTTCCCGTTCGACGATCCCGCCCACGCCACGGGCGGCGAGGAGGAACAGTTCGCGGTGTTCCGCCGGGTCCGCGATGAGATCAGCGCGGTGTTCGGGGCCTATGCGGCCGGTCGCTTGGACGAACAAAAAAACCTCCAGCCCTCATGAAATCCAAGGTCCTGTTCATCTGTGTTCACAACAGCGCCCGCAGCCAGATGGCGGAAGCCTTTCTGAACCACCGCTGCCCGGAGGGCTTCGCGGCGGAAAGCGCGGGCTTGGAACCGGGCACTCTCAATCCTCTCGTGGTCCGGGCGATGGCCGAGGTCGGCATCGATATTTCCGGCAAAGGTACCCAGAGCGCTTTCGAGCTCTACAAGGCGGGCAGGCTGTTCAGCCATGTGATTTCCGTCTGCGACCAGGCCAGCGGGGAACGCTGCCCCATCTTCCCCGGGTTTGCCCGGCGCCATCATTGGGGCTTTGAAGATCCTTCGTTGCTGACCGGTTCGGAAGAGGAGAAGCTGGCCGGAATCCGGGTTATCCGGGATTCGATTTCCGCGAGAATTGAAGAGTGGTGTGAGGCGCAATGTGTGGCGAGCAGTTAACGCAATACATTCATCATTAAATGATTAAAAATAATCATTATTGTGCAGCTCAAGTGCAAATCGCCGCAGAATGGCAGTGGAGCGTCTATTTGTATAAGATCTCATGGAACCCCTAAATATTATTGTGCAATCTGTAGTTTTCAAGAAATCGAAGTCATTAAACTGCGGCGAAGAGGTTCGACACCCCCGGGCATGCCCGTGGTTGCTTGGTTTATGTCCCTGAACCCGGCCACGCCCTGACCTCGATTCTGGTCGGGCTGATGTTTGAGACCGGGGAGAGTTGGTGCTCGCCCATCGGCTGCGGCGAAAACAGGGCAAACATCGACAAACCGTGATCGGAGTGGTTTCATGGGCCATGCGACTCTCCCAACTGACCTGCATTGTTTGGTGTGCCAATTCCCTATTGGACGAGGGCGGCGACTCGCCATTTACCGTTGCCGAGTTGGAAAAAGAGGGGCGGGCCGGGAGGCTGGTGGAATTGATTCTGCGGATGGATGACGAGGGCGGTACGATTGCCTTTGCGGTTCAGACCGAAGAGTCCAAGCGGTGGATGGAGAGTGTGCTCGGCGATGCTTTTTCCGCTCTTGATGGCAGGTTCTCCCGAAAAGCCGGGGTTGGCCGCAACCCACTTTGCCTTGTGGTGGCAATCGCCGTCGAGGCGATCCAGCAACAGTTCGCCGGGGCCAAGGCAACTCGCTAGAAGAACCGGACCGATACTGAATCAAAAGCCATCGGCACCGACAGCTCCGCTGGAGCGCTCACTTTGCCCAAGGAGCCATTTTTATGAGGAATGAGGCATTGTTGAGCCTCATCTTGCGCGGAATCTCGCGGGAGATCTGATCGACCAATTCCAACGCCGTTTTGTAGTGGCCGATTGCGGTAGCGGTATCAACAAGTCTCTCCGCATAGCGAAACTGGATCGCTATTTTCTCCTTGGGTAGTCGCTTCACCCATGCGGAATCAATCACGGCTCCGGAGCGGACAGCCTGCGTATGGAGTGCGTTCAAATCATGGCCAAACGGTGCAGCACCGGGTTGTTTGCACCGGATCAGAACCTTGAAGGCTTTCTCCACCGCGAGGTGGAGATCCCAGCAAGCGGCGGCAGCTCCTTCGGAAGTCAGTAACAAAAGATCGCGAACCGCTTTCTCAAAGTGGGGCCAGATGGTCTGCCCCATACTGGAAGTCTCTTCGTCGAGGCCTTCTTTTGACATCAGGTTCAGGTTGATCGACCGGCTGATATGCCTACGACAAAGGCCGCCTCGGCTTGGACTGCTTTAGACGCCGCCGCGGGCAAGGCGCCCAAATCAATGAGACCTGCTGTCATCTTGCGGATCGATTCATCTTCGCGAAGGGAATCGGGCAGGGTCAGCCACAAGGTTTCGCCTTCAACCTCGACCCGGGACAGGGTCTGCGGGATCCGAATCAGAAGCGGTTGTGCATACGCCGAAAGAATTCCGGAAAGTTCCCTTCTGCGCTGATCCCGGCATAACGAGCCGTATTTCGCCCAATACCAATCGCTCACGATTGGAACGATGTCCTCCCGAAACGTGCTGCTTTCCAACAGCTCCTGTTTCACGGCTTCGGGTGCCTCGACGGCGAGATCGACAAAAAGTGGGCGGCTCTGAATGTCCGCTCGTGAACGGGCAGTTTTTCGGAATCCAGAATCTCATCGAGGCCTGGCAAGTGTTCATAAATCGCTTTGCGTAGATCGTCCGTTTGCATGCCAGGAAACTGCCCGAGATCCGTAAAGCCGGACAGTCCGATTTGAGGGAGCGGCATCCTCACTGCCGCACTTCGCAAAAAATGGCAATTTGCCAAGCCACTTCTTGCCGTGAATGGGTCAGCGGTAGCGCTTGGAATATCGCGTCCGTTCTTGCCCGTAGGCAGCGTGCAGCTCGATGGAGAGGGCATAAGCCTGCTCGACCGGGGCTGATTCGCGGCACTGGAAACGAAGACGAATCCGTATATTCTCTCCTCGACAGGCGTTGTAAAAATCCAAACCCCTCCAAGTAACAGCGCTCACGCTGGGGACGCAGTCTTCGACATGTCCTTCCATGAAGCCGCCCTCGATCAGCTCGATCATAAGCGGATGGTTTTCAGGAATTGTCCTCGGGCTCACTGTTGGGACCCCAGCGATCCGCTTCCGAGGATCAGGGACGAGAAGCGCCAAGATCCGGTCAATTCGGTGTAATGGTTTTTCCAGAAAAAATGGGGGATGATTTGAGGAAGGAATGCTGCCCGGACGCCGTCAGAGAGTGGACAGGGACCATTCGACGAAGGAATCGACCACGGATTCAAGACACGCTGAATCGGTCTCCGCAAAGGTGAGAACCTTCTCGCTAGGTTCCTGAAGGCGGTTCGAGGAGGTACATTTTTGAATCACTTTGATGTGTTGGCTTTCCGGATAGAAAAGAAATGCGAGAAGGAATTTTCTCTTGGCCACTACCGCCAGCATCGGGCAATGTCGCGGAGTTCCCGTAGATGTATCCTGAGCGAGTGAGACCTGAACGCTCGCACCCAGCTTCGTCTGGTAGAGACGTCCGGCCTTCTCGAGAGCGGGCTGGATCACCAAATTGATCAACCGGAGTGACGCAGCATTCCGTTCAATGGTCTGTTCCTGCCTTTCGGCAGCTTTCAGATTGTCTTGTCCGGCGTTGGCTTTTTTAGATTCAAGGTGCTTATCGAAACGATCTTGTAGGCTCATATTCAAAGGGAACTGTAAGAACGCAATCTCTGCGTGCGATTACAAAAGTCAAGGGGGGTAGGGGGATGGATTTACAAACCGGCTCTCTCTATTCTTGCCTAGAATTATATCGAACGATATAAAAGCCGTTATGTCATTTGAGCATGTCCAAGACTACGTGACGCTTTCCGACTGTTATGACCTATTCAACGAGAGGTTGTTCGGTGGGAGGCTCCGTGGCTGCGTCCTCACTTTTGAGGATAGGGGCCAGCATTTCGGTTATTACCGGGAGAGAGGATTTATCGACCGAGACGGTAGCCTGCGGCGGGACGAAATTTGTCTCAACCCACGTCATTTTCTCGCGAACTCGGGGGATCTGGAGCTTCTCCAGACGTTGGTGCATGAACAGGTTCACCAGTGGCAGTTTCAGTTCGGCAAGCCATCACTGAGGACGTACCACAACCGGGAGTGGGCCGAAAAGATGTTGTCGGTTGGACTGGTTCCGAGTGATACGGGGCGGCCGGGCGGCCGGATGACTGGCCAGAAGATAGCCGACTACCCGGATGAGAGCGGGGAGTTCCTGCGGATCGCGCGTGAGGTGTTGGAGAAGAAAACGCTGGTCCATTGGTATAAGGAAGGGGTCGCCATCCGCCGCGCTCAGGAATACGCGGCGATGCCCGCTGCGGAGCTGCCGCCGCTGGTGGCAGCGTTGGCGGCCTCGATGCCGCCGCCGAGTGCCGAGCGCGAGAGCGAAGGACAGGCGAAACCAGCTGCGGCCCCCAGCAAAGTGAGCTACCGCTGCCCGAAATGCCGCCTGAGGGTTTGGGGAAAGCCGAATCTCTCCCTCCTCTGCGGCCGTTGTCACGAGGAGAGCGGCGAGTTGGTTCGCTTGGAGGTCAACGCGGTGTATCTGCAGGACCGTGAGAGTTGGGTGTCCGCAGGCGGGTGAGTCTCTGCGACCGCCGCAACGCTACGAAAGGTATCATGAGGAATTTTGATTGCATTTTTGCAATGGAGCCCTAGTTTGATCTCAATAGTGCGCAGCACGCGACCCCGGAAACGGGAGCGAACCACGCTGCGCCTCTTTTTTTGCCCGGAAGTCTCGATCCAACTAGGTCCGGGTTACCGCAGGCATCCATGAAATTCGACAAGGAATACAAAACGACCATCCAGCACATCGAGCTGATGAGGTCGCGCGGCCTGAAGCTCGAACATGAGACGTTTGCCACGCATTGGTTGGAAAAAACCGGTTACTACCGATTGACCGGCTACGGTCTTCCTTTCCGAGAAAAGGGTGGCGACGGAAAACTGACGGAAATCTTCATCAGCGGCACCCGCTTCGAGGACGTGGTCGAACTTTACGAGTTCGACCGTCATCTCCGGCTGCTTATCCTTGATGCGGTGGAACGCTTCGAGGTGGCATTCCGGACCCAGCTAAACAACACGATGGCATCAAGCCACGGACCACACTGGTTCATGGAAGACGGCCTGTTTAGCAAAAAAGTTGATCCGAAAACCGGGAAGCCATTTTTCGATCACACGGAGTTTCTTGATGCCGCACGCAAGCACCAGCAGACCCCCTTCATCAAAAAATACTTCGAGACCTACACGGATCCTGCCTATCCCGCCTGCTGGATGTTGGCGGAAACGATCACCTTCGGCACCTGGTCACGGGCGTATGGGATGTTGGTCAATAATCAGGACCAGAAACCGGTTTCCGATGTGTTTCGGACCTCGGTAAAAGAAATGGTTTCCTGGAGCCAGGCGATCACGGATTTGAGAAACAAGTGCGCCCATCAATCGAGGGTCTGGGACAGCCATTTCGTCAGCGGACCTCGGAAAAAGGGGAATCTCAAAAGGGTCGTGACGGACAACCAATGCCTGTTCGCCCAAATTGCCGCTTTGATCTACTGCTTGTGGACAGTGGAGCCTGAAACCAAATGGCTGGATCGGCTCGATGAATTGATGGCAGCTTATCCGATAGTCCGTCTCGATTTGATGGGCTTTCCCGGCAACTGGAAGGACAAGCTGCTTTCCCTGCGGTATAGCGCGACCGGGGTGACGGCAGTTTCTCCGAAATCCGAAGCTTCGGGTCCATCCGAAGGCGGCACGGCAAGCTAGGCTTCAACGGGCTTCTGTCCCGCAAGAATCATTCCGCAGCCGATGGATCATCGGCTGCGGGAAAGTTGGAGGCGTGCGGAGGAACAACCGCAGAAAAGGGAGGATGGAGCGCGAGGAAGGGGGAACAACCTTCCTCGCCACGCGGGGGCGACTTTGGCGCTGACCTGCGTGAATGCCGTCTCCGCACCTGCTTGCCAGGTGCGGAGACGGCGGGGCGGTTCATATGGAACCGCGGCTTTTTCCGTTGGCCCATAGGCCGGTGGTTAGAACAGGGCGAGTTGGGCGGTCTGCGGGAACATCGCCCGGATGTATTCCTCGGGCGTCCCGCTCTCGGCAAGTGCTCCAATAGATACAAAAATCGAGCGGTAGCCGGTTTCGGTAACACCCGGCAGCGGGCCTTCGTGATGAATCGCGAAATGCACCTGATCGGACCCAAGCCAGAACGGGCGGCATTCCACACGGAATTTCCACGGGGCAACCGTCAGCTCGGCGGTGCTCCAAGCATCGAGTGCCAGTCGGCCATGGACACGCGGAACCGCGGCATCGAAACAATTCGCCATGCAGGAAAAGCCAAGGGCGGTGAAGTGTTGCCAGCAAAGCGCTTTGATCGTCCGTAGTGGCGGGTTCTCCTCGCCGGGATGGTCAAGGGCATGGCTGCTTGCCAGCGGGAATAAACGGCGGGCCTCGGTCTGCAAATCTACTAGATTCATCGTAGCAAAAGGGAAGGGGAGGGGCGGTGAATTTCCACCCCTCCGGGTTCATCAGTTAGCCATCGATCCCAGCGAAAGCGCGGGCCGCGCTCATCGCCCGCTCATTGCAGTAGGCCTGCCAACATTCTAACGATGGAGTCCAGCGGAAACCGCTTCCTTTGAGGTCGGCACGGGTCGCCGCATCCGGCTTGCCCGGATAGAAAAGCCGCACCCGGTTTTCAGCGGGGCAATCTTCAATGCGTGCTTTCGTGCCTTCTTGCTCCGTGGTGGGCGTCGAGTGTGCCTTTTCCACGGTGGCTAGACGGGCCTTCATGCGGCGGATGTTCGCGTTGTTGTTGGTCAACTCGAAAGGTTCAAAGCCCGCATCTCCAAAGCAATTCGGCTCCAGGATCAACGTGGCTTGTGCCTCGGAGATTCCAAGGTTCATCAGTGCCGCCAACTGTGCGGCTGCTCCGGCCTTCCCGTTCTTCCTGATTGCGGCATTGACCGCTTTCATGTGTTCTTGCTTTGTCTCGGCCTTCTGAATCTCTTCTTTCAATCTTTCGACGGCATCGGCATCGCCGGACATGATCGGTCCCCCGGTATTCGGAGTGATCGCTTTCAAGATGCGCTTTCGCCAGAGGGCGCGGCAGGTCAAAAGCTCCTCAAGCCTCCGATGCTCTGCACTGTTGGCCTTCTCCGCACGGCGGACAGGGAAATTGCTCCCCCCCCGTGATCATAGTGGAAATGCAGCGGGACTTGGCGGAAAGATGGGCAAGCGTGCTCCTGCGGTATGCGTCCCGGTATCGCGGGAAGAGTTCGGCAAGTGCATCACCCGTGCCGTGCTTCTCCGCGAGGGCGGAGAACTCCGCAAGATCGGCGGCGAGGGTCTGGGCGTAGCCGCTCACTTCGGATGCTCCCCGGCGTTCGGGGGAATGGCTGGTTCCCGAGTGGGCGCGGATCGCGGCATCGAGCGGAATATCGCTCGCGAAATCGTGCGAATCTGGCTTTGCAGGGGGAGGGGTTCCCGTGTTGGAATCGGTTTGGAAATTCATCTGCTCGCAAGGTTGGTGTTAGTTCCAAAAGGGGGCCGGAAGCGTTGGCGCGCTCCCGGCTCCCACATTTCCGGTATCAGGCATTCGCCGTGCGGCGACGATTGCGGCCTTGTGGCTTGGGTGCTTCGCTGCGATTGCCCGGTTGGGCGATGACTTGCCAGCGGTCCACCCGGACACGGAAGGCAAAGACCTTTCCTCCATCCTCGCGCTCGTAGTTGTTCGGACGAAGCTTGCCGTCGATCAGGACAGCGGTGCCCCTCTTCGCCACCTTGGCAAATGCCTCGCCATAGGCATTCCAGATTTCAAAGTCGATGGCCATTGGTTCGCCCTTCTTCCATTCCCCGCTTTCGCGGTCTTTGAAGGATTCGGTGTGGATCAGGCGGGCGCGGGTCACGCTGGCTTCGCCGACTTGGTGGGTTTCCGGATCTGCTACGAGGTTTCCGGTGAGGCTGATTTTGTTCATGTCGATCATGGTGGTATTAGGTTTCGATTATTTGTTGATGGTCAGTGCGTTGCGCTCCCAACCGATGCCCAAAGAATAAAGCTAAAACCCGCTAACAACAAGCCATAAATATACACAAGCCATTGATTACTAATAAACAACAAAAGAGGAACGAGTTTTTTGTTTGGAAGAAATCAAGGACGACCAAACAACGCCGCCGCCCATCGGAGCTTCAGTCAAGGGTGGAGACCGGAGCCGCCCGGACCTGCACAAGAGATCGTAGCAAACCGGCGTGCCGTCACAGGTGGAGTCGAGCACCGCAGGCGCCGAGAACTACCTTGACGGCCTCCGTTAGGAGAGCCGGTGCGGAGTGAACGCGGAAGGGAGGACGGCGAGGATCGGAACGACCGGAACGCAGAGGAGGGAACTTGCCCTTGTCGGAAGCGGGGCGGTGGCATTCCCACGCGCTCAGCGCGTGCTAACTGTGAATGGGGGAAGGGAGGTGGGGCGGCAGACCCAGGATGCCAACGGAATAAAGTCCGCCGGGCGATGCGAATCGCCTTGCGGACGGCGAGACGAACGAAGCCAGCGAAGTGAAGCCGCCGGTTTATGCCGGATGGCATCTTGGGTGCGGTGGGAGGGGTGTGCGGTGTGCCGTGCGGAGCCTGGAAATTGAGCGTAAGCTCAAAATAAAATCGCTCTATTAAATGAACAATGTCGGCCAACGGCCGCAATTCGGTGGGAAGAGCGAGGGCGGTTTTCAGGCGAGTGTTAGCGGAGGCCGCAGCTTGCGAAGGCGCGAAGCGTGCGAGACAGAAAAGCCGTGCTGGCTCTTGGAGTGGAAGTCGGAGAAGCACGGTCGGATTTCCGAGCGGAGGAGCGGAGGTCGCTCGGGGTGCAACCCCGAAGTGGCCGTGCGGGGCGCGAAGGAATCAAGACGGTGCGCGGCTGAAGCGACGGTGGCCCGATAGGGTCCGGGGCGTTGCGGGGTGTCCCCGCAGAGAGGGGAGCGCCGCACGCAGTAGGCGCGGGGGGAGAGACTCCTCCCCCGGAAGATTTGGTGGGAATTTTCAGAATAAATGCGGTGAAACAGGAGGCCGAAATCCTTTTAAAATAAGGCTTTTCCCAGTCCAAAGGTGTTAGGAGTGCCGAATTGATCACTTGACCCATTTCCAACGGCTAACCCACTGTGGGGACCTTGATGAATTATCGAAGAAACCTCGCAGTTTTATGGGCAAATATTGGCATTCTTTCTGAGGGTGCTCCGGAAGTTAGAAACAGTTGCCAGGGGTATCGAAGTGAAATCGCTTCAATTTCCGCTTCGCGAACTAAGTCCTCATGATCGAACTTCGCCACTTAAAAGCCTTGGTTGCTATTGCTGAGACCGGCAGCTTCTCGAAGGCGGGAAAACGGCTGCACCTGTCCCAACCCGCACTTTCCCACCAGATCAAAGCCTTGGAGGATCAGGTCGGTGCTGAATTGTTCCAACGTAAAAGCAGTCCGTTCAAACTCAGTCCTGCTGGAGACCGGCTGCTAGCAACCGCATACGATGTTGAAAGACTCATTCTGCAAAGCGAGCGGGATCTCTCCCGGATCATCGCTGGCAAAGCTGGCCAGCTCCGCATCGCGGTGGAATGCCATTCGTGCTTCGATTGGTTGATGCCAAGCATGGATGCATTTCGTGAAAATTGGGCGAATATCGAAATGGACCTGGTCTCCGGTTTTCAGCCCGATCCCGTAGTCCTCTTGAACGAAGATCTAGCGGATTTGGTGATCGTGTCACATGCCAAGCCACGAGCCGGTGTGGTTCACCACCCGCTTTTTCGGTATGAAGTCCTGGCTCTGATGGCGAGACAGCATCCGTATGCAAGCAAAGCGTATCTGACAGCGAAGGATTTCGCCAAAGAGACCTTGGTGACCTATCCGATTCCGGACGAGAGGATCGATGTGATTCGGGAAGTTCTCAAACCCGCCAGCATTGCTCCTCCTCGCCGAAAGACGGAACTCACGGTGGCAATCCTGCAACTGGTGGCGAGCGACCGAGCCATCGCTGCGATGCCGGGGTGGGCGGTTCAGCCGTTTCTGGACCGGAATTACGTCGCTTCCAAGCCAATCCGAAAGAACGGCTTGTTTGCGAATCTTTACGCCGCAATCACTGAAGAGCAATCGAAGTCCGCCTACATGATGGAATTTCTGAACACCATGCGGCGGATCAGTTTATCCACTCTTAAACGAATTGAAGCTGCCGAATAAAGCGCAGCGCTGCGGAGGGAGGTGAACATACGGAGAGATGGAAATTAGATCAGGGGAGGGGAGCTTCAAAAATTGCCGCTGCGGAAAACCACCGTTGGAGGGTGGAAATGGCCTCGGGAGTGAGCTTCTGGGTGAAGAGGAGAGCCAGGCGCGTTTTTGGCCGGGAACATGCGACGTAGAAAAGGTTCCGGTTGCGTTCGAAAGCTTCCGCTCTGGCGGGAGGTACATGAGACCTGTTAGCCAACTCCAGCATCTCGCCGAAATTGTAATTATTCCAACCGCGGCCGAAAACGATCAGGACGTTTTCGAATTCGGCACCTTTGACTCCGTGCTTTGTTTCGAACGGCGAATGCCCATCGAGATACCTCCTCAGTGCCTTTACCTCCAAGTAAGGCACAGATCTCAGTTTCCGGATCTCATCGAGTGCATTCGGCAGATCCTCGCCCTCGTTTCCGGTAAAATCACGCAGATCACGTTCGATCTTCTGTATGGCATCCGGAAGGCGCGGCTTGCGAGTTTCCTGCAGGTGGTCGATGACTTCGCCAATCGTGCCGGTTTCACGCAGTCTCTCCAGACGTTCCATCGAGTTGTTCCACGCCACCTTGTCTGAGTGACGTCGAACCAGCGGTATGGCCCCTCCAAGGGCATCGAACATTCTACCGAATTTGCGTTCGGAAAACCAATCGGATGCAGGCTCGAGCTCATCGACGAAAAACGCGATGTAGGGGTGATCCTTCTTGGTGTATGCCTCTTTGAACCGGAATGCGGATGCGAGCCCGGAATAGCCTTGTTCGCTTGCCAGCAGCCGATGGGTAAGTATCAGGATCTTCGTGTATCTGTACGAAAAGTTCCAGCCGTTTTGCTCCAGTAGTTCTTTGGTTTTTTCGTAGGTCTGATGTGCAGCCTCAACGGGAAGGTCGCCGCCCCAATGCCCCCCTTTCTGACGGTCGCCGGTCCAGTGGTTCGTATGAAAGACCCTGACCTCCCCAACCGAGTCCGGTTTCTCAGCAAACTGTTGGAGTTCCGGGCGCATGCGGTTCAAACAGTCGATGACCGTGGCCACGGACCTGAAGTTCGCCTGTTTTCCAATTTCCAAGACGGCGGGATGGTCGAGCCGACCGCATCCTTCCCCGTAGATTTTCTGCCAATGGTCTCCAAAGAAACCGAAGAGAGGAGAGCCCTCCTTCCCAAGGAACAACGCTTTGATCGCCTCGATCCAGTCATTGTGGGTATCCTGATATTCGTCGACCAGGATGATCGGAAACCGTTCGGCGATCATGCGCCGGAATTTATCATGCTGCATCAGTGAGATGGTCAGAGGCAACACATCGTCATGATGAAGGTTCGCGCGATCCTCTTTGAGTGAGCGATACCCCAGACTGTAATCAACCGACCGCGACCCAAGGCTTCCTCCGGCTTCCGCTAACTTTTCCACCCATGATGGGAGTGCTTCAACCAAGACACGCAGTTGCTTCTGAAAGCCGCTGATCAGGGTCCAGCAGAAAGCATGGTTGGTGCCGCAGTAGACGAGGGGATTCTGGTCGGTCCGCGCTTCGATCTCGGATTTGGCAACGTTGGTGAATGTGATGCAGGCGATCTGTTGTCCGAGCTTTGGGAAGATGTCTTTTTTACTCTCGATGAGGTGGCGCAACGCCTTGATCAAGGAGTAGGTCTTGCCAGCTCCGGCCCCGGCTTCGAGCCTGAAACTCTGATTTTCTTCGAGACAGCGAAACATCGCCTCTAGGGCACGCTGACTGGCAGACTCGGCGGGGGTGGGCGAGTCATCACTCATCGTTGCTTTCCTCCGAGGTAAGTGCTGCCTGGACAGCGATGGCAAGCGCGGGGTCCGGGGTCTGCAACTCCGGTTCATCCCTCAGCCAACGCAGTCCCTCCATTAGATACCTGGGAGCGTTCCAGTCCAGGTCGACGATCGCATGTTTCAAGGCGAACTCGGACTTCTTCAAAGCGCTCGCCTTGGATCGGGCTTCGATCTCCTTCTCCGGAGAAGTGGTCTGTGTCAGGCCAAAGCGAGTAGGATTGGCAAGGATGAAGGCATCCTCGAAGGTCCTGCCACAGGGACCATCTTCAGTCTCCGGGCACTGATAGGCGATGCGGTTGCCTTCTTTCACCTTATCTGCCAGAGTTTTCGAAAGGAGCCCCGCCAGTGAGTAGGGTGCATCTTCGGAAAACCAGTTCTTCAGGCACGCGTTGCTGGAGTATGTTCCCCGATGAACCTCGCATGCGGTTCCTCCGGGGACTTCAACGGAATCCAAGTCGGTGATAATGAGGCTGCGAAGTTCAAGAAACCGTAGAAGGTCGAAGAACAGGTGAGCGTAGGCGCCACCGACCTCCAGAGTGGTCACATATTGGCTGGATAGCTTGGCCCTGTCGGATTCAGCCGTCTCAAGCTTTCCAACAATAACGGGGAGAAGAAGCCGCTCGCTGAGCCCTTCGACGAGAATCGCCTTGTCGGCGAAAAAGAGATCACAGCGCGTCAATGTCATGTATTGATGCAAAAACTTTTTGTCCTCGTCATTTACCGCAGTGAGCCCCTTCCTGAGATCCTTGATGACGGTCTGGCGTATGCCTTCCGGCTTTCCGGGAGCGGATTTTCCGAGAAAATAGCGGATGCTTTCGAATCCCGCTTCGTTCGCCACGTGAGATGAATGGGTGGAGACGACAAACTGAACCGGCCAGGGTCTCTTGTCATCGCTGGCCTCGACGAGGAGCTTCGCCGTTTTTTCCAACTGTCGTATGAAAACCTCCTGCATCTGGGGATGGAGGTGGGCTTCCGGTTCTTCGATGAAAACCAGATGGACCCCCGGTGCAGTGGTTTCCGCACGGAAAGCCTTATAGAATCCGGCGAGTTGCAGCAGAATGAAGATCAGATTCCGCGCGCCGAGTCCGTTGTAGGATTCCGGCAGGGTCACTCCACCGTAGCCCGCGTATCGGACCTTGGTGAAGTTGGACAGCAACTTCTCTATGTCCAGCAGGGTCTCGGTGTAGATTTCTTGAGTGCCCAAACCCGGGTAGCCGAAACTTTGCAACGCGGGGATCAAACTTTGAAGCTGTCCTCCGAAATTCGTATCGATCTGCCCTTGGATTCCCTTGACGGCCTCCTTCAGTGTTTCGGCGATTTGCTTGTCCGCGGCATCGGCTGAAGGCGAGGATGCCGAAGCGAAAAGGTGTTCCACGGTTTTTGCCAAGACCCCGGATTCCCGCGAGGTGACATCATCCAATCCGCGCTGTGCATTAATGAAGCCCATTTTCACCAAAGTCTTGAGAGCGGAGACACTCAACTCCTTCTGATTTTCAGCATCGTTGGGATCTTCGGCCCGCAGCGAAACCGCGAAACTGGTAGGAATCCGTTCACGCAGATTTCGGAAAAATGCGAGTCTGGTTTCTGAAGTAAGGGGCAAATCCGGCAGATCCTCAAAAAAGGGATCGAGTTTTCCGGGTTTGAGTTCGTAGCGGACCACTGCGACCGCGAGTGAACATTCGGGATCCAGATCGATAACAAAGGGGCTTAACGGTCCCAGCGTGAATGCGCCGGGGGCATATTTGAAGGTCAGGCGAAGCTCGATGAAAGGGAGGAGGGCTCTGACAGTCGCGTCGTCCGATTGATTCCGGTGTTCCTGATAGGCCGCGCAGAAGCCGTCATAGCAGGCGCTGGAAAAGTCTTCCAACTGGAACAGGGAGTTCCCATCGGACAACATCCGGCGAAGAACTTCGGAGAATGACGTTTTCCCGCTATTGTTCCGGCCCACAATCACCGTCGTGAGTTTTTCCATCGCCAGATTCACACTGGCCAGCAATCGGAAGTTTTTTATTTCGACGTGATGAAGCTGCATAGGTCTTTCAATTAGAAAGACAGATCGGCGGATTTGTGCAATGATGTTCGGGTTTGATCGGCCAATGACTGGCCGATCCTCGACGCACGCCGGGTTCTGGCGGGGGTAGCTCCAGCGCTACCCGAAATCGGACGAGAGGACGATAGATTGCTGGATTTTTCAGAGTCCAGTCTCAGGATCGGGCTAAGCTTAGCGCCCGTCCCACTCATGTTTCGATTCATTCACACCGCCGATCTGCATCTCGACAGTCCTCTGAGGGGGCTGTCATCCCGGCAGGGGACACCTGTGGAGGAATTGATGGGTGCCAGCCGCAAGGCGCTCGACCAGCTGATCGATTTGGCGGTTTCGGAGAGGGTCGATTTCGTGGTGATCGCGGGCGATATCTACGACCAGGATTGGAGGGACTACAACACGGGCCTCTTTTTCCGATCAAGGATGGCGAAGCTGCAAGCCGCCGGGATTCCGGTTTACATTATCTCCGGTAATCACGATGCAGCTTCGATCATCTCCAGAAAACTGACTTTGCCGGCTAACGTCCAATCGTTTTCGAGCCGCAGTGCCGAGACCTTTGTGCTCGATTCCTTGCCGGTTGCGATCCACGGGATGAGCTTTCCCAACAGGGCTGTCGAAGAGAACCTAATTCCCCGCTACCCGGCACCGGTCGATGGGAAATTCAACATCGGACTGTTACATACGAGTCTGGCGGGGGCTCCCGGTCATGACACCTATGCGCCCTGCTCGGTGGAGGATCTGGTAGCCAAGGGTTATGATTATTGGGCGCTGGGCCATGTTCACCAGCCCACCGTTGTCCGGAAGGCTCCATGGGTTGTATTTCCGGGGAACATCCAAGGACGGCATGTAAAGGAACCTGGGGCCCGAGGATGTTTTCTGGTTACGGTGAATGATGAACTGGAGGTAGCCGACTGCGCCTGGACCGCGCTTGACGTCGCGCGATGGAAGGTGCTGACGGTTGACTTGGCCGGGGAGGACTCCTTCGACAAGTTCGGCGAATGCGTCCGGCGGGCATTGGGGGATGCGCTTCAGGATGCCGATGATCGATTGCTGGCCGTGCGGATCATTCTGACCGGTGCGACGCCGCTCCATGGAATGCTTGCGAGTCGGACGGATCGCTATGAGGCCGAAATCGAAGGGTATGCACAAGATTTCGGAGAAGGACGCGTTTGGATCGAGCAGATCCGCCTGCAAACACGACCGATCGTCAGCTTGGAGGAACTTGCGCTGCACGATGCGTTGACCCGAGTGGTGGTCGAGAGCATCACCGAGGCAAAGGCCGATCCAGGCAAGCTTCCGGATGAACTGGAGGTGGTGCTAGCCCTGTTACCCCAGGAAATGGCGCAGTCGATGCGCGAGTCGTGGACCGGCACCGGGTGGGAGAAACTCGCGGAGGACTCGTGCTCGATGATCCTTGAACGCCTTACGGAGAAAGAAGGAAAATCATGAGATTCCGGACAATCGAGGTTCCCGCATACGGCCCTTTCACCGATCTGAAGATCGACCTTTCCCACGGGGAGGGGGATTTCCACCTTTTCTACGGTCCCAACGAAGCGGGCAAGAGTTCGCTGCTTCGATGCCTGCGATCCTTTCTCTTCGGGATTGATGTCCAGACAACCGACGGATTTCTTCATGATTATAAGAAGCTGTCGATCGTTGCGGAAGTTGAGAAGAAAGACGGAATCTCGCAGATTTTCAAACGGCGTAAAGGCAACAAGAATACCCTACTGGACGGCAACGATACGTCGCTGTCCGACACTGCCTTGCTAGATTATCTGGGGGGCGTCGACCGGGCGTATTTCGAGAGCATGTTCGGGATGGGGTCCTCGGAATTGCGAAACGGTGCCGCCGCGCTACTCCGCGGCGACGGACGATTGGGGGAAACGCTGTTTTCCGCGAGCTTGGGAGGCACTCCCGTGGACAAGGTGATCAAAAGCTTGGAGGACGAAGCGGCCACCCTGTATAGAGGGCGTTCCAACGCCAAGATCCGGGTGGCTCGCAAGCTATTGGACGATCTGCAGAAGCAGGCGAAGGAGTCCTTGATGAAGCCGGATCTCTGGGAGGATGCGATCAAAGCGATCGACGATATCGAGCAGGACCTCAAGAATCTGGGCGAGAAGAAATCGGGTTTGGTCAATCGGCTTGCATGGCTTGAGCGATGCAAGAACGCGCTTCCCATCGTAGGGCAAATCCGGGAAGTCACCCAGCAGCTCGAAAACCTGGAGACGGTCCCTCAGCTCAGAGGAACTTTTGCGGAAGAACTTACCAAAGCCCGTGATGCCTGGCTGGCATCGGTCGGGCGGTTAGATCCTTTGCAGATTGTGCTTGGAAATCTCCGGAATCAGTTGGACGGATGCGAACTCTCGCCGGAGATTCTCGGGGAGAAATCGGAAATCCAACGGCTCCATTTCGGGATCGGGCTGTATCGAGAGCAGAAACAAAACCAAATTCTCAAGCGGCTGGAGGCGAAACAGCGGCAGGATAGAATCGCCTCCGCTTGCCTTGAACTGGAGATCGACACTCCGCTTGCTGATTTGGGATCGCGACGAATTTCCCAAGTGAAACTGCTGAATTCCGAGCAAGCGGCAACCTTGGTCGGTGATGCGGAGCAGGCGTTGGCGGAAGCTGAGAAACTGATTGGCAATCTCGAAAGCGAGATCGCCGAACTCAGGGAAGAGAGTCCCGGCCCTACCATCGACATCCCTGGCCTCGAAGATGCCGTTCTCCGGACGAAGCGGTTCGAAGACCTTTCGCATGGCATGGAGGTTCGTGTCGCAAAAGCGGTTTCGGAGCAGAGGAAACTTGAAAGCTTCCGTTCGCGCCTACCAGGATCACCCACCGATCTGAAAGACCTTCGGATATTGGAACCTCCGTTGAAATCGACGATTGAAAAGTACCGCGACGAATTCGACTCCTTGGAGCGGCGATCCGATTCCCTCACGCAGGAAAAATCAAAATCCGCAACCAGGGTTGGTGAGTTGAACACTGAGATCGAAAGGGTGAAACGGCACAATGACCTCCCGGCTGCCGAAGATCTTGGCAACGCACGACAACGCCGTGATCGCGGATGGAGTCTGGTTTTACAGGAATGGAAGAAGGGGAGCTGCACCGAGGAGTTAGTGTCGGGTGTGCCGTTGGAATCTGCCTATCCGGAAGCGGTCGCGGCCGCAGACCACATCGCCGACGTGCTTCTCAAAGATGCCGACGCTGTGGCGCAGATGGAGGAGAGACGCGCCCAGCTACGGGCTCTCAACGACATGATTAGCGGGATCGACAACGACCTCCTCCAGATTGAAAACGAGCAACTCGATCTCCAGAAGAAGTGGAGCGAGTTGTGGGGGAAATGCGTGATAGAGCCATTGAGTCCGCGTGAAATGGCGGAATGGCGTGCGACTTGGGACGAATTCTGTCGCTCGTGGGACTCGTGGCAGGAAGAAAGCGACAGGATTCATGCGGATAAAATCTCCGTGGCAGACGCTACAGCGGCTCTCCAGAGTGTTCTGCCGGATCAGCCTGGGAACTTGGCGGATCTCCTGTCCGCCGCCGGCGCGAGGATCGCCGTTCACAATCAAGCTGTGGGAGCGCTCCGGGAAATCGACCGTCAGATCGCCGCAAAAGAAAAGGCGAAGGGAATTTTAGCCAAAGAGCTTCCCGGACTTCGCGAACAGCAGACTTCCGCGCGGGACAACTGGACCTCCTGCTGCAAAGAACTCGGGCTGCCAACCGAGCTGATTCCACAGAACGGCATCCAGCTTCTCCGGACCCGTTCAGCACTTTTCACCGAGTTTGATCGTTGGCACGGAGTTTCCGCAGAAATCGAATCATTGGAACAATCCGTCTTCACATTTGAGGAGCAAGTCAGGGATCTGGCAACCCGTTTGGGTCGGAAACCAATGGAGACGGAAGCCGATCTATCATCACTGTGGGATGCTTGCAACAATGCGGAAAGCGCCGCGCAGCGGTCCAGCTTGCTAGGGATTCAGGCGGAAGAGCGGGAGGTGGAAATGGAGCTGATCCAACAGGAAATCAAAACAGCCCAAGAACTGGTTGGGCGTCTCCTTGCGGAGGCATCGTTAGAAAGTGAGGACCAGGTTCCAGACTTCGTGGCGTTGTTCGTGGATCGGAAGAACGCTTCCGAACGGCTTGCGGTTCTCCGGGTATCGTTGGCGGGGCTTTCGAGGGAACATACGCTCGAGGAATTCGTCGCGAAGGTCGAGGAGGAGGAAGGTGCTGGGCTGATGGGTGAGCTCGACGTGATCGCCACCGAGCTACTCGAACTCGAAACCCGGATCGAAGGGCAACGTGGGGAATTGCAGGACTGGACCGGCAAACGCAGGATCATGGAAACCGCCTCTGACGCGGCAGCCCAGTTTTCACAGCAAGCAGAACTGGTGGCCGGTTCACTGCGTCACGACTGCGAGCGCTTTGCGAAACTCCAACTGGCTATTTCGCTCCTGAAGTCCCGAATCGACCGTTTCCGCGAGCAGAACCAGGGACCCTTCATGGAAAAGGCCGGCCAATGGTTTTCAGAAATCACCGGCGGAGACTTCAAAGGCGTGTCGACCGTCTTCGACGAGGGGGATGTGCCGCAAATCGCTGGGATGAGGTCGGCGGAAGGAGCGACCGTCGCCGTGGAAAGCATGAGCGAAGGAACCCGCGACCAGCTCTATCTGGCACTCCGGCTGGCGGGGCTGGAACTGCACCTGACAGACAACGAGCCCATGCCGTTGATTCTGGATGACCTGCTGGTTCAGTTCGATGACCGCCGGTCATTATGTGCGTTGCGGGCGTTTGCCAAATTTGGGAAAACATCGCAGATTCTCCTCTTCACCCACCATGAGCATCTGGTGAGTCTCGCGGAAAGCACTCTGGGCACAACCGGATTCAAACTCCACCGGTTGAGTTAGTTTTGTTGATGGGTTCGCCTCCTCGTTCAAGGTGCGGTGGGCAGCTCATGGGAAACGATTTAGCAGATTCAAAATACTCCAATTCATCGACATGAACATTCCCTCCGTATCCTACGATGTAGTCGACGAGTCAGGATATTTTTATGTTTCCGCAAAGGTCGGCTGCGAAAGGGTGGGGGAACTTCTCGTGGACAAGATCGCCGTCGAGCGGGCTCGTTTGGGCAGTATCGAGGTTAAGTGTGATTGGAGCCGTCGGCGGAGTTGGCGCGAGAGGCTGAAGAAGGAGCCCCTGCAGATCTTCGATACCATTAGTTTTCGTAACCGAGGGATAGCAACAAATCTCATCGAAAGACTCGCGGGCTGGTGCTCGCGCAATGGTGTCGGTGAAGTTTTTGGTTCCGTCGTGGAGTCTGATCTCAAAAAGACGCCGCGACTCTTGGAATGGTACGAGAGGCGCGGCTTCAGGATCTGCGAACCGACAGACGAGTGCCTTCCGGAATCTGTAAAAATGGTGGTGTGGAAGTCCAATACGGGTGGATGTCCTAACGCGGTTATCTGAACTGTCCGCTGAGGGGGTTCCTAGGCTTGAGAACAAGCATCGGCTGACCGGGCCTCAGTAACGGCCATGCTCAGGGATTGCGATCGGGCTGATCAAGTTTGCTAGGGGCGCGATTGCCGATCGCTTTGACGAGCCACTGCAACGGCTGTTTCGAATGAGATTCACAAACAGTAATAACAAGGGAGATCAGTGCGGAACACCTGTCCCCCTTGCCTCCGACAAATCGCAAAGCGCAAGCGCAGAAGAGGGGAGTGAAGAGCGAAAGAACACGGTGGCAGAGCATCAGGATGAGTAAAGAATGTGCCGGTTCCGTAAAAAATGATGGTAAGATTTCCATAGTAGAATGAAGCCTTGAAAGGCAGAGGCAGTAATCGCCCTTGCGACAACGGCATATTGTCCGAAGTGGATAAATTCGGGTAGCCCGGTGGGGCGTTCCCCAAATTCTGTTGTCGCCAATTGAGTCAACGGAAATTCCGAGGATCAGAAATCCGTGCACGCACGTAATTACCACTTACCTCTGTAGACATTCTCAACCGGCGCAAGATTCTTCATTTCCTTGGCGAAATCGCCGAATGCTTCATTCTGAATAGAGCGGAGAGTGGGCTTACCACTTCGAGACCGGTTGCTTGCTCTCTTCTTCCACTTGAAGGATTGCTCCTTTAAAAGAGGGTCATTCAAGAAGTCGGGGCGCTGTTCCAACAGCATTTCTTTTCCGACTTTCATCCATGCACTAACGCCGGATCTGGTGAACATGGGCAGCTCAAGTGTCTTTTGTGCCCACTCCGGACAGCCGGCTGCGGTTCGATATTTGTTGTTCCCGATTTCCTTGAACTCAAACCTGGTTCCATGCAAGGCCTCATAAATGGCCGTGGCATAAAGGCGAATGGGATTCTCATCGGAAGTCCGTGCGGACTTCAAGAAGCCTTCGATTCCACTGCCTAGTCCAATGTCAGCGATCAAAGTTTCTCCTTCGCGCTTCCAATCCTTCGCGGTGAGATCGGCCTTGATCGGCCAATGGGGCAATCTGACAGCGACTTGTCGGCAAAGCTCGGGTGCACGACAATGCAGTAGTTCAACGTAGGCGGCAGCATCAAGTGCAAGCTTGATCAATTCTTCCGCAGCTTCGTGAGGCGGAATGGGAACGTGCTTTTCCTGGCTGATGAGCCTTCCTTTTTTATCGTAGGTACAGTGCCAAGGTGCCGGTTTGCCGATCGCATTAGAGTAAAGCATGGCCATGTCTCGGCACCAGTCGGGTGCGTGTTCGCCGCCATAAATCAACATTGCCATGGTGCGCATCAGGTTTTTTCCGACCCAGTCCTTCTCCAGCTCAAACGGTCGGAAGGCTGGTCTAGGCTCCGGCTCATCCCCATGTTCAACCGTCGTTGTATGCCTCCTTGGCGTGGTTCGGCGTGGCTTCTTATCGGAGCTTTTCGGGTTCATGAGGTGCGGAGTGATTTAAATCTGAGGCGGAAACGCTGAAAAGACCGATGATCAGATTCTGGGGAGCAACGGAGATGCTAGATGATTCATCTTCCTCGGCGGGCAACTTTCATTCGTGTTTCGCGGGAGTGAGGTGAGGATGCTTCACTCGATGACAGGGAAAGCAAACAGCAGCTAGATCCTCTGGCAGTTCCTCGCCCACTCGTTCGTATGTCAGATGATGGGCTTGGGTGGCGGGGCTGCGTTTGCAAATCGAGCAAATACCGCCAGCGGCCTCAATGGTCGAACGGGATCGCTCGTTCCATTCGGGACTTTCCAAGTACGCCGTGTACTGCTTCCACCAGGCTTTAGCTTGTGATTGAGAGATCAGATCCCGAAACAAGCCAGCAGTCGAATAATAGTCACGATCGTATTCATGGGCCTTTGCAAGGTCACATAGTGGGAGGGAATCCGCCTTCTTTCCTTCGAGGATGGAGTAGGGCAACTGTTTGCGGTAGAGCTTGCCGCAATCTGTGCATTGTTTCCGGACCAGCCATCGCCCTTTTGGATCTTGGCTCGCGCATAGAGTGACAACCGTGTGTTTGCACGGAAACAAGGCGTGCAATGAGCTCTGAAACTGCTCGTATGGAAAAGAAGGCCGTTCGATCTTCACCCGCTTGATTCGGAATGGGATTTCTACCGGATCCGCGGCACGATTACGAAACCGTCGTCGTCTCCTAACACCAAGCCGTCTTCTTTTGCCTCCAAATACTGATCGCCGGTTCCTTCAAGCCTCAGAGGAGATTCGCCTAGGATTCTCATGAACTCCGATCCCTTGCTTCCGTCCAGGAATGACTTCCGGACCTCGACTTGCCCCGTGCCAGTATCGATTAGATGGATAAAATGACTGTTGCTGCCGAGATCCCAATGCCAGAGGCCTAACTCGGAATCCTCTCGAAGTGGCCGGGTTTCGACAGCTTCAAGATGCTCCTCCAGTGAAAGGAGGTTGGTTTCAACATGGACATTTCCATCGACCATTCTGGAATGAGCCCAGCACATTTCGACGGACTGATCTTGTGAAGCGAGCCACCAATGGATGAAGATCCTTTCTGCTCCTTTGCGATGAGCGCGTGCGATCTGATCGGTAAATTCCGTCAAAACTGGTTCTGAAATCCGGTCCGGAAGGAGGATTTTGAAGGCCTGCTTGTGTGGGAGGCGCTCGGAATGATCCAAAATGTGGTAGTCTGACATAGAAAAGTAAGGCAGGGTAGCAAACCAAGGCACCGATTTCAAGGCCCTTTCTGGTAAGGCGGTGGCCTCAAACACGGATAACACCTGGCATTTGAGGAGAAGGACAATTGTCCTCTGCGGAATTTATTCGTGAGAATTCTACAGCGAATGGGGATCGAAGGCGAGTCGTTTGCGACGGTTCAAGGATCGATGAAGGGGCTGGATAAGGTTGGCGTATGCCGTCTCAAATCTCGCACTCCGCCTTATCATCCGCAAAAGGGGATTTCGGCAGAGAAACGAGTGCCCCCACATGAATCAGCGGCGATAGCTAACCTTTTCGAATTGCTTGACGGCGTTTCCGGCCATCATCCATCCGATCGACGTCGGTAATAGAGCCCAAAGCCAGATCGCTCTCGCGCCCCGTCTGAGGACTAAATCTTGAAAAAGAACTTCAGCCTGGCCCCAGCCTTTCGGGAATGTGATTCCACGCGCCACGCCTTCCACATACCCATCTACCACCCACCAAGCGATGATTCCGAGGACGATCACGGGGATAATAATTCGTGGCAGAAAGAAGATCCTTACTCTGAGCATGAACATCGACATGCGACGCACTCTGCCAGCCTTGGAGACGTGGTGCGATTCCAAACGCACTCGATTCTTCGACAGCGTTCGAAGAATGAAAAATCCAGGAGGATGGAGTGTGAGGAAGGGGGAAAACCTTCCTCACTCCACGTGGGAAAGCGGTCAGCGGCCGTGTGGATCCCGCCGTCGCCACACCTGCTTGCCAGGTGCGGCGACGGCGGGCGGAGGTGGCTGCATTTGTGCCACCTCCGGGCCTTGGCCTGTTAGTAAGGATTCGGTGTTAGGGTAGCGCCAGCGGGTCGGCGGCTTTCATGCGGAAAGGGCGCGGCCGATCACGGGGCCGAGTGAATCCCGGCGGACCGGCACCGGGGAGCGATCCAAACCGGGATCGGGGTTCCCGTGCTCATCAGTTAGCCAGCAATCACCGATCCACGTTTCAGGCTGGAAATCCTGAATGGGCACCGCGCAACAATAGAGGGAAGGGCGGCTTGCATAGGCGGAAACTTGTCCGCGTTTCACGCGGTAGATCAGGCCGGACAGAATGGCTTGGCGGGTTTTCATGAGGAAATGGGAGAAAGGAGCGGGGAGCAGGAAAATCCCGCTCCCCGCTCCGGGGTTCTCAGCCATGTTTGAGTTCCACCAGTTTCTCGGCCAAGTGCCAGAGAGCTTTGTTGAGGGTCACGTTGCCATCGATGCCTTTCACGGCCCGGCTCTGCGGCATCCGGCCACCGGTCGGCTTCCGCTTTGTGTGGTCCTTCTGCCCGCCTTTGGTGGCGTTTTCCTGCACCACGTTGAACGTCCGCCATGCGTCGTTTCCGCTGTCCTCGTAGCGGCGAGGCTCAAGCAATTTCACCGGGCGAACCGGCGCGGATTCCAGATCACCGAATCGGACGATGGTAGCGGCTTCCGCGTAGGCTTCCCGCTCGGAGTCGGTCAGCCTGAGATTCTTCATTTCGTCGAGGCGGTTCATGAGCACGGGGATTCCCTCCGCGATCTGAACGCTGGCCTCTATCACCTTCGACGGCTCAAAGCCCATGTGCGTGATGCTGATCCGCTTGAACGTCTCATCGCAGACGACAAGGCCATTGAGGCAAAGGAAACGGAAGATTCCGGCATGAAGCTGGTAGGCGCTGCTGCGGTCGTGGCTGTTGACGATCACGATTTCAGGGCGCTCGCCGCCGGGTTTCTGGATGTCGTCGCGGTGGGCGAAACGGAGCATGTGCTTTTGGAATCCAGCACGGGACGGATCACGAACAAGCTGCTCTTGGGCTGCCACGGGAACCCATCCTTCGTCTGCCATTCCGTCGAGAATCGAGGAAGTCGGGAGAAAGCTGTATCGGTCCGAAGTTCGGGCGTGCGCGTTTTCCGCGAAAATCGAGGGGGCGAAGCCGCGCAGCTCGGTATTTTCAAGGGGGCGATGAAGGGTATCGCCGTATCCGCCAAGGGTCTTGTAGGTAGGTATCATGTAGTTAGGTGGTTTTCGTTTTTGGCTGAGGGTCAGTGCGTTGCGCTCCCGACCGATGTGAAAAAGATACCCTGAAACGGCCCTAACAACAAGCCATAAAAGATCACAAGTCATTGGTTTCAAACGAACAACAAAAGAGGAACGAATTTTTTGTTTGGAAGAAATCAAGACGACCAAACAACGCCGCCGCCTATCGAAGCTTCCGTCAAGGGTGGAGACCGGAATCGCGCGGAGCTGCACAAACGCAGTGCGGAAGCGAGCACGGTGAGGGTCGGAACGACTGGAGCGCAGCGGAGGGAACTTGCCCTTGACGGAAGCGGGGCGGTGGCATTCCCACGCGCTGAGCGCGTGCTGGCTGTGAATGGGGGAGGGAGGAAGGGCGGGGGACCCATGACGCCAACGGAATAAAGTCCCCAGCGGCTTGCCGCCCTGGGGACTGCGAGTCAAACGCAGCTTGCGGAGTGCGACCGCCGGTTTATGCCGGATGGCGTCTTGGGTGCGGCGGGGTAGTGGTGCGGTGTGCCGTGCGGAGCCTGGCCAAAATCCAACGGACGCATGGTGCGGGTGGACGCGGCACCGGGAGCGAGGAACCGAGTGCCGGTGGCGTGGTCATCCCGTCACGCTGCGGGGGTGCGGAGTATTTGGAATTCATCCGGCCGACTCTTCCGGGGCCGGGGTGGTGGGAACCACGCCCCCGGCCCGTCGGCTGCATTTCCCAATTCTTCGGGGCGTTGCGGGGTGTCCCCGCAGAGAGGGGAGAGCCGCACGCAGTAGGCTCGGGGGGAGAGGCCTCTCCCACGTCATCAATCAAATCAATTTTGAACCGACACTACAAATGACGATTGTCATTCCAGCGACTATACGCCCGTCACTCAAATCAAGGGGCTCCCGCACGATGGTCGTTGTGTGAATCTCTAGCCGATAGAGCAAAATTCAGAATGCAACGATCTCCCCGGCAGTCACTGATCCCAGCTTCGTCATCACCTGTGCCACCACGTCGTCCATATCCAGATACTTGTAGGTCGCCAACCGACCGAGGAAGGTCACGCCGCGCTCGGTTTTCGCCGCTTCCCAGTATTTCTGGAACTTCTCCGGATTTCCTCCGAACGGTTTTGGGTAGAAACGGACGTTCGTTCCGTCCCACTCGCAAGGGAACTCGCGGGCGATCACCGTTTGGTCCACTTGCTGTTCCAGCCAGTGCGAATGATCCACCGCCCGCGTCCACGCTTTTTCCCGGTTGCATTCGTTGATCTGGAAATGCTCGCGCTTGGCTTCCAACGTGTATTCGAATTCGAGCGACCGGTATTCCAGCACTCCGAAAGACTTCGCGAAATAGTCGTCAATTGAGCCTGTGAAAATCACATGATCCGCCGGAGCATTCCGCCATTCTTCTTCGGTGGAATTCAAGTGCACGGGAATCCCTTCCAACATTGCTTCGAACATTTTCGTGAATCCCTGCAACGGCACGCCCTGCCACTGGTCCAGATGATAGCGGCAATCCCGGCCCACCCGCCGCTGCGGCACTCGTCCAGTGATGGCGCGTGGAATCTCCGCCCACGGCACGCCCCAGTGTTTCTCGCTGTAGTCCACGAAGAGCAGATCCCGGATCTCATCGGGCGATAGATCCCCCGCGATTTCCGCCGAGACATCATTAAAAGGAATCGGGATCTGTCCCAGCCGCGTGTTCGCCACCACCGCGCACGCCGTTTCCCGGAACTTCGTGAAACGGTTCACAAACTCCCACACCGCCGGCTTGTCCGTGTGGAGACAATGCGGTCCATACTGATGGACCATCACCCCGTCCTGCCACGCGTCATAACAATTTCCGCCGATATGTCCGCGCGACTCGAAGATTTCCACTCGGTGTCCTGCATCCGTCAGCAGCCTCGCAGCTACGGAACCTGCAAGACCAGCCCCTACAACAATGATCTTCATACAGCACCTTCCAGAATTTGAGTGGAAATGGCCGCGGACTCATCCACGGCAGTTTCAGCGGGAACAGTCTCCAACGGAATCGGACCGGGACCGCAGCACGATGCTGCTGGGAAAATCACCAGTTCGCTCTTCGGATTCGCCCAAGTCACGTATTCGATATCCATCAGGAGCAATGACGAGCGGGTGCCAGCCGGCACAAAGGTTAGCATGCCTTCCGCCGCCAGTCGCGGATACATCGCCACGGTGAGAAACCATTCTTCAAAGCCACTGTCCGGCCAATAGCCGCGGCTGATCGGTCTGGGACTGCAACCTGGAAGCTCGACCTGAGTGGGGAAATTTCTACGGATGGAATGCCAGGTAAATGCATGCAGCAGTTTCTCCATCGACCAGCCGCCCATCAGTCCCATGTGCTGGCCCCGGAATGCCTGGTAGATCACGTTTCCGTTGCCATCGTAGTCCGAACAAATCGGCTCACGCCAGCAGCCAACTCCCGTCTTTTGCATGGTCCGAGTCCTTTTGATATCGAGCGCGATGTCCCGGATGCCGCCCGCGTCGATCATCGTTACCAATCGATCCTTTTCAGCAAACGCGAGTAGCCGCCAAGCTACTCCGGGCGCGTGGGCCAGCGATGAATGGCGCATCACGTAAACCTCGCATCCCGCCTCCTCAAAGTCGGGCACGAGGAAATCCAGATCCGCCGCCAGATAGACCCGCACCGCCACATCGTCGAATTTGCTCAGAAGTGCCGGAACAGTATCCAGCACCGGTTGGATGTAGTGCGGCCACGGCTCGTGATTGAGATCCAGTCCCAGTTCTCCCGCCGTCATCAGGATCTCCCGCGTCGGTGTGGGGTAAGTCTTTCCGCTGTTGTTGTTGGGTTTCCAAAATAGCGAGAAACTCACCAGGTGCGGCTTGTCCTGCGCGTTGAAGATTTCCTTCACGCCATACCATTCTTCCAGCTCGGCCTTTTCCGCCGGGGTGGCCCGAGCTTCGAACTCCTCCACCATCTCGTCACTCATC
This sequence comes from Verrucomicrobiota bacterium, assembly GCA_040388015.1. GTDB lineage: Bacteria > Verrucomicrobiota > Verrucomicrobiia > Verrucomicrobiales > Akkermansiaceae > Luteolibacter. The sequence continues at coordinate 47,363 of JAZKCQ010000001.1, read as the reverse complement.
ACGGGAAATGCATCGGTCCAGCTCATGTTTTTTAAATCGGGTTTGTGAGTTAGTTGAAAAAGTGAAGGATCGCGTAAATTGCCATCCCGATCAGTGCCGCACATGGAAGGGTGATGATCCACGACAGGACGACTTTGCGGATGACCGAAAAATCGGCTTTGCCATTGACTGCACCGATGCCAAATAGCGCTCCCACCGAAACATGGGTGGTCGAGACCGGGAGTCCTTTCACGCTGGCAAGGGTCACTAGCGCGCTGGTTGCCAGATTGGCGGAGAAACCTTGGCCGTGGTTCATCCGGGTGATCTTGTGAGCCATGGTTTCTGCGACCCGTCGGGCACCGAACAGTCCGCCCAAAGTCATGGCGACCATGATTGCGACCATCGCCCATGTCGCATTCAGATGAGGCACGGAGAGCAGCAGCGCCGCCATTTTCGGAGTGTCATTGAGACCTCTGGCGAAGCCCACTGCACCCGCGCTCAGAAAGTGGCCCGCATCCATCAGTTTTTGGCTTTCCAGGCCGATGAACTGCCTGTCGTAGCGTTCCTTGCACTCCATAGGCGTACCACAACTAGCCACGAGCAAGGGCGCGGATTCCTGGCGCGACAGCATCGATCCCGGGCTTGGCACCGCCATCACCGCCGTCTCGGTTCCCATGCAGAAACACCACTGCTTGGGAATCCGGCAGAGAATGCGGAAGGAATGCAGCGCCAGATAGATCACCGACCCCAAAATCACCGCCAGGAAAGGACTCAGCAGCAGGGGCAGCAGGAATCCCTTCCCCAGCGCCATCAGGTTCACGGCTTTCCCCACGGCGATGAGGCCGCTGCCCAACATTCCACCGGTGAGGGCATGGGTCGTGGAAATCGGGAAACCCAGCCAAGTGGCGAGCTGCACCGTCATGCCGGCGGCGAGGGCCACGGCAATGATGAAGTCCGGCGCGCTCACCAGTTCGGCAGGCACCAATCCCTTCCCGGAAAATTTACCCAGCAGACCCGCAGCCAGGAAGATGGCGGCGAGCGAACCCGCCGCCGTGGAAATTGAACCCCAGCCAAGCGCCGTCCGGTAGCTCGCCGCGCCACTGCCATAGAGCGACGCCACGCCTTTGAACATGTCGTTCGCTCCGTTTGACGCTGCCAGGAAGCAAACCGTGAGAATGAGAAGTAGCGTCATGGTGAATCTGTTTTCAGAAGGTCTAAAACATTCTTCCTCCGCGTCCCTTGGCGGCCTTTGCGCCTTCGCGGTAAACTCTTTTTTCACAAAACTGTCACCCGCTCTACCGGAACCAGTTGCCCCGGCCGGAAGGCTGCCATTTCCCGCAACTCCGCAGTCACGCCATCCTGAGAGATTTCCCTCACGCATTCCTCCACGATTTTCCTTAACAGCTCGGGATCACCCTCCGCCCGCAGGTTCACCGTGAGCCGCCCGTGGCGGAAGTCTCCGCCGAAGGAACGGGAAATCTCCGGGGCTGTACCACTCAAGACCTGATTGATCACCCCGAGGCGGCCGTCCGCATCCGTCAGCGCCATTTTGAAGTGCGCCACTTCTGTGGCTTGTTTCGCGAGTGTGTTGGAAATCGCCAGCGACAGACGGCTGAGGAAGCCATCCCCGTTTTCCGGATGCAGGCACATCACCTCGGCTTCAGCATTGCACCAGCCCAACAGTGCCTCGCCGATGCCGTAGCGTTCGTAGTCCACCTCCATCAGCTGCTGCGGCGCGGTTTCCGTGCTGGTGATCCGTTCCGCCCATTTCGCCAGACCCTCACCGGTCCTGGCGGATAGCAGGAAGACTTCTTTTCCGGGGAAATTCGCTTCGATCCGTGCCAGCAGGTCCGCCACACCCTCCTCCGGCAGTAGATCCATCTTGTTCACCACCACGATCTCCGCCTCCTCGATCTGTTTCCGGTAGATGTAGCCGACATCCTTGGAGAAATCCCCCGGAGTCCGCCGCCCCCCAAGACTGGCCAGCGCCCGCCGCCCGTCCAACACCACGTTAAAGGGGGAGATCACCACCGCCTCGCCATAGATCCGGCGTAGCGGCAGCACCACAGTGGCAATCAGATCCGTGCAACTCCCCACCGGCTCCGCCACGATCACATCCGGGCCGGAGGCCGGATCGTTTTGCCACTGCCCGGTGAGCATTTCCTCCAGTTGATCCAGCTTGCAGCAGAAACAACCGCCTGCTATCTCGGAGATTACCGCGCCATCCAGCGTTTCCGCCAGTGCCGTATCCACCAGGCCAACCGCCTGATCATTTGTCACCACCCCGCAGCGCAGGCCGCTGGATTGGAGGTGTCGGATCAACTTTCCGATGAGCGTCGTTTTGCCCGCGCCGAGGAATCCGCCTACCAGGATCAAGCGTTTCTGCTTGTCGGAGGCCCGCTGTGTAATTGGGTTTGGGAAAATCACGAAAAAGATCTTGATTGATCCGCTTTTTTTTTGCAACTCTCTTTCGTTCCTAATTCTAATCTATCAAACTCATGGATATTCATACCACTACACGCCGTTCGTTCATGAAGAAGACCACTGCGCTTGCAGTAGGGATTTCAGCCACCACGCTTTTTTCAGGATTGGTGCACGCGGGGACCCCAAGTAAATGTCCGGATGACGCGGGAATTGTCGGGCATAAGTGCTCGCCTACCGGTAGCACGCTTGTTTCAACCTGCACTATAACTTGTAGTAACAATGACTTTAATGCCGTCTGTAATCTTAACGACGATGGGTCGATAGCTAGCAAATACTGCTCAAATTGACAAAAATGGAAATAAAAAAATATCAACTGGGAGCAGGATTTCTGCTCTTGGTTGTTTTGTGCTTATTGAGGGCGGGGGGGAAGGCTGACGGGCGGTGGTTTGGATTGCCGCATATGATGGGGCAGGCGCAGCAGGCGCAGCTGTTGGAACAAGCTCATGGCAGGACAAGGGTGGGATTGCGGGAACAAAAGAAGGGTCCTCGCGATTCTCGCCTGTTCGAAAGTCCGGATTCGACTTATAAGGTGAAGCTTACTAATGAACAGTTTGACAAATACCTTGAGCTTTCAGGGAGAAAGCCAGCGGCCCTGATTGTCGGGATACTGTTAAAGGGCAGAAACGATCTCCGGGAGGAGCTGAAAAACCATCCTGATTCTCCCGAAGCATGTATTATGCTTGCGCAATTATCGGCATCCGATCCCGAGAAGCTTTTATGGGCCGAAAGACTGCTCTCGTTGGATCCAGACAATGGTCTTGGTCATCTTTTGAAGGCGCAAGTAGAGTTATCGTTGAATCGACCAACCGCGGGGCGTGCATCGCTACGGGATGCGCTGTCGGCAAAGAAATATGAAAGCTATCGATCTGTTTACATTGGGGAATTCGATCAACTGGAATCAGTATGTGATAAAAAGTCTGTAAACTTGGACCACATGGTCTATTCATCAGCGTGGGATGATCTGATACAAAGTACCTGCGGGAAATTAATTGATAAGAGAATATTCATCAATGATTCAAGCAATGTAAACGATCAGTCATACGATGTTCCATTCGTTGATTTATTCGTGAAATTTTATCGAGAAAAAACTGTTGTTAATGATTGGTGCGGCAGCGAGGACTTTGAACTGAGTTCTCGTGTTAGGAATCTTGTAAATTACGACGATATCAACACCGAAGGATTGTCGCAGGAGGAGGCGAACTTTCGAAATCAAATGAGATCTTTGAGGGACAAAGGTCAGTCGGCTTATCAAGATCGTGAAAAGTTTCTGGAAAATGCGTCTCCCGAGGAAATCGATGAGTATGCCGGACAAATTAGGGCAGGTAGCAAGGCATCTCACAAATGATGAAAATGAGTCGGCGAAACCTCGTTGTTGGCACGGGTATTTGCGTGGTATGCTGTGCGATGCTCGAAAGTTTTTATTTTCACGGAGCGGCCGTGGCAAGGGCTCAAAAAGGGACATCGGAGGCGATGCCTCTCGTGCGGCGAAATGTTTCCAAGCAACTTGATAGTCCAAAGCGATGGGAGGACCGTCGGGTGTTTTTGTTATCCTTGGGTATGTCACCGAAACTGGATCCGGGACAGATTGAAAAGTGCGCGGAGTCTGCTCTGAGATCCAAGGATGCTTCGACTTTGGCGATTTTGTATGGCCTTGCCGGAAGAAGGGATGTTTTTCGATTGCTTGAGGAAGCTCCGGTGGAAAAAAATGTTGGAATTGCTCTGGCCCTTCTTGAAGAGAACCGAGACGAGCGAGAAATTTGGCTGGCTGAGATTTCTAAAATCGCCCCGGAAAGCGCCTCAACTTCCATTCTCAAAGCACACCAATTGATAGAACAAGGCAAGAGAGATGAAGCGCTTACGGAAATGGCGCGCGCGGCAACTCTTGATTTCTCAGATGTGAAGGATCTCGTGGGCATGGAAGCTTCTTTTTGGCAGACAAACGGTGAATCGGATCACGAAGCCAATATTCTCGCTCGTGAGGGGAGGTTGGCAACAAACATGCTGGATTCTTGCGAGGAAGTTCTGCTTCGACTTGATGTAAACCAATTGGATTCGTCCCAGAATCAGGGCCTTGAGGTTGTTTTGAAAAATCTTAGGGAGACTCTTGGGGCAAACTCCTCACTCACACTCATGCGGAGATTTCAGCGAATGGAAGCTCTCGTGAATTCAGGGAAGACTTCGGATGGGATGGATCCAGCCTTTAATCACATCGAATCCAAGGTTCGAAAAAGCCTCGATAGCGCAGATCCACAGTTGATCGATGATTATTATAAGATAATGGATAAGGAAGGTGTGTGCGAGGCGTTCACTTGGCTGACTGGAGAAAAGCCGTAACTTGTTGAAAAAAATGAGCTGGACGGATGTGTTTCCCGTATTGACGGATGATGATGTGGACTTTTTCGATAAGCATGCCTCTTTTGAATGGCGAACAACTTATGATGAGTGGTTTGGTATTGAGAGGGCGATAAACACAAAAGAGAATCCCAGCCATTTGGTGGCGACGAGTTTGTTTTTGAGGCGTGACTTGTTGTCGAACGGGACCTTGGATGCCGTGGATCACGAATCCATCAGGAATGCAGAATGGCTTGCCGTGTCGAAGAATTATGTCGATCCTCTAATCAAGGGCGCGGCTTTGTTGCGAAAAAGCATTCCCGAGGCCGCGTTTCGAGTCTATCTGTCAAATGATTTGGCTTTTCTGGTGGATGATCTAGTCAATGTGGGGTGTGAGGTCTATTTGATGAAAGGTGGATCAATCAGTCACAATCCAGGCGCGATGTGGAGGTTTCTTGCGCTGGAAAACACAAGTTGCCCTGTAATAAATATAGACGCAGATCATGCACCATTAGTTTTGCCTGACATCGCGCGGACGCAGGCGGCAGTTAGGGTGGGTGTGGGATCTTGGAGGGTGCCCTACAATTTTGGCGGCCCAAACGAAGGTTATCGTCCGGTCAACGCTTCCCAATTTGGGAGCTTAAAACCCTACCCGACTGGAAAATTGATGCAAGCCTTCATTTGGCACAATCTCCACGGCAGGATGCGGACCACATGCAATCTGGATGGGTTGCGTGAGGCTGAGATCGCCGGGACCCGGTGGCCTGACTACGGCTTTGATGAGTGGTTCTTGCTCTCGGTGATGTATCCGCGGATGGCAGTGGAAGGTTTGTTGACGTTTGTTCCTTGGGATATCCCTTCGCTAGGGCAGTTTTTTACGCTCGATATCGAATATTGCACCTGGGCGAATCCTAAGAGCGAGTTGATCAATTATCCCAATCCCGAGTTCGCACTCGGGGATGCAATCCGGCCTTGGGCAGGGTGGACGGAGGTAACTCAGCTCAAAGTGAGATCGGAAGCGACCGTGATGTGCAGGTTCCGTAAAAAAATCGGACCAAGTCATGGGATATTCAAACACATACAGCACGATGGAATCGAGGAGTTTCCAAAATATGCGGGAGATCTCCAATCTTTTCTGGCGGATGCGGGCACCAATTTGACTGCGCCATGGTTTGTAGATCTTAATCCACAACTTCATCTTTCTTCTGACGGAGGCGAGCTATTTCTCGACCGTCGCTACGGTGACTGCGACGTGGTCTTTTGTGGCTATTACTTCGCCAAAATCACATCTTCTATTTCCGAGTGGGCGCGACGTAACGAGCTTGATGAGCAGGTGTGGGGGGAGGGCAAGCTCCTTAAAGTTCCGAAATTGGAAGGACCGATGACGCTGTGGAAAGCGGAATTCTCCCGGAGGTTCCACGCTGAGTTGGTGGACCAAGTTCCGTTCGTGAAAGCAGAAATTCTTCTCAGAGCGTGGATGGATCAGGGGAGAGTCGCCACCGCAGAGACCACGGCGAAACAAATGGGCTGGAAGGCGCGTTGAAACTTGTAGAAGTGCCGAGTCATCAGTTTGCAGTGATCAGAAAATCTTATTCGTCTTTTACCAATGATTCCGAAGCGCATCATCTGCACCCACATTTCCCAGCACACGTTGGAGCCGAAGCTAAAATACTGCATGCATATCATGCGGAAGATGCACCCGGACTGGGAATTCCTGTTTTTCTCGGATGGCGATTGCCGTGACTTCATCCAACGCGAGTTGCCGGATTATCTGGAACTTTACGATTGGTATCCGCGCCCGGTATTGAAGGCGGATTTGTTCCGTCTCATTGCGGTCTATCGACTTGGAGGATTCTATCTGGATACGGACGTCATGCTGGAAGCCCGGCTGGATCCGCTGTGCAAGGAGAAGGCCGTATTCGCCTTCGAGCATGAGATCGACGACAAGACCTTCCGTATACGTTATCCTGAGTGGCTGAGAACCCGTGAGGAAAAGCTGACTCTCGCCAACTATGCTTTCGGAGCGATGGCGGGGCATCCCTTCCTGCTCGCCCTGCTCGACGAACTGGTGGTGAGGACCGAGACCTTCGAGGCAGAGGATTGCAATGATCTGGATGTGCTGCACTCCACCGGTCCTGACGCGGTGACTTCAGTTTACTATCGGCATCGTGAACAATGGGCGGATGTGAAGATGCTGAAATCCAAAAGAATGGGATTTGGCAAGTATGGAGTCCACCTCGTCCACGGCGTGTGGAGGCAGGATGGCTACAAGGACGGCTGATGCCGGAACGGGAAACGCATTACCTAGCAATATAACCATGACCCCTCCCCGTTGCAGGGCATTTGTCATCTCGCTCCGAAGAGCCCGGGAAAGACGCTTGCATGTTCTCAAAAGCGTTGAAAACATGAACATCTCATATGAAATCGTCGATGCCTTCGACGCCCGACAGGTCCGGTCCGAATTTCTTATCCGGGGGAACGGGGGCGAAAACCTTAAAGATGGAGAGGTGGCCTGCTACCATTCCCACATCGGACTTTTCGAGAGGATCGTGGACTACGGGCTGGATTACGGATTAATATTAGAAGACGACTTTATTGTTGGCGACTCCATGGGACTTACGTTGCGAAATGTTTGGGACCATCTGCCTCCGGACGCGGATCACATCCAACTCCATAATTTCAAATCCCACTTTTCATCCTGCTATCAGGTGGAAGAGAAAGGTGAGCATTTCAACAAGCTGGAATGCACCAATGTGATGACCGTCGGCTACATTATTTCCAACCGTCTGGCGAAATTCATGTTGAGATGTCACCCTATTCCTAAAATGCCGATTGACTGCCAACTTATCGAAATCAGCAAGCAACGAATTTTTGATTTTTATGACGTCAACGAAGCTGTGATTTCGGCGAACTGGAGAATTCCTTCGCAAATACACGGATAGGGCTATTACTCCTGGATCCACACGTTTTTGGCTACAGGACATTAACCAATTCGAATTTATGGAGAACTTTTCAACGCGTGCACGGAATCAGACGATGAATTTTGAACACGAACGCCTAGAGCCGATTCGATTTTGGATCAGTATCCGAAACGAGAGATTGGCTGGGGAACGCTCCGGAATCGTCATGGGGATTCTCGGTGCCACCGAGTGGACTAGCAAATCCGTTGTGCCTAGCGATCCTAACGGGCAAGATTCGCTGGTGTATTTGCTGGATGAAGCGATCAATGGGGATACTCCCGCGCGCAATGGCGATTGCTTCTGGTTGATCGATGAAGCATTGGCAATGGATTGGATTTCCATGGCGTCCTTGGTCGAAGAAACGCATTCCGTTGACGCGGACTGTGCTGTTTACTCGCTGGGAGGGCTCGATCCGGCAACCTCACCGAACTCGCGGCTGGGCATCGCGCGTCTAAAGGCAGGCTTGGCACGGAAGATTCTTGGCGACCCCGCCGCGAGACAATGTTTAATGGATCACGGCCTATCTGCTGCGGTATCCGCTCTTGGCGAGGGGATCACTGTTTTGGAGTGGTGCAAACACGACAGTTTCCGCCGCTTTTTCCGCCCAGGGTTCCCGAATTGTGCAGTTACGGACGCCGTCCCAGGAATCCACTACCCGGTTCTCGACCCTTCTGTCCACGAGGCGATCTGTTCACTGAATCTCGATCTTGCGGAGCGCTTGGGACGCTGGGTCCGATCTTACATCGGCAACAAGAACCGTGCTTGGTTTGTGGACGACCCGGCACGATGGATGCATTGGTTCGGGCGGGCTGAGGCCAGCAAGGCTCTCGAGGTGGGAGCGACCGATGGCATTCGCACCAATGCGATGCTGGATCTGCTGTTTCCCGACCCGGGAAGCGAGATCCATGCCGTCCGACAATCTGTGGAAACAGACTCGCCGGAGTCCGGCATTGAACAGGAATACTTCCAGACGAACGCGGCTGCAGGTGGGCACACCGGGCGGATTCATCTCTACACAGGCCAACCGGTGGAGGTGCTAGCCTGGATGATTTCGGAGGAGGGATATTGGGAGAGTTTTGATTTCATCCATTTCAAGCCCGTGGCGGATCAGGTCCAGACATTGACTGCCGTGGGTCAGGCTTGGTCGCTCCTCAAGCCGGGTGGCGTCATCCTGCTGGATTCGGAAACGGTAAGGATCGGTGAAACCCATCTGGCGAAGCACGTCATGGAAACCTGCGCCAGAATCATCGGCAATCAGGCCGATTCTTTGCTGACCGGGGATTTGATCGCCCTCAAGAAACGACCGGCGCTCACGACTGCTGAAGGTAATTAGAACCCGTGGTGACGAATTGGGAAATGCAAACGCAGATGAACTTGGATACAACAGACGGGTGCTTGGGACACGTTTCTTCGTCCGTAGTATTTCAAATTCCCGTCTGCCAGATACTTCCGTGTTCTTCGTCCGGGTTGAGTGATCCCGCCGGACCCAACACCATCAAATCTCCGCCATGCCTCACGATCCTTTTGTCCTGATATTCCGCGTCGATGATGGCGAACTGGAGGTTCTGGAGATGGACACTTTCGAGAACCGTAGCGAGAACGCGATCCGGATCATGCGGGAGGTGGTTTCGCTAGTTCCGGAGAAATTCGAGGGCCGGACCGGCTATGTCAATTTTTTCGATTACCCCCCTGCGTTTCCGGCTGGTGATTACGATTTGCAGTTTTGCTCGACGCGGTGGCAAGAGGGACCCTCTCGTTTCCTACCTTTTCCGAGCTCAAACTCGCCGGGGTGGCCGCACGTTGGCATCCCGGACGGCTACGCCCTGACGGAGGATCTGCTATCCTGGCAGAGTCTACCGTGCGACGGGCGGATCTTGTGGATCGGCGCGAACACACATCCCTCCCGGGTGAGGTTGGCGGAGCTAGCCGCCCGGCATCCGCAAGCAATCGACGCGGAACTGATGGAGTGGAACCGGAATACCGGCAACGTGAGGATGCCTTCCAAAACCCGTTATGTGTCGATGTGGGACCACCGGCATGCAAAATACCTGATCGACTGCCCAGGGACGGGCTACTCGGGGAGGCTACGTTGGCTGTTGGCCACCGGCCGACCTGTCTTCATTGTGGACCGCGCGGCGATTGAGCATTGGCACGCGCGGATGATCCCTTGGGTGCATTTCATCCCCATCCGCCCGGACCTCTCTGACTTGATGTGGGCTTACAAGCGTCTGGAGTCGGACCCCGCGCTCTATGGGATGATCTCGGAGAACGCACGGCAGTTCGTCCGCAATCATCTCCTGCATGGCCGAGAGGTAGCTCATATCGCCTCGCAAATGCCGGAGCCTACGCAATGCGCACTCCCACGATCATGAAGCCACCCGCAACGACACTGGTTATCGCCCGCTACGAAGAGGACTTGGAATGGATCACCGAAGTTCCAGACCATTTCCGCGTGGTGGTGTATAACAAGGGCACTCTGATCCCCAGTCTTTCGGCATTGGAGCGTGTGCAATCGATCACCCCACGCGACAATGCGGGTCGCGAGGCGGAGACCTACTTGCACCACCTGCTGGAACATCCTTCCGATCCCGGCGAATGGACGGTCTTCTGCCAGGGAGACCCCTTCACCCACAGTCCGGATTTCCTCGGTCTGCTCAAAGCGCAGGATCAGTGGCGTGACATCCAGCCGCTAACTTGCCAGTTTTACGAGTCTCTGAAAATCCCTCCTCCGTATCTATTGGAGCGGGATACCGCGGGAAACTTGGGAGGATTGCGCATCCGTCCGGAAACGTTTTCCCTGCACCTTTGGACTGCCTGCCGGTTCGCGGACAGCGGTTCGCTCGCCCATCGCGCAAGGTATTCCAATATCCACGATTTGCCCTCCGGGGCGAACATGGCCGCGCATTTCCTGAGGCTTGCAGGACTTCCGGAAATGGCGGATCGCGCCGAGGTCGCGGATTGCGGACTTTTTGCCTATGGCGCGATTTTCGCAGTGCGCTCCCGGTTGGCCTCAACCTTGAATATTGAATCCCTGAAGACCTTGCACCGACTTGCCAAACAAGACGATTTCAACGCCTACCTACTGGAGCGCCTTTGGCTACACCTGTTTGGCGAGCCTTTCCTCTCTCTCCGCCCGCAGTGATTGTCCGCCGGATAAACTACCTCGCCAGTACACGCAGGAGTGACCCATGGGCATCCGTGTGAAAGTGAGTGATGAACTTCGCCTGCATCGCGAGGATCCGCTCGGGATTATCGCATCCGCAGAAATGCATGAACGGGGTGCCGAGCATGTCCATGAAGTTGGGATGATCGTAGTAAAAATGCACGTCCGGGCCGGTGATGTGCTTTTTTGAATATGGGGTGTCGAGAAGCAGCCGGTTCCACGCCGGCTGATCGCAGCATTGCCTTTCGCGAAGGATCGGCAGGTTGTCGATACGCTCCCACTCGGTGAGAACTTCCTGATAGTATTCCGCCTTGATGATGAAGCTGCCGCTGTTGAAGCCACCCTGTTTGAGATTCACCATTTCGTCTTCCGAGAGATAGCCGCTGAACTGGGAGAGCTGGATGGGCATGCGCGGCTCTGTGGCGTAGCGAATGATTTCCGGGCCGTTGAACCAGTCATCCAAGGGCGTGGCGGCGATGCAGTCCACATCGAGGAACATGACCCAATCGTAATTGTCCACAGAGAACAGGCTGCGCGACCGGTATTTGGCCGTGGAGCATTCCGCGTTGGTTTCCGGGGTATTAACTCCGATTTCTTCCACCTGCTCGTGATGGTGCCGAAACACCGGCTCGGCACCATTGTGGATCAGCTTGATGTCCCCCGCGAAGCCGGTGTGAAGCAAGCTGGCCACCAGCATCCGGGCCTGTTGTTGGTAGATTGGGAGGGGGCCGCGGTCGAAGGCATTGATGTAGCAGAGAACTCGGTCGGTCATGGGTAGACCGAGAGTAATTTACCTGTTATCCTTAACAAGATGAAAAGTAAGACGGCCCTAAAATTCGAGTATTGAAAGTTCTGTCTTTGGCGGAAAACTCCGTTTCGCCGATATACCCCCGCTATCTCTGCTATTTTCTGCGCTTCCAACAACCTTCAACAGTTTGGCACCGTCGACATTGAAAAGGTTAACGAGCCGATTCAACCTCAGTGAGCCATGCCGGGCTTTCTGTCAGAATTTGAGTAATAATTAGGATCCTTTTCATTTCCGCTAAGAATATCTTAGTGGAAGTACACGCTTTGTGAAGCTTGCCAACTACGGAATGAAACTACGCACGAGGTTTTTTCCTTACATTCTTCCGCACCAAGTGGTCTTCCTCCGAATGATAGTTCCTTATCCCCTTTTTTTGATTGTTGCGTCCAAGCACCGTGTTGTCAATTTTGCCTCTCAGGTGGTCGCACAATTCGCCGTAGCCGCGCAAAGGGAGATCCTTCGGAAGAGCGCCAAACTCATTACATATCTGATTCCTTACCACGCCCGGATGGATTGTGCCTGTGCGTTTCTGCCCGTAGCTGCCTCCGGCGGTCCTGAATTTGGCAAGCTGCTTCACCAGGTACTCGATGTAGTTGTGTTCCACAACATTCGCCCCAATGGTGCCCGGACGAATCTGTGGGCCTGATTCGCCATTCACCGCTGTCACATATTTTTCGACATAAACCTGCTGGGCCATCACCCCGTGGTTCGGACCGTGATTGACCACATCCGCAGAGGGTGGGCGAGAATCACGTCGCGGAAGAAGGTGGCCGGTTTCGGCCATTCGCTTGAACATCTTCGCGTCGGCTTCGCTCTTCGTGCCACGGGAAAATTCCGCATGGCAACTGGCGCACAGAATCAGCAAATTGCCTAATTCAGGATTTCTGACATCACCGTCAATATGGTGGATTTCCAGCATTGAGGTCTTAGTCTCCCGGCAGATTGCGCAGGCAGTTCCGCACTGCTCATTGAGCAAATGTTTCGTCGAGGCCGGAATCGGAGCGCGTTTGGACTTAGCTGACATAGGACTCTGAATAGCATGGGCCGCTCGGGAATCTAGCCAAAAGAACCCGGCCGTTTTTCCGGTGAGCCGGACGGCGCAGGCATGATAGATGGGATTCCGTGCGGTAGCAGTTGAGGCCAAGCCAAGCGGAATAGATCCTGAATTACTTCGACGGAAATGAATCTGATGAAATCGAGATTTGCACCGCCTTGAACGCAAATGCCCTCCAGTTGCAGGTTACCGGGGATGTTGGAAGTGACTAGGCCACCGCTGAACCCATTTGGATCCATCTCTCGAAGCGACTCGGATCGAAAGAAACGGCATCCGCTGTCGTTAGTCGGTCCGCCGTCGAAGCCGCCGATCGTCAACCCTGTTCCGCCGAGTTCACCCCGTTCATAATCCTGCCACTGCTCTTGTTTGGGGAATCCAGAAAGATACCGGGGCAGAAGGTAGCTGGATGGTTCGAAAGAATGGAGTTCGAGGTATTCACCCATTTTAAGTGGTGGCACTGAACAGCTTGGACCGCCGAGAAGGTGGATCCGAATATCACAAAGTGCCGTGTCCTCCTCCTCCGGATCTTTGGGAGAAGGAGTCGCTCCTTTTCCGATCAGACAAAACGCTTCCGAATTCAGCCGAAATGGAATCTTCGCGCCTTCCAATGGGTAGTATTTCTTTGGTTTGTCATGGCTCTCCAGGCAATGACGGGCTGTCAGGATGAAATCGAGGCCGCAGAGCCGCACGATGTTCGCCGTTCCGCCTGGAATGTACCGATATTCGTCGTCTCCGGTGTCCCACAGAATTGGACGGTGAAATCGGTATGCGGATGGATTGTTATTCATGAAGCCGACGATATTTAGAGGCGGATTCGTTCGACTTCTTCTAGCGCGATCTTGTCATTTCTCCGATCGTAGAGCTTCGTCGTCCTGGTCGATTCATGGGCGGCGATTTGCGCTGCCGTTTCAAGGGCCCCGCCATTTTCCAAAAACACCGTAATTCCGGTGGCACGGAATGTGTGGTTGCACATGGCTGCATCCATGCCGGCTTTTGCGGCTCGTCTTTGGATCATCCGATACGCGTCCACCCGCGTCATGCCTCGGGTAGTGAGTTGGTGGCTCCGGCCTCGGGTCGAACGCCACAGCATGCCATTGGGAGCGCCTTTGATCTGTGCGGCATCCAAATAGGCATCAAGGTATTCGTCGGCTTTATGATGGACCGGAATTTCATGGATTTTTCCGCCTTTTTCGTGAAGTCGAACCCATGTCCGTTTTCCCTGCATGAATACGTCCGAAAGACGCATTCCCACCACGGCCGAAATCCGCGAAAAGCTGTAAAGCATCAGCCCGATCAACGCCCGGTCACGAAGGCCAATGACGGTGGAGGTGTCGATGCTCTCGATCAGCTCCTTAGCCTCGGCCGCAGTGAGCACCGGCGTCTTTCCTCGTTTGGTGGAATACCGTGGGCCACGCACAGCGGATGCCGGGTTGAACGGCACGATCTGGCCGGTGACCAGGTAATCGAAGAGCATCTTGATCGCTGCCAGGTGTTGCTTGATGGTAGGTGCGGCGAACGGCAGGCCGTCGTCCTGCTCTTCGTTCCCAAACATTTCGATGTAGGCGGCAACGTGGATGGGCCGGATGTCCTCAAGGTCGAGTTGCCTTTCATCGGCCCATTTCAAAAACCGGCATACTGCCCTAAAGTATGCAACTCTGGTGTTTTTGTTGCGGATCGTCGCGGCGAAGAACTCAAGGAACCGCTCCTGGGCCGGAACACCGGCACGGATCATGATAGCCGGCCATTCTTCCGGTGCCAGGGACAAGGTGCCTGCGGGAGGATATCTTGAAACGATCAGGGTTTGAGCGCTTTTACTCATGACGGGTCGGTTCCTTCTTCGCGCTGCGTGAAGGCCGCCGTGTCGAAATACCCGCGCTCGGCATCCAGGCTGACTCGGACGATGCCAGAGTAGGCGATGTGCGGGTGCTGCTGGTCGCGAAGTTCGGTCTCAATCACCGTGTATTCCGCGTAGAAGGTGGTCTTCTTGTCGCCACGGCTGAATGCCTCGTCGGTGAGGCTGATGATCGCGAGCTGGTCGAGCTGGTGAAATTCGGTGATGAAGCGGTAGGCATCACGACGGAAGGCGGCATCGGACGACTTCGGATCATCGAGTGGATGGAATTCATCCTCCCAACGTTGCCTCAGCTCGTTCCATTCGAGATCGAGCGGACTCATTTGGACGTGGCTATATGGGTTGAAACGCAAACCATCTGTTATCAGCAACCATTCCCAGCGGATGCGGCAGAATTCGGGCTGTTCCTTGGCCTCAAGGATCAAGCCTCGGGCGCATTCGTCGCTGGTGACACCGCACTCGTATTTGAGACTGTCGCACCAGGAATGCTGGGAGGCTTCGCGAATGACGCTGCGGCCCAGAGCGGCCAGCCTAGGATCGACACCATCGTCCAAGGCATCGCTATGCCAGTCATCCCACGGATAATGACCGGGCGTGGCGACCCGAAGGCGTTCCTCACGTTCCTTCACAACGCGTGCTTCGTCCTCAGTCACCCAATAGCCCTCGTATCCTCGTTCGGCCGCAACGCGTTCAACCTCCTGGTCGCCACGCTCAAAAAGTGTTTGGATCTTGTCATTCTCGAGACCGGCGGGACCAATCCCCATCCACACTTCGCTGCCCGGTTGTCTGCCAAGGAAGGCGTCGGTGTCGCTTAGTTTGAAGTGGGCTGGATTTTGAAATTCGGCGGTGGGCATGGCTGTTTTTTGGTTCGGGAGAACACTACCAGAAGCCTCCCCTTTTGCGCAACATAAAGGACGTTATGTTGCGTAATAATTTCCAAGGAGGGCTGGGATTGGTTCAAAGGACGTGATACGAAGGTGATCGTGAACAACGAATATCATCACGTGCGGGTTGTGCTGCACGATGCGGAGGGTGACGACGGCCGGGTTGAGGAATTTTCTGACGCCATGCGGGTGGTCGGAGCCGTTGATGTGGTCGAGAGCGACACCGGCATTTTTTCAACCTTGCTGCCTGGCGAATGGCGATTTCCCGCTCAGGAATCTGTGGAAGCAACCCATGATCGGGTTAGGGAAATCGCAAATCCCTTCTGCATGTATTCCTCAATCATGGTTCTCGAATTTGGCAACGCCCACTATTCCTTGGATCCCATTGATCATCCCGGTTTTAAGTAAGACCAACCGCAATGAGGTTGCGGGATTTGATGCTGGTCTAAAACTGAGGAAGGATGACGTAGTCTTTGACATTTTCGGGCGGCATAGCTTTTTTATATCGTTCGATATAATTCCGCAAATGGAAGATGGGTTTCGGTGGTCAATACTCTTTGCTCCGGAGCCTCAACCCGCCTTCCCAGAAACGGCGGCGGCTCTCGCGCCGATGAATCAAAACGGAGGAAAGTTTCTCACATGAACCCCTGGCTCCGACGAGCTGCGGGTTGGCCCATTCTCGCCGGGAACCCTGTGAAAAACTTTCCTCCGGCACCGGCCGTAGGGACGGTTGCCGACATCGTCGGGGTCGTCCGCCGCCCATCCGCCAATCTGATTCGAATATTGGCGGTATTTACGGCAATTCTTCAGTCTTTTTTCCCCATCTGGCGCTGCTCCGCCCGTTTTACCGCGGTGCTGAATTTCATGCCCAAACCGAAGCACCAATCGTAAAAGAAGGCGATGCCCGGATTCTTGTCGCCTCGCTCGGCTCTCACCAAGGCGGCACGGTCGAGGCCCGATCTCGCAGAAAGCTCGTTTTTGGAAAGCCCTTGGCGCTCTCGTTCCTCCATTAGCACGGTGGAAATGCAACGAATGAATTCAAGGGAGGCATCTGTACGCATCCTTCCAGCGTATGAGAGCGCTGTGTCTAATTCGCATGTGATTATTTACACCCCCACTCTTGACCGGCTGTGGGTCATTCTTCTAACTCCTCGCATCATGTGCCCCATCAACAAAGGACGATACGAAACCTGCTCCGGACCGCCGGAGCGGGAGGACGTGGCCCGTAGGATCAATGAAAGCATGGAGCGATTCGGATTGATCCTCTCGATCCTGAAAACGTTGTCGCTCAGTGTTATCCCTGCCGTCGGCGATTCGGATTTGCGCCGTGGCTGCGAACGTGCACTGACGGGGATCATCGCCTCCGTTTCAATGATTCCCCCTGCGGAAGCAGATGGAAAGCCACCAGGCGATGAGGAATGCAAAGCCACTGCGTGGCTGGGAGGGAATCAGTCCCTGACTCTACTCGATCCCGACAAGCTGTCGATGTTGGCTCTCCTGATCGATCAACTCTTGCCGCCTCCGCATCATCGTATTGCTAGCGCCTCATGATTTTCCACGTGGGAACGCCACGGCCATTCATTCACGCTTCAGCAAGAAGCTTCTCGGCTTTTTTCACCGTGGTGGCGGTGAGCTTGCCGTTGACGAGCTTCGAGGCCTCGAGAACCGTTTTGAGTTCGGCCAGAGTTTTCTCAGCGGCTGCGAGCGATTTTTTACCGGTGCCGAACTTCTTGTCAGAAAAGTATTTGGTGAACGTCGTTCCCTTTTTGCTGAGGCAGAGACGCCATCCCTCGAAGGCTGCTGTTTCGTAGGTAAAGCGGGTCAGGTTTTTCTTTGATTTCAACATGGCTGTTATGGCTTTCATGCGAAGGATCGTAAAATCCGTGATAACATGGCGAGAGGAATATTTTGGGATCGGACCCACGACTTCCCTGTCGCATCCATGGCAATGACGGTTATGAAATCGCCAGATCACCGCTTGGGCTTTCGGATTGGTTGTGCACCGCGCCCCTGCTTGGGCGGGTTTGCGAGACGGAACAATTCCACCAAAGCATCCTTTTCCTCCTTGGTCGTCGTTCGCCTTACGGCGTCGGCGTAGAACCTTGGAGCGATGAGCTTGTAGGCGATCTGGAGAGCCGTAATGCAGACAGCGCACCCGGCAATCCAGGGCGAGCCTGCTTTCAGCAGTTGGGAGATTTCAGGGAGTAGGTTTGGATCCATAATGAGGGCGTGGTGTCAAATGAGGAACGAATCGGATGGCGGACGCCATCTCGGCGAGTGGTCCCCGTCCCCAATGTGGCAAATCCGGACGCCCCGCATAACGGGCGCAGAGATGTCATTCGCTAGGTGTCAACCGACCTCGGTTGTCCCCTTTTCGAAGGCGGCGGGATCGCCCTTGTCTTTCCACAAAAAAGCCGGGAACCCGCGAGGGTTCCCGGCTCGGCGCCGGTCAGTAGTCCGTGGGCAACAGGATGCAGGTGCTCGATCGGTCGGCCTCGGTGATGATCCAGAACTTGACCCCCTCCCGGTCGCGATAGACCGAAAAGATTCGGAGTTCGCTCCGGAGGGCGATTTCATTCTCGTTGCGGTCCTCCTCGCACAGGTCGCCCCAATCGGCGGCGGCGTGCCGCGCCAGGCAGTTCCGCATGTCATCGGGATTGACCGCTTCAATCGCGGCGGGGGTGGAGACGAGTTGGCCAAGTGGGAATTTTGATTCGTTCATTGTTGTTTTCCGGGTATCAGGAGGGCTCATTCCCTCTCTTCGCCGGACCCGAGAGAGGGTGAGCCCTCCGGCCGGAAAACCGCCGGGGAGGCCGGATCAGGACGCAAGGACGCGTGAAAGCTGCGTGAGTGACATGCTCCGCTGGCGCGAGGGTAGCCACGTGGCCGTCGCGGCCCCGGCCGACCGGCGAGGTGAATGAATCGCAAACTCGGCCAGCGCCACCCCTCCAAGTGAGGCGAATCCCGAACGCGGAATCTGCCGATTTGACCTGGAGACCGATGATTGCCGCAACGGGAACGAAATGCCCGCGAGCCTATCTATCAGGAGTCAGATTCTGGATTCCCACCCGAGTCTATTGCCGACGCTGTTCCGCTACCGAACCGGAGCCAAATGCTGAACCAAGCCGACAACTTGCGGAGTATTCCCGACCGTGAGCAGAAGCTCGGTTGCGGATTCCGGGGCGTCGAAGTGCATTTGTAGGCAAGGTGGCTTGCTGCCCACTTTTCTCATGTCGAGTAGCCAACGCGAAAATGGATCGCCCATGAGTTTCTCGATGGCGTCACGCATCGGGCGTGCGCCCATTTGCTTGGTGTAACCCTTGCGGATGAGGAAGGTGATGCAGGCTTCGGAAAAGCTGGCATCGATTTCCACGCCTAATCGGTCTCGCGCGACGGACTGGAAATGGCGGATTTCCTTGGCGGCGAGGGCTTCCGCAATTTGACGCTGAGTTTCAAACGAGAGCGGTCGGAAAACGACTTTATTGGTAAAACGAGCCATGGTTTCCGGTGCGAAATACAGCGTCGCGGCCTGCATCACGCTGCGCTCAAGCATCGTGTAGGGCACTCCGTCCATCTCGGCGGCGTTGGCGCTGCCCAGGTTGGAGGTGAAAACCATATACCAGTTTTCGAGATTGCGGGTGATGCCGTCCGCGCTGGTGGTCCGTGCCGCGTCTGTGGCACCGAGGAAAACTTTGGCAATCTTGGGATGGGCCTTTTCGATTTCGTCCAAGAGAAGGATTCCGCCACTCGGGCGGGAGTCGATCGCCTCTCCTAGCAATCCCGCGTCTTGCTTGTTTTCGCCAATCAGCCGTTTAAGCGAGTCTTCATGGCCGTATTCGCCCATGTCGAAACGAGCGACGACTTCCTCGGAACCAAAGAGGAATCTGCCGAGGTTGAGAGTCGATTCAGTTTTGCCCGTGCCGGTCGGACCGAGTAGCAGGAAAACCGATTTTGGCCGGCCCTTTTTAGACAGTCCCAGCTCGGCGCGGATCGCGGCAGAGGCCATCGCTTTCATGGCGAATTCCTGACCTTTGATTCTCTCTCCGAGGAAATCTTCGAGTTGCTCAAGATCGATTTCCAGCATCATTCCTTTAGCTCGGGTTCAACCAATGGCTTCGGCTCTTCGGCGGCCTTGGGAAGTCCTAGCGGATCAGGAGCAGTAACAGGCTGATCGACCCGGTTCGAAACGGCCTTTTGCTGCTTCTCGTAGCCATCCATTCTCTGCAACAGGTTATCCTGGGCGGCTTTGATGGCCTCGGCCTGGCTGAGAATAGCCGAAGTTTTCAGTTCCGCGTCTTGAGCGTCCCGCTCGATGTGGAGCAGGCGACCCGAAATCATTTTCTGGCGATTCAGCTCGGCGGTGAGTTCCTGGCTGGCCGGATTTTTCCGAGCCACCGGATTGCGAAGACCTACGGTCGGACCGAGTAGAATCCCAGGGCCTTGATCGGTATCCCTGCGCCACGTTTCGGGTTTTTCACGACGATAGATGGTGTGACGTTCGTGCATCACGTTCGGATTGGCTGCATCAACATAGCGGCCAACAGGGTAAGCTTTGATGTCGGCAGCGACGGCGACATTGGCGGTGCTTTCCATCGGGATTTCACGTTGCACCTGCCACTTTTCAGGGCTGAGTTGTTGCAGAGCCTCCGCCTCGGTGATGGGTGGTGGCGGAGCGCATGAGGCGAGTGCGATAACAAGGGGAAGCGATGTTAGAATGATGAGTTTCATGAATTTTGGGTGGTTATTCCGTTTGCCGCTCTTGGTTCAACTCGCGCAATTCGCTTTTGAGCCGTGCGCGAAGCAGTTGATTTTCCAAGTCCTGCGCCTCGATCTCCGCCGCAGATTTCGGCGGTGAAGTGGGGAGGATGATTTGCTGGGGTGGTGGAAGTGTGATGGGGATTTCGAGTTCGCTCTTGGCGAGAGTCGCGCCCAGTTTCGCCTTTTCCATGATGAGCGGCTGCTTGATGTAGAGGTAAAATTGCTTGCCTGCGGGAACCCGGACGTAAGCGCCATCTCGTTCGATCAGGGCAAGGATGCGTTCGGCGTAGCGGTCCATCACCGCTTTGATTCCCTGGGTGCCGCCGCTTTGCAGACCCGGAACCGTCTGCGTGCCGCCGAAGGTTTGCTCGCGCTCCGTGACTCCATCAGCGACACCAGATAGAAAAGTCGCGGTGAAGAGTTTGATGGTGTTCAGGCCGTCCTCATTGGTGAGAACGGTTCCGCGCAAT
This sequence comes from Verrucomicrobiota bacterium, assembly GCA_040388015.1. Taxonomy (GTDB): domain Bacteria; phylum Verrucomicrobiota; class Verrucomicrobiia; order Verrucomicrobiales; family Akkermansiaceae; genus Luteolibacter. The sequence goes on along the minus strand of JAZKCQ010000001.1, from coordinate 26,623 downwards.
CCGGCGCTGCCGTCCGTAATGGAAAACTGGTCGTGCTCGGTGTCCACATCCATATCGAGCGCGATGCCATCGACGATGATCTCAGAGGAAGCCGGATAGACTCCGCCATCGGCGAGAATGATTACCCAGCGGCCCGATACATCGATCCGATTGCGCGATCTGTCAGGTCTCGCGATCGCGTGGATCTCGGAGTTTGCCGGAATCAATAATTTCTGGTTCCAAAACAGATCGTGAGTGACCATGCCGATGATCGGACTCGAAATATTCGAGCTATCCACGGTGGTGACGAGCTTGGCGCGCAGCATCCGGCCATAGGGCGCGAATGAGTCTTTCGGATTCACCAAAGGGCTGATGGCATCACTCTGGGACTTGATTGTTGCCGGTTGCCCCCCATCTTCGATCACTGGCTTTGATCTCTCAATTTTGAGTGGCAGGAAACTGATGGGAACGATCTTCTTCTCTGCTGTGGCTTTCTTCGAATCCGCTTCCGCCTCTTTAATGTTTTTGAGCTTTTGCGCGGCGATGGCGGCTCGTTGCTCTGAAACATTGTCGAATGCTGGGACGAAACCCCTCTCAACCTTGTAGCCCTCGGTCTGCATCGCGTCTTTCAACACACCGGAGGCCGGCGCCGTTTCGACTTTGTCAGTTTTCTTGGGTGCTTCGCCTGGCTTTTCGGCCTGACTGACGATGCCAAGAACAATGAAGCCGATGATCAAAAATCCCAAGAATTTGCCATGCTTGGTTTTCGCGAATCTAATTAACTTATTCTTCATTTAGAGGGCCTTTCGATGATCACGTCGGCGTCTTTCGACGAATGAATGGGTGGCAGCAACGCATCACTCGCTCCGCGTTCAACCGGCTGGATGGTGATGAGCCATGGGTTATCGGGATCGAGATCGTTCGAACCTTCTGAGCCGTCGCCCTGAACGACGAAATAGGCGATGGTCGATTGCCCTTTTTGCACCACGCCTCCAGCATCGCCCGTGATCGAGCGGAATGACTTCGGCCCGGCACCGACAAGGAACGACTCCGGATCGTAGTAGAGCGGCTGCTGGGTTCGATTGGTGATCGCGACTTCGAAAACAAGCGCGTCCCATTGACCTTTGCGCGTCACCGATAGCGGCTGAATTCTGTAATCTTTGGTTTCGCTTGGCTCGAATGGACCTTTCGAGTGTTTCAGATCGGCCACAGTGCCTGGCTCATTCACGGCTAACAAATCGTAGGCTTTCACCTTGTCCATGAGGCCGATGAGCCGGATCGGCGAGACTCGGAGGGTTTCGCGTTGCTCTGGACGGGGTTTCAGTTGCGCAACGGCGCGACGTTCCGCTTCCTGGGCTTTGGCGAGTAACTCGGCTTCCTTGATAGGATCCGTGAGCGACATTTTGAACAAAGCCCGTTCACTGTCGCAAACCACCACGAACACGTAAGCACGGCCGTTGTAAATCACGTTGACGTTGGTTCTAGCAGTTCTTTGGAGCGGCGTGAATGACAGGAAATTGCTGCCCGCCGCGTGGGAAACCGCGAACAAGACGGCATTTTCTTTCGAGTTCTGGGGCTGATCGGTGAGGCCAACGCCATCAATGCCTTGGATCGGTTCCGGGAACTCCAGTGTGGTGGTGATGTTGTAGTCCGTGGGGACGATGATGACCTCCTGCGGATTCAGGGTCTTAGTGACGATCACGGGGTTTTGAATTTCCTGAGCCGTGAGGTTCAAGGCCGTTGCTAACACAATAAAATAGAACGGAGTTTTCATCAGTCTTGGTGGCGCTCTCCGGTTGGGGTGATGAACTCGTATTTGTAATCGGCGACGACAAGCGGATAGCGTCCGTTTTCGGTCAGTCGAGGGTTGCGCCACATTTCATAGAGCATAGCGAATTGATCGACTTCGCGCACGCGCGCACCGCCGATATTGCCGTCTCGAATGATTTGGCCTTTGACCTGGATGTAGTAAATTTGGATGTCAGCCCGTTTGGAAACAGAGGTGACGTTCACCGATTCGATTTCCACTTTCTGGTGCATCGATTTCTTACCCAAGCTTGGGAGAGCAACTTTGAGTTCCTCGTCCGCTTTGGTTTTGCCAGCTCGGGCAAACAGATTGCCGACCATTTCCGGCATATCGAAGCCGGTCGGATTGCGCTGAAGCAACGCCTGGGTGGCCAGCATCGCACAGGTCGTGTGAATCTTGGCCGCTTGCCGGAAATCCAGCCCTGGGGCAATCACCATGTTGCCGCCCTCGTCCGCCACCACCACGATCTGCTTCTTGAAAAGCACCACGGCAACCAATGCGGGTGTGAGGACGTTCGAAATCACCAACAGCAGACACAGCCACACCAGGAAGCGCCGGTCACGAAAGCGTGAAACGAGTTGCTCCGGAGCTTTGGGTTTTTTGTCTCTGCGATGGGTAATGGGTATTTCGGCCAAGGGTTCAACTGGCGCATCATTTTCGTTTGGCATTCAATCGTGTTTCACTGAGGTGTTGGAAATTTCAAATCGAGCCGCGGCGCCGTTCGACTTCATCGCGGGCGGCGGCACTTGATGGAGTTAGGCCGTCCCTGGGTGGAGGAGTCTGCGCGGCCATGACTTGGGATTGTTGGATGCGACTTTCCATGGATGGTGCTTCACCGCTGCCGGACATGGTACCGGTCATGGCTGAACTGGCGCTACCTCCCATCGGAGCAGCTCCGGCGTCCTGCGCGAGCTGATCGAAAGGGGCGCTTGCCAAAGGTGAGATTGCCGCAATCGCGCCCATGGCGGCAGCAGCCGCGCGTTGCGGATTTCTGCCTCCTCCTCCGCTATCTCCACTTTCGCCGCCGCCTTCGCTAGGATTCCCACCTGCAATCGAAGCGGCCGAGGCTGGACTTCCGCCGGAAGCCGCGACAAATCCCGCACCGAGCGCGGCACCGCCAATCGCCGCTCCACTGGCTTGGCCGATCAAGCCTTGAGCCGCGTTCGCACCACTGGTGACCATCCGCTGAATCACGAAGGGTACGAAGCAGTAGCCCAAAATAATCCACAACGGGATCACGCTGCAAATCGCGTAGGCCCACAAATAGGTGGTCAGCTCGTAATCGCTCGCACTTGCCGATCTCAGCGTGTTGACGACGGAAGTGAGCATCGCCTCTGTGCCCACGTTCACAAACCCCCATCCCATCGGCCATGATAGAAGGCCGACAATCGACATCACGTAACGGGTGCCGATGCTCGAAAGTCCTCCTACTGCGATCATGGCAATCATCGCGGGCAGAAAGATCAGTGAGAACTGAAACAGAAACTGTTGCACCAGCCAGAATCCCCATGAAATCACCGAGGCAAATTTACACCAAAAGATCAACACGAATGAGGCTAACTGAATCATTAGTCCACCAATCGATGGGACGATGCCTTCGATGCCTTTCTCAAATGCTTCGCCCCAATGGGTGATGTAATAGAGAGAACCTTTATCGTCTCCTGCACCGCCGCCGCTTTTGTCTTCGATTCCTTTGGTGAGGGCGACGATCATTTCTTCCTTTTTTTGCTCGATGAGCTTGGGCGTCTTGCTGGTCGCGCCCATTTCCGATTCGATGGCAGTGAAACCGCTTTTGACGAGATTGGCTTCCTTGTTGCAAAGTGCCACGAGTAACGAAAACACAGCGGCTGATGCCAGAGCCCGCAACTGCGTTTCACGCGAACCCGGCCCTGAAAGGCGCTTGATCAGGTGATAGACAATCAGGACAAACGCGATCAGGAAGAACGGCTTCTGCGCCTTTTCTACCACTCCCGTGAATCCGGGAAACATGGCATCGAAATCGGTGAGGAAACCGAGGATCTTTTCCCATAGCGATTGAGGATTCGCTAGATCGGCGGCGAGGAAATTCACAGGGTTAATGGAAGATCACGTCCTTGGCAGGCTTCGGCTCGGGCACGGTGCCCTGCATCGCGTTGTCCTTGGCATGCTCGTTGCGCTCATCGAGCAGTTTGAGCTCTTTGACCGCGCTTTGATTTTGGCGTTGGCAGGATGCCGTGAAGCTAAGGAAGCCGACCGAAATGATGAGAGTGATGATGGATTTCATGGGATATCTGTGGCTGGTTTTGGCTCCGGCACATTTCCCGCCGTCGCGCTCGCAAGTGCTGCATTCCGCTCTTGATCAAACGCCTCAGCCTGAGCCTGCGCTTGAGCGCGGCGGGTCATTTCCACATCGTTTTTTTCGATGGTAGATTGAGCGGCCGCCAGGGTTTCCTCGCGGGAAATCTGCTCCTGCTGGCCCTGAAGGATCGCCATGCGGCCTTGTAACCTCGCTACTTTGGAATCCGTGTTGGCAGAATCGAGATCCTTCGCCGTTTGATCCATCTCGGTTTGGATTCTCTTGCGGCTGGTTGCCAGTTGTGTACTTCGGGAGCGGTAGTCATCCACAATAGCTCCGTGAGTGGCGTATTGGCGATAGGCGTCCGCATCCCGCTTGATGGTCGAACCGTTTGATAGAGTTTTGGACGGTGCCGAAAAGCCACCCGATCCGGAGCGCTGCAAGGTAGATAAAGGTTTCTTCTGAGCTGCGGAAACGTAGCCTTGGTAACTGTCTGCCAGTTTGGTGCTGGTACTGATTTGAGTGAGGCCTTTCAAGTCCAGTTTTCCAACAAGTGACGCGGGATCTCCCATGCGCTTCAGCTCGGTGGTCATTCCGGTGATTTGCTTTTTCTGGTTCTGAATCTGGCTGTTGGCTTTATCGAAAGAGGTTTTCCATTTTGCGACGTTGTTCAGCCAATTGGCCGCGTTCGAGCCGATGCTGGCTGCGTCGGTGACGGGTATCTGGGCCATGGCCGATGCAGCCAAAGCCGCACTGATTACGAGAAATGATGATATGGTTTTCATAGAATTGATAGATTACTCGGTGATTCTGACAGTGGCTTTGCGCGAAACCGTCTTCACCCCGAAGTCGTCTTCGTTAGCCGGAATGGTGAGATCGTAGGTATTGGTGACGCCATATTCCCGGTTCTTTCCTTCTTGCAGCGAATGGAGCATCCAATAGTGCTGGCGCGTGGCGTCTCCTTGACCGAGTGCGTATCCGTCGCTTTTTGCTGTCGCGATTTCTTTGCTGGCGAGCTTGTTGCCCATACCTGCAAGCGCGATACCGCCCGCGGTGCCGGCGGCGGTCCAGAGAGGATCCCCGTCGCTGAGTGTGTATCCGAGCGCGCCGCCGCCGATGGCGCCAGTGCCGTAGAGCGCGGATTCACGAGCCGTGGTTGTGGAGCATGAGGTGGTGCCAACAGCGAACAGGAACGAAATGGGAATGAGTGAGAGCGCGGTTTTCATCAATTTTTGGCGAGTCTTTGCCTTAGGCGAGGAGAGCTGACCGGTCTTCTTTTTGGCTATTTCCGATTGAATGCCGTCGAGCACGTTGCCGTATTGCAGCATCGCTTCCTCCCGCTCCTGAACCACGTCACCGTCGGAACTGGCCAGGTAGAGCATTTCCGGCGAGGCATAGACCCGCACCGTGCCGTTCACGATTTGATTGTTAGCCTCGGTCCAGTAGGTGAAGCACGAATAGCGATCATGTGCGGGCAAATGCTCCGGCGATGGATAGTTTCGGATCGTGTCGACGGTCACTGACGGCAAACGCAACTCGTTTGTCAGAAGCTCCAGGTCAGTGGTGGATTTCTGGCGGAAAATGATTTTCGTCGCGGAGTTTCCGATCAGAACCGGTCGGAGTTTGACCGGAATTTGCGAAAGCTGCTGCGCCACCGTGACGAGCCATGCACCATATTTCCGATAGGTTGCGTAGGCGGCGGAAACGATTTCATCGCCACCTGGGACATTGAAAAAGCGCGGGGCCTCTTCGAAAATGAGCCGCTTCCGGGTGGATCGCGGATCGGTCATGATGAGGTGGCGGACGACGTTGTTGATGAGAAATCCGGCCGCCTCTTTGAAATCGCCCGCGGCCTCCGGGATCTTGGACAACTCGAAATGCAGCACCTTGTCGTCGAGCTGGATGTTCGAGATCCCGTCGAAAAACTTGCCACGCTGGCCAATGCTTTTGGTCCACGTTCCCAACATGTCAGCCAAGTATTGGATATCTTGGGGGACGTGGTGCGGAAGCGGCGCGTAACGCAGCGCCATGTAAACGCTGTGGTGCGTGAGATCCGCGTAGTCCTGGTGCTGGAATCTGGCGAAAACAAGATTACGGCACACTTGCCCGCCATCTTTGGTTTTGCTCCAGGCAAGGATTTGATCGTGCGTGAAAGATTTCAGAAAACCCGAAGCGTCTTCCGATTCTTCGATTTGCAGTTCTTTGAATGCCAGATAGGAATCAAGGAAAGTCGAGCCCTCTGGCTGGTGATGGAGACGAAAATCCTCCAGCGCGAAACCGAGACGCTGCAGCTCATCAACTTCTCGCGGATTGGACATGAACCAATCGTTGGCCACGTCTTCATAAAGCCGGTTGATATACTCGCCGATGATGCCGAGCCGGTGTTTGTTAGTGTCCTCGTTGCTGTTGACGCCAACCATTTTCAAGCACAGCGCAGCGGCTGTCCCGATGTGCTGGCTGCTCAATGGAAGCCCGTTGGTGTCGAGGTAATTGAGGGTGAGTTCGCCATCGAGTTGGATGGCAATGGGCCGCACTCCAAGCGTGCGAGTGTACATCGCGTAGGAGTAACCCTCTTCGATGATGATGGTTCGGTCGTAGAGGTGTTCCGTCTGCGAGAGAATCGCGTTCATCGTCACCGATTTTCCCGCGCCGGTTCCGCCCAGGACGAGCATATGCTGGGGCGTCGAGCCGGCGAAACTTTTGAAGCCGACGACGTTGCGGGTCGCGCCGTGGAATAGCGCCTCGGCCCCGTCAAGCAAACCGGTGAATGTCGAGCTGAACGGCAGCAAGCACGCAAGACTCTGGTTTGAGGATTCGATGTCGTAGCCTCTGTATTTGGTATGGGTGTTTCCCGGCCACGTTTGCATAAACAAGTTGCGCGCGCCGGTCGCGCTGGTGACATGGTAGTATTGCGCCCCCATGTCTGAAATCGCCGCTTTGATCGCTTCGCATTTCGATGAAAGCCCCTCTGCCGTTTCGTCCCAAACGCGGATGATTTGCAGGGTGCTGAACAGCCGGGTGTAACCGCGGGCGAGTTCATCGACCTTGCGCTCTTTTTTCTCTTTCGAGGTTTGGAGTGATCGCTTTTTCTCGGAGATGATTTCGCCCTCCAACCGTTCGATGAGCCTCTCTTCCTTGGATATTTCCTCTCGGGTGTTCTTCGGGATGATGTTCGTTGTGATGACGTAGTCGTTGAACGGCAGATTGGTGAGGGCCATCACGTCCAGCGGTCTGATTTTCGATGGCCAGCGGGAAATCACAAACAATGTCTGATAGCGATTGGCGAAGTGGAAACTCGCATTTTCACTCTCGACCCGCACCGCATCGGATCGAAACACCAAGTCCTGAATGGAGGCCTCTGGATCGAACTCCAATTCGGCGGTATTTCGTTCCTGGGAAAGGAGCGATGGATTGAGGAAATTTCGATAAGTGATGAAATTGTCGAGATCGTCCAAAGCCGCGACCGTGGCGAAGGAACCAAGCGATTGCTGCAAGGATCGGCCCAGATTCTCGAACGACATGGCCTCGCGCTCCAACAGCGTCCCGATGTGGCGTTCCACGGCTTTGGCGCTGGAAGTAATTTTCGAAAGTGGCGTGTCCAGGTGTCTGGTGAACCAAAGAATATGCTCTTCCCTGCGAAGCGCTCCCCTTTCCATCTGAGAGGTCAGCCGGTGATGCAGCTCGGATCGATTGAAAACTGTCCATTCGTTGGACGCATCGACCGTCGCCTGATCGTAGCGTTGAAGCACCTCGCGATAGTCGGAAGTGACCTGCCACTGACTCTGCATCCGTACGTTGTCGGGCAAGCCGTAGAGCAAGTTAGACAAGGCGGAGTGCAGCGCGTTCAGCACTGACACCGACGCGCCGCTCACATCCTGCAACTCGATTCGAAAGCCTTTGACGATGAGGGCATCGCCTTTCGGTAAATCGAGCCACAACATATCATGCAGGAAAAATCCATTGGGGGCCGGAATCATTTTTTCTCGATTCGTCTAGCAGGGTGTTCGGGCTGCGATTGGGGATGGCGCATGAACGATTCGTCGGTGGTGTGCTTCGCCAGCAGATCGCTCGCAAAATGCGGGCGCTTGCCGTTGAAAAATGTCAGCACCACAAAAAGTGTTGCGGCAAATGGCGCAATCCCCACGGCGAAAGCAGTCGGGATTGGGATGGCCTTTCCCCAAATTAGGACCGTTAGCAGACCGACGGAAACCATGGCCGAAATGACGACCGGAATGTAAAGATTGCCTTCAAGTTTGAAGGCAACCCCCGTGCTATCGTCCGCTGAATTGGTGTCGATGGTGACGAGCTGGTTAGGTTCCGCCATGATCAGAGTCCCGAAGTGTCAATGCTCAGTCCGACGTCGATTCCGAAAGCGGTGAAAAGCACCGTCACGATGGCGACAGAAGCCGCAATCAGAACCCCGGCGATGATCGACTGCTTCGCTCCGTCCGGGTCCCTGTTGTAATTGGCACACGCTCCAATAATTTTCACCACACCGTAAAGAAAGCCGATTAACATGAAGAGGCCGAGCACTTTGGACAGTGCGGTTTGGATACTTGCTGCGAGGATGAAAGAGCCGAAGTGGTTGAGAGAATTCATGGATAGATAGTCGGTAATGCGTGCAATTCAGTGGCGACGCTATCACGACGCACCAGCTTTTCCTTATCGTCTTATTGAATATCATCATTCAAAAATCTAATGCCTCAATCAGTGGCAAAATCGGTATCATCCGCGGTTCAACCACCATCCGATTTCCTAGATTTCTCAGTCTGACATGATCCAAATCACCCACCTCAAAGCACTGATCGCCATTTCACAAACCGGCAACATGTCGAATGCCGCCAGACGGCTTTCCGTTTCCCAGCCAGCACTGTCCCAACAAATCAAGAATCTTGAAGCTCACCTGGGAACTGAACTCTTTCAACGAAACACCAATCCGGTTACCTTCTTGCCGGCGGGGAAGCGACTCCTTGAAAGCGCCTATGAAATCACCAGAAGCGTCACCAACTCGAAGAGGGACATTTCCCTCATGATCGCGGGAATGGTTGGAAAACTGCGCATTGCCGTAGAGTGCCACTCTTCTTTTGATTGGCTCCTGCCAAGCATGGCTGCTTTCCAGCGAGACTGGCCTGACATTCAAATGGATTTGGTTTCGGGATTCCAACCGGACCCGGTGAGCCTGCTGACGAAAGACGAGGCCGATCTCGTCATTGTGAACGCAATGCAAGATCGGCCCGATGTGCTATTCTACCCGCTGTTTCGCTACGAAATTTTTGCCCTGCTCTCTGACCTGCATTCGCTGGCCGGTAAAGCCTACCTTGTGGCCCATGACTTTTTGGGAGAGGTGCTCGCCCATTATCCGATTTCCGATCAGCGGATCGACCTCTTGCGGGAAGTCCTGGTGCCTGCGAATGTCAACCCCTCACGACGCAGCGCTGAAATCACCGCTGCCATTCTTCATCTTGTCGCCAGCAAGCAGGCAATCGCGGCCCTTCCCGGGTGGCTGTTAGGGGCGGATTTCACCCGGAACCAGGTCACGGCTCGTCCCGTTGGGCAAAATGGCCTCTTCGCGAACCTCTACGCCGCCACCACACTTGCGGGTGGAAATACGACCTACTTGCCGGATTTCATCAAAACACTGAGGAGGCGGAGCTTTGAAACACTGGCAGGAATCCAGGAAATAAAATGACCTACCGAGATATTTTGTCTCACTAGGAATCAGCTGCCTCTTGCCGGTCCGCCAGGTGATCAGCCTCCAAATGCAGGGGGCTATTTGTCTTGCCTCGTCGCCTTCCCCACACTACTTACCCGCTGTGTTTGGTTCGCAAAGCCACTGGCTGCGGTTGTCGGTCGCCATATTCTTGGCGATGTCAATTTTTGCGTCCCAGCGTTCGGTTGCCGCCGATTTCCCCTGCTTTGACGAGATTGATGACGTTTGCAGCGTAGAGTTCGGCAGTCCTGTTCAAAAGGACACAGGTGGAGATCAAAAAGAGGAAGGCTCCAAATCGCCTGAGAAACATTGTCCTTGTCCGTGCCATCACGCGACCAGTCCGGCGGCGCTTTGTGCGTCATTGGAAGTGCTGATCCCTTTGTCCATTGCCAACCATTGGGAAATGGTTCCTGGCACCGTGCTGACGGGTTTGACTCCAGGTTGTCTGGAGCGACCGCCGCGGAACTGAGTTGGGTTTTATCCGGTCTCTTTTGACCGGTCGATGTCGTCGGGCGTTCCGACGACGATTCCGGATCGTTGATCCGTGTGTTCAATTCAACCAAATCTCTCACAACTATGTACTACCGTCGTCTTCTTTTCCTATCTCCTTTGCTGTCGCTGGCAGCCTGCCAATCTGGGGCTCCTCTATCCGGGAACCTGACCACTCCCTCCATCATCCGCCTTGAGGTTTCCTCAACGGCTGCCATGCCCAAACCGAGCGAAACCGTCAGTTTCGGCGAGGCCGCGTTGCTGGCTCTCGAAAACAACCCGGGCCTCCAACCCTTCAATCCCGCCCTTCGAGCTGCGGACGGAAAAATCCTCCAGGCATCCTTGCGACCGAATCCGACCTTGGAAGGGCGGATGGAAAACATCCTCGGAAGCAATGGTAACACGAGGGGCTTCGACGCGGCTGAATCCACGGTTGCGATCAGCCAGTTGATCGAAAACGGTGGCAAGCTCGAAGCCCGGCGTGCCGTCGAAGTCGCTGACAAGGCACTCGTCCGGTCGGATTACCAAATCGCCCGCAGAGAACTTTTTGCCGAAGTTAGCAAGGCTTTCGCACAGGCCCTGGCCGCACAGGAAAAAGTGGGACTCTACATGCAGTTGGTGGAACTCAACGAGTCCTTCCTTCCGGAAATCGATAAGCGGATCGAAGCCGGAAAAGTAACCGCTGTGGAAAAGGTCCGAGCCAAAACAGCGGTCACCACAGCGCGGCTCGCGACCCAGCAAGCACAGCGCGAGTTTCGATCGGCAGCCCTTCGGCTCGCCGCCACCTGGGGTTCTACGACGCCCGGTTTCTCCCGCGTTTCCGGCACGCTGGGTGAACTGCCAAGTCCGGCAGATCAAGCCTCTTTGGAACAGCGCCTCTACTCCCACCCGGCCTATCAGAAGGAATCGCGTGCGGTTTCGAAATCCGTGGCAGAAAATCGGCTGGCCATCGCGAATGGCAAATCAGACGTGACCGTCCAAGGCGGTTTGAAGCATTTCTGGGAGGGCAATGATGAGGTTGCTCTGGTCGTTGGGGTCTCCATACCGCTGCCTTTCAACAACTGGAATCAAGGGGAAATAGCCTCCACGAAAGCGGAGATCGAGGTCGCGCAGAAACAGCGTGATGCGAAGATGAATTCGTTGAAAGCCGAGCTGAACGCATCCGTGCAAATGCTGGCCTCGGTTCGCCGCGAGGTGGAAACGATCAAAACCGATCTGCTGCCGGGTGCTCAAGAAGCATTCGATGGCGTTCAGGACGGCTACTCGAAGGGTCGTTTCGGCTACCTCGATCTCATCGAGGCCCGCCGCAACCTCACCGAAGCTCGTGTCCAATTGCTGACGGCCAACGCCGCCTATCATGAATCGGCTGCGGAAATCGCCGGACTCACCGCTCCGCTGCCCGGAGAAAACGCATCCAAGTAATCATCCAACATTTTCACATCATGAACAAACTTCTTAAAATTCTCAACATCATCGCGCTTGTCGCCGTCGCCTTCTTCTTGGGCAGAATGATCCTCAACACGGAGAAACACGAAACCGCGGAAGAGGAACCGGCAGCCGCAGAGGCTGGCGGAGAGGCTGCCGCCACGGACTTCGTGAAAATCACCGATGAAAAACTGACGGAAGCAAAAATCGAAACCGCCAAAGCCGGGTCCAACGTGCTGGAGCGCCAACGCACCTTGTTCGGCCAGTTCAGGGCGAACGAGGAGGGCCTCGCCCACCTCGCACCGCGTTTTCCCGGCGTGATTCATTCCGTTAGCAAACGGCTGGGCGAAAAGGTCGAGAAGGGCGAAACCGTCGTGGTCATCGAATCCAACGAAAGCCTCGAAACCTATGAGGTGAAATCACTCATCAGCGGCACGGTCATCTTCCGCGACGCCCAACCGGGAGAAGCCGTCACGGAAGGCCAACGCCTGCTAACAGTCGCTGATCTCTCCACCATGTGGGTCGATCTCAGCGCCTATCCTGAGGACTATCATATCCTGAAACTCGGCCAACCGGTGAAAATTACAGCCACCGCCCTGGATAAACCGTTGGAGACGAAAATCGATTACATCTCGCCTTTCGGCACCGAAGGCACCCAGACCATGCTGGCTCGTGCCACCGTGCCGAATCTGGACCAACATCTGCGCCCCGGGTTGTTCACGGAAGGCAGCATCCAGATTGGCAAGGAAGAAGTCACTCTCGCCGTTAGCAATTCCGCGCTCCAGACATGGGACGGTCACGATGTCGTGTTCGTCAAGGAGGACGAAGGCTTCAAGGCCGTTCCCGTCGAACTCGGGCGTAGTGACGGCAACTCGACGGAAATCCTGTCCGGCATGAAGGCCGGGGAAACCTACGCGGCTACCAACAGCTTCCTCCTCAAGGCGGAGCTGGGCAAGTCCATGGCGGAAGAGGAATGACCGCTCGTCGGCTCCATCATCCTCACTAACATTCAACCGCATTTCAAATGTTGACCAAACTTCTTGAATCCACACTCCGCCACCGATGGCTGGTGATCCTCGCCACCCTGGCGATCGCCGCGCTCGGCGTTTACAATTTCAACCGACTGCCGATCGACGCCGTGCCTGACATCACCAATGTCCAGGTCCAGGTCAATACGAGCGCACCGGGCTATTCCCCTTTCGAGACGGAACAGCGCATCACCTATCCGGTGGAAACCGCGATGGCCGGAATTCCCTTTCTGGAACAAACCCGCTCGCTGTCACGCTACGGACTCTCCCAGGTCACCGTTTCCTTTGAAGAAGGAACCGACATCTACTGGGCACGCCAGCAGATCGCCGAACGTCTGACTCAGGTTTCGGGACAAATGCCCGCCGGCATTGAGCCGGAAATGGGACCCATTTCCACCGGTCTGGGCGAGATCTACATGTATTCCGTCGAGGCGGATCCCGATGCGAAGAAACCAGACGGCACCCCTTACACCCCGACAGATCTGCGCACGATCCACGACTGGGTCGTCAAGTTCCAGCTCAGGAACGTGAAGGGCGTCAACGAGGTCAACGCCATCGGCGGGTTCGTTAAACAGTTCCACGTCCAGCCCGATCCGGCGAAACTCCATGCCTACGATCTATCACTCAACGATCTGGTAGGCTCTCTTTCCCGCAACAACCAAAACACCGGCGCGGGATTCATTGAGAAAAACGGCGAACAATTCATCGTCCGCTCCCCCGGACAGGTGAGGACGCTGGAGGATATTTCCAGCATCGTCGTGACCACCCGTGATGGCATCCCCGTCCGCATCGGAGACGTGGCGGAAGTCTCGCTCGGCAAGGAACTGCGCTCGGGTGCTGGCACACTTGACGGTGAGGAAGTGGTTCTCGGAACAACCATGATGCTGATCGGTGAGAACAGCCGAACCGTCTCCCAACGGGTCGAATCCAAGATCGATGAAATCAACCGCAGCCTGCCCGACGGGGTCCACCTCAAAACCGTTTACACCCGGACCACGCTTGTCGATGCGACGATTGAAACGATTAAGAAGAACCTCGTCGAAGGCGCGCTTCTCGTGATCGTCATCCTCTGCCTGGCTCTCGGAAACATCCGTGCCGCGTTGATCGCGGCGGCCGTCATTCCTTTGGCCATGCTCTTCACGATCACCGGCATGGTGGAAAACAAGGTGAGCGGAAACCTCATGAGTCTCGGTGCGCTCGACTTCGGCATCATTGTCGATGGAGCTGTCATCATTGTGGAAAACTGCATCCGGTGCCTGGCAGAAGAGCAGCACCGCCGCGGTCGTCTGGCGACGCTGATGGAGAGGTTGCGAACGGTCCGTGATGCTACCAAGGAAGTCGTCGTGCCGAGCCTTTTCGGCAGCTTCATCATCATGGTCGTCTATCTTCCCATCGCCGCCCTGACAGGAGTCGAAGGCAAGATGTTCCACCCGATGGCATTCACCGTCGTCGTCGCGCTGCTCGGTGCGATGATCTTCTCGGTCACCTTCATCCCCGCTGCCGTGGCCATTTTCCTCGGCGGAAAAATCTCCGAGAAGGAGAACTTCGTCGTCCGTGGAGTGAAGAAACTGTATGAACCTCTGCTGCGGATCGCGCTCGATCACCGGGCGTTCGTAATCACCGCCGCCATGGCGATCCTCGTTCTATCAGGCTTGCTGGCCAGCCGTATGGGTTCGGAATTCATTCCCAGCCTGGATGAAGGAGACATTGCCTTGCAAGCATTGCGGATGCCTTCCACCGGGATCACGCAATCGGTGGAAATGCAGAAGCAGCTCGAAAAGGAACTCGTCAAGATTCCCGAGGTGGCACACGCCTTCGCCCGGACCGGGTCGGCTGAAATCGCCACCGACCCGATGCCGCCAAGTATCTCTGACGGCTACGTGATGCTCAAGCCGCAGTCCCAATGGCCTGATCCTTCGATGAGCAAGTCACAAGTCGTGGACAAAATCAACGAAGTCGCCACATCCCAGCTCGGAGCCAACTACGAAATCAGCCAGCCCATCGAACTGCGTTTCAACGAACTGATTTCCGGAGTCCGCAGCGACCTTGGCGTGCTGATCTACGGTGACGACATGGACATCCTGCTAGGCACCGGCAACAAGATCGCAGCGGTCGTCAATGGGGTTACCGGTGCGGCCGACGTCAAGGTGGAGCAAGTCACGGGTCTTCCGATGCTGACCGTGAACATCGACCGGCGGGCGATCAGCCGTTACGGTCTGGACATCGCGGAAGTGCAGGAAGCGGTGGAAATCGCCATCGGCGGCAAGGAAGCGGGTACCGTTTATGAAGGAGACGTGCGCTCGCCTCTCATCGTGCGCCTCCCGGAAATGCTGCGGAAGGATCTCGATGCCATCCGCCGCCTGCCGATTCCTATCAAAAAAATGGAACCCGATGAAGATGCGAAATCCCTCAATCCGGTGGGAACCGGTCCTGGCTTCGTCACTCTCGGTTCGGTCGCCAAGCTGGAACTCGCCAACGGTCCTAACCAGATCAGTCGTGAGAACGGCAAGCGCCGCATCGTGGTGTCCGCCAACGTTCGCGGGCGTGACCTCGGATCGTTCGTGACCGAAGTGCAGCAGAAAATTGATTCGTCCAAAGTGGTGCCAGCCGGCTACTGGGTAGAGTATGGCGGGCAATTCCAACAACTGCTCTCCGCCACCAAGCGGCTTCAGTTGGTCATTCCGATCACGCTGTTCCTGATCCTGCTGTTGCTCTTCATGACCTTCGGCAGCGTGAAGGATGCCTTGCTCGTCTTCTCGGGTGTGCCTCTCGCCCTCACCGGCGGCATCGCGGCGCTTTGGATCAGGGACATTCCGCTCTCGATCTCGGCAGCCGTGGGATTCATCGCGCTCTCCGGAGTCGCGGTGCTCAACGGCCTCGTAATGATCAGCTTCATCAAGAGTTTGCGCAAGCAAGGCAAGGAGCTGCTGGACGCTGTGATCGAAGGAAGCGTCCTGCGCCTCCGCCCGGTGCTCATGACCGCCGCCGTCGCCGCACTCGGATTCGTACCGATGGCGTTGGCCCATGGCCGTGGCGCGGAAGTCCAGAAACCGTTGGCCTCCGTGGTCATCGGAGGAATCATCACCTCGACGATTCTAACGCTGTTCGTTCTGCCAGTGCTTTATGCGATCTTCCACCGCAAGAGCATGGAGGAACATGATCATGACGTTGATTTCAACTCACCTGCTGAGGACTGAAGATCACCTGAACCGGCTCGCCAGTAATTCGGCGGGCCGGTTTCTCCACCTTGAACCTATCAATAATTTATGAGCGAGCACGACGAACACGACCACAAACAAGAGCCGGTGAAAAAAGGCGGATGCTCAAGTTGCGAGCATTGCCACGAGGAAAGCCCTTTGCCACAGGGAGCATTGGTTGTGGCTTCGGGAGTCCTAACCGGCATCGGCCTTCTGTTACATTGGCTCCATATTGGCCCCGGGTGGCTCGCCACGGCAGCTTTCGCGGCCGCCACGCTCGCCGGTGGCTTGCTGGTATTTCCCGCCGCGTGGGGAGCGTTGAAAAAGCTCCGTCTCGACATCAATGTGCTCATGGCCGTGGCCGTGACCGGCGCATGGATCATCGGCGAAGGAGCGGAGGGGGCCAGCGTGGTCTTCCTTTTCTCTCTATCTGAATTGCTGGAATCATGGGCATCCGGCCGCGCCCGTAAGGCGGTCGACTCGCTGCTCAAACTCTCACCACCCACCGCCATCGTGAAAAAATCGGATGGTAGTGAACAGGAAATCCCCGTCGCAGAAGTCGCTGTAGGTCGGGAAATTCTCATCCGCAGCGGCAGCCGCATCCCTCTGGATGGCGAGGTCGTTTCAGGAAATTCGAGCGTCAACCAAGCGCCCATCACCGGCGAGTCTCTGCCCGTGGAAAAGAAATCCGCAGATCCGGTTTACGCGGGCACGGTGAATGGCGAAGGTTCCCTAACTGTCCGCGTTACCAAGCCAGCTTCGGAATCCACTCTGGCCCGAATCATCCAGCTCGTCGGCGAGGCGGAGGAGAACAAGCCACCTACCCAACGCTTCGTGGATCGCTTCGCGGCTGTTTATACACCGGCCGTTTTCGTCGTGGCGATTCTCGTGGCCTTGATACCGCCTCTGCTTTTTCATCAACCGTGGCAGTTTTGGATTTATCGCTCGCTCGTCCTGCTTGTGATTTCCTGCCCCTGCGCCCTTGTCATCGCAACGCCGGTCAGCATCGTTTCCGGCCTCACCGCATTGGCCCGCAGGGGTGTTTTAGTGAAAGGCGGTGTTCACCTTGAATCTGTTGGGAAACTTCGAGCCCTCGCTGTGGACAAGACCGGCACCATTACCCAGGGCCAGCCGAAGGTCGTCGGCATCTCTCCGGTGGGTGACTTATCCGAAGAAGAAATTCTCCGCCGCGCTGCCGCGATCAACACCCACTCCGAACATCCGCTGGCCACCGCTATCGTAGCGGAAGCCCGCTCACGGAGTCTCACGTTCGAGTCGGCCGCGGACTATGTGTCCATCACCGGTCAAGGCGCACAAGCTTCCGTGGACGGACACCCGCATTTCATCGGCAACCACAAGATGGCTCACGAAGCCGGAGTCTGCACCCCGGAGGTCGAGGCGATTCTAGCAACCATCGAAGCCAAGGGCCAATCCCTCGCCGTCATCGGACATTTGCCGCATGGCGAGTGCAAGGGCGAGGTCCTCGGCATCATTGCCATCGCCGACACCCTGCGCCCGGAAGTCGTCGAGGCGCTCCGGCTAATCCACAAGGCCGGGATCCAAAAGGTCATAATGTTGAGTGGTGACAACCAGCGGACCGCTTCCGCCATTGCCAAGCAAGCAGGCATCGACGAAGCCATCGGCGATCTCATGCCGGATCAGAAGGTCGATCACGTTAGAAAACTGGTTGAGCAATTCACCCACGTCGGCATGATCGGCGACGGCGTGAACGACGCCCCCGCCCTGGCAGTTGCCACCGTCGGCTTCGCCATGGGTGCCATCGGCAGCGACACCGCCATCGAAACGGCGGACATTGCCCTGATGAAGGACGATCTAACGCGGGTGGCCGAAACGGTGATCCTCGGCCGACGCACTCTTGGCATCATCCGTTTCAACGTCCTGTTTGCCCTGGGCATCAAGGCCGTCGTCCTGACGCTTGCCTTTATGGGCATCGCCGGACTCTGGCTTGCCATTCTTGCCGATACCGGCGCAACCCTCTTGGTCATCATGAACTCGTTGCGGCTCCTGGCCGCGCCTAAAAAGCCGTGAGCAGCCGTTGGAGAGATCCCCGCAGGAAAGATCCCCGGCATCCCGGAAGTGGTCGGGGGGAATTGCGGCGCCGCCGCCTGGCTCCTCCCTCCAAGTGGACCGTAGGTGACAAATTGAGTGTGGCGGCGGGGGGCTTGGTCGCGATGCTGGCCATGTTTTCTCCCATCATTCTCAAGGCTGTGGGGCATCGCGAACAGATTTCCCGACGGTTGGAATCATGGAGGATAGAGTTCGGGCTGCACAATGATCAGATGAAGAAATTGCGTGAGATCGAGTATGGGTTTCATGGATCGGGAAATCCCTTTTCCGAGCACGAACCAAGCACCGCGGAAATTGAGATTCATGACAAGCAAGTCGTCGCAGCGATGGGGCAAGAAGCCGGGAAGAGATACCTTGCGAAAATTTCAGCGACGAATCATTGATGTAAAAAATTTCGGCAGCAAATGAGGCGGTTGTGGTGAGTTTCGCCTTGCGTGGCAGCATTTATGTGATTGGCTACGCCGTCTTGAGAAGCTATGCAAAATGGGTGATGATCGTCGGCGTTTTCGTCGCGCTGTCACTGCGTGCAATCGGCTTTGATCATTCGCATGAGGAAATCGGCTCGAAGTGCAGCCATTCCGTCGAAATGTGTCAGGAAAGTCAGGTGGATACGGATCTTCCTGATGACGATCAGCAAGACGACAAGAGTTGTCCGCCAGATCACGAACACCATGGCTGCTGTACGGCCGCCCTGCCGTTGATTGGTGATAGCAACTTCATCTGCCGACTCGGAGTTCCCGGGTCATCCCTGTTGGGCGTCCGCCATGAAGGCGAAGTGCCGCCCGAAGGACCTTTTTTGGCGTCCGAAAAGCCGCCGTTGATCTGAGCGTCCGTTGATCACGCTCCGGTGTGTCCCTGAGTCACGCCGTCCTCCCCCGCTTGGCACTATTACGCCGTTCCGGGGTCACCTGTCAGATCTGCTTTTCACGTCCCGCGCCCATTTTCAGCACGGACCTATATCTAAAACAACCATGTCCAAATTATCTTCATTGGCTGTGCTGGCGCTTGCCTCCATGGTCTATCCACTCTGCGCGGAACCCGCCGTTGTCGTGACTCTTGCGAGCATCGGCGACCGCATCCGCGCCCAAAATCCCGATCTCGCCGCCGCCCGTCTCCGCATTCAGGAGGCGCTCGGCCGCATGAACCAGTCCGGCCGCCTTGCGAACCCGGAAATCGAAACCGGCCTCGAACACAACCCACGCTTCCGCGAGGGAAAATTCGAAGTCGGCGTGTCTCAACGTTTTCCGATCACCGACCGGCTGCGCTTGGAAAAGGATGTCTCGCTCACCGAGCTCAAATCCTCCGAGGCCGAAGTCCGCGAGGTCGAACGCCAGCTCACCGGTCAGGCTAGGGAGGCCGTGGTGAAAATCCTCGCCACCCGCCAGCGCCGCGAACTTCTTCGCGAGCAATCCGGTGTATCCAAGGAGTTCGCTGATTTCCTATCGGAAGCCGCGGGGAAAGGTGAAGGCTCGGCACTGGATGCGGGACAGGCGAAACTGGAAGCCACCAGTCTTTCCATGGAAATCCGCCAGCTCGACGCCGGGGAGACGGCACTTGTTGGAGAGCTGAAACCTCTGCTGGGAATGCGTCCCGGAGAAGCCCTCAATGTCGGAGGAACCCTTCCGCAACCGACCCTTCCGAGCACCGCAGCCGACCCGTCGCGCCGACCCGATTTCCAAGTCGCCAAGCTCGATGCCCTCGCCGCCGCCCAAGGAGTCGCACTCGAACAAGCCCGACGTTATGACGACGTGGAAGGTGGGATTTTCACCGGCATCGAGCGCACCGAAGATGCTCCAGAAGGTTACGAAAATGAAGCCATTGTCGGCCTGCGATTCAAGATCGCGCTTCCGTTCTGGAACAAGAACGAAGGCGCTATCCAAGAGGCGGAGGCGAAGAAAATCCGCAAGGAAAAGGAAGCCGTCGCCCTAGGTCGCGGCATCCGTCTGGAAGCCGAAGCAGCGCGAGCGGAGATGGAGGAATGGGCAAAGTTGATCGGTGAGATCAACGACACCCTGCTTCCGTTAGCTGCAGAGCAGACCAAGCTCGCCGAAGACGCCTACCGCAACGCGCAGGGCGAAATCCAATCAGTCCTCCGCTCCCGCGAAAAGCGTCTACAACTCGCCGCCGCCAGGCTCGATGCGCTTCGCGAATTCCACCTTGCCCGCGTGCGTCACGAAACCGCGCTCGCCAAACCATAACTTCCTCAAATTTCATGAAACTTCATTTATCTCTTCTCTGTTCACTTCTATTTGCCGTCTCGAACACCCATGCCGCCGAAAGCTCTGACACCATCGTCCTCGATGAAACCGGGGTGAAAAACCTCCGCATCGAAACCGTCGAAGTTGAGGAAACCAACTTCGAGGAAACCGTCTTCGCTCTCGGCCGCATCGCGGAAATCCCGGAGCGCCATGGCGTTCTTAGCAGCCGCATTTCCGGACGTGTCCTCAGCCTCGAAACCCAGGAAGGTGACACCGTGGAAAAGGATCAGGTCCTTGTCCGCGTGGAAAGCCGCCAACCGGGAAGTCCACCGCCGGTCATTGAATTGAAAGCACCGATCGGCGGCCTCGTCGTCGAGTCCCACATCCGCATCGGCGAGCCGGTCGAGCCTGACAAGGAACTGCTCGATATTTCAGACCTAACCGAAGTGTTTGCCATCGCCCGCGTGCCGGAAAACCAAGCGGCCAAGCTCAAGCCCGGCAGCAAGGCGCACATCCGCGTCGCCGCCCTTGGTGACCAGTCGTTGGAAGGTGAAATGATCCGCTTCGGCACCTCGGCCGACCGCGAGAGCGGCACCATCGACGCCATTTTCAAGGTCGCCAATCCCGGCCTGAAATTGCGCTCCGACATGCGTGCCGAGTTCTCCATCGTCCTGAGCAAGCGTGCGAACGTCCTCGGCGTTCCGCGTGCCGCCCTCCAGGGCGATACCAGCAAGCGCTTCGTTTACGTCAAACATTTCGACCTGCCTAACGCCTTCATCAAGACATCGGTCCAGGTCGGTGAAATGAATGACCGCTTCGTTGAGATCGTCAGCGGTCTCCTCCCTGCCGATGAAGTTGTTACCCGCGGCGCCTATTCGCTCTCCTTCGCCGGTGGCGGCAGCGTCTCCCTGAAAGAAGCGCTCGACGCCGCACACGGCCACGAACACGCGGCCGATGGCGGTGAACTCACTCCCGAGAAAAAAGCCGAAATGGCCGCCGCAAAAAACGGCGGCAAGGCTTCGACATCCGGCGGCGGCAGCAAGATCTGGATATATGTTAGCGGAGGCCTTTTCCTCCTGCTCCTCGCGTCCTTGTTCAACAAAACCCGCGCTTCTTCCAACATCGAACCCGAGGCCCTCTGACCCATGCTGAACAAAATGATTCATTGGTCGCTCGCCAACCGGGCGGTCATCATCGGCATTTCCCTGATCCTGATGGTGATGGGGCTGCGCACCGCCACGGAACTTCCCGTCGAGGTGCTACCAGACTTGTCCAAACCCACGGTCATCATCCTCACGGAATCCGGCGGCCTCTCGCCGGAGGAAGTGGAAATGCGTGTCACCCAGCCGATTGAAAGCGCACTGATGGGCGTGGCTGGACTCACCCGGCTACGGACTAACAGTGACGTTTCCCTTTCGCTCGTCTATGCCGAATTCGGCTGGGACACGGACATTTACAAGGCGCGGATGCTGGTGCAGGAACGTCTCCAAGGCGTTCGCGAACAGCTTCCGGAGGGCGTGCAACCATTCATGACACCCGTCGCTTCCCTGATGGGTGAAATCCTTCTGGTCGGAGTCCGCTCCACCATCAAGGAAGGCGAACCCGGCTACATGCCACCGAGCGATGTCCGCTCGATGGCGGATTGGACGATCAAGCGCCGGCTCCAGAGTATTTCCGGCATCGCCGAAATTCTCAACATGGGCGGTGGTGTCAAACAGATCGAAATCCAGCCGGATCCCTACAAGATGCAGGCCCACGGCGTCAGCTTCGATGAGCTTGAAAAAGCCGCGACGGAATCCGCGTCCACCACCACCGGCGGTTTCATCAACACCGGCACCACGGAAATCATGGTGCGGAACCTCGCCATGACCGTGCAACTCGGCGACATCGCCAGCACCATTGTGAAGAAGGTGAACGACCGCCCGATTTCCATCGGGGATGTCGCCAATGTCGTCTGGGGCATCGAACCGATGCGGGGTGACGCGACGGTCAGCCAGAGTCCGGAGAAGACGCCGACCTACGGCGTGATCATGTCGATCACCAAGGCTCCCGGCTTCGACACCCGCGCTCTAACGAAGGAAATCACCAAAGCACTCGACGAACTCCAGCCCTCTTTCCCGAAAGGCATGGAGACCACGCTGCTGTTCCAACAGAAGGACTTCATTGACCACGCCATCGGCAACCTCACCGAAGCGATTCGCGACGGTGCCATCATGGTCACCATCGTGATTTTCATCTTCCTGCTGAATTTCCGCACCACCTTCATCACGCTCATGGCCATGCCGCTTTCCTTCGGCATCACCATGCTGATTTTTAAATGGTCCGGTATCAGTGTGAACTCGATGACTCTCGGCGGGCTCGCCGTCGCCATCGGCATGGTCGTGGACGACGCCATCGTCGATGTGGAAAACGTCTATCGAAGGCTCAGGGAAAATGCCGCGTTGCAGAAACCTCATGCACGTCTCGCGGTCATTGCCCGCGCTTCCGGCGAGGTAAGAAATTCCATCCTCTACGCCACCATCCTCATCATTCTGGTTTTCCTGCCATTGCTCGGATTGACCGGAGTCGAGGGCAAGCTGTTCGCGCCCATCGCCATCGCCACGATCATTTCCATGATCGCTTCCTTCATCGTCTCGCTCACGGCGATCCCGGTGCTCTGCTCCTTCCTGCTCAATCCAAAAGCCGGTCACGAACACAAGGACGGCATCGTGACCCGTGCGATGAAGTGGGTGCTGGAACATGTCTGGCTACGCTTCGGCCTGAGCCAACCGTATTTATTGTTAGCCATCGCCGCCATCATCGTCGTCGCCGCGTTCTCGCTCTATCCGCAGATGGGCAAGGATTTCCTGCCGAAGTTCAAGGAGGAGACAGCACTCGTCGCCGTCACCTCCGCACCCGGAACCTCGCTGGAGGAAATGAACAAGATTTCGGATGTCGTCGAGCAGCAGATCCTATCCGTGCCGGAAGTCCGCAAGGTCGGACGCCGCCTCGGCCGTGCCGAACGTGGTGACCACGTTGTTCCCGTTTCCACCGCTGAGTTCGATGTCGATTTCCGCGAGGCGGAAGGCGAAGCAAAAGGCAAGGCCCGTGACCGCAATGAAATCCTCGCTGACATATCCAAGCGGCTCAAAACCGTCCCGGGCGTGTTCGCCGTCGTCGGTGGTCCCCTGGCGGACCGCATCGGTCACATGCTCAGCGGAGTTTCCGCGCCGGTCGCCGTTAAGATCTTCGGGCCGGACCTTGAGGAGTTGAGGAAAATCGGCGTGGAGATTCAGACGATTTGCAAAACCATCCCCGGTTTCGAAGACGCCAAGCTCGACGTCCAATCCTCAATTCCCCAGCTCCGCATCGAAGCGGACCGGGACCGCGCACGTGCATACGGCATCGCTCCCGGCCATCTCAACGAGCAACTCTCCGCTCTCATCGGCGGCAAGGAGGTCGCGGAATTGAGGGAAGGTCAGCGCTCGGTCAATCTCGTCACACGCCTGCCTTTGGAATGGCGGGATTCACCGGAGAAAATCTCACAGATTCCGATCGAGATGGGAAGTGGCCAGCGCGTGCCACTATCACTCGTTGCCGATGTGCGGGAAGCCAAGGGACCGAACGTGATCTTCCGCGAGGACAGCCAGCGCCGATATGCCCTGGCAATCAAGCCAACCGTCCGGGACGTTTCCACCCTGGTCGAGCGACTCAGGAAAGAAGTGACGGAGAAAGTGAAATTGCCCGAAGGCTACTTCGTCAAATTCGAAGGTGAGTTCCAAGCACAGCAGGACGCCACCCAGCGTATCGCTCTGTTCACTGGAGTCATCCTGCTAGTGATCGCCTTCCTGCTATATGGCTATTTCAAAACACCGTTCTTTGCGTTCCAGGTGCTCTTCGACATTCCCTTGGCGATGGTCGGGGGACTGGTCCTCACGTACTTCATGCTGAACAACATCAGCATCGCCACCCTCGTCGGTTTTATCGCGGTGGCAGGGGTCGCCGCACGAAACAGCATCATGCTCATCTCCCACTACCTGCATCTCATGCAGCACGAGGGCGAGAACTTCACCAAGCAGATGATCATCCGCGGCACCAAGGAACGGCTCGTCCCTGTGCTCATGACGGCGCTCGCCGCCGGCATCGGGCTCATCCCGCTGGTGCTCGCTGCCGATCAACCGGGCAAGGAAATCCTCCATCCCGTCGCCGTCGTCATCGTCGGCGGCTTGATCACCAGCACGCTGCTGGGTCTCGGGGTCACACCCACCGTCTTCTACACCTTCGGGCGGAAAGCCGCCGCGAAGTCCATCGAACTCGAATCCGCAGCCTCCCACTAACGGAGAGCCGGATTCATCCGGCTCTTCCTCTTCATTTCTCCTGAACCACAAAACAACAACCGATAGAAAAGACAAACATCATGAAAACCAAAATCATCGCCATCGCCGCGCTCGTCGCCTCCTTCACCTTCGCCACCGCCGCGGAGAAAATCAAAGCCCCTAACGGAGGCCGCATCATCGACGCCGTGGAACCCCACGCCGAGTTCCTCATCACCAAGGACAAAAAAGTGGAAGTTCGCTTCCTGGACGATGCCGGCAAGGTCGTGGCACCCGCCGCGCAAACCGTCACCGTCACCATGGGCGACCGCGCGGCACCGACCAAGCTGGCCTTCACCAAGGACGGCGACAAACTCGTCTCCGACAAGGTGATTCCCGAAGGCAAGGAGCTACCTGTCGTCCTCCAGATCAAGGTCACTCCGGAAGCCAAGACCGTCACCGAGAAGTTCAACCTGAACCTCGCCAAGTGCCCGACCTGCGAGCACGGCGAATACGCCTGCACCTGCGCCCACGGCGGTGAGGAAAAAGGTCACGAAGGCCACAACCACTGAAGCCGAAAAACTGATAACCCCTTCCCTCGCTCGTTCGCGGGAAGGGGTTTCTTTCGCCGCTTCCATCCCTAATTATCCATCACCATGCCATTGCCTTATCCTTCTCCGCTGGCTCAAGGCGGCTCTTCCCGCTCGCTTCATCACTCCGTCACGCGTTGGACGCTCGCTGCGGCCATGCTCGGCATGGCTCTCTATACGCTGATCGAGTTCCTCATCGACAAGCCCGACGACTGGGCAAATTTCATTCTTCACCATTTTCTTCACGTCGCGATCATCGGCATCGCCGTATGGGTTGCTTCCCTCGTCGTCATCCGGCGTTTCGTCATCGAGCCGGTCGATCATATCTTCGTACATCTCCGCCGGGTGGCAGCCGGACGTTTGGAATATCTGGATTGCACGGTCCGTGCCCGGGAAGTGGGAGACGTGATCTCCAGTGTGAACCATTTGGTTTCACGATTGCGCCGGGTGCCTGAGCCCGATGCCACATCCCAAGCTCTCGACCATCTTGTAAATCTGCGGGAAACCCTCAAGGGCGCTTCCGGCAAACTGGGCGAAGACATCGTCCCTGTCATGCGACTCGTTGTCGGCTTGGAAGAGGAGCTCTTGAATATTCTTCAACTGACCGAAGGAGATCCGGTTCCCGCCCGCTCCATTGATCGGCCGCGCACCACCACAGGTTCAGCTACCCTCCCTCTGCGATCATCTATCTAACATCGCCGAAGCCAGCCAGATCACCTCGCATCCGGAAAAGCCGACATGACACCACATAAAAGCGGTTTTTATTGCTACTGGCTTGCGGTTGCCGGTCTCGTTGGGATTCTCGGCGTTGCGGCCATTCGGTGGCCACGCTGGACATCAAGACATGACCTTTCGATGAACGTGAGGCAGTCGATTTTGATCAATGAAGCCAAGGCTCATGAGCTCGGCATCGTCTTGTATGAAATTACCCATCCGGATGGAGTCGTGATTGTTCCGGCAGAAGCAATACTCGAAGATCAGGTGGGAACCTTCGCTTTGGTTCAAGATGATGATCGCAAGGACCGTTTTCTCAGGGCATCCGTAGTGGCCGAGTCAACGGGTGTGAGTGAAAAGCGGATCCTCCGAGGTCTTTTTACAGGCGATGAAATCGTCGTCAACGGCGCATCCCGCCTGCGGGTGGAGCCCTCCATCAAGCCAACAGCTCCCTCCACAAACTGCGATTGAAACACAACCCGAACAATTCCATGAGCACCGAAGACAACCATGAATCCAAATCCCACGGCGGCTGCGAACACGGCCACGATGACAGTACCTTGCCCCAAAGCACCCTCGTCATTGCCTCCGGGATACTAACTGGTCTCGGGCTTGTTCTGGGCTGGACGAACATCGGACAGGCGTGGCTCGAGACTGTCATCTTCGCACTGGCCACCCTCGCCGGTGGCATGCTGGTGTTTCCCGCGGCTTGGAAGGCGCTTCTCAAGCGCAGGCTCGATATGAACGTCCTGATGACCGTCGCCGTCGGCGGCGCATGGATCATCGGCGAATATGCCGAAGCGGCTGCCGTGGTGTTCCTGTTCGCTCTAT